>CALSRA010000043.1 GCA_943788635.1 uncultured Alphaproteobacteria bacterium | reverse complement strand
CGACGATTCTCAGCATCAATCCGACAGCAGCCCCGACAGGATCGATATTTTCGAAGCCTTTTGGGCCGATATGATCCCGTCCGTCGGCGAATCCGGACCGTGGAAAAAACTGATCAACGGCCTGGACCTGCTGATCTATTGGATGTGCAACAGGAATATTTGGGGTGCCTTGCGAATATCGCCGGCAATCAGTCTCGGCCTCATCGCAGGCGGCCTGTTGATGGTGCTATGGTATGTATCCATCGTTCTTATTGTTGTGGAGGCCATTGCCCAGACCGGGCTACCGCCGGACCTGCAGAAAATTCAACTGGCGAAGGATATCTTCGCCGCAATCAACAGCATCGCGGATCATGTGTACGGGCTTGAAATCTGGGCCGTCACAGCGGCGTTTCTGGCATTTATCAAGGCCGACGAAGTCGTCGGGCTTTCCCGCTTTATTCAGGAATATTTTGAAAACAGGATTATCAGCGCCGATGAGGACACCCGCCAGGTCGGGTTAAAGGACAGGTTACGCGAACGCATTATTGCGACTTTGGAACGGGTTATGGCTGGTCCTTATGACGACGTGATAATTGTCGCGCACAGTTTTGGCACGGTCATCGCTGTCGATGCCCTTCGGGAATGGCCCCATGACGCGGATTTCAACAGACTGAAGCTTGTGACGCTGGGCTCGCCCCTCGCCGTCATGAGCCACCGGTCCCCCTGGCTGAAGGGCGAGCTGGATGCCCTGTTGGCGGAAGGGCGGCTGAAATCTTGGGATGACTACCATTCCGGCACGGACTGGCTTTGCTCGCCGGTCCCCGGACATGCCAAAACCTTCAGCGGCCACTCTCATGCGCTCGATTTTGAAGCGCCGTTCCGTGAACGGGTCACGGGACGCACACATCTTTTGTATTATCGGGCCCAGACAGTGCTCACAGCACTGGCCGAAGCGTGAATAACCGCTATTTGCTCTCGGTCATGATCTGCTCACGCGCGACGGAAACTAGCCGGTCCATCTCCTTGCGGACCAGATGTTCGGACATGTCGACGCCCTTGCCCACCAGATCACCGTGGACTTTGCGCATGACATCGTCGTCACCGGGCTCATCAAAGTCCGACACAACAACTTCTTTGGCGTAGGCTTCGGCGTCAGCACCTTCCAAACCCAGCAATCCTGCGGTCCAGAGACCCAACAACTTGTTGCGGCGAGCCTGAACCTTGAAATCCAGTTCCTCATCGCGCTTGAACTTGTTCTCGAAACCTTTTCCGCGTTCGTCGAACTGTGCCATTTGACAGATCCCCATTACTGCTCATGCGGCGCACCGCGTTATCTGCTCCTATATAGTCACTTCGCCACCGATCTTGAACGGTCAATTTATAATTTTTCATGCGGCAATAGCGCGCTCCCGGCCTTTCATGCTATCCGAACACCATGTGTACCGCAGTAATCCTCCGGCGGCCGGAACATGAATGGCCTCTCCTCATTGCCGCAAACCGCGATGAAATGATCGACCGGCCCTGGTTGCCGCCGGCCCGTCACTGGCCGGATCGCCCTGAAACCGTGGGCGGCCAGGATACGCTTTCCGGCGGGAGCTGGCTTGGCGTTAACGATCACGGCGTCGTGGTCGGTGTCCTGAACCGCACCGGTACGCTTGGTCCCGTTGATGGCAAACGGAGCCGTGGCGAACTTGTGCTCGAAGCGCTTGACCACGCAGATGCAAGTGAAGCCGCCGAGGCCATGGGCAATATCGATCCCCATGCCTATCGCAGTTTCAACCTTTTCATTGCGGATGATCGGGATGCCTACTGGCTGGCAGCGCGCAACGGCGCCATGTCCATAAAGGTTTATCCGGTCCCCGAAGGCGTATCGATCCTGACGTCACAAGACCTGAATACAGAGCGAGCGCCGAGAATAGGCACATTCCGCCCCCTGTTTCAGGCCGCTGCCGCCCCTGACCCTGCCATGGATGACTGGCGCGAATGGGAGCGGCTGATGGCTTCCGGATTGCCCCGCCCCGATGATGAGCCCGACGAAGCCATGAGCATCATCACCGACCGGGGCTATGGCACCGTATCCAGTTCGCTGATTGCCCTGCCACGCAAGGAACCCGGCGCCAAAACCCGCTGGCGTTTTGCCGCGGGACGACCTGGCGCCGCTCCCTACGAGTCAGTATTGCCCAAGGATTGAGAATTCAGGGTTCGGGCACCGTTCGGCAACAATTTCACAGTCGTTCCCGGGATTCGTTGTACCGGGTCACCGCAGTTGCTATATGTCGATTTCCTTTGCGCGGCAGCGCAATATTTCCGCTGGACGCATAAAAATGGCCAGACGCAGACGCATTTATGAAGGCAAGGCCAAGGACATGTTCGAAGGTCCCGAACCTGGCACGCTTGTGCAGCATTTCAAGGATGATGCGAGCGCCTACAATAATACCAAGCGCGGCACGATCACCGGTAAAGGCGTGCTGAACAACCGGATTTCGGAGTTTCTGATGCTCCGTTTGCAGGAAATAGGCGTGCCGAACCACTTTGTCCGTCGGCTGAACATGCGCGAACAAATTGTGCGCGAAGTCGAAATCATCCCGATTGAGGTGGTTATTCGCAACGTCGTTGCCGGATCGATGGCAAAACGCCTCGGTATCAAGGAAGGCACGCATCTGCCCCGGTCCATCGTCGAATATTACTGGAAGAACGAGGAACTCGGGAATCCGCTCGTATCCGAAGAACACATCACCGCATTTGGCTGGGCAATGCCGCAGGATATCGACGACATGCTGTCCCTCGCCCTGCGCATCAACGACTTCCTGACCGGCCTGTTTTTCGGTGTCGGGGTCCGATTGATCGATTTCAAGCTTGAATTTGGCCGGTATTACGATGAAAACGGCGATATGCGGGTCATTCTGGCCGACGAGATCACGCCGGACAATTGCCGACTCTGGGATATCGCGACAAATGAGAAAATGGACAAGGACCGGTTCCGCGAGGATCTTGGTGGCACCGAAGAGGCCTATCAGGAAGTCGCGCGGCGGCTTGGCGTCCTGCCGGATGGCGGCGAACTCAGTGGTCCCCGCACTATTCAATAGAAATTACGTCTAATCCAATGGAGGTAACGTGAAGGCAAAGGTTCATATCACCCTGAAATCAGGCGTCCTGGACCCTCAGGGCAAAGCCATCGGGCACGCGCTCGAATCACTTGGCTTCAGCGGCGTCGACAATGTCAGACAGGGCAAGTTCTTCGAACTCGATATCGCCGAATCAGATCCTACTGCGGCGCGGGCGCAGGTCGAGGATATGTGCGCGCGCCTGCTAGCCAACAGCGTGATCGAAAACTACGACATTGAACTGCAGCCATGAGGGCCAGCGTCGTCGTTTTTCCCGGCTCCAATTGTGACCGCGACGTAGCCGTTGCGCTGGAACGCGTCTGTGGGCGGCCAACAGATATGGTCTGGCACCGTGAAACAGACTTGCCGGAAACCGACCTCATTGTGCTGCCTGGCGGGTTTTCCTATGGCGATTACCTGCGCGGCGGCGCGATTGCAGTACATTCCCCGATCATGCGCGATGTCTTGGCTCGGGCCCAAAAAGGCGTTCCGATACTCGGTATCTGCAACGGCTTTCAGATACTGACCGAATCCGGGCTGCTTCCGGGCGTATTGATGCGGAATTCGGGCCTGAAGTTCATTTGTCGCAATCTGCATGTCAGCGTTACCAACACGGATTCGATTTTTACCCGCAATTATGCCGCCGATCAGGTACTCCGCGTCCCTGTAGCGCATAACGAAGGCAACTACCGCGCGGAGGAAGCAATGCTGGACCGCCTCGAAGGCGATGGCCGCGTTGCCTTTCGCTATACGACACCCGACGGCGCCGCGAATGACGACGGCAATCCCAATGGTTCCGCCAGAAACATTGCCGGTATCTTCAACGAGTCACGCACCGTCCTGGGGCTGATGCCCCATCCGGAACGCGCCGTCGACCCCCGCCATGGTGGGACTGACGGTGCCGCCATGTTCGATGGCCTTGTCACGGCGATCGCCCGATGAAGAACACTGCCATTACAGACGAGATCGTCGCCGAACACGGCTTGAGCACCGACGAATACAAAACCGTCCTGTCGATCCTGGACCGCGAACCGAACCTGACCGAGCTTGGCATATTCTCGGTCATGTGGTCGGAGCATTGCTCCTATAAATCGTCGCGGATATGGCTGAAAACATTGCCAACCGAAGGCCCCCAGGTCATCTGCGGGCCCGGGGAAAACGCGGGTGTGGTGGATATCGGCCACGGACTAGCCGCCGTTTTCAAGATCGAAAGCCACAATCACCCGAGCTTTATTGAACCGTATCAGGGTGCCGGAACCGGCGTCGGCGGGATCATGCGCGACATCTTCACAATGGGTGCGCGCCCGGTCGCCAACCTGAACGCGCTGCGCTTCGGCAGCCCGGACCATCCGAAAACCCGGCATCTCGTTTCCGGTGTTGTTGCGGGTATCGGCGGTTACGGCAATTGCATAGGCGTGCCGACCGTTGGCGGCGAAACCAATTTCGACCCTGCCTATAACGGCAATATCCTGGTCAACGCGATGACCGTCGGCATCGCCAATGCGGACAAGATTTTCTATTCGGCGGCGGCAGGCATCGGCAACCCCGTTGTCTATGTCGGTTCGAAGACCGGGCGTGATGGAATCCATGGCGCGACCATGGCATCGGCGGAATTTGACGATGATTCCGAAGAAAAGCGGCCAACGGTCCAGGTCGGTGACCCGTTTACGGAAAAGCTGTTGCTGGAAGCCTGCCTGGAACTGATGGCGACGGATGCGATTATCGCCATTCAGGATATGGGCGCGGCGGGGCTGACCTGTTCCACCGTGGAAATGGCGGACAAGGGCGGTGTCGGGATCGAACTGAACCTCGAAGACGTTCCAATCCGCGAAGAAGGCATGACGCCATACGAAATCATGCTGTCCGAAAGCCAGGAACGCATGCTGATGGTGCTGAAGCCCGGCCGCGAAGACGAGGCCCGCGCGATATTCGAGAAATGGGAACTGGATTTCGCCGTTGTTGGTAAAGTCACCGATACAGGGCGTTTCATTCTGAAATTGAATGGCGAACTGGTCAGTGACATCCCCGTTGCGCCACTGGTCAATGAATCGCCGCTGTATGACCGGCCCTGGACGCCATCGCCGAAGCGGGTTGAAGTTGCCGCATCCGACGTCCCCGCGCCGAACGACCCCCTTGTCGCCCTGCGCCAGTTGCTTGGCTCTGCCAATTTCAGTTCCCGGCGCTGGATATGGGAACAATACGACCACATGGTCATGGCCGATACCAATCGCGGCCCCGGCGGTGACGCCGCGATTGTCCGCGTGCACGATACAAATCGCGGTCTTGCGATCACAACCGATTGCACCCCGCGTTACTGCAATGCCGAACCGGAAACCGGCGGCATGCAGGCGGTTGCCGAGGCATGGCGTAATCTTACCGCTGTCGGCGCACGCCCGCTGGCGCTGACCAACAACCTCAATTTCGGCAACCCGGAACGTGAATCCATCATGGGGCAGCTTGTCGGCTGCGTCACCGGTATCGGCGAAGCCGCCCGGCAGCCTCGCCTTCCCGGTCGTATCCGGCAATGTGTCGCTGTACAATGAAACCAGCGGCGTCGGCATCCTGCCAACTCCGGTAATCGGTGGCCTCGGCCTTATCGATGATCTGGACAAGACGGTCGGACAGGCATTTCCGTCCGAGGGGCAGGACATCGTCGTTATCGGCGAAACCACGGGTTGGCTGGGCGCTTCGGCCTATCTTGCGACGATCGAGGGCCGCGATGAAGGCGCACCGCCGCCGGTCGATCTGGCGCAGGAACGGCGTAATGGCGATTTTGTCCGGGACTCCATCCAGGGCGGCGCAGTAACCGCATGCCATGACCTATCCGATGGCGGCATGATCGTTGCCCTTGCCGAGATGGCGCTGTCAGGTGGAATCGGCGCGTCCATTACCATGCCGGATGATACGGTTCCCCTGCATGCCTGGTTGTTCGGTGAGGATCAGGCCCGCTACATCGTGACGACCAATGATGTCGAGGCGCTTTTACAGGCGGCAGCGACAGCCGGTGTTCCTGCCAGTGTAATCGGCCAAACCGGTGGCGCTTCATTGACAGTACAAAGTGACTATACCATATCCATTAACGAGTTGCGGGCGACGCATGAAGGCTGGCTGCCGGATTACATGACGGTAACCTAGCGGTCAGTCAGGGAGGGAGAGCCGAATATGGCGATGAGCCAGTCAGAGATCGAACAGATGATCAAGGAAGCGATCCCGGATGCCCAGGTCCAGATCGAGGATCTGCGGGGGGATGGCGACCATTACGCCGCCTATGTCCGCTCGGCCAGTTTCAAAGGCAAAAGTAGGGTACAGCAGCACCAGATGGTGTACAAAGCGCTTCAGGGACGCATGGGCAACGAGCTTCATGCGCTAGCATTGCAGACCGCCGAGCTGGAAGACAGCTAAGACAGAGGCAGAGGAAAAGGAACGAAACATGGATGATAATCCGGTATTCACAAGCATCAAAGAAGATGTCGAGAGTAATGACGTCGTGCTGTTCATGAAGGGCACGCCAGTCTTTCCGCAATGCGGTTTCTCGGCCGCAACCGTGCAGGCATTGACGTTGCTCGGCGTCAAATTCAAGGGAATCGACGTCCTGCAGGACCCGAGTCTGCGCGACGGCATCAAGCAGTATTCCAGTTGGCCAACGATTCCGCAGCTCTACGTTAAGGGCGAATTCGTCGGTGGTTGCGATATTGTCCGCGAAATGTACGAAACCGGTGAACTTGGTGAGCTGCTGACCAGCAGCGGTATCGCCATGGAACCCGCCGCGTAATATGTCGGGTGCGGGCAGCCGCAAGGCTGCCCTCCCGCTACAGGCGAACCTTCTTCCGGATCAGCGTCCCGAGGAATGCCTGATAAACCGACTGACAGCCCCCAATCAGGGCTGATTCAGGACAGGCTGTTTTCGGAGCAATTCATCCCGTGATGGTGTTTCTGGCAGGCCAGGTTCCCCTGGCGCCGGCTTTTTGGCGATTTGCCATCCTGTATGGGACGGTCGCGAATCTTTTCGCCACCGTCGCCAGCCTTGCCGCGCATGTTGCCGGCTTGCCGGACGCAGTCGGCCTAGCCCTCTTTTTGCTGCCGGTTCCGTATTCGATCATCGCCGTTTACGGCGTTTGGCGCTGTTCGGCGCATTACGCCGGCCCCGAGCATTGGGTAACCGCCGCAAAATGCGCGGTCCTGCTATGGGCCACTATCATGATCTTCGTTTGAAACAACATGAATTTCCCCGGTTTGGGCGGTCGCGTTCAATTCGGAGCGACAAAACAACGTTTCGCTGTATTTTTCATCAATTTCGTTGAATTTTTCAATCCCGGTTGCGGATGTGACCCGTTAGTATGGCGCCGTGTTCGCGGTGGTTTTCCGCATGCATTCAGGGTGTTGAATATTCCAGAAGAGTTTTGCCCGCCTTCTAACAGAAATTGGAATTGCTACGGATGAGCCTTCTACTTGGCTGCATTGCCGACGACTTTACCGGTGCGACTGACTTGGCGGGAACCCTCGTCCGCGCCGGTATGCGCACGGTGCAGATGATCGATGTTCCCGCCCCGGGAACCGTGCTGGACGATGTCGACGCAATCGTTATCGCCCTGAAATCGAGAACGATACCGCCAGCTGAAGCCATCGAGAAATCGCTCGCAGCCCTGGAATGGCTGCGTGCCAACGGGTGCCAGCAGTATTTCTTCAAATACTGTTCGACCTTCGATTCCACAGATGAGGGCAATATCGGCCCTGTTGGCGAAGCGCTGCTAGCCGCGCTGGATTCAGATTTTACCATTGCCTGCCCTGCCTTTCCGCGCAACAACCGCACGATCTGCAAGGGCTACCTGTTTGCGGGCGACGTGCTGCTGAATGAAAGCGGCATGCAGGACCACCCGCTCACGCCGATGCGTGATCCGAATCTGGTGCGGGTTCTGGATCGGCAGACACAGGGTGCCGTGGGCCTTGTCGATTATGACACCGTGCGCCGTGGCGCGATTGAAACGCGCGCCGCATTCGACACGTTGCGGGCCGATGGCAAAAGTTTTGCCATCGTTGATGCCCTCGACGAAGACGATTTGATGAAAATCGGTGAAGCCTGCGCCGATATGAAGCTGATTACCGGCGGTTCGGGCATCGCTATCGGATTGCCGGAAAACTTCCGGCGCGGCGGGTTGCTTGAAGCCGGTATCACCGCGGATTCCCTGCCAAAGATCGACGGATATGCCGCGGTGCTTTCGGGCAGTTGTTCACGCGCCACCAATGCGCAGGTCGCGCTGATGGCGGAGACATGCCCGTCTTTCCAGATCGACCCGTTGGCGCTGGCAAAGGGTGACGATGTCGCCAGTGCCGCTATCGATTGGGCGACGCCGAAACTGGCCGATGGCCCGGTTCTGATTTACGCCACAGCAGAGCCCGATGCCGTTCGGCAGATTCAGGCGCAACTAGGCGTGGATGAAGCCGGCGCCCTTGTCGAGAACGCCATGGCGACAATCGCACGTGGCCTGGTCGATGCCGGAGTGTGGCGCCTGATCGTCGCCGGAGGTGAAACGTCCGGTGCCGTTGTCGGTGCGCTAAACGTGCCCGGATTGCGTATTGGCCCTGAAATCGATCCCGGCGTGCCCTGGACTGCGAGCCTGGGCGACCCCGAACTGCTGCTGGCACTCAAATCCGGCAATTTCGGCACACCCGACTTTTTCACCAAAGCACTCGGAATGCTGCCATGAACGAATCCCGTTTGCGCGAGGACATCGCGAGTTTCGGAAAATCCCTGTTCGACCGTGGCCTGAGCGGCGGAAGTTCGGGCAATATCAGCGTGCAGCTTGAAGACGGCTGGCTGATGACCCCGACCGGATCGTCATTGGGCAATCTGGATCCCGCACGGATATCCAAACTGGATCGGAACGGGAAACTGGTTTCCGGCGATGCCCCCACAAAGGAAGTCTTCCTGCATCAGGCGATGTACGAGGAACGGCCACAGGCAGGCGCCATCGTCCATCTGCACTCAACCCATTCCGTCGCGGTGTCTTGCCTGCCAACCGTCGACCCGCACAACGTATTGCCACCGATTACCGCCTATTACGTCATGAAAATCGGCAAACTGCCCCTGATCCCCTATTTCCGACCGGGCGACAAGGCGCTGGCCGAAGCAATCCGGGGCAAGGCCCGCGACCACACCGCCGTGCTGCTGGCCAATCATGGTCCGGTCGTCGCTGGCAAGTCACTGGAAGCCGCTGTCTACGCGACCGAGGAACTCGAAGAAACCGCGAAGCTTCACCTGTTGCTGCAGGCCCATAACCCGCGCGTCCTGACCGAAGAACAGATTGCCGAATTAAATCAGTTCTTCCCGCCCGACTAGACCTTCACGACAGGAAAACCGACATGCCAAATCTCGCCGCCAATATTTCCATGATGTTTACCGAAGTGCCGTTCATGGACCGCTTCGCCGCAGCCGCGGCGGCGGGCTTCAAAGCCGTCGAGTACCTGTTTCCCTACGACCACCCGGCGGAAGACATTGCCGCTGCCCTGAAGGAAAACGGGCTCGAAAACGCGCTGTTCAATCTGCCACCGGGCGACTGGACCAAGGGGGACCGGGGGCTGGCCGCCCTGCCCGGCCGCGAAGCCGATTTCGATGGCCTGATCCAGCAGGCACTGGACTATGCGCAGGTTATCGGCTGCAAAAAGCTGCATGTCATGGCCGGCATCCCGCCGGAAGACGCCGACAAGGACGAATGCCGCGCTGTATATGTCAGTAATATCAAGAAGGCCGCCGCGAAGATGGCACCGCTTGGTATCACGACACTGATCGAACCGATTAACGGTCGGGACATTCCGGGCTTCTTCCTGAACCGTCAGGATCAGGCGCTGTCGGTGCTGAAGGATGTGGGCGCGGCGAACGCGAAGGTGCAGATGGATCTGTATCATTGCCAAATCAGTGAAGGCGATGTGGCGATGAAAATTCGCGCCAATTATGACCATGTCGGCCATTTCCAGATCGCCGGCGTCCCGGAACGTCACGAACCCAGCCTGGGCGAAGTCAATTACCCCTACCTGTTCGACGTTATCGACTCACTGGGCTACACCGGCTGGATCGGCTGCGAATACCGCCCCGAAGGCGATACGGTTGCCGGGCTCGAATGGGCGAAGCCTTATGGGATCAGCGCGAAATAGTAAAACACGACGCTATCTGGCTCGAAACGCCACTAGGTCAGTTGTGTTGCTAACATCTCGCGTACTTCGCTCACCAATTCCGGTTCGCCGGAACGCGGCGGCAGCAGGCTGAACTCAACATCGGGTAGCGATGGAAGGCGTTGCGCGAACCGCCATGCTTCGACACCGTCCGGTACAGCGGATTCATTCAGGCAGGAGACACCGAGACCAGCCGTCAAGGCGGATTGCAGTCCTGCAACTCCAGAAGCTGAATGCGCAATGACATATGGCTCGTTATTGCCGTCCAGCGTCTGCCGGACGAAACGTTGCAGGCGGCATCCTTCCGGTAGCACCAGCAATGGCAAAGGACCCCCCTTCTCCTGTTCGAAACCGGCCGCGGCAACCCAACGTAATGCTTCACGACGAATGGGCACGCCCTCGGGCAGACTACGCCCATCAAGAATTCCCATTGAGAGGCCGATGTCGAACTCACCGCTGTCCGCCTGCTCTTCGATCAGCAAGCTCTTGCGGACCGTGACGTGCAACCGCAGCCGCGGATAATACATCTGCAGCCGTTTGAGCATTTCAGCAATCGCGTCGGGACGGAAATAATCAATGATCGCGAGACGCAGTTCCCCTTCCAGGGTCGCACCTCGCATATCCTCAAGCGCACGCTCACTCAGGCACAGCATGTCCCGCGCATGTACCAGCAGCCGCTGCCCCACCGGCGTCGGCGTGACTCCCTTCTTGCTTCGATCCAGAAGCTTCACGCCGGCGAACGTCTCCAGCTTGCGGATTTGTTCGCTCACCGCTGACTGTGAACGGTATAGAAGCGGCGCGCCAGCCGAGAAGCTGCCCGCTTCGATAACGGCGACGAACGATCGCAATTGTTCCAGGTCGAAAGGGCGCACCTCTATCTCACGGTATTTCCGATAATAACTATCGTATCTTCCCGCTTTTCGAATATCAAGCCATCCGGCATGGTTGCTCACGAACTTAATCAATGAAAGAGAACATCATGCCCGGCGTTAAACTCACACTATCCGGTCAACCGGACCCTGCACTGGCGCGCCGCCTTGCTTCCGAACTCACCACATTGACCTGTGATGTGCTGGAGAAGCTGCCGGAACGGTGCATGGTCATGCTTCAGTTCGTGCCACATGAGTTGTGGTACATCGACAACCGTTCATTGGCCGATCATGACCGTAATTCATTCCGGTTGGAGGTGACGATCACCGATGAAAGCAATACCAAGGAACAGAAGGCGCAGTACCATCGAGAGGCCTTTGCCCTGCTATCCGAGAATATTGGCAACCTGCATTCGCACTCGAATGTTCATATCATCGATTGCCGGGCCAGCACCTACGGCTATGGCGGGCTGACCCAGGAATACCGATATCATCATCCCTGAAGCCCAAAGGAACGCCTGCGCGCGAACGTCCAGATGGGAAACGCAGGGCGCCATGGCAGCTTCAAACGGCTGCCATGGCGCCCTGCTTTATCTATGCCTTAAACGACGCAATCGCCTTTTCGTCAAATTTCAAGCCCAGCCCCGGCGTTGTCGGCAGGATGAGTTCACCGTTGTCGATGACCGGGGTTTCTTCGTAAAGCGCGACCATCCACGGCATGTATTCGACCGTCAGCCCGTTTGGACAGGCAGCAATCATATGGACCAGGATTTCCGGCATCACATGGCTGACGATCGGCAGGTTGAAGGCCTCCGCCATGCCCGCGATCTTCATCCATTGAGTAACGCCGCCGGCGCGGATGATGTCGACCATGACGATATCAACCGATCGGGCCTCGATCATCTGCCGGTGCGGCGCGATCCCGTACAGGTATTCGCCGCCGGCGATGGGCGTGCTCAACGCCGCCGTGACCCGGGCCAGGCCCTGATAATCGTCGGCGGTGGTCACGTCCTCAAGCCAGAACAGGCCGACTTCCTCGGCCCGGCTGCCGATATCAATCGCCTGTTCCGGACGCCAGCGCTGGTTGATATCGCACATCAGCTTGATATCCGGCCCGATAACGTCACGGATCACCTGAATACGGCGGATTTCATCGGCCGGTGTCGGGTTGCCGGGCAGCGCCATCTGGGTCTTCATTTCCCGGAAGCCCTTGTCGAGCAATGTTGCTGCCGCCTGCTGCGCCTGGTCGTCCGTCAGCCCGCGTCGCAAGGATCCTGACGCATAGGTCGGCACCCGGTCACGGTGGCCGCCCAGCAGCTTCCACAGCGGCATATCCAGCGCCTTGCCCTTGATATCCCACAGCGCAATATCGATGGCCGACAGCGCCAGCGTGAAAATGCCACCCGGTCCGCAGGAATCACCTGTTCCACTATTCAGCTTGGCGACGACCTGTTCGATCCGCATCGGGTCTTCGCCGATTGTCAGTTCGGCCAGTTCGCCGACAGCGACATGCAGACTGCCGGTCATCTTGCCGCCATAGAACGTGACGGCGATGCCTTCGATGCCGCTATCCGTGCGCAGGCGCAGCATGACCACAGGGCGGAATCGACCCGCCTCTTCCGGCATATTCGCCAGCGGATCGTCTTCCGGCACTTTCAGGATGGCGGTTTCATAGCTGGAAATTTTCATGTGTCTTCTCCGATGCGTTGCGGCACTTCCGACCCCAATTTAGCAAGCAGCCTCGCACAACCGGCGACGCGGAGGATAGCCCTCCGCGAACGAAGCCGTCGTGCAATTGCGATGACTCAGTTTTCGCCGGCCTGCCTGCGGATTTCCGCAACCCAGGCATCGACATCAAATCCCCACGGCCCCATCTCGCTGCGCCAGGCGACATTGCCCTGGGCATCGAGAACGAAAAGACGTTCGGGCAATGCGGCGTATTTCAGATCGACATCATTATCCATGCCGTCCAGCAGCGTCGGCATTTTCAGGTTCAGGTTCAACAGACAGACCCCGGCCATTTCGGCTTTCTCGTCGATTGTCTCCGGCTGCTCGAACAACACGTCATCATGCACGTTGCTAAGCACCTGCCAGCCATCGGACGGGTGAATTTCCTGGATATAGACCAGATAGAATTCGACCCGATCGCGGTACTCCATATAAATTTCGTCCAGGCGCACGGCCTGGGCTCGAAATGGCGGTCAGGTGTATGACCCAAAGACCAGCGCAACCGGCCGGCCCCGTGTTTCCGAAAGGCGCAGCATCTCACCCGTGCGGGCGCCCGTCGGGGACAATCGTTCAATTTCGAAATCAGGCGCCGGGGAGCCCACCTGCGGTACATTCGCCTCCCGCGCAAGCTTCTGTGCCCGCATCGCGATATATTCCGCATCGGTCATGTTCATGTTCTTGCGCCGCTCCGGCGGCAGGTCGGCCGGGTTTTCAGGCAGTATCTGTGACATGTTTCCCCCATTTCCAGCGATCCAGACAGACGTCATGCTGTTATGCTTTCATCTGACATTAACCTTGCCAGCCTAACATATGCGGGCATACCTGACACCGAAACGACGTCATACGGCAGATTTATACAATTTCTGGAGAGACCCCATGAACAAGAACCTTTTTGTCGGCGCCACGTTGGCCGCACTCGTCGGGTTCGGCGCCACGATCCATGCGGCGGGTGAATCCAGTTGGACCTACGCCGGCACGACCGGCCCCCAGCATTGGGGTAGCCTGGATGCCGCATTCTCCGCCTGCGCCGATGGCAAAACCCAGTCACCGATCAACCTGACCCGAATGGTCGAGAGCGAGTTGAAGCCAATCAAATTTTCATACAAACCCGGCGGCAACGAGATCCTGAACAACGGCCATACCATTCAGGTGAATTACGCGCCGGGCAGCAGCATCACTGTCGACGGCAAATCCTTCGAACTGAAACAGTTCCATTTTCACGCGCCGAGCGAAAACACCATCGAGGGGCATTCCTACCCGCTGGAAGGCCATTTCGTTCATGCTGATGCACAGGGCAATCTGGCCGTCGTCGCGGTGATGTATATGGCCGAAACGAAGCTTGCCGAACTGGACAAGGCCTGGAAGCACATGCCGGCCCATGCGGGTGAGAAAAAGTCCCTTCCGGCCATGATCAATGCCTCTGCATTGCTACCCGCGAAACGGGACCACTACAGGTTTACGGGGTCGCTTACCACCCCGCCCTGTTCCGAAGGCGTCCGGTGGCTGGTCATGAAAACGTACAAGGAAATTTCCACCCAACAGATTGAAGCGTTTACCAAGGTCGTGCACCACCCGAACAACCGTCCGGTGCAGCCCATCAATGCCCGCGCTGTTCTGAAATAACCACAGGCGCCAGAATCGAAAAAGCCGCCCAACATTACGTTGAGCGGCTTTTTTATCTTTATCCGTCGCCTTACGGCAGCAGACCGGCAATCACCGTTAGCGCGAATAGAACTCGATGACCAGGTTCGGTTCCATCTGCACCGGGTATGGCACATCGGCCAGGCCCGGGGAGCGCATGAAGGTCGCGCTCATCTTGCTGTAATCAACAGTGATGTAATCGGGCAGATCGCGTTCGGGCGAAGCAATCGCTTCGAGCACCAACGGCAGTTCGCGACTCTTTTCCTTTACCTCGACAACATCGCCATCCTTCACTTCATAGGACGGAATATTGACGCGCTTGCCGTTCACCTTCACATGACCGTGGTTGACGAACTGACGTGCCGCAAAAACGGTCGGCACAAAGCGGGAGCGATAGACAACCGCATCAAGGCGACGTTCCAGCAAACCAATCAGATTCTCACCGGTATCACCCCGGCGACGCACGGCTTCTTCGTAATAGGCGCGGAATTTCTTTTCGCCAATATTGCCGTAATAGCCCTTCAGTTTCTGCTTGCCCATCAACTGGGTGCCGAAATCGGATGCCTTCCGGCGACGCTGGCCATGCTGGCCCGGCGGGTAATCTCTTTTGTTTGTGGGGCTTTTGGGGCGTCCCCAGAGATTGACGCCAAGACGGCGATCAATCTTGTACTTCGAACTCTGTCTCTTCGACATTGATATATTCCCGTTTGTTTTCGGTGTTGTTGTTGTTCCGGTACCCGTTATCGGAGGGGCTATTAACCCACAATCCCGGAAGCGGGCAGGAGTATATGGTTTCAGCCACAGTTGTCAAACGCAGATTCAAGCGGAAACCCGCCGGTTTCCTCAATCCTCGCGCCCGCGCATTCGCGAAAGACATGAAATGATACCGTGCATGGTCTTCACCTCCTGCTCCATCAGTTCCGCGCGCTGAAAGATACTGCGAATATTGCGCGCCATGATTGGCCGTTTCTCCGCAATATGGAAGAAACCACTTTCGTCCAGCATCGCCTCAAGCCGTTCGAAAAAAATCATCAATTCGCCTTTTGTCGCCGGCGGCGTGCGCGCTTCCGGGATAAAGGCAGGCTCGGTTTCATCCACGGACTGGTACCATTCATAACTGATGATCGCGACAGCATGGCTGAGGTTGAGCGAGCTAAACCCCGGATTCAGGGGAATCTGTACGACCTTGTTCGACAGCGCGATGTCATCATTGTTCAAACCGGACCGCTCGCCACCAAACATGATGCCGATCTTTCCGCCATCCGCCGAGATACCGCGCATTTCCGCAATAGCACGACGCGGCGTAAGGACGGTCTTGATCATGTCCCGTGGCCGCGCCGTCGCGGCGTAAACGTGTGTGAGGTCCGCGAGTGCATCCTCGGTCTTCTCGAAGACCTGCGCGTTGTCCAGAACCATATCGGCGCCCGACGCCGCACTGCGCGACCGGGGATTTGGCCAGCCATCACGGGGGCGCACAAGCCGCAGGTCGTCCAGGCCACTGTTCAGCATTGCCCGCGACGCCATGCCAATATTCTCGCCGAGCTGGGATTCGACCAGTATCACCGCTGGCCCCCCCATCGTTATCGGCTGCGTTCTGTCTGTTCCTGACATCCTGTTGCTCCGCGTTCCTGATATCCTGATATACTCGTGCTCATGCGCCTGGTCCGACCCTTCGAAACCCTGTTCTTTTTATGCGCCGTCCTTGCCGGCGTGGGGGTTTCTCTGTGGCTGGCGATCTGGAGCCCGGACGCATTGCTGCGCGATCCGCTACCGCTGTACCGACAGGGAGCGGCGACGTCGAGTCCGGAAATTATCGGCACGCGGGACATTCGCCATATCCGGCTCGTGGGACCTGATGAAGAAACGGTCCCGTTCCAGGTCAGTTTGCCGCACGATTTATCAACCGCGGTCGTTCCCATTGTCGTCATCGTCAACGGTTTATCGGGCCAACCTGACCCGATTAAGCACGTTACCCATCCCGGTCCCAACGCCATTGTCGTCTACCAGCCGCCCCTGGAAACTGAAAACTCCACCGAATCGACATTCCCGGTTGGTGCCTGGGACGCCCGCAGCCGCATTTATCGCATGCCGGAAGAAGTCTCGGCCATTCTAGCGTGGGTCGGGCGACAGGAATGGGCCGACAAGAAACGTATCAATCTCGTCGGCATTGGATGGGGCGCCGTGATGTTGCCTGCGATCCGGCGCAGAGCCGGCGCGACCGGGCGACCGATCAATGCATCCGTTTTCATCAACGGCGGCACCGATATCGCGTCCCTTGCGAGTGCCAATCTCGATATCAGCGCGCGCTGGCTGCGCCACCCGGCCGCATGGGTTGCGGATTTCATGCTTCGTCCCCTCGCCCCGGAAACACATTTGCCGGAAATAGCCGGTCCGTTCCTGATCATTACCGCCCCGGATGACCCCGCGATTCCGGAGGCGAGCCGTACCGGCCTTGAGGCACTCCTGCCCTCGCCTAAAACAATGGCTTCGGTCGCACGCGGAGATGACACGCCTGCGGCCTATTACCAGCGCGTCATCCGTGTTGCCCAGAACTGGCTTGTTGCCCAGGGCGCCGTAAACCCCTGATACAGCAGCACAACTGAAACAACGTTCCGTATATAGGAGAACTCAAGCATATGAATGAAGCCGTCCTGACAAAAATCCGGCAGATCGTCGGCGGCAACCTGGGCAGTAGCCTGCGAATGCAATTGCAGGAAGCAGACGACGACAAGTGTATTGTTACGATGCCGACCGATGGCAGCGCCCTGAATGCTGTCAATCGTGTCCATGGCGGCGCCATTGCCGCGCTGATCGATACCGCGGCGACGGGGGCAGCCTGGGCATTCCAGGGCCTGGGCCCGAATGCGCGGGGCACGACAGTGTCGATTTCGGTCAATTACCTTGCCGGCGCACAAGGTACCACGTTGTTCGCCGACGCACGGGTAACACGCCGCGGAAGAAGCATGGTATTTCTGAAGATATCTGTCGCGGACTCGGAAGGCGGCACCGTCGCCGAAGGCATCGTCAGCTACAAACTGGATCCGGACTCCGCCGGCAGCACGCGCTAGTTTCGGTGCTTCCAATTGTGCCGGATAAAATCAGAAAACGAGCGAATACAAAAATCCGGCGAGACCTATCCAGCACAACAGCGCCGCAGACAGGACGAAAACAGTCGACCGGCAAACCGGCCACCGCTTTGCTGAATCATCAACGTTTCCAAGGATGGATGCGCTTTCCTGCAACAGTCAGCCCCTAATTCAGCGTCAAACCCACTGTTAACCGGAAAGGTTCAGGAGGTTTATTTATCAAGTACTAGAATCGATAATCACAATGCAGATCAAGTAAAAAATTTACCCTCTACTAATTTACCGATCGTTTGCACTGCAACATTCACAGGGCACGGGAGATTAGTTTAGGACTGCAGAACATAGATGGGAGGGAAAAGACATGAAGATTGATGAAATCACGCTCACGATGTTTTCCTGGGATGATATTCCGGCGACAAAATACGGACGGCACACCGGCAAATTTTCCGGCCAAAGCCAATTGGGGCTAGTTACCATTCGTACGGATGCGGGAATCGACGGCCATGCATTCCTGGGATCCGCAAGCCGCGGCGCCAATCTTGATGCCGAGTCGCTTATCCAGTTTCTCAAGCCGCAATTGATGGGACGGGATCCGCTGGAACGCGAAAGCCTCTACAAGGCCATGTACAGCCGCGCCCGCATGACGACACACCGGGCAATCGGTGCCATGGACGTCGCATTGTGGGATATCGCCGGAAAGATCGCCGGGTTGCCAATCCGCAAACTCATTGGGACGGCCAGGGATTCAATCCCCGCCTATGCGAGTTCGCCAACCTTCACGGACACCCGTGAATATGTCGATCAGGCGCTCGCCATCAAGGATGCCGGCTGGGCCGCCTACAAGATACATCCCCCCACCGAATGGCGAACCGACATCAAGGTATGCGAGGCGGTCCGGGACGCGGTCGGCGACGACTATACGCTCATGCTCGATTCAACATGGGCTTACGATTACCCGCAGGCGCTCCGGGTCGGACAGGCGATCGAGGCTATGGGCTATTACTGGTATGAAGACCCACTCGCGGAACAGGATATCTACAATTACGTCAAGCTGCGCGCCGCACTGGGTATCCCGATCCTGGCGACGGAATATTCCCCCGGCGGGTTTGCCGGTTACGCGCCCTGGATCATGAACAAGGCAACGGACTATCTGCGCGGCGACGTCGCCGTAAAAGGCGGGATCACCGGTTGCCTGAAGGCTGCGCATCTGGCCGAAGGTTTTGCAATGAACTTCGAGATTCATCACGGCGGCAATTCGCTCAACAATGTCGCGAACCTGCATCTGGCGCTCGCTATCTCAAACACCGAACTTTTCGAAGTGCTGTTACCCGATGCCGCACAGAAATACGGATTGCTGACCGAAATCGAAGTCAGCGCGGACGGGATGGTTCACGCAATGGACGGTCCGGGGCTTGGCGCGGATATCGATTTCGACCTCATCGCATTGAAGACATTGCACGTATACAGCTAGACAGGATCGCAATATTCCCGACGGTATTTTCAGGCTACGGAGCCTGTTATACTCTCCCCATACAAGCTCATCCTCAGATTCCAGGAGACAACACAATGGCGTTTTACGAACTCCGTCAGTATCCGATACTGCCCGGCAAGATGGACGAATGGGTCCGCTTCATGGAAGACAAAATCATTCCCTTTCAGGTGTCCAAAGGCATGGTTATTACTGGCAGCTTTCGGCACGAGGAAGATGAATCCGTTTACATCTGGATGCGTCGTTTCGAAAACGAAGAAGAACGGGTTCGCCTGTACGCAGCCGTTTACGAAAGCGACACCTGGAAAAACGATATCGCCCCCCAGGTTCCGACAATGATCGACCGTGCCGGTATTCAGGTAAACCGCATTTTGCCGACTCCGGTTTCGGCGACCCAGTAGATGGTCGGCGGGCGCTGTTTTCCGGCTACCCGATTGGTTGACGGCGTCGTAAAATTGGCGAGCACCGTTTCCGCTTTTCTTTTAGCGGCAATGGTTCTCGCTGTCCCCGCCGCAGCAGGCACAAAATTTGTTGATTCCGTCAAGGCACTCAACGCGGCCGTTGGCAGCGCAAGTCCTGGCGACGAAATCGTCCTTGCGCCTGGTACCTATAAATTTTCCCGTATAAAAATTCGCCGGCACGGCACGAAAGAACTGCCCATTACCATGCGGGCGGGCAAGCGGGGCACGGTCTTCCTCAAGGCTACCGGAGAGGTTGCCCTGGACGTTCAGGCATCCTACTGGAAATTCGAAGACCTCGACATTGAAGGCATATGCACGAACCATTCCTGGTGCGAACATGCATTCCACATTTCAGGGCTATCCTTAGGCACCATACTCCGCCGGAATGTGATGCACGGTTACAATGCGATGATCAAAGGAAATGGCAGGCCGATCAATAGAGACGGCAGGAAAGTCCAGGTGTTTCCCAGCGATGTCCTGATCGAGAATAATATCTTCTACAATCGCGAACCCCGGAAAACGCAAAAACCTGTAAATTTCATCAATCTGGACGGCGGTAAACGCTGGATCATTCGCGGGAATCTGATCGCGGATTTCGCCAAAGTATGGGGGCAGTCCGCCGTTGCGTTCGGCGGCTACACAAAGGGCATGGCGCGCGACAGCCTGTTTGAGCGCAATCTCGTCATTTGCGAATTAATGCACCATGGCGGTATCAGGGTTGGGCTTTCCTTTGGCGGCGGCGGCACGGGCATGGCGTACCGGGATGACCCGATTGGTGACATTGAAAATCTGAATGGCACCATGCGGAACAACATCATTATCAATTGTCCCAATGATGTCGGTATCTATGTCAACAAGGGTGCCGGTACAAAAATCTATAACAATACGATGTACAATACGTTCGGTATCGACGTCCGGTTTGTCGAAAGCGACGCCTTGATCGTCAACAACATCATTGGCGGTGGCGTCCGGGAGCGCGACGAAGGAAAAGCCACACTGGAAAACAACCTTGTCGCCGGCACCACGGTCGGCATGTGGCTGCCGGGAACGACCCGGTATGTCCTTCGGCGCATCGAGGGGCAGGATAGAAAATTTCCCAACTATGTCGATAAATCCGATGTCGAGTACGTTCAATCCCTGGTACGCAAGGCCATCAAGCTTGTTTCCAATACCTGGATAGGCACCGGAAACAACAAGCTGGAGAACATTTTCATCGATCCCGCAAATGGCGATTTCGGATTGCAGGACCCAGACGACATCGTGGATCAGGGTATCGTTTTACCCGAAGTGACCGATGACTACTGTGGCAACCCGCGCAAGCCGCCATACGATCTGGGCGCAATTGAATACAGCAGCGGCGGCTGCAATCCTGCCGATTTAATTCGTCAAATTCTTCCGGGCAATTAGGCGTTTACGCGGTCTGGTTTCTCCCCGCACCCCATCTTGCCAGCCAATACATGAGCAGATACGCTCTTGACAGTTTCGTCACAAATATTCGCGCGACCGTAAGATGAAACACAGGATAACCGGTCCACTAGAACCACCACGTGACCTTCGCATCCAAGCCCCACCCGTCCATGCGCAATGAAGCCAGGGATACAGCAAATGAACCTTAAACAGGCCATCAACGTTGATGACATGCGCCGACTGGCCAAGAAGCGCCTGCCTAAAATTGCCTTTGATTTCATCGAAGGCGGTGTGGAGGACGAGTCCGGCCTCAACCGGAATGAAAGCGCATACAGCCGTTATAATCTCGTGCCGCGCTACATGGTTGATGTCAGCAGCGTCAACCAAACGCGAACACTTTTCGGTCGCGAATATAGCAGCCCCTTTGGCATTTCACCGACGGGTGCCGCGGCCCTGTTTCGCCCCGGCGCCGATCTGATGCTGGCAAAAGCGGCCAGGGACGCAAATATTCCCTTCATCATGTCGGGCGCCAGTACGGCGACTATGGAAGACCTTGCCAAGGTTGCACCCGATCATGGCTGGTATCAGCTTTATGCCGCCAAGGACAAATCCATTTCCGAGGATATGATCCGGCGCGCCGACGCCGCAGGCTTGTCGACACTTGTTGTCACCGTCGATGTTCCTGTCCGCCCCCGCCGGGAGCGCAATATCCGCAATGGTTTCACCCGTCCGCTCAAACTCACGATGGGAACGCGGCTGAATGCATTGATGCATCCGGGCTGGCTTGCGGATTACATGAAAAATGGCACGCCTTTGATCGCGAACTGGGTTCCCTATGCCCAGAAAGGCGCGACGGCAAACGATGTCGCCGCGCTTGTCGCCGAACAGACAACCGCGACGGTGACCTGGAGTGATATTGAGAATTTCCGAAAACTCTGGCCCCGAAATTTTGTCATCAAGGGGATCATGCATCCCGAGGACGCGTTACGGGCGGCCGAGCTGGGCGTAAACGGCATCATGGTTTCCAACCATGGCGCAAGGCAACTGGACCGGGCTCCGGCACCACTGGATGTGCTGCCGGCAATCCAGGATGAAGTCGGCGACCGAATGACGCTCATGATGGATGGTGGAATTCGCCGGGGCGCCGACATCCTTACCGCGCTGGCACTGGGTGTTCAGTTCATATTCATGGGGCGGCCGACACTGTATGGTGCCGCCGCCGCGGGTCAGGCGGGCGCCGAACACGTCGTCGGCATTTTCCGCAATGAAATTGAAATCAACATGCGTCAAATGGGTTGTACCAGTCTTGACCAGCTCTCCGAATTCCTGATGTGGGACGATCTGGAAGACCTGCGCCGCAACCGGGCGAAGTAAGCGGCGCTATGACCGGGACAACCACCTGAAAGACGAAGCCATGCAAACTAATTTGAAGGCCAGACTTGCAGATGGACGGTGTCTGGAGCATTCCCGCACCATTTTTGGGAACGACCAGATCGCAATTCGCGAAAAGCAATCTCATCTCAGCAAGGCCTATGGTCTGTGGCTTGACCACTGCCTGATTTCCCCATTCGACGTGCCGATACATGACGGCTTTGAACCGGGTTTTTCAGTGCCGGGTATTAATACGCATATTGGTGTTATCGACGTTTCGAATGACGACCTTTCCAGCTTTCGGGTCATTCGAAAAGGTTCCAAGGCGATGGGTTTACAAGGGTTCACCCATCGCGATCTGAATACCCTGTCCCCCAATGGCGTACATTGGACATTGCTGCTGGATATGGTCTGGATGAAAAAGGATTTTCGCCCCGTCTATGTCGCTACGGAACTGGCAATCGACAGTGTTCCTTTGCATTACAGTTCATTGCTTCTTCCCCTCGCGGATAATGACGGTGCGGTTACCAGGGTTCAGATTGTTACACGGCCATCGCTTGCCGAATCCGGGATTACGGATGAGGCATTCTGATGCTTGGTGAAATCGAACGCCTGAACGAGAACGAGCTGGATAACAGCCAAGTCAGGATATTGATCGCGGCAGAGCGGGCGCCGATCGATCACCATAGTACCAATATCGACAGGCTCTACCGGTACTGGCAGGAACGACATCTGATCGATGGCAACGTTCCTGCAGAATCGGATTTTCACCCCCCAGTCGAGCAATCCCCCTGGGTAGATGTTTCAGTCGAAAACCCGATGAACTTCATGATGAACAACCACCCCGCAGGCGTTTGCGGCAACTGGGAGCGTAAACGCTTCGCCGATCACCCTGTTCGGATCCACGCCAAGGCGTGTGCGCGTGAATACTATTTATGCAAACAAACGCGACAGCCCACCTATATCTACACACGGCAGGAAATGCTTGGCATCAATCGTGAGTACGCCAAGATTCTCCTGCCGCTGGCCGGTGCTAATGGTGAGATTTCGCGCGTAATTTATGCTTGGCGTTTCCTTTCAGAACCAAAAATTCTGTCTCGAATGAACTGAAGCATTTCCTCACGGGACATCCACATGAACTGAATGTTCGCCTCCCTGTCCTGAAGCGGAAACATGCCATTCAGCAAATTCACGGCGTTCGTGAATCCGGAGCCGTCCTGCCCCAATGAGGAGCGCGACGGGTCGGCCCGATACAGCGCGCAGTACCAGGCAAGTTTGAAATGGCGTAGCGCTATCGCCCGAACAAGTGGCGAATAGACGCTGTACAGCTTGCCGCCAAATTCAGGATGGTATCCCCGCCAGTCAGGGGAAACCCACATACCACCGCCAACGCTGATCCGGCCTGACAGGTTGGGAAATTCAAGATCGCGATACAGCGCCAACGGATAATGATGAATCATCGGATGGCGATTTTTGAAAAAGGAATGGGTCCGGATATCCTCAAAAAGATCATCGGTATCGACCATTCGCTGCCCATTGCAGGCAACGATTTCCCCCAGCGCATCGGTTAACATTGTCCAATACGCATTGCCCGGATGCAAATGACTGCGTTCCGGGTCATGTGTCGACGGAACCGGTAATGCTTTCGGGGCGACTTCCAGGAACGACGCGAAACGATCCATATCAACGTCGGTGCGAAGTTCCAGCCCGATTGCCGCCAGCTTTTCCAATTGCAGGTCGATAAATGACTGGATATTTGCGAGATTGTCGTCGGTGAAAACATTCATTCTTGGGTCCTTCCATAGGTTGTAGGAAGGCCGAATGTTTCATGTTTCCAAACCGCCCCAGAAAATTACCGGGGTTTCCAACTACACAAGAATGTGAACGGTCAAATTACGCAATAATAAGCCCCATGCCGCGAACAGGTCACCGGGCACACGGCGTTTTTATTGTCAGGACTCAGGCGATTACTCGACGGGTGCGCGCAGGCCCAAACGCTCCAGGCGGGGCAGTACTTCTGCGATGAAGTAGGGAATTTCCTTCAGGTAATCCAGAAAAGCCACGGACGTACCGGCAAGGCCGGACTCGCTCATACGCAACATTTCGGCGGCAACATCATCCGGTGTACCGACAAAGGGAAACGAGCCCGGATACGCGCCGTTGAATGCCTTTCCGGTCTTGCGGGTAAATCGATTCTCAAAGGGACGCGCGACAGCCTGATTACCGCTGCCAGCGGTTGCCCCGCGATTGCTGCGATAATATTGCTGCCCTTCGGTATCGGCCATATCCTCGGCAAAATAGTGAAAGAACTCTTCAGCCTCCCGGCGGGTCGGACGGCAAACCACATGCCCCATGGCGTAAACCGGAAGCGACCGCCCATACGGCTCGGCATAGGTGGCGACATTCTCCAATAATGCAGGAATCTGATCCAGCTCCGTCAGATTGGTGAACAAGGCATCCGCCGCCTGCGCCGCGAAATCGCGCCCCTTGGGCGAAAAGCCTGCCGACATCACCAGTGGCCGCGGACGCTGTACCGAGACCGGGTCGGTTTGCAATTTCTTCAGGTCAAAGAATTCACCCTTCCAATCGAATTCAGGGCCGCCTTCCAGCATTTTCGCCCATATTTTCCACCATTCCAGCCCGTGCTCATAGCTTCTGTCCTGATTAATTGTCACGCCATGCAGGTCAAATTCCGCCTGATTCCAGCCGCAAACGATATTCAGCGCCGCGCGGCCATGGGTAATATGATCAATCGTCGCCAGCGCCTTTGCCGCGAAAGCGGGTGTTACCAGAGGCACATGAATCGTTGAAAAGACACAAATCCGTTTCGTCAGGGCGCCAATTGCCGCGCTATGCGTCAGTGTCTCGAAAGACTTGCCATAGATATTGGCCTTGCCCTGGTATCCCCGCCATTTCGCGACCGGCAG
>CALSRA010000042.1 GCA_943788635.1 uncultured Alphaproteobacteria bacterium | reverse complement strand
GTGACGGCCGGGGCGGGGGGGGGCGTTCCGGGGCCCGCAATACCACGGATGCCGGTGACGGTGCCGCCACCGCGCCCGCAGCCGGGGGCGTTGCCGGCGAGGCCGCGGATTACATGGCCCATCTTCAGGTGTGGCTGCAGGAGCACAAGGAATATCCGCGCAGCGCCCGCCGCCGCCGTCAGGAAGGCATGGCGCTGCTTGCCTTCGTGATGGATCGCAACGGGTATGTTCTGGAACACAGTCTTCGGCAAAGCAGCGGCCACAAGATGCTGGATAACGAGGTTCTGGCACTGATCCGCCGGGCCGAGCCCTTGCCGCCGCCGCCGCTGGAAGTGGCCGGCGAGCGCATCCGTCTGGTCGTGCCGGTGCAGTTCTTCTTGCGATAGTCTGCCCGTGAACCTTGCCGTTGACCCCGGATGGGGGTTTAATTGCCCGCAATGGTGGCGATTGCGACGAATGTCGGCTGCGAGGGGCAACAATGCGCGGATTTCAAACGTCTCGTAACAGGAATAGCGGCAGGATTGACCCTGTTTGCCAATCTGGCGGTGGCGTCGGCGGACGAGGCCTCGTTCATCAAAACCCTTGCCAGTCAGGCCATCGGCGCCCTGCAGGATCAGAGTGTCAGCCTGGAGGTCCGCGAGGAACGGTTCCGGCCCTGCTGCATGATGGTTTCGCGATGCGCCGGATCGGCCGTTTCGTCGTCGGCCGGCTACTGGCGGGACATGACGCCGGACCAGCAGGCGACGAGTACCAGGAACTGTTCGCGGCCTGGGTGCTGAAGACCTATTCGAGCGCGGCTGGGCGGCTATACCGGGCCAGCGATTCGTCATCGACCGGACCGCGGAGGCGGGGGCCAGACGGACCGCTATGTGCGGACCCGGATCGTGCAGCCGGAAAGCGCCGCCCGCTGCGGTGCGACTGGCGGGTGCGGAGATTCGACGGCGGGTACCGGGTCGTCGACGTGGTGGTCGGAGGGGATCAGCATGCTGTCGACCCAGCGCTCGGAATTCGGCGCGGTGCTGCGCCGGCACGGGGCGGACGGGCTGATCGAGGCGCTGCAGAGCGCGGCTGACCCCGCTACCCGGCGACCTCATGACGGCGCGGCGGACAATCAACGATGGATCAGCGGAAAACCGCATGAAATACCGATTTGCGGGGAGGCACAGATGATGGGTCCGGAGCGGTCACGGAAGGGGGCTGACCGGGCGGATCGCCGGGCTGGTGTTTGCTGCTGGGACTGGCGCTGGCGCTGCCGACAGGCGGGGCATCGGCCGCGACATTCGACGACGGCTATGCCGCCTATCAACGGGGCGATTTCAGCGCGGCGCGGAAAATCTGGACCGGGTTGGCCGAAGGCGGCGAAGTGCGCGCGCAGTACAATCTGGGCATCATGCTGGACGAAGGGCGCGGCGTTACCGTCGACAAGGCGGCAGCGCGCGAATGGTGGCGCAAGGCCGCGGCGCAGAACATGCCCGAAGCGCTGCATAACCTCGCGACCAGCTATCTGTTCGGCACCGATGCGGAAACCGACCATGCGGAAGGGCTCGACTTTCTGGTCCGGGCCGCGCAAGCCGGGCTGGGCCGGTCGCAATATGTGCTGGGGAAGATCTACCTGCACGGCCGGGGCGTGACGGTCGATGAAGCAAAGGGCCGGGCCTGGATCGAGAAGGCGGCCCAGCAGGGGCACGAACGCGCGCAATACAACATGGGCAAGATTACCCGTGACGGAATCGGCGGCACGGCGGATATCGCGGCGGCGGCGCAATGGTTCCTGCGCGCGGCGAAAAAGGGCTATGCCAAGGCGCAGAACCATATCGGCACGCGCTATGCCCGGGGCGAAGGCATCGAAAAGAACGAAGCCGAGGCGCTGTTCTGGCTGACCCTCGCGGCGCGCCAGAAGAACTGGACGGCGGAGGTCAACCGCAAGGCGCTGGCGGCGAAACTGCCGGAAGCCATCGTCCTGGCGGCGACGAAACGGGCCGATCACTGGAAACCGGAATAACCGCCGGACCGGGCCCCGCCATCGCGGGCGGCGGTGACGCTTGACACGGGGCGGACTTGCCGGTCTTTTTCCCCGCTTACACAGCCGAACCGGGGGCCGCATTGTTCGCCAAGATCCTGATTGCCAACCGAGGCGAAATCGCCTGCCGCATCATGCGCACCGCATCCCGTATGGGGATCAAGACGGTCGCCGTTTATTCCGAAGCCGATGCCGGCGCGCTGCATGTCGAGATGGCCGACGAGGCGGTGCTGATCGGTCCGGCGGCGAGCGCGCAAAGCTACCTTGTCGCCGATAACATCCTGCGCGCGGTAAAGGAAACCGGCGCGGAAGCGGTGCATCCGGGCTACGGCTTCCTGTCGGAAAACGCCGGTTTCGCCACCGCGCTGGACGACGCGGGCGTCGCCTTTATCGGCCCCGGCGTGCACGCCATCGGCGCGATGGGCGACAAGATCGAATCCAAGAAGCTGGCCATCGCGGCGGGGGTGCCGACCGTGCCCGGCCATGCGGGGGTGATCGCGGATGCCGATGCGGCGGTCGTGGCGGCGAATAAGCTGGGCTATCCGGTGATGCTGAAGGCGTCGGCCGGTGGTGGCGGCAAGGGCATGCGCATCGCCAATGGCGATGACGAGGTCGCCGAGGGCTTCCGGGCGGCGGCCAGCGAGGCGCGCACGCAGCTTCGGCGACGACCGTATCTTCGTCGAGAAATTCATCGTCAATCCGCGCCATATCGAAATCCAGATACTGGCCGACGGGTTCGGCAACGCCATTCATCTGGGCGAGCGCGAATGTTCGATCCAGCGCCGCCACCAGAAGGTGATCGAGGAAGCGCCGTCGCCGTTCCTGGACGAGGAAACCCGCGCCGCGATGGGGGCGTCCGCCGTGGCGCTGGCCAAGGCGGTCGATTACCGCTCCGCCGGGACGGTCGAATACATCGTCGACGCGGACCGCAATTTCTACTTCCTGGAAATGAACACGCGGCTGCAGGTCGAACACCCGGTCACCGAATGCGTCACCGGCATCGACCTGGTCGAACAGATGATCCGCGTCGCCGCCGGCAAGCCGCTGACGATCAAGCAGGCGGATGTGACCCTGACCGGCTGGGCGATGGAAAGCCGCGTCTATGCCGAGGACCCGTTCCGCGAATTCCTGCCCTCGACCGGCCGGCTGGTGCGCTACCAGCCCCCGGCGGAAAAAGACGGCGTGCGCGTCGATAGCGGCGTCACCGAAGGCGGCGAAATCTCGATCTATTACGACCCGATGATCGCCAAGCTGATCACCTATGGCGATACGCGCGACGCCGCCATTGCCAAGATGCGCGGCGCGCTGGACGCCTATTACATCCGCGGTGTCTCGCACAATATCCCCTTCCTGGCGGCGCTGATGGCGCATCCGCGCTTCGCGGCGGGCAAGCTGACCACCGGTTTCATCGCCGAGGAATACCCCGACGGCTTTTCCACCGACGACCTGGTGCATGACGACCCCAAGCTGATCGTTGCCGTCGCCGCCGTCATCCACGACACCCTGTCACAGCGCGCGGCCGCGATTGGCGGCGGCAGGGCGGAAGACGGGCTGATCGCAGTCGTCGGGCTGGAGGAACGCACCGAATACCCCATCACCGTCACCCAAAATGGTGCTGCGAATGGCGATGGTTTTACCGTCACCGTGGACGCCACGGATTTCGCGGTACAGGGCGACTGGCGCCCGGGCATGCCGCTGTTCGACGGTTCTGTGGACGGCCAGAAGGTCTGTATCCAGGTCGACCGCGCAGGCGTGCGCTACCGGCTCAGCCATGCGGGCGGCGCCAGCGACATTTTGATCGCGCGCGAAGCGGTGGTCGCGCTGAACCGGTTGATGCTGCACAAACCTCCGCCGGACACTTCCCGCTTCCTGCTCTCCCCCATGCCCGGCCTGCTGCTCAGCCTCGCCTGCGCGGAAGGCGACACGGTCAAGGCCGGCGAAACGCTGGCGGTGGTCGAGGCGATGAAAATGGAAAACGTCCTGCGCGCGGCCCGCGACGGCACGGTAAAAGCGGTGCTGGCGGAGGCGGGCGCGAGCCTGACGGTGGATCAGCCGATCCTGGAGTTTGAGTAGGGGGGCTAGCCTTTAAGGTTGGCGATCAGCGCCTCGATTTCGGCGATATAACCGTCCAGTTCCTCTGCAACGTGCGCCATTCCGGCCTCGTCCACATGGACCGTGCGGGCGTCTTGCATGGCTGCCAGCGCCGCCGTCAGAACGGTCCCGTCGGATTTCCGTTCGCCCAGCAGCATCAGTGCTTTGGCAATATTCATCCGTACCATTGCCCAGCCGAGTGACATGCGGTTTCGTGTGATCTCCGCCAGCGCGTTGCAGTAGGCGGCGACGGCTTCCTCCAGCCGCGCGGTGCCGCTCTCGCGTTCGCCGAGTGTCCGGAGGGCATTGCCGAGATTATTCTGTGTCATGGCCCAGTCGAGCGGCACGCGGTCGCGGGTGTACTCCGCCAGCGCGGCGCGATAGGCGGCGACGGCTTCCTCCAGCCGCGCGGTGCCGCTCTCGCGTTTGCCCAGTGTCTGGAGGGCATTGCCGAGATTATTCTGTGTTGCGGCCCAGTCGAGCGGCACGCGGTCGCGGGTGTATTCCAACAGCGCGTCGCGATAGGCGGCGACGGCTTCCTCCAGCCGCGCGGTGCCGCTCTCGCGTTCGCCGAGTGTCCGGAGGGCATTGCCGAGATTATTCTGTGTCATGGCCCAGTCGAGCGGCACGCGGTCGCGGGTGTACTCCGCCAGCGCGGCGCGATAGGCGGCGACGGCTTCCTCCAGCCGCGCGGTGCCGCTCTCGCGTTGGCCCAGTGTTTGGAGGGCAGTGCCGAGGTTGTTCTGTGTCATGGCCCAGTCGAGCGGCACGCGGTCGCGGGTGTACTCCGCCAGCGCGGCGCGATAGGCGGCGACGGCTTCCTCCAGCCGCGCGGTGCCGCTCTCGCGTGCGCCCAGTCTCGTTAGGGCATTGCCGAGACTGCCATGCGCCATCGCCCAGTCATCCGGATTTTCCCGTCGCGAAAACGCTGTAGTGTTTTGCCGGGCAAGGTCTACGGCACGGCGCATTGCGGCGTCGGCGAAGCGCTCGCCATGTTCTATTAAGCGGCTAACGTAACCGATGCGGGTCCGGCCGCCCTCCTCCGGATCGAAGGGATCGAAAAAACCGGCTGCGGCGGCGTAGTGGGCGTAGGCGGTGTCGGGGTCGCCTTTCAGCAGCGCGGCGTCGCCGCGGGTGGCGCGGATGCGGGACTGGTGGCGGACCTGGGCGAGGGTGCGTTCGGCCTGCTGGATTTCCTCTGCGGATGCCAGGATGTCGTCGGCTTCGTCGAAATCGCCCGCGTCGATGGCTGCCTGCGCGGCGGTGAGCTGGTTGTCCAGCCGCCCTTCCGATTCCGCCGCCTGTTTGATTTCATCCAGCCGTTCCTTCAGCGCCCGGTAGTCGCGCGCCTTTTCCTGCAGGAAGGCGCGCAGTTCGGTGCGGGTCGCATCCGGGTTGTCGTGGCCGAATCGCATGGACAGGTTTTCCAGCAGCCCGGCGGCCAGTTCATCATGAATTTCCGGCGAGGGGCCATTTGCGTCGGGCGTTCGACACGCAGCGACGTCTTCCGCCGGGATATTCAGCGCGGTGACAAGGGCATCGATCGTGCGCTGCTGCGGGTTGGGAACCTTGCCGTTTTCCAGTTCGGAAATGCGCGTCTTGCGGGCTTCGTCATCGAAGGCGCGGATGGCGAGGTCGCGCTGGCTCAGCCCTTCGATGCCGCGACGGGTCTTCACCAGTATGCCGAACCGTGCCCCGAAACTGTCCATCGCCTTTCCGTAACTTTCCGTAACATCCCGGAATTATCGGGAACCGGCCCCACGCCGGTTCTCGCGCAGAATGCCTTTCATCGATCGAACGTAACCGCCGCCCGGGCGGCACCCACTCGAACTCAAGAGAGGTGCCACATGTTACATATACACCATCAGGTTGCCTATGCCCTGCTGTCGAGCCTGTACACGGCGTCCTGCCTCGGGCTGGACAAGACGGTTGTGGGGATGGCTCTCGCGGTCGCATACGGGATGTTGGCCTTGGCGCGGCCGCATTAGCGGGAAGGCCGGTGCCATCGGGCGGTGCGCGATGCGTTCCGCCTGTTTCCCCTACTAAATCTTCCCCGCCGCCTTCAGCGCCGTGATCACCGGTTCGGAGCGGTCGCCCTTGTCATGGGCGGTCTGGAAATCGGCCAGCGCGGCTGTCGTGTCGCCGCGTTTTTGCTGGACCCGGCCGCGGGTGGCGTAGGTGGCGGCGTCGTCCGGGTCTTCTTCGATGGCCTTGTCGAGCAGGGGTTTTGCGGCGTCGAAATCGCTTTTTGCGGCGTCGGTTTCGTCCTGTTCCAGATAGGCGATGCCGCGCGCCGCCAGCGCGTTCGCGTGCTCGGGGTCGAGGGATATGGCGCGGCTGAAGGCCTTGACCGCCTTGTCGGTTTCTTCGGTGCCGGCAAGGGCCCGGCCGTGTTCGTAATGGATTTCCGCGTCGTCGGGCTTGAGTTCCAGCGCCCGTTTCAGGTCGGACAGGGCCAGGTCGAACTGGCTGCTTTCGACATAGGCGGTGCCCCGGGCGTGCCAGGCATCGGCAACATACGGGCTCCGGGCGATGACCTCGTCATAATCCGCGATGGCTTTTTCATACAGGTTTTTCTGCAGATAGGCGTAGCCGCGCCCGAAATAGGCCTGGACATAGGTGGGGTCGAGTTCGAGGACGCGGTTGAGGTCGGCGAGGGCAAGGTCCATTTGATCCAGTTCGCCATAGGCGACGCCGCGACCAAAGGTGGCGTCCACCGATTCCGGGTCGAGTTCCAGCACCTTGTCGTAATCCGCGATGGCTTTTTCGTGGTCCTCGCCGGTGGCGTGCACATTGGCGCGCTGCATCCAGGCGTCCTTGTAGGCCGGGTCGAGCGTGATGGCCTGGGTGTAATCCGCGATGGCGAGGTCCCGCTCCTTTTCCTTCGCCTGCAGGTTACCGCGGTCGAAAAACGCCTCGGCGTAATCCGGCTTCAGTTTGATGGCCTTTTCGAAATCGGTCAGCGCGCGTTCCGTATCGTCCTTGCCGGCATGGGCATTGGCGCGGCCGAGAAAGGCCCTTGCGTCGCGCGGCGTGAGGCCGATGGCCTTGTTGAAATCGTTCAGTGCCAGGACATTGCGGCCGGTATGGCTATAGGCGATGCCCCGGTGGATCAGCGCTTCGGCAATGCCGGAATTGCGGGCCAGCGCGCGGCCCAGATCGTCGAGCGCGAGTTCGTATTTTTCCTGCCGGACATAGGCGATGCCCCGGCTGGCATAGCTGCGCGCGACGGCATAGCGCGGCAGCCGCCCGGAATCGAACAGCCAGCCGCAGGCGTCGATGATGCTGTCCGGATCGGCGGCGCGGTCGCTGCATTGCGCCATCTGCGTTTCGATTTCATTGGCCCGCGCGGGGACCGCGACCAGTAATGTGGCCAGAAACGCGGCATGTATGACCGGAAACGCGTGGCGCATGATATCCTTCCTTCCGGCGGCCTGTTCGCCCGGTGGGTCGCCCTGTGGTGTGCCCTGTGGCGGTGCCGGGACCTGTCGGCGCGAATTAAACGGTTGCATGGCAATCATGGACGATCTTATAGCCGGTTTCACGCGGAAAGAGCGTGATTTGTATATCGTTATCGGCTGCGGGGAAGGATTTATGGCGATACGGTTGGTGATCGAAGGCAGGGTGCAGGGTGTCGGCTACCGGGCCTGGACGGCGCGGGAGGCATCCGCGCGAGGGCTGGACGGCTGGGTGCGCAACCGGCGCGATGGTTCGGTCGAGGCGCTGTTCGCGGGCGATGCGGATACCGTGCGGTTGATGGTGTCGGCCTGTCACAAGGGGCCGGCACTGGCGCATGTCACCCGGCTGACCCCGGAACCGGCGGCGGACCCGGATACGTCCGGTTTTGCCACCTTGCCGACGGCGGGGTGAGGTCATGACCGTTACGCCGCCCGAATTCGACGATGCGTTTTCCGCCCGGCTGGCCGAACTGTTCGCCTGGCGCCGCGATGTGCGCCGCTTCCGGTCCGACCCGGTCGATCCGGCATTGGTAAAAAAGTTACTAGCGCTGGCCTGTCTGTCGCCCTCGGTCGGCAACAGCCAGCCCTGGCGTTTCGTGCTGGTCGAGGACGCGGCGCGACGCACGGCGATTACCGAAAATTTCCGCCGCACCAATGCCGATGCGCTGGCGGATTACGATGGCGCGCAGGCGGTGAACTATGCGTCGCTGAAGCTGGCCGGTCTGGCGGAAGCGCCGGTGCATCTGGCGGTGTTTGCCGATACCGAAACCAGCCGCGGGCACGGGCTGGGCCGGCGGACGATGCCGGAAATGCTGGCCTATTCGGCGGTCGGTGCGGTGCAGACCCTGTGGCTGGCGGCGCGGGCGCGCGGGCTGGGCGTCGGCTGGGTGTCGATCCTGGACCCGGCGGAAGCCAGTGCGGCGCTGGATGTACCGGCGGATTGGAAGCTGGTCGCCTATCTGTGCATCGGCTGGCCGGTCGAGGAACATGACGACCCCGAACTGGAACGCGCCCATTGGCAGGCGCGCGGCGGATTAACCGATTTTCTGTTCCGGCGCTGACTCGAAGACCGGGTTGAAGGCCGCCTGCAACGCCACGTCCAGATCGGCCATCGTGACCGGCAGGCCAAGATCGACCAGCGAGGTCACGCCCAGGTTTTCGTCGCCGATGCCGCAGGGGACGATGCCGGAAAAATGCGACAGGTCGGGGTCGAGATTGATCGAGATGCCGTGGAAGGTGACCCAGCGGCGGATGCGCACACCGACCGCGGCGATCTTGTCCTCGCGCCCGTTGCCCCGGTCGACCCAGATGCCGACCCGTCCGTCGCGCCGTTCGCCGGTGACGTTGAAGGTGGACAGCGCGCCGATTACCCAGTCTTCCAGATTGCAGACAAAACGCCGCACGTCGGGCCCGCGTTTGCGCAGGTTCAGCATGACATAGGCGATGCGCTGCCCCGGCCCGTGATAGGTGAACTGGCCGCCGCGTCCGGCCTCGTAAACCGGGAAACGGTCGGGTTCGAGCAGGTCTTCGCGTTTCGCGCTGGTACCGGCGGTGTATAGCGGCGGGTGTTCCAGCAGCCAGATCAGTTCACGGGCGGTCCCTTCATGGATGCCGCGCACGCGATCCTCCATCGTCGCCACCGCTTCCTCGTAGGGAACGGGGGCTTCGCTGATGCGCCATTCCGGGGCGCTTTGGTCCGTCGTGATTGCCGTACTTGCCATGCTAAGAACGATTTGCTATTTCCCCCTGCACTCGCGGGGAACGGCTCTCTCTATAACCTTTTCCGTTCCCGGGGAAAACTATGCGGTCGTGGCGGAACTGGTAGACGCGCAGCGTTGAGGTCGCTGTGGGAGAGATCCCGTGGAAGTTCGAGTCTTCTCGACCGCACCATTATCCCGAAAGGCTCGCCGGAAACGGCGGGCCTTTTCGCTTTTCCGGGCGAATTGTCACTCCGCGAAATCATTTTCGGGCAATTCGCCCCGGATTTGTGCTATTTGGTTAATGGAAGGTCACACTTCGTTAATGACAGCAGGCTAAACAGCCTTCGGATGACAAAAACGCCATGAATGGCCGTCAACCGGCGGCGTCAGAGGGGAATAGCAGGACATGACCAACGAATTAGACAAGGCCGCAATCGTCTATCACCAGATGGACCCGCCGGGGAAACTGGAAATCGTCGCCACCAAGCCGATGGCGAATCAGCGCGATCTCGCGCTCGCTTACTCGCCCGGCGTGGCCGCCGCCTGCATGCTGATTGCCGAAGATCCCAACGAAGCGGCCAGCGTGACCGTACGCGGCAATCTGGTCGGGGTTATCACCAACGGTACCGCGGTGCTGGGGCTGGGTAATATCGGCGCGCTTGCGTCCAAGCCGGTGATGGAAGGCAAGGCGGTCCTGTTCAAGAAATTCGCCAATGTCGACGTCTTCGATATCGAAGTCGATGAAACCGATGTCGAAAAGTTCGTTGAATGCGTCGCCCGGCTGGAGCCGACCTTCGGTGGTATCAACCTGGAAGATATCGGCGCGCCGGCCTGTTTCGAAATCGAACGACTGCTGCGCGAGCGGATGAAAATCCCCGTCTTCCATGATGATCAGCACGGCACGGCCATCGTCGTCGCCGCCGCGATCTACAACGCGCTGCGGGTCGTCGAAAAGGATATCAAGGATGTCCGGCTCGTGACCTCGGGCGCCGGTGCTGCGGCGCAGGCCTGCGTCAAACAGCTTATCGCGCTGGGCATGCCGCTGGAAAACATCATCGTCACCGACCGGACCGGCACGATCTACAAGGGTCGGACCGAGCGGATGGACAAGTACAAGGAATATTTCGCCAACGATACCAAGCACCGGAATTTGACCGAAGCGCTGGTTGGCGCCGATATCTTCCTCGGCCTGTCCGCTCCGGGCACGCTGACCGGCGAGATGGTCAAGACCATGGCCGACAAGCCGATCATCATGGCGTTGGCCAACCCGAACCCGGAAATTACCCCGGAGGAAGCCCACAAGGCGCGCCCGGACGTGATCATCGGCACCGGCCGGTCGGATTATCCCAACCAGGTCAATAATGTGCTGTGCTTCCCGTTCATCTTCCGTGGCGCGCTGGACGTCGGCGCCTCGGTCATCAACGAGGAAATGAAGATTGCCTGCGTCAAGGCGATTGCCGATCTGGCGATGGCGGAAAGCTCCGATATCGTGCAGGCCGCGTTTGGCGGACAGAGCGGTACCTTCGGCCCCGAAAAGCTGATCCCGAAGCCGTTCGATCCGCGCCTGATCACGGAAATCGCCCCGGCGGTTGCCAAGGCGGCGATGGATAGCGGCGTTGCCGCGCGGCCGATCACGGATTTCGACGAGTACCGGCGCAAGCTGGCCTCCTTCGTCTTCCGGTCGGGCCAGATCATGCGCCCGGTCTTCGAAAAGGCGCGGCTCGATCCCAAGCGGGTCGTCTATGCCGAAGGCGAGGACACCCGTATCCTGCGTGCTGTGCAGATCGCGATCGATGACGGGTTGGCAACACCGATCCTGATCGGTCGTACAGCGGTTATCGAAGCGAAGATTTCCGAACTGGGCATGCGGGTCACAATCGGCCAGGACGTGCAGATCGTCGATCCGCAGGATGATGACAACTCCGCCGGTCTGGCGAAGCTCTATCATGAAATGAACGTGCGTAGCGGGGTCACCCCGAACCATGCGCGTGAACTGGTCCGCAACAATCCGACAATCCTGGGGGCCATGATGGTCAAGCAGGGCATGGCGGATGCGCTGATTTGCGGGACGCATGGGCAATATGAAAAGGACCTGACCGATCTGACCCAGATCATCGGCAAGGCGGATGGGGTTGCTGACGTTTCGGCGCTCAGCCTCGTGGTTGTGCCGAGTGGCTCCTACTTCCTTTGTGATACGCATGTGTCGCCGGACCCGACCGCAGAGGAAATCGCCGGCATGGTTCGCCTGGCCGCGGAAGAAGTGAAGCGGTTCGGTCTTGAACCCAAGGTGGCGCTGCTGTCGCATTCCAATTTCGGAACGCGGAACAGCCCGTCGGCGATCAAGATGCGCGAAGCGGTGGCGCTGTTGCACGCCAGCGATCCTGACCTGGAAGTCGAAGGTGAAATGCACGCGGATGCCGCGATCAACGAAAGCATCCGGGCGCGGGTATTCCCGAATTCCAAGCTCAAGGGCAGCGCCAACCTGCTGGTTGCCCCGTCGCTGGATTCGGCGAATATCGCCTTCAACCTGCTGAAAACCATCGGCGATGGCCTGTCCGTGGGGCCGATGCTGATGGGCATGGCGAAGCCGGTGCATATCGTGACCCAGTCGGTTACGACGCGCGGTGTCGTGAATATGACGGCTTATGCGGTGGTAGACGCGCAGGATCACTAAAAGCCAGCGTCTGCAGCCGTTTGTTTTCGGGGCGGCATTAAAATTGGTGCAGTGCAGCAATTTTAATGCTTCCGACCTGAAAGATGCGGTAGAGTGAAGTTTCAGTGATGACCGGGATCGGCGCAGCCGTTTCCGGTCATTCTGGGTTTGCTCCGGGGAAATGTAGATGGCCGATCCGAACCTAGCCGTCGTCGAAGATCGCGAAGACGACGATCTTGAAGGCCTGTATGGCCTGACGGACGACCTTGTGCGGTCGGTGCACGCCGCGATCGCCGCGGATGATCGCGCAACGGTCCGGGAACTGGTCGAGCCGCTACATGCCGCCGATCAGGCCGATCTTGTGCAGGCGCTGTCGTCGGCGGACCGGGACCTGATCGAGAAGTACCTCGGCCGGGAATTCGATCCCCAGCTCTTTGCCTATCTTGACGAGGCGGTCCGCGAGGATCTGCTGGAGGACCTGGAGCCGGAGGCGCTGGCCCGGGTTGTCAACGAACTCGATACCGACGACGCGCTCGACATCATCGAGGATCTCGAGGACGCGGATCAGGCGGCGCTGCTGCAGCAAATGCCGGTCGGTGAGCGGGCACTGTACGAAGAAGCGCTCGGTTATCCCGAAGAAAGCGCCGGGCGCCTGATGCGCCGCGAATACGCCGCCATTCCGATTGACTGGAGTGTCGGTCAGGCGATTGATTACATGCGGTCCGACGCGGAACTACCGGATGAATTTTACGGCCTGTTTGTCGTCGGCCCTGACCACAAGCCGACCGGTATCGTCATGACCAGCCGGCTGCTGCGACGCCGTCGCTATGTCCCCGTCAAGAATATCATGGAAACCGAGATCAAGCTGATCCCGGTAACCATGGATCAGGAAGACGTCGCCTTCCTGTTCCACCAGTACGGGCTTGTCGAGGCACCGGTGATTGACGACGCGGGTCGCATCGTCGGGGTCATTACCGTCGATGACGTGGTCCACGTGATCCATGAAGAACATGAAGAAGACATCCTGAAGCTGGGCGGCGTGCAGGCGGATGATCTGTATGAAGCAGTCGTGGCGACGACCCGTCTGCGCGGATCCTGGTTGCTGGTCAATCTGGCGACGGCGATCCTGGCGTCGATTGTCATCGGCCTGTTTCAGGCGGAAATCGAAAAGGTCGTGGCGCTGGCGGTGCTGATGCCGATCGTTGCGTCCATGGGCGGCAATGCCGGCACCCAGACCCTGACCGTCGCCGTCCGTGCGCTCGCGGTGCGCGAACTGACCGCCAGCAATGCGTTGCGGGTGCTGGGCAAGGAGCTTTTGGTCGGCGCCATCAACGGGTTGGTTTTTGCCGTGCTGATGGGCACCGTCGCCTATTTCTGGTTCTCGGAAATGGAAATCGCGCTGGTGATCGGCGCGGCGATGATCGTCAATCTGGTTGTCGCAAACGTGGCCGGGTTACTGATTCCGCTGGGTCTCGATCGCGCCGGTATCGATCCGGCCGTCAGTTCCGGCGTTATCCTGACCACGGTGACGGACGTGATCGGATTCCTGTTTTTCCTCGGGCTGGCGGGGCTGGTGCTGTTCTAGGTGGCGGCAGGTCCGGGCGATTGTTACGCAGTCAGGCGCATCTGGTGACGAGAGCCTGCCCGGTTGGCAGAACGAGCGGCACTTCCGGCTTGTCCCGGAAAAATTCGTCCACGGCCTGACGCGCACCCGGGCAGGTCGGAAACCCGTAATCGTCAAATATCATGAAGCCGCTCGGCGCCAGCCGCGGATAAATGAATTCGCAGCAGTCCTGAATGCTGCGGTAGATATCGACATCGACATGGGCAAAACAGATGCGGTCGTCTTCGAGCCCGGCAAAGGTGTCGGGTATCAGGCCCGGATGAAAGACGATGTTGTCAGAATCTCCCAGGACCGTTTTGACGGTGTCCAGGAAGGTCTCGCTGAAATCGCCCGGTTTGTGCAGGTCGCGGTCGGGGTCGGTTTCGGGCATGCCCTCAAATGTATCGAAAAGGCGAAGTGTCTTGTCGGCGCCGTTCCGGTTTCCAATCAGAATGACGTCGCGCAGGATAATCGCCGTGCCGCCCCTGTAGACGCCCGCTTCATAAAAATTGCCGTCCAGTTGCATGGCCTGTTGTGCCAGCGAATACAGGATCCAGCATCTATCAGGTGAAACGACCGTGAAAGGCTGGGCCTTTCTGTATATTGGGCCAAAGTCATCCCAACCGAGCCAGGGCGCGAAGACCGGCGCGTAAAATTCGCGGTCGGGAAGCGATTCAAAGGGGTCCATGGGGGTTCACCTGTCCTTCAAATGTCGGCGCTGGTGACGGGAAGGTCCATTGCGATGCGGTTGAGCCTTTGTGGCGTTGATGTTGTCATGTCTGGACGTGCCACATAGTAACGTGATTCGTGTACCGCAAAAGGTTGCGCATACCTGTCGGAATCGGCGCATAATCGTACCCGCTGACGTGAAGGAGCGACGATGATTGCCAATGCACTGCCAGGACTGGATTTCGACCTCGGCGAAAGCGCCGACATGTTGCGCGATATGGTGCGCGCCTTCGCCGCCGATAAGATCGCGCCGCGCGCCGCCGAAATAGACCAGACTAACGAATTTCCCGCCGATCTGTGGCCGCAACTTGGCGCGCTGGGATTGCATGGCGTCACGGTGGCAGAGGAATTCGGCGGCGCGGGCATGGGCTATACCGAACATGTCGTCGCCATTGAGGAAATCAGTCGCGCCTCCGCCGCGGTCGGCCTGTCTTACGGCGCGCATTCCAACCTCTGCGTGAACCAGATCAACCGCAACGGCAGCGAGGAACAGAAACGGCGCTACCTGCCGAAGCTGATATCCGGGGAGCATGTCGGCGCGCTGGCGATGAGCGAGGCCGGTTCCGGTTCCGACGTCGTATCCATGCGGCTGAAAGCCGAACGCAAGGGCGACCGCTACATCCTGAACGGCACCAAGATGTGGATCACCAACGGGCCTACGGCGGAGACGTTGGTGGTATATGCCAAGACCGACCCGGACGCGGACAAGCGCGGGATTACGGCCTTCATCATCGAGAAGGGCTTCAAGGGATTTTCGACCTCGCCGAAACTCGACAAGCTGGGCATGCGCGGTTCCGATACCTGTGAGCTGGTGTTCGAGGATTGCGAGGTGCCGGCGGAAAACGTGCTGGGCGCGGAAGGGCGCGGCGTCAACGTGTTGATGAGCGGGCTGGACTATGAACGCCTTGTGCTGGCCGGGGGACCTTTGGGCATCATGCAGGCCTGTATGGATGCGGTTGTGCCCTATGTCCATGAACGCAAGCAGTTCGGTCAGGCAATCGGTGAATTCCAGCTCATGCAGGGTAAGCTTGCCGATATGTATACGACGATGAACGCGACGAAGGCCTATGTCTACGCCGTCGCCAAGGCTTGCGACCGGGGGGATACGACACGCAAGGACGCGGCGGGCGTTATTCTGTACGCGGCGGAAAAAGCCACCTGGATGGCGCTGGAAGCGATCCAGTGTCTGGGCGGCAATGGCTATATCAACGAATATGCGACCGGTCGCCTGCTGCGCGATGCGAAGCTTTACGAGATCGGCGCGGGCACCAGCGAAATCCGGCGCATGCTGATCGGCCGGGAGCTGTTCGAGGAAACGAAGTGAGCGCGCCGTCATGCGCCGCCTGATCAAGGCGACGGGGTATTCGCTGGAAGGGTTGAAAGCGGCCTGGTCCGGCGAGGCGGCGTTTCGGCAGGAAGTGCTGTTGATGATTGTGCTGGTCCCGCTGGCGTTGTGGCTGGGGGATACCGGGGTGGAACGGGCGATATTGATCGGCGTGCTGCTGCTGGTGCTGATCGTTGAATTGCTCAACAGCGCGGTTGAGGCGGTTGTCGACCGGATCGGGCCGGAAGTCCATGCGCTGTCCAAGGTCGCCAAGGATACGGCATCGGCGGCGGTTTTTATCAGTCTGGTCAACGTGGTGGTGGTGTGGACCCTGATCCTCGTTTGACGGCATGATGCGCATATGCGCGTGGCAACGGAGGGAGAATTGTTATGAGTGGAAACCTTGTGAAGCCGGCGATAGACCCCGCGACCGTAACGATGCGCACGGGCAGCAGCTATCCTGAACCGTTCAAGGCCGTATCTGAAGAACGGGAAAAGCGGGCGCTGGGCGATGCCGTCGGATTGAGCATCTTCGGAGTCAATCACGTGACGCTAAAGTCGAATGCGGGATCGGCGCATCGTCACTGGCACACGAAGCAGGACGAATTCATCTATGAGCTGGAAGGTGAGATCGTGCTGGTCACCGATGCGGGGGAACAGATGTTGACACCCGGCATGGCGGTCGGGTTTCCGGCAGGCGTCGCCGATGGACATCAGCTTGTAAATCGCACCGACCGCCCGGCGGTATATCTGGAAGTCGGCGACCGCAGCGAAGGCGATGAAGTGAATTATCCCGACATCGATCTGGCCCTCCGGAATTCACCGCAGGGGCGTATCTTTGTGAACAAGGCAGGCAAACCGTATTGATTTGAAAAGGGAGGTAAGTGTCATGACCACGGAAATGATGTTGACGACCGATTTGACGATGCTGACATGGAGCGCCGTGCTGTGCGCCCTGATCTGGGTGCCCTATATCCTGGCCCGAATCGCGGCCTGGGGGATGCTGGATGCGATGGGATATCCGGATGCGCCACCGGCCGTGCCGGCATGGTCGGCGCGGATGCAAAAGGCGCATCTCAATCTGGTGGAAAATCTCGCACCATTCGCGATCCTGGTGCTGGTTGCCCATGTTGCCGGGCTGGCGAACGAGACAACGGCGCTCGGCGCGCAGGTTTTCTTCTGGGCCCGGGTCGTTCACGCGGTTGCTTATGTCTTCGGGATTCCGTTTGTGCGGACGTTCTCGTTTGCCGCAAGCCTTGTCGGTATGGCAATGATCTTCGGCGTCATCATCGGATTGTAGTTACAGGGAGAAGCAGATGCCGACCGTTCTGATCACCGGGGCCAGCCGGGGGCTCGGCAAGGGATTTGCCGAACATTATACCGCGGCGGGGTGGCGCGTGATTTCGACTGCGCGCAACCCGGATGGTCTGGTGGGGGAAGCCTTGCCGCTGGATGTGACGAGCGACGCATCGGTGCAGTCACTGGTGGACTCTCTGGCGGGTGAACCGATTGATCTGCTGCTTAACAATGCGGGCATTACAGGGCCGCGCGGTACCGGTGTGGCCGGGCTTGATTATGCGGCCTGGGCGGAGGTCCTGCAGGTCGATGCGATTGCGCCGGTTCGCGTCGCGGCGGCGCTGGCCGACAATGTCGCGCAGTCGGATCGCAAGCTGATGGTGTTTATTTCATCGATCATGGGCAGCATCACCCAGACCAGCAGCAGCGATTCGATTTTCTACCGGTCTGCCAAGGCCTGCCTGAATCAGGCGGTGAACGTGATGTCGAACGATCTGAAGTCGCGTGGCATCGCAAGCGTGCTGTTCCATCCCGGCTGGGTTCGGACCGATATGGGCGGGGCGGGTGCGGCCATTGATGTCACGACCAGTATTCGCGGCATGACCAATGTGATCGAGCGGTTGGGCATCGACGATAACGGCCGGTTCATCAATTATGACGGGTTCGATATTCCCTGGTAGGACGGGTTAGCGTAAACACATCTCACGACCCGAATATCAAGGAGTCGGATTCGACATGAGTGTTCTGAAAACTGCCATCAAGCCACGCGCGGCGGAGTTCAAGGCAAATGCCGAGGCAATGGCGGTGCTCGTCGCCGATCTGCATGAAAAGCAATCGGCTGTGGCGCTGGGCGGCAGCGAAGCGGCGATGGCGCGCCATGTCGAACGCGGCAAGATGCCGGCGCGCGAACGAATCCGGGCGCTTTGTGATCCGGGCGCGCCGTTCCTGGAATTTTCGGCGCTCGCCGCGCATGGCATGTATGACGACAATATCGCGTCCGCCGGCATTATTACCGGGATCGGTGTCGTGTCGGGCACCGAATGCGTCATCGTTGCCAATGATGCGACGGTCAAGGGTGGGTCGTATTATCCGATCACGGTGAAAAAGCACCTTCGCGCACAGGAAATCGCCCGCGAAAACAATCTGCCCTGTATCTATCTGGTCGATTCCGGTGGCGCGAACCTGCCGAACCAGGAAGGCATCTTTCCCGACCGCGACCATTTCGGCCGTATTTTCTATAATCAGGCGACCATGTCGGCCGCCGGTATTCCGCAGATCGCCTCGGTCATGGGGTCCTGCACGGCGGGCGGCGCCTATGTCCCGGCGATGTCGGACGAAGCCGTGATCGTGCGCGGGCAGGGGACCATTTTCCTTGGCGGTCCGCCGTTGGTTAAGGCGGCGACGGGCGAAATCGTCACGTCCGAAGATCTCGGCGGGGCGGACCTGCATTCGCGGACCTCCGGCGTGACCGACCATCTTGCGAATGACGACGCCCATGCGCTGTCGATCTGCCGTCGCATCGTCGCTAACCTGAACCGGACCAAACGGGTTGACCTTGCATTGCGCGAACCGCGTGACCCGGTTTATCCGGCGGAGGAACTGTACGGCATCGTCAATGCCGATCCGCGCAAACCCTATGATGTTCGGGAAATCATCGCCCGCGTTGTCGACGGCAGCGAGTTTGACGAATTCAAACAGTTATACGGTCCGACGCTGGTCTGCGGTTTCGCCCATCTGCATGGCTATCCGGTGGGGATCGTTGCCAATAACGGCATCCTGTTTTCGGAATCGGCACAAAAGGGCGCGCATTTTATTAACCTGTGCTGCCAGCGTGGCATTCCGTTGATCTTCCTGCAGAATATTTCCGGCTTCATGGTCGGACAGAAATACGAAGCGGGCGGCATTGCCAAGGATGGCGCCAAGCTGGTCACGGCTGTGGCCTGCGCCAATGTGCCGAAATTCACGATGATCATCGGCGGATCGTTCGGTGCCGGCAATTACGGCATGTGCGGCCGCGCCTTTGGGCCGCGCATGTTGTGGATGTGGCCGAACGCGCGGATTTCCGTCATGGGCGGCATGCAGGCGGCGAGCGTACTGGCGACCATCCGCCGCGACGCCATGGAAGCCAGGGGCGACGATTGGAGCGACGAAGACGAAGATGCCTTCAAGGCGCCGATCCTGGATCAGTACGAACGCGAGGGGCATCCCTATTACGCCACGGCCCGGCTGTGGGATGATGGGGTGATTGATCCGGCACAGACACGACAGGTGCTGGCGCTGGGTATTTCCGCCGCGCTGAACAAACCGGCGGAGCCGACGACGTTCGGCGTCTTCCGTATGTAAGGAACAGTCTGAATGACCGACGAAATTCTGTTATGCGAAACCGACGGACGCGGTGTCGCAACCGTGACGCTGAACCGTCCGGATATCCACAACGCACTGAATGCCGAACTGATTGCCGCGCTGACGGAAACCTTTGACCGGCTGAATGCGGACGATGCGGTCAGGGCTGTGATCCTGACCGGCAAGGGCAAGAGCTTTTCCGCCGGGGCGGACCTGAACTACATGAAACAGGCGGCGGGCCATAGCGAGGCTGAAAACCTTGCCGATGCCCGCAATGTGGCTGCCATGTTCCACACCCTAAACACGATGCGCCACCCGACCGTGGCGCGGGTCAATGGCGCGGCCTATGCGGGGGGCACCGGGCTGATTGCCTGTTGCGATATCGCCATCGGCGCGGACCACGCGAAATTCGCCGTGACGGAAGTCCGGATCGGTATCGCGCCTTCGACGATCAGTCCCTATTTGCTGGCGGTGATGGGCCCGCGCGCGGCGCGCCGCTACTGGTTGACGGCGGAGCGGTTCGGCGTGGATGAAGCATTCCGCTACGGCCTGCTGCACGATTATGCACCGGCGGATGCGCTGGATGGGAAGGTCGCGGCGGTGATCGACGATCTGCTGTTGGGCGGGCCCGGTGCGGTCGCGGCATGCAAGGCGCTGGCGCAACAACTGCACGGCCCGGTAACGGCGGAATTGCGGGAGCGGACGGCGGCGGGCATCGCCCATATCCGCGCGACCGATGAAGGACAGGAAGGGCTCAGCGCGTTTCTTGAGAAACGAAAACCTTCCTGGCAGGAGGAGGCATCATCATGACCGACGAACCGGTTGTTCTTTGCGATATCGATGCGCGCGGCGTCGCGATGGTCACCATCAATCGGCCGCGCGTCAACAATGCCTATAACGGTGAAGTCGTCGATGCGCTGCTGGAAGGCGCGCTGGCGCTGGACGCAGATCCGAATGTGCGGCTGGTTGTGATCCGCGGCAATGGCCGGCACTTCCAGGCCGGTGCCGATCTGAAATGGCTGAAGGCCGTTTCCGCCCAGTCGGTCGAGGAAAATATCGAGGTTTCGCGCCGCACGACAAACGCGATCCGGAATCTGGACAATTGTTCCAAGCCGACGCTGGCACTGGTGCATGGCGGCTGTTTCGGGGGCGGCACCGGTATTGCCGCCGCCTGCGATATCGTCATTGCTTCGGAAGACGCGGTGTTTTCGATTGCCGAGGCACGCTGGGGCGTCATGGCGGGGCCGATCTTCCCGCAGCTCAATGCGGCGATGGGATCACATAATGTCCGCCGTTATGCGCAGACCTGCGAGCGCTTTACGGCGGCGGAAGCCTGGGAGATGGGCTTTGTGCACGAGCTGTGTCCGGTCGGCGGGCTGGATGATGCGGCGGCGCCGGTGATCGCCGCGATCCTGTCGAACGGTCCCAATGCGGTGACGGCGACCAAGGGATTGATTCGGGACCTGGCGGGCCTGGAAATTGATGACGAGGCCGGTGAATCGCTGGCGCGCGGACACGCGGCGAAACGGTTATCCGCTGAAGCAAGTGAGGGGCTGACCAGCTTTGCTGAAAAACGCGAAGCGGCATGGTACCCGGGAGCAGCATCATGAGCAGTCCTGTATTGGAAACGCGCGATTCACGCGGCGTGGTGACGTTGACGATTGACCGGCCGGCACAGCGCAATGCGCTGGACAGTGTGGTGATGGATGCGATGACTGCGGCATTCGCCGGGGTCGCCGCCGATGCGTCGGTTCGGGCTGTTGTCATCGCCGGGGCGGGGCCGGTGTTCTGCGCCGGGGTCGATTTCGGCTGGTTGCGTCAGGCGCAGGCGCAGGACGGTGCAGCCAACCGTGCCGATTCCGAAAAACTGGCGGCGATGTATCAGGCGATCGATGCCTGTACGCGGCCGGTGGTGGCGCGGGTGCAGGGCGGCGCCTGGGCTGGTGGCTGCAGCCTGATTGCGGCCTGTGATGTTGTGGTGGCGGATGACAATGCGCGCTTTGCAATCACCGAGGCCCGGATCGGCCTGACGCCGTCGCTGATGCTGCCCTACATGATTGGCCGTGTCGGGTTGCGCCAGGTTCGCCGCTATTGCCTGACCGGTGAAACTTTTGACGTAGAGACGGCGCGCCGGATCAGCTTGGTCAGCAAGGTCGTTCCCGAAGCGTCATTGGACGCCGCGGTGGCGGATGTCGTCGATGCCCTGTTGCATTGCGCACCGGATTCACTGCTTCAGACCAAGGCGCTGGTACGGGAATGGACACGTCCGCCGGCGTCCGATGCCGCGATTGGCCTCGCGGTGGACGCCTTTGCCGCCGGTCGTGGCGGCGACGAGGCCCGCGAGGGCCTGTCCGCGCGCGACGGGGCCCGGCCGCCGCAATGGGCGACCGGTTCAGACTGAGTCATTATCAGTTCGGAAAGATTTCGTTTTCGCCGGTCGGTTCCGAGAACTTGTAGCCCATGTTGAACGGAAAACTCGGGTTCCCCGTATCCGTCGATCCGGCCTGCGCGAATGTCCTCGCATTGCCCGCATTTGCCACCCGGGTCGTCGGTGCCTTGGGGGTGAAGCGGACATTCCGGCGCGTCGTGATCCCGCGCAGCTGAATATTATCCAGCAACTGGGTGATACGGTTTTCTGAGAGCGCGTTGCCGCCGGGGGCACCGCAATAATAGCCGAACAGGACCTTGCTGCTGCGCGTGTCCGGGTCGTCCTGGCGCTGATCCCATTCACTGGAAAACCCGACGCAGTTGCGGGCCTGATCGGTAATGCTGAAATGCTGATACGCGGTCGGGCCGTACACAGTGCCGATCATGCCCTTCGCGCCCCAGGAAACGCTGTGGTTGCGGGCGATGTTCCAGGTTTTGATACCGCGCGGTACGGTCAGTTCATATTGCAGGACGATGGTGTCGCGTTCATCGGCTGCGGAAAAGATGATTTCGCTTTGCGCGCCGCCGCCCTGGAAGAGGGCGTATTCCTCGCGCTGCCACATGTCGGTGAAGACCACATGCTGGGACGCGCTGTCGCTGAAGGCATTGTCGTCCAGAACGACAAAAGCTTCGGCCGGTGCAGCCCAGGCGACGTTGGGTCCGCTGCTGCCGGTGGTGGCCTGACAACCTGCAAGCGCCAATGCGCCCGTCACGCAGGCCATGGCATAGGAAAACCGGAAACCTTTAGACATATCGAAATTCCGCATTTTGCACCCCTCTTTCTTTCAGATAGGGCAGAACCAGCCGAAGAACACGGGTAATTTTTGCATTCAATTTTAAATATAGTCCGAAGCGGCACAGAAGCGGCCCGATTTGGGGGTGAAAGATATTTTGACGCATCCCCGAAAGCTCGCCCGTTTGGGGGACGTTATCCGTTCAGAATTGCCCCTATATGCGGCATGGATTGGATGCTAACCGAGGATTTTCGAGATGATTAATCTGGCAGCATGTGACAGCGACCTGCAGGCGATTGCGGAAACCTACATTCAGGAGCGTGAAGCCGGCGCCCTTGATTACCCGGCCTTCGAGGCCGCGGTCGACGTCTACCGGAACCGGCATCCTGAAACGACGGGATGCGACGCCGCCATGATCGTCAGCAATCTGATGCAGGAATTACCGCGCGCCAACAATATGTAGCGTGCGAATACGCGCATAGTGCGGCACGTTTGTCGCAGAAGCCGCTGACGGCGGCGCCACAATACCGTCACATTGTTGCCTATTCTGAACTGGGGCCTTTGATTCGGAGCCTGTGTCTGCAGGGCGTGGCAATGAATGCGATACCAGAAAAATCATATCGATACGGGTTGATCATCCGCTTGGTCGGCATCTTGCTTGCCGCAGCGGCCCTGACCGGTTGCGCGGGCGCGAACCCGCCGGATCCGTTTATGGAAGCGGATCGCGCCATGCGGGTTGCGGCCCGGGCTGAGGCGCTGGAATACAAAAAGACCGGCGAAGGCGCCAATTGGCAAAATCCCGAATCGGACCGCCGGGGAACGGTTATACCGACACGGACCTATGAGTCCGACTATGGCGCGGATTGCCGGGAATTTCAGGAGACTGTGACGGCAGGCCAGAAAACCGACGTTTATGTCGGTCAATCCTGTCGCGGTCAGGATGGAAGCTGGACCGTTTCGCGCGGTCCGCACCGGCGCGGCAGCGCTGCGTCAGAACCTTACCAATCCCGATGGGGATACTGTGCCCGCTACGGCCATTTTGGCTATTGGCGGGGGCCGGTGTTCGGTTCCGGGCCGTATTTCAGCCGGTGGTAACGGGCTTCCCCACAAGGTTGCGACGATGTTCTGTTGTCTGGCTGCGCCCGCCCCGATGAAATGCAGTATCGTGCCCGGTTGATGTCCGGCAATACTTGATGCCACGGGGGCGGGGCTGTATTATTATAGCAAGCGTTTGCTGACTGGTCGCTTCGCTCTTGCGCGAGACGGTCTACATTGGCAATGTAACGTTTGAGGCTATTTTATAGACATCACGTCAGGCGCGACGACGGGAACACCGGACTATCCCGCGCGTTAGCGTGGCCGGTGCAAGCCGCAAGGTTGCAATGCGCGGTGTAAAGAGGAAGTCAGGCTAAAAACCCATAGGGAGTGACATGGACACAATGCGATATGAAGCGCCAGGTTCGGTCGATGAGGCGGTAGCCCTGCTGGCTGGCGCAGACGGAAGCCGGGTTATGGCGGGGGGGACTGACCTGCTGGTGCAGCTGCGAGCGGGTATGATTTCGCCAACAGTTGTCGTCGATATCAAGAAGATTTCCGAACTGACGACGGTCACCGAAGATAACGGTGCCTTCACGGTCGGCGCTGCGGTGCCGGGTGCGGAACTCAGCGAAAACGCGGCGCTGTGCAAGGCATGGCCCGGGGTCGTTGAAGGAATGGATCTTGTTGGCTCGACACAGATTCAGGGACGTGCGTCGCTTGGCGGCAATCTCTGTAATGCGTCGCCTGCGGCGGATAGTGTTCCGGCAATGATTGTGGCACGTGCGATCTGCATCATCGCGGGGCCGAATGGCCGTCGTGAAGCGCCGGTCGAAGATGTCGCCATCGCGCCGGGCAAGACCTCGCTCGCCAAGGGTGAACTTCTGGTCGCCATCCGGCTGCCGAAGCCGCCGGCGCATTCCGGCGATGCCTATCTGCGGTTCATTCCGCGGACGGAAATGGACATCGCGGTTGTCGGTGCGGGCGTCAGCCTGACATTGGATGACAGCGGAACATGCACGGATGCGCGGGTTTCGCTGGGTGCAGTTGCCGCACGGGCGCTTGTCGTCGATGACGCCGCCAAGGCGATCATCGGAACGAAGGTGGACGATGCCGCGATCGAAGCATTGGGCGCCGCCTGCAGTGCCGCTGCGACGCCGATTACCGACAAGCGGGGCACCGTTGAATTCAGAACCAAGGTCTCCGGGGTCATGGCCCGCCGGGCGGCCGCAATCGCGCTAGAGCGTGCGAGGAGCAACTAATGGCTAAACATCACGTAGAAACGACGATCAACGGTGAACCCGTCGAGTATCTGTGCGAAACCAGCCAGACACTGCTTGACGTGCTTCGCGATGAACTCGGTCTGACAGGCAGCAAGGAAGGCTGTGCTTCCGGCGACTGTGGCGCATGCAGCGTCACCATCGACGGACGGCTGGTCTGTTCCTGTCTTGTCATGGGCGTCGAAGCAAGCGGCCACAAGATCGAGACGATCGAAGGCATGGCGGACGGCGAGAACCTGCATCCGCTGCAGCAGAAGTTCCTGGAACAGGCCGCGCTGCAATGCGGTATCTGCACACCGGGCGTTCTGGTCGCGGCGAAGTCATTGCTGGAACGGAACCCGGATCCGACGGAAACTGAAGTCCGCTACTGGCTTGCGGGCAATCTGTGCCGTTGCACGGGTTATGACAAGATCATCCGCACGGTCATGGATGTGGCGGCGGAGATGCGGAGCTCCTGATCCCCGGCTTGTCTGCTTAAATACGGATTCCCCGCCGCGGCCACATGGTCGTTGGCGGGGTTCTGCGTTCTGGATGGGACGACCGATATGGCTACAGTGATCCTGACAACGGACCTCGCCCGCGAGTTTGCCAATGGCGAGACCGAATTTGATATCGATGCCGATAATATCCGTTCGGTGGTAAAGGCGCTGGATGCCCGGTTCCCGGGAATCCGCGATGCGCTGGGGCAGGGGGTCGCCGTTGCCATCGACGGCCAGATCCACCGCGAGTTCTTTCTTGAACCGGTCGGACCCAACAGTGAAGTCTGTTTTTTGCCCGCGATCGAAGGCGGCTGAGCAGACCGTTCCCCCGGACGCATATTATCGCCTATGATGCGGTAACCAACAGGTCAGAGGGGAATAGAACTATGCCGCACGCAACGACGGATGATGGCGTCAAGCTGTACTACGAAGAAACCGGAACAGGGGACCCGGTCCTGTTCATCCATGAATTTGCCGACGATTACCGGGGCTGGGAACCGCAGGTCCGCAGTTTTTCCCGCCGCTATCGCTGCATCACCTATAATGCGCGCGGCTTTCCGCCATCCGACGTGCCGCCGGAATCCGCCAGCTATTCGCAAATGCGTGCCGTTGGCGATGCCATTGCGATGCTCGATCACCTGGGTATCGACAAGGCGCATATTGTCGGCTTGTCGATGGGCGGTTTCTGCGCGTTGCATTTCGGGCTGAATCATCCCGACCGTGCCTTGTCGCTGACCGTGGGCGGTTGTGGCTACGGCGCAGAGGCCGACAAGCGCGATCAGTTCCGGGCCGAGGCACAGGCAACCGCCAATGCGTTCGAAGCCGACGGTATGCCGGCGACGGCGGAACGTTATACGCTTGGCCCCACGCGTGTGCAGTACCAGAACAAGGACCCGCGCGGCTGGCAGGAATTCGCCAGCAACATGGCGGAACATTCAGCACTCGGCTCGGCCAATACGATGCGCGGCGTTCAGGCCGAACGTCCGTCGCTTTATGATCTGGTCGAACCGATGCGCAAGCTGACCGTACCGACGCTGATCATCACCGGTGACGAGGATGAACCCTGTCTTGAACCGGCATTGCTGATGAAGCGGGCGATTTCATCGTCGGGTCTGGTCATCCTGCCGCTGACCGGCCATGCCTGTAATCTGGAAGAGCCGGATGGGTTCAACGGCGCGGTGCAGGATTTCTTCACGGCAGTTGAACACGGCGCCTGGGGACCGCGTGACCCGCGTTCGGTTACCGCCAGCATCACCGGGATGAAATGACGCGGCAGAATATTTCTTCCGGTTTTCCCTACGAAGCCGTCTTTGGCTATTCCAGGGCGGTCCGTGTCGGCAATCAGGTAAATGTTGCCGGCACGGTCGCCGATGGCGCCGATGCCTATGAACAGGCGAAGGCGGCACTGGCGATTATTTCCCGCGCGCTGGCGGAAGCCGGTGCATCGGTGGCGGATGTTGTGCGCACAGTCGTTTATGTCACGGATATCGCGCTGGCCGAGCAGGTTGCACGGGCGCATGGCGAAATCTTCGCCACGATCCGGCCCGCCAGCACAATGGTTGCAGTCAGCGCCCTGATCCGGCCAGAGCTGCTTGTGGAGATTGAAGCCTATGCAATCGTGCCGGATGACGCCGAAAATCGGTAAATAGTTAATTTTAAATATTAAATGCTGTTTGTTTTTTAGCTAAAAGTGTCGGTGAGTACCCTAATTGGGTTATCCCGAATTCGACTTATTGCCGAATAATGCCCCCCCTGCTCAACTTTGGAGGGGGATCCAAAATGACATCTTTTACAATGAACGACATTCTGGAAATACAGAAATTCGTCGATATCAATCTGGCTGCGCTTGCCGAACATGGTCTGACACTGGAAACCGATGATGACCTCATGGCCTAGCGCGATTATCTCGAGAGCCAACCCGAGGGACAGAGCGTTGTCGGGACACAGGACCCTATCGGCAATGTCATTCCGGGCGATGCGGGTTTCTGGGTTCGGATCGAGGAGAAAGGCAGGATCGTCGCCTGTCATGCTTTCCGGCTGATTGAAACCCGTTCGCTGCTACAGGACATCATGACATGGCGGATCATTTCGAACCGCCAGCCTGTTGTGCAGATGGCGCCGATCCGGTTGCGCCCCGATGTTCCGAACCTGTCGGGACGGGTCGGGTTTGGTGGCGGCGCCTATGTCCATCCGGACCAGCGCGGTCGCAAATTGTATCGGCCGATGTCACGGATTACGTGGGCGCTGGGTCTTCGACACTATGATGTGGACTGGTATGCGGCATTCTACCGGGAAACGCCGCAATTGCGGGCCGCGTCCCGCTCGGCGTTGTTCACCAATCTGGTGCCGCTGTTCAATGACCTCTGGCCGCCGCATGGCGTTGTGCACAAGATCAATCTGGCTTTTATGAGTCGTCAGGAAATGCTGACGACGATACGGGCTCACTCGGGGACGGATGAAGGTTCCGCAGTATACCGGATCGCGTAGACGACATCGGTAGCATCGCCCTGTTGGCCGGGTACCGGTATCATCATACGTGTATACGCGCGGTAGATACCGTTAACCGCCTGTTCGATCTCGAAATAGGTCGGCTGCATTTCCAGTTTGCACCGGTAGTATTCCAGCATCGCGCTTTTGACATGCGATGGAAACGGATGATTTGCCGTTGTCTCGCCGAGACAAGCACCCAGAAAATGGCCATAGGGGCTGCTCATGTGGCGCCTGTAGCTGAACTGCCACGGGCTCCAGTTTGTCACATCAACCTGGGCGAACCACGGCCGGGTTTCATCGGAAAAGGCCGTCTGGTTGAGGATGCTGGGGGCTTTGGTGTTTTCGCGCCAGGCCTCGAACAATTCGAAAGGCGCGCTGTATCCATTGAGCGCGGCGGCCTTTTGCGTCTTAGCGCCTGATCGAGCGAATAGCGGGTCCGACGGGTCCAGTTTCCCTGTCTGTCTTCGCTATGGGAGCGCTCAAGTTGATTTGAATCCAACATGCTCCCGATTTATTGGGAGATTTCTGCGGCCTTGTCCAGTGTGAATTCGGCGGGCGTGAGATCGCGTGTCAGGAAATAGATCACGGGATCGCCGGAATCGTCGGCCGGCAGGGCAAGTCGCGCGTATTCGCGGTGCTGGCCCTGGCATATCTCGCTGACCCGCTGATAGGTCGGCTTGGGGTTGCCGGTGGCGAAAAACAGGAAGGTCGCAAAAGACCGGTTGTTCAATTGCCGGGCGGTCAGGTCCAGCGCATCCGGAATACCCATACGATGCAATGCGTCGCGGCCGTTGTCGTCCACCGCGAATTCGGTTCCGGCATGGGAACAGCATACGCGATAGATATCTGCCGAAAATTCGGTAGTCTTTTCGGTCATCGACCGGATGACAGTATCCGGGGGCGCCGCGCCACTATTCTTGACGAGCGCACACCACGCCGAATACGCGTGGCCAAGGATTGTATCGCTTTCGAGCGCCGCAATATCGGCAATGTCGTACGATAATTCGTACAGTTCATTTTCCTGATCTTCGACCGTGCGGTTCAGGGTGAAATCAGCCATTCAGAAATAACTTCCGGATGTGAATATTCATTTCAACTGTATAACACGCTTCTACTTAATTTATTATCAAAAATACAACCCAGAACGGCGTCAATGTGCCGGAGCAGCACCCTCTGGACAGCAATCCCGGCGGCGTGGCACTCTTTTTTTCACAGGTATTTCCGATTTATCGAGGGAGACGGCGATGGCGACGGATACGGCGCAGCAACAGGCTGATGACAAGGATCTGACTCTTCGGCTGGCGCATAACAGCATGTCGATCACGTTGGACACGTTGCCGACGGAAGTGGTCGAGGTCGCCAGGCATTGCCTGCTGGACTGGCTGGGCGTGACCCTGGCCGGCTCGCGGGAGCCACTGACCCGCATTCTGATCGACGAGGCCGTGGAGGAAGGCGGCAACCCGCAAGCCACCGTTATCGGTGACGGGCGCAAACTTTCCATGCTGCAGGCCGCCGTCGTGAACGGTTCGGCCGGGCACGCGCTTGATTATGACGATGTCATTCTGGTCATGCCGGGCCATCCGACGGTGCCGGTGGTGCCGGCATTGCTGGCTCTGGGCGAGAAAATGGGCAGCAGCGGCCACGACCTGCTGACGGCGCTGGTGGCGGGCATCGAGGCGGAATGCCGTGTCGGTGCGCTGGTCAATGAATCGCATTACGAGGCCGGGTGGCATACCACCGGGACAGTGGGGACATTCGGTGCGGCGACCGCTGCGGCCCGTCTGCTGGGGCTTGATGCCGAAACCTGCGCCAATGCGATGGGAATCGCGGGGACGCAGGCGGCCGCGCTGAAATCGATGTTCGGTACGATGTGCAAGCCGTTCCATGCGGGCAAGGCAGCGTCGAATGGGCTGTATGCCGCGTTGTTATCCGGCAAGGGCTTTGAAAGCCGTGCCGACGTCCTCGAATGCAGTCAGGGCTTCGCCGATACGCAGACCGATAATTATGATCCGGCGGCGGCGTTGGACGGGCTGGGCACGGTGTTCCACACGCCGGATGTCCTGTTCAAGTATCATGCGGCCTGTTACGGCACCCATGCGGCGATTGACGCCTCGGCGACCCTGAAGCGGGACAACAATATCGACCCGAACAATGTCGCGGGCATCGAAGTACATGTGAAGGAATCCAACCTGAAAATGTGCAATATCGAAAGCCCCATGACCGGGCTGGAAGGCAAGTTCAGCCTGCGGTTCACCGCGGCCATGGCGTTGCTGGGTGAAAACACCGGGCTGATTGCCAATTTCAATGATGAAAAGGTGCAGGACCCGGAAATCATCGCGGTCCGGGACAAGATCACCGTCGTGCCGAGCCAGGAAATGGGGCTGGCCGAAGCGGAAGTCGTCATCACCATGAATGACGGCAGTGTCCATCGCCTGCGGCTGGATGTGGAAACGCCGGAATCTGACCTGGACCGGCAATGGTCGCGTCTGTCGACGAAGTTTCTGGACAATGCGACGCCGGTTATCGGTGCGGCCAATGCCCGGCAGGTTGTCGACAAGGTGCGTCGCCTTGAAGACTGCCGGGATATTGGTGAAATTGTCCGTTTATGCGTCGCCTCGTCCTGATCCAAAGTGTAAACTGTCGCGGTGCAGGGCAATCGTCCTGACCGGGCAGTGAAGAGTCCTTCTGCGGTCATGACGGGCCGAACGGGATTCAGCCGGACAATCCGTTCGGCGCATCAGGGGTTAGCGCGTGTATTTCGATCGTCGGCTTTGGCAGTTCACGAAGGGCGTAAGGCTGCGGATATTCTGGGCCGTCGTCGTTGGGCTTGTTTCCGCGTCCGTCGGCGTGGCCCGACTGGCCCTGCTTGGCTGGCTGCTGGCACAAATATTTAACGGCGCCAGCTTCGAATCGCTGATTGTACCCTTCGTGGCGGTTGCCGCGATCATGCTGTTGCGGGGCTGGTTTGAATATGTCCGCAACATGGTTGCGCATAAAACTGCGGCGACGGTTCAGGTGCATATCCGCAAACAGCTTTATGCAAAGGTTGTCGAACTGGGGCCGGCCTTTTTCGGGCTGGAGCGAACGGGCGATGTCATTCTGGCGATGGTCGATGGCGTCGAGCAACTGGAGACCTATTTCGGCCAGTATCTGCCGCAGCTGTTCGTTTCGGCGCTGACGCCGATCGGCATTTTTGCCTTTGTCGTGTTCCTGGACCTGCCCAGCGCGGTGGTGCTGACCGGGGCGGCGCTGGTGACAATGGTTGCCGCCCAGGCCTTCCATCGCTGGGACAGCCGCAACAGTATGTGGCGGTCGCGGGCCTATAAGGCTTTCGCGGCGGAGTTTCTTGATTCCGTGCAGGGGCTGGGCACGCTGAAATCATTCGGTCAAAGCGGTTCCCGCGCGAAGATACTGGCGGACAAGGCGCATAACCTGTTCCGCAGCACGGTGTGGTTGTTGGCCACCAGCGCCCTGTCGCGGGGCATCACCGATGCCGGTATCGCCATGGGCGCGGCGGCGACGCTGGCGGTCGGTGCCTACCGCGTCACCGATGGCGATATGACCATCGCGGCGCTGCTGATGATCCTGATGATGGGGGGCGAGGTCTTCCGCCCGTTGCGCGAACTTCGTGTGCTGTTGCATCAGGGCATGGTGGCGCAGGCGGCGTCGATGGGCATCTTCAACCTGCTGGATGCGGAACCGCCGATCCGCGCATCGGCGAACCCCGTGGCGGCAGGGCGGCTGGCGCCGACAATCACGTTTGATCATGTCGGGTTCGCGTATCCCGGCGGCCGACTTGCGGCGCATCGTGATCTCGATTTCACCGTCGCGGAAGGCGAGCGTATCGGCATCGTCGGACCCAGCGGGTCGGGCAAGTCGTCCATCGTCAAGCTGTTGATGCGCAATTATGACCCGACCGAGGGCGTCATCCGGCTGGGCGGTCATGACCTGAAGGACCTGTCTTTCGACGACATCCGCGCACAACTCGCCATCGTCAGTCAGGACTCATACCTGTTCCATGGCACGGTCGAAGACAATCTGCGCTTTGGCAATCCGGATGCGACAACCGAAGAACTCGAAGCGGCGGCGCAGGCGGCCAATGCGCATGAATTCATCGCGCGCCTGCCGCAACGCTATCAGACCGTGATTGGCGAGCGCGGCCTCCGCTTGTCCGGCGGTCAGCGGCAGCGTATCGCCATCGCCCGCGCATTGCTGCGCGATGCGCCAATCCTGGTTCTGGATGAGGCGCTATCGGCAGTCGATGCGGAGAACGAGTCGATCATCCAGCAGGCGCTGGACCGGTTGATGCAGGGCCGCACGACGCTGATCTTCGCACATCGTCTGTCGAGCGTGATTGATGCCGACCGTATTCTGGTGCTGGATGAAGGCCATATTGCGGAAAGTGGTACCCATGATGTGCTGATGGCGAAGCGGGGCAAATACTACGAACTGATGGCCGCGCAGGCGCAGGGTGACGACACGGCGGACGCATCGCTGGAAGGTCTGCCCGCGACGGCAAAGACGGCGGAGTCCGAGGCTGCGTATGTCGACTCGCAGGAGCCGACGGATTCGATCCTGCGCGCCGAGGGGCTGGGCTGGGGGCAGGCGTCGGTCGCGCTGTTCCGCCACATCATTCCCTATTGGCCAAAGCTGACGGCGACATTCGTGTTTGGCGTCGCGCGGGTCGTATCCTTCATCGGGGTCGGTGTGGTCAGCGCATTGGCCGTCGCGGCGGTCCGGCAGGGCGAGCCCTTCGAGGACCTGCTGATCCTGCTTGGCATTCTGGCGCCGCTCGCCGGTATTCTGCACTGGTTCGAATCCTGGATCGCGCATGACATGGCGTTCCGGCTGCTGGCCAATATGCGTGTCGCGCTGTTCGAGCAACTTAACCGGCTGGCCCCGGCCTATCTGCTGCGGCGACGCACCGGCGACCTGGTGGCGATGGCGACGCATGATGTCGAACTGGTGGAATATTTCTTCGCCCATACCGTGGCCCCGGCCTTTGTCGCGGCGCTGGTGCCGGTGGTGGTGGTGGCGACGCTGCTGGTTTTTGGCTGGCAGATGGCGCTGGCCCTGATCCCGTTTCTGATCATTGTCGCGTTGAGCCCGTTTTTCATGCGCAAGCGGATCGACGACCTGGGCTCGCGCGCCCGGGAGGTTCTTGGTGACCTCAATGCCTTCAGTGTCGATACCATCCAGGGGCTGAGCGAAGTCGTCGCCTTTCAGCAGGCGGAGGCACGGGGCCAGGAATTCATCGAGAAGGTCGAATGGCACCACCGGGTCCGCCTGCCGTTCTTCCGCGACCTGACCATGCAGACGGCGGGGCTGGAGGCGATCACCGGGTTGGGCGGGCTGGTCGTGATCATTGTCGGCGCGCATCTTGTTTCCATCGGCAGTCTGGAACGTACGATGCTGCCGATGCTCAGCCTGCTGGCGATGTCCGCCTTCCTGCCGATTTCCGAAATCGCCAATGTCGGGCGGCAACTTGCCGACACGCTGGGCGCGGCCCGGCGGCTGAACGCAGTGGAACAGGAACCGGTGCCGGTCAATGACGGTTCCGGGGTTCCGGTGTCGGATGGACGCGGCGCGGCGCTGGAGATCGACGGGATCGGGTTTTCCTATTTCGGTTCTAACCGCAAGGCATTGAGCGATGTCAGCCTGGCGGTCCCGGCGGGACATACGGTGGCGCTGGTCGGCGCATCGGGCGCGGGCAAAAGCACCCTGGCGCATTTGCTGATGCGGTTCTGGGATCCGGATACCGGTATCGTGCGCATGGACGGCCATGACCTGCGCGACTTCAAGCTGGATGATTTGCGGGCGCGCATCGCGCTGGTGGCGCAGGATACCTATCTGTTCAACGATTCGCTTGGCGCCAATATTCGCATCGCGCGGCCTGACGCGACGGATGAAGAATTGATGGATGCGCTGCGCCGGGCGGCGCTGGCTGACTTCGTGGAGTCGATGCCGGAAGGGTTGGATACGAAAGTCGGCGAACGCGGCATGCGGCTGTCCGGGGGCCAGCGCCAGCGGGTCGCCATCGCGCGTGCCTTCCTGAAGGACGCGCCGGTATTGATTCTGGACGAGGCAACCTCGCATCTGGACGCGGTGAACGAACAGGCGGTACGCGGCGCATTGGACGAATTGATGGCGCATCGCACGACCGTAATTGTCGCACACCGGTTATCGACCATCCGAAACGCCGACCTGATTGTCGTCATGTCCGACGGCAAGGTTGTCGAATCCGGCAATCACGCCGAATTACTCGCCAAAGGTGGCTCCTATGCAAGGCTGGTCGCGCGCCAGCTTGCCAGTGCCGCCGCCGAATAACGCTACCAGGGGGATTTCATGAGTTCGAAGATCACGGCCGTACGGGCGCGCAGCATTCGCGTGCCGCTCGATAACCCGACCGCAATGTCCAGCCGGCTGGTCTATCACCGGGATTACGGCATCGTCGAAATCGAAGGCGATGACGGGCACAAGGGAATCGGCTTCTGCTATGTCGGCAGTGGCGGTGGATCGCTGGTGGCGCAGGCCGTGCGCGATTTGCTGGCGTCGGTGCTGATGGGCGAAGACCCTTACCGGGTCGAGGGGCTATGGGCTGAGATGTATCAGGAAGCGCTGCTGCAGGGGCGCACCGGTGCGGTCATGCGCGCGATCAGTATCTGCGATACCGCGCTGTGGGATCGTAACGCCAAGGCGGCGAATCTGCCGCTGTACAAAATGCTCGGCGCGCATGCCGAAGGTTCCGTGCCGGCCTATGCCAGCGGCGGTTATTACCTGGACGGCAAGACGCCGGAAATGCTGGGGCAGGAAGCAGCCGGTTATGTGGCGCTCGGCTTCGATGCGGTGAAGATCAAGGTTGGCCGCCCCGGGCTGCGGAATGAAGAAGCGCGTATCGCCGCGGTCCGTGAAGCCATTGGCGATGACGTTAACCTGATGCTGGATGCCAACAATGCGTGGCGCGATCTGCCGACCTGCCTGCGCTACATGTCGGTCTATGAAAAATACGATCCGTACTGGATCGAGGAACCGTTCAGCCCGGACGATATCGACAATCACGCGCGGCTGGCGCAACGCACATCGGTGCCGGTCGCGACCGGTGAAATCGAAGCCGGGCGCTGGCGCTTCAAGGAACTGCTGGACAAGGAAGCGGCGATGATCCTGCAGACCGACGCCTGCGTCTGTGGTGGCGTTACCGAGTTCCGGCGGATTGCGGCGACGGCGGCCAGCTACGGGGTGACGGTCTGCCCGCACTGGTTCCACGACCTGCATATCCATCTGGTCGCCAGTTCACCGAATGCGCCTTATGTCGAATTTTTCTCGGACGATCAGGTTTTGAACTTCCGCAAGATCGTGGACAACCAGTTGGGGTTTGAAAACGGAAAGTTGCTGCTGCCGGATCGTCCGGGGCTTGGCTTTGGCTTTATTGCGGAACGGATCGACGAATACGCGATCGACGACTGGTCCTGAATTCGTTCAGCAGTCCAGTGCCGTGCGTAGCTGCTGGGCCAGGGATTCGCGGCGATAGGGCTTGGACAGCAATTCCACGTTGTCGTCCAGCACGCCATTGGCGCCGACGATGTTTTCGTTATAGCCGGACGTATAGACGATCTTGATGTCGGGCCGGCGTTTTCGGGCTTCGTCGGCCAGGCTGGCGCCATCCATCTTGTTCGGCAGAACGACGTCGGTAAACAGGAGGTGGACCTTCGTATCCGTGTCGAGAATCGTCAGTGCCGATTGTCCGTCGGTTGCTTGCAGAACGCTGTAGCCAAGGCTGGATACATTGGCGACGGTCGATTTCAGGAGGTCGGGATCATCCTCGACGACGAGAATTGTCTCGTCCGGATTGCCTTCCATGGCCAGCGGCAGGTTATCCGGGGTTGCTGCGATTGTGCCGCGATCCACATAAGCGGGGAAAAACAGTTTCACGACGGTGCCGTGGCCTTCCTGGCTGCTGATCGCGATATGGCCTCGGGATTGTCGAATAAACCCGTGTACCATGCTGAGGCCCAGCCCGCTGCCTTCGCCGATATCCTTCGTCGTGAAGAAGGGTTCGAACACTTTTGGCAGGATATTGGCCGGAATGCCGACACCGGTGTCTGATATGGTCAGACAGGCATAATGTCCCGAAGCGACATCTTCGTGCTGGGCGGCGTATGCGTCATCCAGAACGATATTGGCCGTTTCCATGGTCAGCCGTCCACCGTCCGGCATGGCGCAGCGTGCATTCGTCGCCAGGTTCAAAATCGCGGTTTCCAATTGCACCGGGTCAATTTCCGCTGGCCAAAGACCGTCGGCGAGTTTTGTTTCGATCTCGATCGTCTCGCCAAGTGTTCGTTGCAGCAGGGTTGTCGCCTGTGCCACAAGCAAATTCAGCGTCGTTACTTCGGGCCGCAGCATCTGCTTGCGGGCAAAGGAAAGAAGCTGCTGTGTCAGTGTGGCGCCGCGCTGGGCTGCGTTGATGGCGCTTTCGGCAAACCTGAATTTGGAATCGTTCTGGCTCATGGATTCCTGGATCAGTTCCAGATTGCCGATGACGACACAAAGCAGATTATTGAAGTCGTGTGCGATACCGCCCGTAAGCTGGCCGATCGCTTCCATCTTCTGAGCCTGCTGAAGTTGCAGGTTGGTTTCCCGAAGCTCCTGCTCGCGTCGCAGCAGCGCCCGCTTCGGCAGGAATTTGAGGACCAGAAAGACGGCGGCACCCAGCAACAGGCCCAGCAGCAGCGGTACGATGGCGTGCGTCCAGATATGGATGACACTTTCGGTGATTTCGACCTCACCGGCGATAGTGCCGTTTTCCTGGATACTGCTGGTCCGACGGATATAGGGATGCTGTATTTCCGAACCGCTGGTCAGGGCTTCCTGGCCGAACTTGTTGCGGACGACAATTTGCCGCGGGGCAGGGTGAGAGTGCCCGTGCCCGTGGCTGTGCTCGATCACGCCGAGAATTCGTTCGTCCTGAAAATGCCAGACATCGGGCATCTGGTAGATCAATCGCGATAATTCTTCCGAAATCGTGTCCGAATCGGCCTGGATGCGCCTGGTCTCGTAATCATATGCGGCAAACAGGTGGTTCGCGGCCAGGGCGGCAGTAATCGTTATCGCAATACACAGGGCGATAGCGTTCAGGCGCCGTCCAAGACTATGGGGCCCCTGAATGCGCATCTATCCTGCTAAATGCCCGTATTTGGTAAGGATTTCGGCTCCTTTTGGGGAAAAGACGAAGGCCTTCATTTTTTTGGCGATTTCCGTCGGGGATTTGGGAACGACCAGATAGAATTCCTTGGTCATGGGGTAGGAACCGTCCTGTATCGACTCCCTGTTCGGCTGGACGCCGTTCAGCGAAAATACCTGCAGCTTGCGTCCTTCGGACAGCAGCAGGCTGAGCGTCGATGTGCCAAGGGAGCCGGGAATACGTTCCAGCATTTCAGCGATTTCCTGATCGTTATAGGCCGTCGGAACTCCGGGAATGGAGCGGGCGGCATCAATCGCGGATGTCATGTTGGGAATGAATTTCTTCATCAGTTTCGTGTCGGTTTCCCGTTCCGGCCGCAGGACCACCCTGATCCGTTCGCCGTTCGGCCAGTGCGAGTCACCGGATTGATAGATTTCGACGAGCTGTTCATTCGTCAGGTTCGCGGCTGGCAGAGCAATATTACCGGCGAAAGCAATTGCGGTCGTGCCATATTTTTTTGCCTCCAGGCCCGCGGCAATTTCCTTGTCCTTCAGGGGGCGTGCGCTCAACGCAATGCCGATGTTGCCCGCCGATAATGCGCGGAGCCCGCCGCCGCTGCCCAGGCTGGGCAGGACTTCGATTTTGCTGTCCGGGTATTCCGCGATAAAGGCTTTCACGATCTGTTTCATCGTCCCCAGTGCCGACCCGGTGCCACCGATACGCAGGGTCTCGCCGGACGCGGTGCTGGCGATCATCAACGTGAAACAAACAGCCATACTCGTGGCGAAACATACGGCTTTGTCTAGAATACGAAACACGGTCTAAATCCCCATTCAGCTATATCGAGTTCCAGCCGGAATATATCAATCGGTTAATAACAAAAACCTAAAGGGTTTATGGGTATTTTTACAGGCCGAGACACAATATATTGATAACTTGAGGGGAAATAATGGCTGATTTTGATCGTGTCGTCTTGGTGACCGGTGCTGCCAGTGGTATTGGCGCCGCGACGGTTCGCGCGATTGCCGGGCCGGGAACCGCGCTGCTGCTGCATACACGGCGCAATCGCGATGGGCTTGAAGCGGTGGCGGCGGCGGCGGGGCAGGCGGGTTCGCAGACAGCCATCGAACTGGGTGACCTAGCCGATGCCGGCGTTGCGGAAGCGCTGATCCAGTCGGCGATAGGCAGGTTTGGCCGTCTGGACCAGCTTGTGAGCAATGCAGGATATGCCGACAAGCGGGTATTCGGCGATGCCGATGCTTCGGACCTGCGGCAATCGCTGGCCACCATTACCGAGTCGTTCTTCGCGCTGGCGACCGCGGCGCTGCCGCATCTGCGCGCGTCGCAATGGGGACGGATTGTTGCTGTCAGTTCCTTCGTCGCGCACAGTATCGGCGTGAATGATACGATCTTCCCTGTATCGGCTGCGGCCAAGGCCGGGATGGAGGCGTTGGCGCGAACACTGGCGTACCAGTTGGCGCAGGACGGCGTGACGGTAAACTGTGTCTCGCCGGGATATACGCAAAAGGACCCGGGCGCGCATGCTGCCGTTGCTGGCGATGGCTGGCGCCTTGCCGCCGAAGCGGCGCCGATGAAGACGCTCGTCGGGCCGGAAGACGTCGCGGCGGCGATCGCGTTTATGCTGGGCCGCGACGCTGCCCGGATTACCGGGCAGGTTCTGCATGTCGATGCGGGGCTGAGCCTGGGCTAGAAGCGGTAGCCGACGCCAACGCCGACAATGACGGGGTTGATGCCGACCTCGGTCGTCCGGATCGTGCCGCGTGAATTGAGCGTTACGTCCAGGTCGATATCGATATATTTGACGTCAAGGTTGAGAAACCATTTGTCGTTGAGGTCGTAATCGACGCCGGCCTGCAGTGCCCAGCCTATGGAATCGCCGGCATCCACACTGGTCGGTCCCAGGACGGATTCCAGGGACCGGTTCGCGTTTTCCGAATAGGCCAGGGTGTAATTGATGCCGGCGCCAAGATAGGGCCGGAACTTGCTGCCGGTATCGAAATGATATTGCAGCAGAAGTGTCGGCGGCAGCAGCATGGTTTCCGCCGCATCGCCCAGGCCAGCGATGCCGCCGGTGCCTTCCAGGTTGTGTGGTGAGGTCGCAAGGATCAACTCGACGCCGATATTGTTGGATACCATGTAGGTGAAATCGAGCTCGGGAACGACCGCGGGTTGCGGTTTCAGGCCCGATGTCACCAGGTCTGGTGCGATGCCGCCGCTCTCATCGGTTGGTATGACCCCGATTGCGCGCAGGCGGACGAGAATATCGCCTTGTTCGGCAATGGCCGGGGCGGCAAAGCCGGCGAACAGGGTAATGACGGTGGACAGAATTATCGTGTGGCGAACGGATACAAGCATGGTCTGGGCCCTCTTACTGACTGACGATTGCCAATCAATTGCCCGTCGCCCTGAAACCATGAAACCAAACCACCCCTGGTATTCCGGTCCGGATGACGGCGTTCCTGGAGCCTGCTCCGTTATCACTGTTTCTATCGGATAATCTCAGAATCCACAAAATAATTATGGATAACAAAGGCCTTGGAAGGAGATTCGCTATTTTGGAAAGAATGATTAAATCATTCTATTAAAAAATATGGTTAATAAATATGGTTAATATTTTCGAAAAGCTTTGTGCGGCGATAATTCGGACGGTTTGGTGTTTTCCATGCCGGGAGATATTTTATTCTTATCCAGTCGGGACTTATGCTTAATGCATCCGTTCGGTGTTCAACCGAAATAATAATCTCTTTCTGAAATTTCCCGCGAAGGTTATCGGGTAGTATCGAGATACCTTCCAAAGATCGTGAACAATCTTTGTTAGTATCAATTAACCATATAAAATTTTAGTATTCTCGGGTTTTCTGCATGGATTTTGCTGTACTGTACGGCGTAAGTTGTATTTTGTGCATTTCCCGAAAGACATTTGAAAAGAGAGACAATGGTCAGAGCCAAAAGACGTACCGTTCAGGAATTCGGCGCCCACCCTGTGGATGTTTATGTCGGACAAAGGGTTCGTATGCGCCGGGTGATGTGTGGCCTGAGCCAGACCGTACTTGCCAACCGGATTGGCCTGACCTTCCAGCAGTTGCAAAAGTATGAAAGTGGCATGAACCGGATTTCGGCCAGCAAGCTTTGGCTGATTGCTCAGGAGCTGGATGCACCGGTGCAGTGGTTCTTTACCGACGCGGCGGAAGGCAAGAGCCCGACTGCTGAATTCGGCACGAAACGCGAGACCCTGGAACTGGTCCGGAATTTCATGACCATCGCTCCCGAAGTGCGTCAGCACTTCCTGTCTTTGGTCAAGGCTATCTGATACGGGCGATTCCCGCTGCTGAATCCGTTATTTTCGGACCGGCAGCGTGGTCATTGTGAAGCCGGGATATTTATTCCCACTATCGTCGATCGTCGTGCCCAACACCTTGAAGTTTTTCGCTGATTTGCCGAGGGATTCTGGGCCGACATAGACGATCTCATCCGGAATGTGGCGCATTTTTTCCGTCACGAAGCATTTACGATCTTTTATCGCTTTTTCGAGCAGCGACCAGTATGCCTCGTATTCCGGGCTGTCCTTGTGTCCACCGCTCTTGTAGAAATCATTCGCGCGCGTGGCGATATCGACAAGTGTCTGTCCTTCCTCGCCGCCGCAGACCAGCGACTTTTTCGGTTCAGTGCGCCATTCCCCGATCTGGATGATGTCGTCCGCGGCGCGCGCGGCGCCCGTGGCGGCGATGACGACCAGGGTGGTCAATGCAATCTTGCGAAGTGTTACCAACATCTCTTCATCCTTTGACACTACGAATAGCCGAATCTGCGACACGCGGGCCGATTAATGACGAAAACCTGAAGCGACGCAACGGGCCAATCGCAGATATTGTAGTGTACCCGAACATACCCGCGATAAGGAATGACGGAGATGCGTATTTTCAGCGGTATTTTTGCCGCCTGGCTCGGGCTTGTGTCTGCCGTCGCCGGTGAGCTCCCGGAACCCGCGGCAGGCAACTGCAACGCGCCTGCGATGGATGCCGGGCTGCCATTGGCAGTGTGTGGCCCGATGACGCAGACGCTTACAGAACGTGTGATCCGTGACTGCACCGGAATATTGGCCAGTGGTGCGACAATGCCGGAAACGCCGCCCGCGATCATTCGCTACCGGCGGGGCCTGGCCCATGTGCAGCAGCTTTTCTGCGGGGGCGGGGCATCGTCCTATCAGGCGGCGCTGGCGGATCTGGATGAAGCTATCCGGCAGGTTCCCGCCTTTCGGGAGGCTTTTGCCGCACGCGCCCTGGCACATGAATACAGCGGCGACCACCTGCAGGCGGTGTTTGATTTCCGGGAGGCTTATCGGATTGGCATTCCGCCACGCTGGCTGGTGGAGCGGCTGGAGATCATTGAAAACGCGCCATAAGCCGATCTGTGACTGGCGTCACTGCACTGCAGCAAAAAATCGGCGATATTCATTTCAAGACGGGCGCGGCAACGCGCCGACGGATTGTTCCCGGCGATGCCTCGATAGGATGGTCGAGGCCATTTGGAGATGAAGATGAAGAATGTTGCCAGTGTTTTAGTTCGAATTTTTCAGGGCAAATTCAGGGCCTACCACCCCGAGCGGCGTTATATGCGCGGCTAGCCTTGGGCCCGGGCTTTGTATGGCCTATCCCTTGTCCGACCTGGGCCTTGCGCGGCCTATCCCTTGAGTTCCCATTCGCCCGACCAGTCGTACCGTTCCGAATTGGTATCCGGCGATCCCTGATGCCGCCAGGTCCCGCTACCTTTGATCATATCGTACCGGCCGGTGCCTTCCACGAAGCGCCATGTGCCGCCGGTCTCGCCGCCGCTGAGCAGCATTGACCAGGTACTGCCGTCGCTGCCTATGCCATGGCAGTAACCGCTGCCCTGTGCGGGGGTGCGTCCCTGTTCGACAACGAAGGTCATGTGGCATTGGAACTGTGCCTCGTCCAACGGGCCGCCTTTGTCCCGGGCATGGGAGACGCCGACGACATGCCGTGTGACGATGCTGGTCGTGCCGCGGCTGCTGTTGACGTGTTCGCTTTTCTCGAAGCTCAGGCTACCGCCTGACCGGCCTGTCTCGCCTGCCATGGCGGGGGCGGCGACCAGCGAAAGGCCGATAACCAGTACCTTTCCGAATGAATATGCGAAAGATTTCATGACGAACCCTCCAATCCCGATGTTCCGATGCGGTGATAAGACCGGAAAGGGGGGCAGGGACGCCCTGACATGGATCAGGCAAATGCGGGAAATACGGGGTCGGCTTCGCCCGGGCTTGAACGGTCAGGCCGAAAGCATTCTACTGGGCCTGAAACTGGCAGCAGGATGACCGTCATGAAGCTCTACACCACCAAGATCGCGCCGAACCCGCGGCGTGGTGCACATCTTTCTTGCCGAAAAAGGCATCGAGATTGAGACGATAGAAATTGATCTGGCCGGAAAGGGAAACCTGTCGGCGGATTTTATCGCCAAGAACCCGCTGGCGCGCGTACCGGTGCTGGAATTTGATGACGGCGCCTATCTTGCCGAGTCCATGGCAATCTGCCGCTATTTCGAGGAAACCCAGCCTGAACCGCCGCTGTTCGGGGTCGATGCCCGCGACAAGGCGAATGTCGAAATGTGGAACCGGCGTATGGAATTCGAAATTCTGGCGCAGGTTTCCGGTTGTTTCCGCCACAGTCATCCCTATTGGGAAGGCCGCATCACGCAGGTGGCCGATTTTGGCGACCTGTGTCGCAAGACCGTGCTGGAACGCATGGAATGGCTGGACGGTGAACTGGCGGGCCGCGAATTTATCGCTGGCGACAGGTTTACGGTCGCGGATATTACGGCGTTCTGCGGCATCGCACTGGGGCGGATCCCGAAAATCTATATCCCCGAAGAACGGGCCAATCTGAAGCGCTGGTATGAAGCGGTCGGCGCGCGACCCAGCGTCGCCGGATAGCCGTAAAGACGCTCGGGCCGCGGCGGCGGTACAGTCAGTGCTGTTCGTCGCCGCGCATGCCCAGCCACAGCATCCAGCCCAGGACCGCGCCCTTTACCCGGGGCAGGAACCAGAACGTACAGGCCGTGGTCAGCAGCGGCCAGATCATCCCAGTGCACCCATGTCGGCGGGGCTGCAAATTTTTCCAGCCATAGCACCATCGGCACGATGATATGGCCGACGATCATGATGGTGAAATAGGGCGCGATATCGTCGGTCCGGATTTCACCGACCGCCGCACCGCATGCATCGCAGGTTGGCCTGATTTTCAGGTACCGGCCGTACAGGGCACTGCCGTTGCATTGCGGACAGCGCTGGGCAAAGCCTCGTTTGATTGCCTGACTGAAGACAATGGGGTTCGGTGTGCTGGCGATCATGACGAATCTGCCTCTGGCAAATGATGTCTGCTTGTAGCGTTTTCCGGGCTTTGCCGCCATTGCGGTATATTGCCACGCCGTTTTCTGGACAAGCCGACGGCGGCATGGTTCGCTTTCGGTCCTGATACTGGGAGGAAAGCATGGCCGACAGGACAGATGGACAACCCGCAGCCGGAGACTTGCCCTGGCAATGGCCCGAGGAACGCTGGCGCGGCGTCGTCAACAAGGTACGTGCCGGCCGATCGCTGAAACCGGCGCAATGGCCGAATGGCGCGCGGGCCGCAGTGGCGTTGTCTTTTGACTCCGATCATGAGTCGAGCACGCTGCGCTGGGGTGAATCGTCGCCCGGGAAGCTGTCGCAGGGGGAATATGCCGCCCGGGTCTCGGTCCCGCGGATTCGGAAAAGCTTTTGCAGCGCCACGGCGTGCCGGCGAGCTTCTTTGTACCGGCGGTCGTGGCGATGTTGTGGCCCGATGAACAGCGCGAACTGGCGCAGGAAGGGTATGAAATCGGCATTCATGGCTGGATCCACGAACTCAACAGCGAGCTTCCGGCGGCCGATGAACGGGACCTGCAGATGCGGGCGGCAGATGTTCTGGAGAAAATCTGTGGCGTTCGTCCCGTCGGCATTCGCACACCGTCCTGGGATTTCAGCCCGCAGACGCTGGCCATTACCCGGGAAATGGGATTGATCTACGATTCCTCGCTGATGGCCGATGACGATCCCTATGAGTTGCTGGAGGATGGCAAGCCGACCGGCGTGGTCGAATTGCCGGTCGAGTGGATCAAGGATGATGCCGTCTATTTCAACATGGACCGGTTCTCGGGACTGCGACCCTACACGCCGCCTTCCGGTGTGCTGGAAATCTTCAAGGCGGAATTCGACGGTGCCTATGCGGATGGCGGTTTGTTCCTGTTGACCATGCATCCCCATTTTATCGGTCACCGATCACGCCTTGCGATGCTGGACAGCTTGATCGAGTACATGAAAGGGCATGAAGGCGTCTGGTTTGCGACCCATGCCGATATTGCCCGGTATTGCCGTGACAACGCCGGCTAACCGGTGGCTAAGGTGGAATTTGTGAAGCCGGTTTGCGGGGCGAGGTCTACGGCTACATGGGCGGAGGTAATCGGGTCTTCAATTCTGGCGTGACGCGGCAGGAAAAGGCGGACGGTGGTGCCGCGTCCGTCCTCGCTCTTGATCGTGACATGGCCGCCGGATTGTTTGGCGAAACCATAGATCATGCTGAGACCCAGACCCGAACCCTGGCCAACAGGCTTGGTCGTGAAAAACGGTTCAAAGGCATGTTTAAGGGCGTCTGCCGACATGCCTGTTCCCGTATCTGAGACGGACAGAACGACGTAATCGCCCGGCGTAAGGTCCTCGCCGAGACAGGTCGTATCGCTGCCGACCCGGCTATTGGCGGTATCGATGGTGAGCACGCCGCCTTCCGGCATGGCATCGCGGGCATTCAGCGCCATATTCAGCAACGCGGTTTCAACCTGGCTGGCATCGGCGATGCAGTGCCACAGATAGGGTGCCTGGACTTCCGTGACGGAGATCGTTGCCGGCAGGCTGCGGCGCAACATTTCCACCATGCCGGGGATCTGCGTGTTCAGGTCAATTTCCTTCGGTTCCAGCGCCTGCTTGCGGGAGAAGGCAAGCAACTGGCGGTTCAGTGATGCGCCATGCAGGGCCGCATTCGTCGCTGCTGTGACCAGGGAATGCTGCTCTTCGTTGTCGCGCAGTTGTTCTTCCAGAAAATCCAGATTGCCGATGATGACACCCAGCAGATTATTGAAATCATGTGCGACACCGCCGGTCAGTTGGCCGACCGCTTCCATCTTCTGGGCTTGCCGCCACTGGTCTTCGGCGCGTCGTTCGGCGGAAATGTCACTTGCCATGAACCCGATGCCACGCAGTGAACCGTCGGCGTTGCGGACGGGGAAGCGCAGCACCCGGATCATGCGTTCCACGCCATTGGGAAAGGTGTGCAAGCTTTCGACCGTTGCCGGCACGCCTGTGCTGGCTGTTTCCTGATCCCGGTCCATAATGGCCTGGGCCTGTTCGTGACCCCAGATTTCGTCGACTCGTTTGCCGATCATTTCTTCCTTGGCCATCTGGTGCCATTCCGCGCATCCTGCGCCGAGAACCTGGTATTCGCCTTCAAGGCTCCGCAATCCGACGGTGCCGGGGATGTGATCCAGCATGGATTGCAATCAACGATTCGCTTTGGAACAACTTACGCTCCGCAATTCGCAGATTAGTCAGGTCCAGGGATATCGTGACCACGCCTCGTTTCTGACCATTGAGCTTGATAACGGGGGCGGCACATATCCACATCGCTTTTTCCGGCCAGTGGATTGGCTGATGTTCGGGAATGGTAACCGTTTTGACCAGGTGGCAGGGAAAGCGCTTGCTGCAGAAAATCCTCAAACGGTTTGGCTGCGCCGGCTGGAAACGTTTCGGCGACGGTCTTGCCGATTAATTCGGCAGCGGGGCGCTTGAAATGTGCTTCCGCCTGCCGGTTGAGGAATGTAAAGCGAAGTTCTGTGTCGCGGACCATTACCGGTGCGGGAACATTGTCGAGCACCGTTTGGAACAGGGTCGCCTGTTCTTCCAGCCGTTCTTCCGTTTCCTGGCGATCGGCCAGTGCGGCTTCCAGTTCCGCGATCTTGTTGTCCAGGGATGTCGTCGCCTCGCGGACGGTCTGGTTCAGTTTATTGCGTTCTTCCTTGTCGAACAGCGTGAGGGCCGAAACGAAACAGAACCCTGTCCCGGCCGCGGTGATGGCGCTTAACAGGTAAACCGGGATGCCGATAACCGCCTGAAAATTTTCATCATTCAGAACGGATGCCGGGTGCGGGTCGGCGGCGCCGGTAAACAGTGATAATGCAGCGAAGTTCACGAACAGGATACACGATGCCTGCGCGTACCGCCGCACCCCGCCTTCCATAGGCGCCGAGGCGAGACAGTCGGGCGAAGCAATACGCCGCCAATAGGGCACTGGGCGCCGCCAGAAGGTATCGTGGCGATTGGTGCACGAGCATATCCAGGGTTTTCAGATTGTCGGCGTCTGGCAGCCAGTGCCACCCGACATGAATGGCCAGCCATGCGCCAAACAGGAAAAAGGGCAAGGTCTGGAAGGCGCGGCGCAACGGGCCCGCGGGCGCGGGGTCGACAATCCTGACCGCAAAGACGCCGAGTGCCATATAGGACACGGCGAATAATGTGGTGACGGCGTGGTAATAGGGCTCGCTTGAATTGCTGGTCTGGTAGTCGAGCAGCATCCAGTGATGGATTCCGTTCGTGATGCCGAAGACGGCGAGCCAGCGGAATGCCCTGCTGATCGGCAAATGGATCAGCGGTGTGGTTTTCAGCCAGATCGCCAGGCCCATGGCGAAAAACGCCAGGCCATAGATATGCAATGCGGGGACGACTGTGGACATGCGGCTACTCGTAATGACGATGCCGCAATGTGCCGGGTAATGGTTAACGAATCGCTAAGCGTTAATATATGCCCCAGCTTTCCCGCCGGTTTCGGGGTCAGCCGCTCTTGATCTTAGCCATTTTGGCCTGCAGCCGTTCCGCCGATTTCGAGGTGTCGATGATAAAGCGCGTATGCGTGCCCTTGCCCATCTGTTCGATGTCGTCATCGGCGGAGATTTCGAAGACAACCCGGCGGCGATCGATTTCCTTGATCGTGACCGTGATGTCCACCGACATGCCCAGCAGGGTCGGCGCGACATGGTCGATATTCACATTGGTACCGACCGAATCCTCGTTCACGTCCGCATAATCCAGAATCAGCCCCTTGCAGGTCTGTTCGATATCGCGCACCAGTTCGGGCGTGGCATAGACGCGAAGGTCCTCGCCCATGACGTCGATGGTGCGCGGCCGGTCAACCGTGAGCCGCCGGGTGCTCGTGATACCTTCCTTGAAACCGTCCTGCATGATCTTCAAACCCCTGTCATTCGAATGTCTGATTTGAACATAGAGTAAACCACAAGGACCGGTTCTTCATAGAGCGGTGCTGGTCTGTCTTGCAGTGCCCTGCGCCACTGGGTAGGCTTTGCGGCAATGCAGCAAAAAAGCTGCGTCAGGGTGGACGAAACACGATGAGCGCCGTCAGTCGCAAGAAGAGAAAAACCGTGCGCGATATCCGCGCCGCAAAGCACAACACACCGCTGGTCTGTCTGACCGCCTATACGGCGCCTGTGGCATCGGTGCTGGATGAACGGGTTGATCTGCTGCTGGTCGGCGACTCGCTGGGCATGGTGGTCTATGGCATGGACAGCACGCTGGCGGTGACGCTGGATATGATGATTGCCCATGGTCAGGCGGTGATGCGGGCGACGAATCATGCCTTCGTGCTGGTCGACCTGCCCTTCGGCAGCTACGAGGAAAGCCCCGAACAGGCCTTCCGCAGCGCGTCGCGGGTGATGGCCGAAACCGGCTGTCAGGCGGTGAAGCTCGAAGGCGGGGTGGAAATGGCCGACACCGTGCGTTTTCTGGTGAAGCGGGGCGTGCCGGTGATGGCGCATATCGGGCTGATGCCGCAATCGGTGAATGCCATCGGCGGCTTCCGGGCGCAGGGCCTGTCGCCCGAAGAAGCGGAGCAGATTGCCGCGGACGGCGCGGCGATGGCCGATGCCGGGGCCTTTGCCATTGTGATCGAGGGCACGTCGGAAGCCCTGGCGCGCAAACTGACGGCGGAATTGCCGGTGCCGACCATCGGTATTGGCGCGTCGCCGGCCTGCGATGGTCAGATCCTGGTAACCGACGATTTGCTGGGATTGTTCAGCGACTTCACACCGAAATTCGTAAAACGCTATGCGGAGCTGGCGGCGACCATCGGCGATGCCGTTGATGCTTACGCGACAGATGTGCGGGCGCGGGACTTTCCGGGCCGGAACATTGCTACGGGGGTTCCAAAAAATAATCCGAAAGGAAGACACTATGGATGCGCGGCAGATAAAGGACCTGGCCCTTCAGTGGCATCAGGTCGAACTGGAAGAAGCAGCGGCCGAACGGTTGGCGGTCATGACCGCGGCATTTGGCGATACGCTTGGCGCGCTCGCCAGCGATTCACTGTTCGATACGGAACCCGCGCATTTCGACCGCGCCCTTGTCGCGATGGCGAAGCGCGATGACTGAGCTGACCCATCTGAGCCTTACGGCGGTCGCCGATGCGATCGCGTCGAAGGAAACCTCCGCGCGCGACGTCACCGAAGCCTGTCTCGCCCTGATCGATGCAAAGCAGCCGGCGCTGAACGCGTTTATCTCGCTGGAAGCCGATGCGGCACTTGCGGCAGCCGATGCCGCCGATGCGGCGCTGGCAAAGGGCGAAACACCGGGGCCACTGCACGGTGTGCCGCTGGCGCATAAGGACATGTATTACCGCGCGGGCAAGGTATCGACCTGCGGGTCGAAAATCCGCAAGGATTTCGTGCCCGACCATACGGCGACGACGATCACCAGGCTCGCGGATGCGGGGGCGTTGCATCTGGGCGGGCTGAACATGTCGGAATTCGCTGTCGGCCCCATGGGCCATAACGACCATTACGGTTCCTGCCGCAACCCGTGGAATCCGGACCATGTCACGGGTGGCTCGTCCAGCGGTTCGGGCTCGTCGGTCGGCGGGCGGTTGGTCTATGGCGCGCTTGGTTCCGATACCGGTGGTTCGGTGCGGCTGCCCGCCGCCTGCTGCGGGCTGGTCGGCATGAAGCCGACGCAGACCCGGGTCAGCCGCTACGGGCTGATGGGGCTGTCCTTCTCGCTCGATAATGCCGGGCCGCTGACCCGCACGGTGCGCGACAATGCCCGCCTGCTCGGGCTGATCGCCGGGGCGGACCCGATGGACCATACCGCCAGCGCCATGCCGGTGGATGATTACGAAGCAGCCGCACTGTCGCCGGACGTCAAGGGCCTGCGCATCGCCGTGCCCGCCAATTACTATTACGACAATGCCGCCCCCGAAGTCCGCGCGTTGATGCAGGCGAGCCTGAAGGTGTTCGAGGGCATGGGCGCGGAGATCGTCGAGGTCGAGGTGCCGGACCATCACCACATCCGCCAGCTCGGCGTGACCGTGCGCGGCCCGGAAGGCACGGTGCTGCACGCCGCCTGGCTGCGCGACCGGCCGCAGGATTACGGCCCGCAGGTCCGCGCGCGGCTGGAACCGGGCCTGGCCATCGGCGCCGCGCAATACCTCGCGGCACTGCAGATCCGCCCGCGGATCACGCAGGGCTTCGTTGATGCGGTGTTCGCCAAGGCGGACGTCTTCCACGCCCCGACCATCGCCATGCCGGTGCCCTCGCTCGCGGAAACGGATGTAAAGGATTCCCCGGACTTTCCGGCGCTGGTCGCGGGCATGACCAATTGTACCCAGCCGATCAACTACCTGGGCCTGCCCTCGCTGGCGGTCCCGGCCGGGTTCACGGCGAACGGGTTGCCGGCGTCGTTCCAACTCGTTGGGCGGCCATTTGCGGAAGCGGCGCTGTACCGCGCGGCGGCGGCCTATGAAGTTGAGACAAAATTTTCGGAGGCGGCGCCGGGTTGAGGATGCGCTGGATAGGGCGTACATCTCCAATTCGCAATTTTCCTCGGCATGCGACGTCAACTCAATATTATTCTTTGCGGATTAATGTGTACTCTTGTCCAAATTCGGATCGGGCTTACCCCATATGAAAAACATCATCCGTCGTTCTTTTGAATGTATCGGAAAAACTTTCGGATTGACGGTCGTCCCGGAATGGCGCGTCATCCGATTGACGGAAGAACGCCACTTGAGACGGCTGTTTGAGACGTTCGATGTTGATTGCGTCTTCGACGTTGGCGCAAATGTCGGACAATACGGGCAGATGCTCAGGAAGTACGTGGGGTATGAGGGCAGGATAATTTCCTTCGAACCCAATCCGGTCGCCTTCAAGAAGTTACAGGCACTGGTTGCGAAGGATGATTTATGGACATGCGAAAATTTTGCGCTGGGCAGTGAGGCCGGGTCGCTGGAATTCCACGCGTATGATGAGTCGCTATTGGGGTCTCTTCACGCTCTTAAGGATTCCCCATTTACACCCAAAGGGGATGCTGGAAAAACAATCAGTGTCCGTGTTGAAACGATTGAAACCTATTTTCCGATTGCCGCCGAACAGTGGGGCTTTCAACGTCCCTTCCTGAAAATGGATACACAGGGGCATGACCTTGAAGCGGCGAAAGGTGCAGGTTCCCGTATCCGCGAATTTTCGGGTCTGCAAAGCGAGATCTCTTTTCAAAACCTGTACGAGGATTCCCCGGATTATCGGGCTGCCATCGCTTTTTACGAAGCATCCGGGTTTTCATTGAGCCAGTTGGTCCCCATTCACGACATCCACTTCCCCTCGCTGGTCGAAATGGATGTCCTGATGGTCCGGTCCGATCTCCTTTAGAACCCTTGCGTACTGACAGGCACCGTAAACCTGTTCTCGTCTAGGGCAGGGTTTCGTCGATACGGTGTGATTTTAGAGGCGGAAGTTTTACACGCCCTCACTATCGCCATGCCGGCACCCCTCGGTTGTAGGCAAGGTCCATTGCACCCAGCCAGTTAATTGCCGCGGCCTGCTGTCGCTGGCGTTTCTTTGCCTGTGCTGCGGATACCGAATTCTTGCAATACTGTATCTTGTAGGATACAGTATTGCGCGTGATGGAAATTCGTCAGACAGACCGGTTTGCCGAATGGTTCAAGAGCTTGCGGGATGCGCGGGCCAAGGCGCGTATCGCCGTCCGGATTGACCGGTTGATGCTGGGTAATCCCGGTGATGTCAGGCCGGTCGGCGGCGGCATTAGCGAGCTCCGGATTCCATACGGGCCCGGCTACCGCCTGTATTATGCCCGCAAGGGCGATACGTTGATCATTCTGTTATGCGGCGGCGACAAGGGAAGCCAGCGCCGCGATATTGTTGCGGCCAGGGCTCTGGCGCAGGAACTGGAGAACGGGTCATGACGGTTGAACTGACGAAATGGGACACAGCGGATCACCTCGATACCAAAGAGGATATCGCCGCCTATCTGGAAGCGGTGTTCGAAGACGGGGATGCCGCGCTCATTACCCATGCACTGGGCGTCGTTGCGCGCGCCGAAGGTATGAGCGAGGTGGCGAAACAGGCCGGCCTGACCCGTGCGAGCCTCTACAAGGCGTTGTCCGGCGATGGAAATCCGGAATTCGCCACGGTGCTGAAGGTTGTGCGGGCCCTTGGTTTGAAGATGACTGTGGCGGCGTAGGGGGGCTTAAATTTTAGTGGTTCCGGACGATTTCATAAAAATATTAAAGAGAGTGCCCCTTTGTATTTATGGAGCCGTCAGGATGCATTTTCCGTAAGCAATGCTGCCACGGCCATTATTTTCGACAAAGGTTAGATTCTTGAAAACCTGTACATCGTACTGAGATGTAAATACGTAGAATTTCTTGATGAAGACGTTTTGGTCAGAAAGAATTTTGTCCACTTTATAACTGTCGCACGTGACTTTCTGGGCACTGTGCGAAAATGAGCATCTGGAAATGGTCGCTGTCGATCCCCGGTCCCGAATCAAGACCGAGAACTGGGAGCGTTCTATGTGTTCATGAGAGTAGATGTGCTCGGAATCGTATTTCGACTTTACATCGCAACGATAGTCAGCCGCCATCGTCACATTAGGGGCAATCAACAACAGTATCAGTATGGGTTTAAATATTCGCATTGTTAGATACTCGTCTGCATGTCCTTGATGGGAGGCCAAAAAATACGAGAAGGCAATGAAAGGTTATTATGGTGGCTGACGCGGCAGCCCTCCCGACCGCCGCGCCCCAATCCCGTCACTTCCGATACTTCTCCCCGCCGAATTCCGTCCCCGCCCAGCCTTCGACATGCTTGATCAGCGATACGGAGGTGTCCTCGCCCGTGCCCTGGCTGACGGCATAGCTTAGGAACTGGCGGACCGTGTTGCCCAGCCACATCGGCACCTTCATCGCCTCGGCTTCGCGCATGCACAGCGCCACATCCTTGAGCAGCAGTTTCTGTTTCATGCTCTTGGCGAAGGTGCGGGTCAGGACCGCGAAGGGGTATTTGTCCCTTGTGGCGGAATTGTAGCCGCTGCTGGCATTGACCACGTCCAGCAGCACCTTTGAATCGATCCCGGCCTTGGCGCCCATCACGCAGGCTTCGGCGGCGGCGATGTTGTTGGCGGCCGACAGGAAGTTGTTCACCAGCTTCATGGTCTGGCCCAGCCCCGGCTCCGCCCCGATGAAGAACAAATTGTCGCCGATCACCTCCAGCGCCGGGCGGTTGGCGTCGATCAGCGCTTCCGGGCCTGACAGCATGAGCGACAGCGTGCCCGCTTCGGCCCCCCGGATGCCGCCGCTGACCGGGCAGTCGAGCGCCTGGATACCCTTCGCGCCCAGCCCTTCCGATACGGCCTTGGCGGTAATCGCGCCGCTGGTCGACAGGTCGATATAGGTCTTCACCGCACTGCCTTCGGCTATTCCGTCCGGGCCCAGCGCCACGGCGCGCACCACATCCGGGGTCGGCAGGCTGACCATCACCGTGGCCTCGCGATTGGCGACATCGGCGGGGCTGCTGCAGGCATGCGCGCCCTTCGCCACTGCCGCCGCCATCACGTCTTCGCGCACGTCGTAGACGCTCAGTGTGTAGCCCGCATCGAGCAGGCGCCCTGCCATCGGTCCGCCCATATCGCCCAAGCCTATGAAACCAAGTGATTTGTCAGCCATTTCCACCATTGCTCCCTGTTGGAATGTTGTTGCTCCACTCTGGCGTGATTGATCGCGCGGAAGGAGCGTCCTATCGTTCTATCGTTCTATGGCAAGTGTGCAGGAAATTCGGGAGTTTGGGAATGAGCGGCAACGGCAAGATCACCTTTGGCTTTCAGGTCGCGCCCTCCAGCGAGGGGCCGGCTTCCGACCACGACCTGTATCAGGACGTGATCGAGGATTGCAAACTGGGGCAGGCGATGGGGTACGAGGCCGCCTGGCTGCTGGAACATCACTTCAGCGATTACTACCCGACACCCAGCCCGCTGCTGTTCATGGCGCATATCGCGGCCGCATGCCCGGATCTGAGCCTCGGGACATCGGTGCTGGTCCTGCCCTGGTACCACCCGCTGCGGATCGCCGAGGAAATCTCGATGGTCAACACGCTGACCCGGGGCACGCTGCATCTCGGCATCGGGCGGGGCACGGCGAAGTCGGAATACGACGCCTATGGCGTGGATATGCGCGAGGCAAGGGGCCGGTTCGATGAAATCTACCGGATCGTCGAGACCGGGCTGACCGGCGAGCCCTTTACCTTCAAGGGCCAGTATTACGACATCCCGCGCGAGATCCGCATCCGCCCCGCGCCGACCGGCAAGAAGGTCAATTTCTACGGCGCCATCGGCAGCCCCGGCAGTGGCACGATCATGGGCAAGCTCGGCCTGCCACCGCTGTGCCTGGCGCAGTTTCCGGATTCGCTGCTGGCGAAGATCCTCGCCAACTGGAAGGCCGCAGCGGTGGAAGAAGGCCACGAGACCAATGTCACGACGCCAATCCAGATCAAATGCTTCATCGCCGATACGGATGAAGAGGCCCGCGACCTGGCGCGCAAATACCTGCCGCGTAATTTCGAGGTGCAGGCGAAGCATTACGAGGTCGATGCCAACCACTGGGAGGGGATTGAGGATTACGCCGTCTTCTCGAAGATGTTTGGGAACATGAAGGCAATGACGGACCCGGATAATCTGGGCCCGCTGATGGACCAGAATTTCGTCGGCAGCCCGGATACGATTGCCCGCCGGGTACAGGCGATGAACGATCTGGGCTTCAACTATTTCCTGGTCTCGACCTCGACACCGGGCGTGCCCAAGGAAGTGCGCCGCGAAATGTATCGCCGTTTCGCCGCCGATGTGGCGCCGCGTTTCGATGAAGATTTCGGTAAGGGACAGGCGCAGGCGGCGGATTGAGCGTCGCGCGGGTGGATACTCGGATCAAGTCCGAGTATGACCGCCAACTTTAACGCATCCCGCCCTTGTCATTCTTGGGCCTGACCCTGGGGTGCAGGTTTCTGCGTCGAATTTGTCGCAAATATTCGGCACGAACCAGCCAGCGGATTGAGCGTTGCGCGGGTGGATACTCGGATCAAGTCCGAGGATGACCGCCAACTTTAATGCATCCCGCCCTTGTCATCCTCGGACTTGATCCGAGGATCCATACCGCTGCGTCGATAACGCTCTGAACCGCCCCGATCCCATTCAGCCGCCGGCGAGTTCCGCGACAGGGGTTACCGGCGGATCGCCGGCCAGCACGCTCTTGATGTTGTTTTTGAGCAGGTCGATCATGATGGCCCGTGTTTCCGGTGCGCGCCCGGCAATATGCGGGGTGAAGACGATGTTCTTTGCCGCGCGCAGGTTCTGCGGCACATCGGGTTCGTTTTCATATACGTCCAGCCCGGCGCCGGCGATGGTGCCGTCGTTCAGGGCGTCGACCAATGCGTTGGTATCGACGACACTGCCGCGGCCCATGCTGATCACGTAGCCGGTCGGCCCCAATGCTTTCAGCACGTCGGCGTTGACGGTGTGGAAGGTCGACTCCCCGCCCGGCGCGATGACGATCAGGTAATCCGACACTGTCGCCAGGTCCATCAGCGAGTCTTCATAGACATAGTCGACATCGTCGCGCTTTTTGCGGTTGTGGTAATGCACCGGCATGTCGAAGGCCCGGGCCCGTTTGGCGACATGCAACCCGATCCGCCCCATGGCGTATATGCCCAGCGTCTTGCCGTTGATCATCGGACGCGCGGTGTTGACCGTCTTCCAGCCGCCGGATTTCACCAGCGCGTCAAAATGCGGGATATCGCGGATGATGGCGAACAGCAGCGCCAGGGTATGATCGGCGACGGCGGTGTCGTTGGTGCCTGGCCCATGCGTGACCATGATGCCGCGCTTCCGGCACAGCTCCAGGTCAATCGTTTCATAGCCCGCGCCAAGGCAGCAGATGAGCTTCAGCCCGGTCATCGCGTCCATTTCGTCGCGCGATACGCCGAGGCTGCCATTGGTCAGCACCGCATCAATCGTGCCGCCGTGCTGCGCCAGATAGGCGGCACGCGGCGCGTCCTCGGTATGCAGCTGGACATCGTAGGTTTGGGAGAAGTCTTCGATTTCGTTGTCCCGAAAGGGGACCTTGATCAGAAGTCTTGATTTCGTCATGACAGCGGCTCCAGCTTGGCGTGTTGTCGAATATGTACAGGTTAACCATACGGAGAGCTGGCGCAATCCTGAATGCCGAGAATGCTGACGATATCCGGGGCTTGGTGCGTCCTCCGTTATTGTTCAGATTTTGTAAGAGGGGTGCTATGCTACCATAAGGGATAGCGCTGAAAGAGAGATGATGCACGATGCATAGCAGAATATTGGGGTTCGTTCTTTTGGCGGGAGCACTGGTCCTCGTGGGGTGTCAAAGCACTCAAGAGTATGTGGGTAGCGGTCATGTCTACCTTTCCAAAAGGTCGAGTGCCACGCTGCAAGCTTATCTGGGGGATCCCCGGGGCGAGTATTTTGCGGTCTCGACGGATGGTAAGACTGTTGGGGCCAGTATATGTGCGGAAGGTCGGTTTGGCTGTGAGGAATCCGGTGGCGCGCTTGCGATAAAAGCGTGCGAGCAAGGCAGCGACGGCGTACCGTGCAAGGTTTATGCGGTGGGCGACAGGATCGTATGGCGGGATTTGTCTGTAACAGGAAAATTGGCTGAAAAGGTTCCTGTCGAGGTTGGTCGCGGCTCGATTGATCTTTCCGAACGTACCCAGCGCCGCTTTGAATTGTATCTCGAACTAGAAAATCCGGAGTACTTTGCCGTATCGTTGGATGGTCGGTTTTCTGGTGGAGCGGCATGCCGCATTCAACCCTGTTTGCATCCAGGTCTGAAGGAATTCGCCATATCGTCCTGTGTAGAGGCAAGCGCCGGGCTGGACTGCCGGTTATATGCGATCAAACGCAAAATTGTGTGGCAGTAAAAACAGGCTATTCCTGAAGCGTTGGCCCCGCGCCGCGCACCCGGGTCTGGCGCATGTAGCGGCGATATTTGTCCGCGTCGTATCCGCTACCCCGGTGCAGCAGGCAGCGATTGTCCCAGATGACAAGGTCTTCCGGTTGCCAGCGATGGGCGTAGGCGTGTTCCGGCTGTGTCGCGCGGTCCTGCAGGTCGTCGATCAAGGCGCGGCTGTCCGCCTCGCTCCAGCCCTCGATGGCCTTGGCGTGCGAGCCGACGTAATAGTTCTTCGCGCCGGTATTGGGGTTGGCGCGCACCAGCTTCTGCGGGATCGGCGGCAGGGACTTGGCGAGTGACGGCGAGACCGCGTCCGGCGCGACCTTGGACCGCGAGAAAACATAGTCATGCACGACCGTCAGCGGGTCGATCTCGGCCTTTTTCGCGTCGGGCAGCCGGTTATAGGCGGCGCGGGCGCTGACATATTCGGTGATCCCGCCTTCGTCGGGGACCTCATAGGCGCACATGATCGATACCAGCGCCGGCACCTGTCGAAACGATGAGTCCGTGTGCCACATGTTATTGCCGGTCAGGAAGATGGTCTTGCGGTCCTGGTTGCCCAGTTTCGTGCCATCCGCCTGCACATTGCCGATGGTGCCGAAATAGACAACCTTGCCGCTCTCCCCCAGGGAGACATGGTTTTCCTCGGGCTCGCCCAGCGCCCGTGTGAAGGCAAGCTGGTGGTCATCGTCGAAGGGCTGGTTCGGGAAATGCAGGAAGGAATATTCGTCGATGGCGGCGTGTATTTCGGCCAGTACTGCCGCCGACAAGGGTGCGCGCAGGTTGATCCCGGTGATCCGTGCGCCGAAATCATCGTGCAGTTTTTCAATGGTCAGATGGGCCATGCGTTTTCCTCCCGAACATGACAGCAATGCGAACCGGAAGCTTACACGGCGCCGTCGCCAACCGGAACCGGCATCGCGGCCGGTGTACCGGGGTACAGGCTTCCGGGTTGATATCTACTTCAAATGGGACCGGAAATCGGGATCGCGTTTTTCGCGCATCGCGTTGCCGCCTTCCTTGGATTCATCCGTATCGTACATCATCCGCACCGCCTCGAAGCCCAGCCGGCTGATGCCGCGAATGCTTTCGGTATCGGCGTTGAAGGTGCGCTTGGCCACGGCGATGGCGGTCGGGCTGCGCAACACCAGTTCGGCGCACCAGCGGTCGACCTCGGCATCCAGTTCATCGTCGGGTACGACCGCATTGATCAGACCCATGGCGAGCGCTTCCTGGGCCGAATAGCGTCGGCACATGTACCAGATTTCCCGCGCCTTCTTCTCGCCGACGATACGGGCGAGATAGGCGGTGCCGAAGCCCGGATCGACAGAGCCCATCTTCGGGCCGACCTGACCGAAGATCGCGTTCTCCGCCGCGATGGTCATGTCGCAGACCGTGGCGATGACATTGCCGCCACCGATAGCGTAGCCGCGCACCTTGGCGATGACCGGCTGCGGCGCGTCGCGGATGGCGCTGTGCAGGTCCTCGATCGGGATGCCAATGGTGCCTTTGCCGTGGCGGCCCTTCTTCTTGTCCTGAAGGTCGCCGCCGACCCCGAAGGCGCGGGTGCCGGCGCCGGTCAGTACGATGGCCGCAATCTGCCGGTTCCAGGACGCGCGCACGATGGCGTCGGTTACTTCCTCGTACATGCCCTCGCGGAATGCATTCAGCCGGTCCGGCCGGTTGAAGGTGATGGTCGCGACGTTGTTCTTTTCCTCGTAGAGGACGTCACGGTAGGTGGTCTCGCTATCATTGTCGCTCATGGTCGTCTTCTCCCTTACCGGCCCTTGAATTCGGCGTCGCGTTTTTCCAGGAAGGCTGACATGCCTTCCGTCCGGTCCTCGGTGGTGAACAGGCTGGCGGTCAGGTGCCGTTCGAATTCCAACGCCGGGTCCAGGTCCATCTGCATGCCCTTGTTCACCGCGATCTTGGCGTACCAGACACTCAACGGCGCGCGCGCCGCATAGGCATCAACCCGGGCGAGGGCGGTATTCATGACCTCTTCCGGGGCGACGACGCGGCTGACCAGCCCGATCCGCATTGCCGTATCGGCATCGATGAAGTCCGCACTGAACAGCAGGTCCTTGGCCCATTCGGCGCCGACGGTTCGGGGCAGGCGTTGCGTGCCGCCCGCGCCCGCGACGGAACCGATCTTGGAACTGGTAATGCCGAATTTCGAGCCCGAACCGGCGACACGGATGTCGCAGGCAAGCGCCACTTCAAGCCCACCGGTCAGGCAGTAGCCGTTTATTGCCGCGACCACCGGTTTGCGGGATCGCTCGATAGCCCGGTTACAGTAATCGAAACAATCCAGCATGGAATGGGTCGCGGGCAGGTTCTGCGCGTCCAGCGCACCGCCCAGGTCGGCGCCGGTGGAGAAATACTTTTCCGCGCCGGCCAGCACGATGCCGCGGACGCTCCAGTCCTCGTCCAACTCGCGGACCTTGTCGCCGATGGCGCGCAGCAGCTCGTCGCTCAGCGCGTTGTATTTTTCGGGCCGGTTCATGGTCAGGATCGCGGCCGGGCCCCGGATTTCCGTCAGAAGTACCTCACTCATCGATTGTCTCCTCCCTTAGCCGACCATCGCGAAACCGCCATTGACGCTGAGCACCTGTCCGGTGATCTGGCGCGCGGCGTCGGACGCGATGAACATGACCGTATTGGTGATGTCCTCCATCTCGCCGATACGGCGCAGCGGGTACATGCGCATGACCTTCTGTTCGCGTTCCTTCCAGCGTTCGTCGCCGAGTTTCTTGCGCATTTCCTCCTGCAGCCCGATCCGCATCGGCGAATTGGTCGCGCCGGGAGAGACGACATTGACGTTCACATTGTGTCGGCCGACTTCCTTGGCCAGTGACTTGGTGAAGGAAATCACCCCGCCCTTCGCCGCCGAATAATTGGCCTCGCGTTCCTGTCCGACGCGTGCGGCGTCGGTGGCGATATTGATGATCTTGCCGGCGCCGCGTTCGATCATACCGGGCAGCACCGCACGGGAACAATGCATGGTCCCGAACAGGATGACGGCGATTTCCCGCGCACAGGCTTCCGGGTCGGTTTCCAGATACAGCGTGTGCTCGGTCAGAAGGGCGGCATTGTTGATCAGGATATCGATCCCGCCCAGTGCGGATTCCGTCGCGGCGATCATGTCCTTGACGTTGCCCAGGTCGGTAATATCCGCCGTGGCGTCATATGCCTGTCCCCCTGCGGCTTTGACCTGTGCGATGGTTTCGGCGACGCCCTTGGGATCGATATCATTGACCGCGATCTTTGCGCCTTCGCTGGCAAAACCCACAGCCATGTGCTGGCCCATGCCGGACCCGGCGCCGGTAATCAGCACCGTTTTGCCACCCAGTTTCAGGTCCATAATCGTAGTCTCCCCGCCGTTTAAACCATTGAACTCACTGTCAGGCCGTGAACAATTTGTTCCTGCCCGGACAGGTTTGAACTAAGGAGCATGCCGGGGCACGCCGTGCTGCGCCAGTATTTTTTGCCGGTTGCGGGGCCGGGGTTGAACCGACAAGACGTCGCAACGATATTGTGTCGGGGCCTTTTAGACAGTGGAGGCAGGTGTATATGTCGAACCGGAAAATCGGATTGGTGGTACTGGCCGTCGCATCCCTGTATGCGGGGCATGCCGTTGCGCAGGAAGGCAATTGGCGGGACGGCCGCAAGGTATTCGCCAAATGCAAGACCTGTCACAGCTTTGCCGAGGGGAAAACCCTGTTCGGTCCCTCGCTGGCCGGCGTTTTTGACCGCAAGGCGGGAACCGCGCCGGGCTATTCCTATTCGGGTGCGATGCAGGCCAAAAACGCGGCGGGGCTGGTCTGGTCCGATGAAACGATGGACGCGTTCCTGACCAAACCGAAAGCGTTTATTCCGAAAACAAAGATGAAGTTCCCGGGCCTGTCCGACGCACAGGACCGCGCGAACATCATCGTCTATATGAAGCGCCGCGCGTCTCGGTAACCGCTACAGCTTCATCAGCGTTGCGATGGAGTCCATCGTGTCGCCGTCGCCGAAATTGCGCAGCATGTCGTAGAGTTCCTCGCTGCGCTCGCCCAGCACCGGTTCGACCAGGGGCATGAACTTCGCCCGCATGTCGTCCCATGTCATCGGGTTGTCGGGATTGCCGCGGGCCAGCGCGGTTTCCGTATCCAGGACCTCTCCATCGGCAAAGGTCATCCGCATTTTCGCCGAGGTCATGACCCGGTCCGGCGCGGGGGACAGGGTCACCAGTCGCAGGGTTTCACGCAAAGTCTTGTCCGAAACCCGGGTTTCAGTGAAATCCTGTGCCGATACCGGATAGCCGTGCAGGCTGAGCGCTGTGCAATAGGCGGTGCTGAACTTGCCTTCCAGCCCCGTCTGCGGGTCGGGTTTTCCGGCCAGCTGGATGCAGGCCGGGTTTACCTCGACCTCGATCCCGGCGATGGCGCGGCCCTGCGCCGCGTCCGACAGGCTGCGCGCCGCATCAATCACCGGATGGGTCAGCAGGCAGGACGCATAAGGCTTCAGCGTGTTGCGGGTGATTTCCAGCGGACCGTTGAAATCGATCGCGGCGATTTTCGCCGTGCCGTCCTGGACGACGGAATCGCCGAACCCGCCTTCGGTCTCCAGCAGCGACTGTTTGGCAACGAAGCCCTGGGCTGCGAGTTCCGCCGACAGCACGCCATTCATCGCCGCCTTGCCCGCATGGAAGGGCTTGGACATGGTGCCGAAGCTTTCGGTCAGTCCCGCGGCCTGTGTGGCCGCCGCGCCCAGCGCATTGCGGATGCCGTCTTCGTCCAGCCCCATCAGCACGGCGGCGGCCGCCGTGGCGGCCAGGCAACCGAAGATACCGGTGGAATGGAAGCCGTGTTCATTGGCGATGCCGCCGAAATCATAGCCCAGCTTGGCCCCGACCTCGAACCCGGTGATGAAGGCGTTGAGGACCTCCCGGTCGCTGGCGCCCAGATGCTGGCCCACCGCCAGGGCTGCGGCCCAGGTCGGGTTGCCCAGATGAGCCACGGCGCCGACATGGGTGTCGTCATAATCGAGACAATGGCCATAGGTGGCGTTGACCATCGCCGCGATAGCGGGGGCGCCTTTGGTGCCGCCCAGCATTTGCGCCTCGCCGCCCGACTGCCATGCCGCGGCGGTACGTCGTACGGTTTCGCCGGCGTCTTCCTTCAGGCCGCAGGCGCCGATGGCGACGCCGATTGTGTCGACCAGCGCCATGCGGGCGGCGTCGATCACGTCCATTGGATCGTTTCGGCCGGGGGATGCGGCGATGAACCGGGCCGCGATGTCTGCATTGGGTGTCTGGGCTGTTGCTGTCATGTTACCGCTCCTGATTTCCGCAATAACTCCTGCTCGCTCTCGGAATAACCGAGTTCACTGAGTACGTCGTCGCTATCCGCGCCCAGTTCGGGGGCTTCCCGATAGGGGGCGTTAGCGAGCCCGCTACGTGCCAGCGGGTTGACGAGATGGGGAATGCGCCCCTCTGTCGGATGATCACTATAGGCGATTAACCCGCGATCCTCCACGGGGGCGGATCTGGCGGCTTCGTCCGGGGTATAAACGGCGCAGATCGGAATCTGTTCGGCTTCCATCTTGGCCAGCAGCGAATCCCGCGTATGGGCGCTGATATAGCCGGCAATGGTGTCGCGATAGATGCTTTCGCGGTCGCCATGGGTCGAGTGCCGGTCGGCCGGCGATTCATTCGGGTCGACCAGTTCCGGTCTCTCGATGAAATCGCAGAACTGTTTCCATGCCTTGGCTTCCAGCAGCGATACCGCCACCGGTTTGCCGTCGCCCGCGACATAGGTGCTGTAGCGGGGATTGCCGCCCCAGCTTTGCATGCCAGGCAGACCGTCCTTGCCGGCCAGGCGGGACATCGCGCCGGTGAGGACGATGTTGCACATGTAGAACAGGCAGTCGAACATCGACAGGTCGATATAGGCGCCTTCGCCGGTCTTATCCCGACGCATCAGCGCGGCCAGGATTGCCGTCGGCGCCACCGCGCCCGCCGCGTAATCCGCCGCCTGGAAGCCGGGAACAGGAGGGTGAGGGTCGCGGTCCAGGGTCATGCCCATCAACCCGGTCATCGACTGGATGACAAGATCGTGCCCCGGCACGGTTGCCATGACCCCATCCTGTCCGTAGCCGGTGATCGAGCAATAGACGATCTTCTCGTGCAACTGCCGGGCGCGTTCGTAATGCACGTCCAGATTCTTTGGCACCCCGGTGCGAAAGGATTCCACGACCACGTCGGCCCCGGTGATCAGTTTATGCGCAACGGCGCGACCCGATTCCTGCCGCAGATCCAGCGCGATGGACCGCTTGCCGGCATTGACGCTGTTGAAATAGACACCGCTGGTTTCGAAATTCGGCGGGTTGTGGCGGCTGTAATCGCCACTGCCGGGCTGTTCCACCTTGATCACGTCAGCGCCCATATCGGCCAGCAACTGCGTGGCCCAGGGGCCGGGCAGCAAGCGGCTGAAATCGACAATCCGGATTCCGGAAAGGGCGAGGTTCTGACCGGGTACGGGCGATGTGCTCATGGGGATTCCTTTACCTGACGCATTATACTGACCCCAATTGCTACAGATTCCGGGCCCGTCCGTAAATACGCCGTCTTTTGGTTGTGGCGGCTGACGCGCCTAAGACGCCGCGCGCCATGCCTGCAACATCAACACGTTCCACAGGGCGAAACGCCAGTCGCGGGCGCCATTCGAGTGCTCGCGCCAGGCGGCGGTGACCGGGGCAGGGTCCAGCCCGGATTCTTCCAGCCGGGCCGGGGTGAGCAGGTCTTCGGCCCAGTCGCGCAGCGGGCCGCGCAGCCATTCGCCAACCGGCGGCTCGAACCCCTGCTTCGGGCGGTCGACCAGGCTTTCGGGGACATGGCGGTGCAGGACCTGCCGCAGCAGCCATTTTGTCTGACCGTTGCGAATTTTCATGGTGGGCGGCAGCGACCAGGCGAAACGGACCACGTCCGGCGCCAGGATCGGAATACGGCTTTCCAGGCTGACCCCCATTGTCGTCCGATCAACCTTTACCAGCAGGTCGTCCGGCAGGTAGGTCATGAAATCGGCAAACCCGGCGCGGTCGACCGTATCGTCGAGCACTGGTGCCGCATTCGGATCGGCGAAATAACCGATACGATTGCCGGTTGCGGGTTTCCGGGCTGTCCGCCAGCGGGACATATGGGCCTCATGTATCCGTTCCGGCGATGCCGCCGCTGCGTCTTCCAGCATGCGGTACAGCTTGTCGCCCAGGCGCGGTGGCCGGTTTGAGGACGCACCGATCCGGTTCAGGGCGGCACAGGGCGCCCAGTCGCGGATTGCCCCCGACAGGGATTGCGACAGGGCATTCTTCGGCCAGTGCCGGGCGACCGACTGGTAGCGGGGATAGCCGGCGAACAGCTCGTCGCCGCCATCGCCGGTCAGGACCGTGGTAACATGCTGCCGCGCCAGGGTCGCCAGCAACAGGGTCGGCAATTGGCTGACATCGCCGAAGGGTTCATCGAACATCACGGGCATCCGCTCGACGAGTTCCAGCACGGAACCGGTTTCGGCGCGCAGTTCGGTGTGCTCGGTGCCGAGATGCGCTGCAATGCGCGCGGCGTGTTCCGATTCATCCAGGCGGGGATCGTCGAAGCCGATGGTGAAGGTTTGAAGCGGGTGGTCGGAGACGGCCTGCGCCAGCGCGGCGATGAGCGGTGAATCAATGCCGCCAGAAAGATAGGCACCAATGGGGACGTCGGCGATCATCCGGCGGGCCACGGAACGTTGCAGCAGCCGCTCCAGTTCATCGGCTGCTTCCCGGTCGTCACCGGTGAACGGGTTCCGGGCGGCAACTTCCGCTGCCGCGCGCGCGTTCCAGAATGGTTCGGGCACGGGCAGGCTACCGGGCTGCAATCCGTCAACCGGCAGGGTCAGGCAATGCCCGGGCGGCAGTTTGGATATCCCGGTGTAGATCGAATGCGGTGCCGGGATATAGGAATACTGCAGATAGGCGGCGACGGCGTCGGAATCGATGTCGGCGCGCCAGTCGGGGTGGCAGGTCAATGCCTTCAGTTCCGATCCGAACAGGAAGGTCGCGCCGGACCAGCCGTAATACAGCGGTTTTTCACCGACGGGGTCGCGGGCGAGCGTGAGGGTCCGTACCTGCCGGTCCCACAGGGCGAAGGCGAACATGCCGTCCAGCCTTGGCAGGGTCCGGGCCAGCCCGTCGCGGGATATTGCCGCCAGCAGGACTTCGGTATCCGATCCGCCGCGCCATTGGCCGGGTTGCTGCGCATCGAGTTCCTGGCGCAGTTCGCGAAAATTGTAGATCTCACCGTTGAAGATGATGACGAAACGGCCATCGGCGGAATGCATGGGCTGATCGCCGGCGGCGCTGAGATCCTGAATCGAAAGCCGGCGAAAGCCGAGGGCGAGCCCGGATTCAGGGGCAGCGAAACAGCCATCGGCATCCGGGCCGCGATGCGTCAGCGCCGCTGCCATCGCCGTCACGCGGCTTTCCAGGGCCTGCTGTCCGGTTGCCCGCCGGGAGTCGATGAAACCGGCGATGCCGCACATGGCTTGCTACCCGCGCCGGTTCGACAGGGCGCGCTTCAGCGCGGCACCGGCCATCCGCAGGGCGCGGCCGAACGAGGGATTCGCCTGTTTCACCGTATGCAGGTATTTTTCGGGATGGACCAGCGCGCGCGGGATTTCCGGTGCCCGGGCCCGCGCCGCGGCGAGTTTTTCGTTTCCGGCCAGGGCGTCGTCGCTGGCATAGAGCACGAGGTTCTGCTTGTACCACCAGGTTACGGCAGGATCGTCCCAGATGTCGTCGCGCAGCACGTCAATCGGGCGATACCCGTGGGCTGCAAACAGTTCGGCCCAGTAATCGGGCCATTGTTCATTGTAATGGCCGACACCACCCTGATGCGGAATGGCGGCGGAAAACAGCACCACCGGCGCCAGCCGGCACAGCGCCGCAACAAAATCCGGCGCGGCTTCCGGCGGCATATGCTCGGCGACCTCGACGCTCATCGCCAGGTCGAAACGGCCCTCGATATCCAGTTCCTGGTCGAGCTTGCGGCGCTCGAAATTCTCCAACGGGATCTTGATGGTGGAATCGTCGATCCAGTGACCGTCGACCCCCCGAATTGTTGAGACGCCGTTCTCGGCAAAGATCGTCAGCCAGGAACCGTCGCCGCAGCCGATATCGATGACGCTCGTCACCGGCGTCAGGTCCATGATCAGGGGGACGACCCGGCGCGCGGAGGGAACCGCTGTATCGTCGAGGTCGCTGTAAAACTGGTTGTCGTAATTCGCCATCGGGTTATCCGGTTGCCGGTGCGCTGTGCGCGGCAGTGTCGAACGCCGCGCAGCATGCATCGATAAAGCCTGCATCAGCGTGCAGGAAAGGGGACAGACTCGCAGCGTAACGCAGGAAGGTCGATGAAAAAATCGACGCGTGCTGGCGGCGGCGGGCATATTTCCAGGCGCGTCCGGCGGCCCGGCGACAGGCGAAGCGCCTTAGGGCTGCTGGCGTGTCGGGATAGTCGCGCAGGAAGTTTGCCAGTGCGCGGGTGACGCGTTGCAACTGGCGGGCTTCGTTGGTCGACAGGCGGTCTTTCGATTCGTGGGGAATGAAGGCCAGTGTCGTGTCCACTTCCAGCATCGGCCAATGCCGGGCGAGCCGCAGGGTGAGCGAATATTCCTGTGAATGCACGATCCGTTCGTCGCAGCCGCCGACCTGTTTCACCGCCGCGGTCCGCGCCAGAAACTGGGTTGGGTTGAACAGCGAATTCTTCATCGCCATCCGCAGCCCGTCCGTCAGCAATGTCGTTGCCGGGGTGCCGAGCGGTTTGGCGAGGTCGAGTTCGGACAGGTTGCCATATTGCTGCTGGCGGCCGAAGGCGAGGCAGGCTTCGCTGCCCTGCAGCGCGTGCAGCAATGTTTCGGTCGCGTGGTCGCAAATCAGGTCGTCCGCATCGACAAACTTGATGAAGGGCTGGTCGGCCAGCGCGATACAGCGGTTTGTTGCGCCAGCGGAGCCCCTGTTTTCCTGGCTTTCGATGACGACGTTGTCCCAGCCCGCCGTGATGTCACGCAGCATGGCCAGTGAGTCGTCGGTCGAGCCGTCATCGACAAAAACGTACTGGCGCGGATAATCGCCGGTCTGGCGCCTGATCTGCCCCAGGACCGTCTCAAGATGCGACGCCTTGTTGTAAACCGGTGACAGGAACGACACCCCGGACTCACTCACACGCAAAACCTTTCCAACTCCGAATTCCCGGCAATATATCGCCGCGTCGGGCCGCTGTCAGACAAAAGCATGGCCCCGGTACATGGCACTGGACCGTGCGCTCTATCGACAGGGCGGATGTGACCGGTGAAAATGACCGTATTGGATGAATTTGTCGGGGGAGGATGCGGCATGAAAATCGCAAAAGTTGAAACGCGGCATTGCGATGCGGGCTGGCGGAACTATCACTTCGTCAAGGTGACAACGGAAAGCGGGATTGTTGGCTGGAGCGAATTTGACGAAGGGTTCGGCTCGCCCGGCGTGTCGCAGGTGGTCGAGGCGATGGGCTCGAAGATCATTGGTCAGTCGGCGAACGACCATGAACGGCTTTTCGCGCTGATGTACGCGCTGACCCGCCCGGCGGCCGGCGGCGTGGTCGCGGAAGGCCTGGGGGCGATCGAAAATGCGATGCTTGATGCCAAGGCGAAGGGCATGGGGGTGCCCTGCTATCAGTTGCTGGGCGGCAAGATGCGCGACCGCATTCGCGTTTACTGGTCGCATTGCGGCACCTGGCGCATCAATCATCCGAAATATTACCCGCCGCAGATCACCGATCTGGACGGGGTGAAGGCGATGGGGGCGGAAGTGCGTGAGAAAGGCTTCACCGCGCTGAAGACCAATATATTTCTGCATGACCAGGACAAGCCAGCCGGCTGGCGACCAGGGTTTGCCTCGCCCTTCTATCCGGAACTGAATGTCGACCGGAAGGTGCTGCGGAACCTGCGCACCCATCTGGAAGCGTTCCGCGACGGGGCCGGACCGGATATGGATATTCTGCTCGACCTGAATTTCAACGCCAAGACGGAAGGCTATGTGAAGATCCTGCGCGAAATCGCCGATATGGACATGTTCTGGATCGAAATCGACAGCTACAACGCGGATGCGCTGGCCTATGTCCGGCAGCAGAGTTCACATCCGATCAGCTCGTGCGAGACACTGTTGGGGCTTCGCGAATTTCTGCCCTATTTCAAGGCGCAATCGATGGATGTCGCCATCGTGGATGCGGTCTGGAACGGGGTCTGGCAGTCCATGAAGATCGCCAATGCGGCGGAAGCGTATGAGGTCAATGTCGCGCCGCATAATTTCTATGGTCATCTGTGTTCGATGATGAACGTGCATTTCTCCGCCGCGGTGCCGAACCTGCGCATCATGGAAGTCGATGTCGACCGGATTCCCTGGGACAATGAACTGTTCAGTCACCAGCCTGAATTCGAGGATGGCCATATCATCGTTCCCGACCGGCCCGGCTGGGGTTGCGACCCCATCGAAGAGGCGCTTGATGCGCATCCGCCGACCGGGGCCACCGGTAATTCGGACTGGGCGATGCGGAAGACCTGAACCCGTTCAGGAAACCGGCGTGGCGGCCAGGATGGGTTTAAGGGCCGCCGCGATCTCTTCCGCTGTTGCAGTATGCTTGAAGGTCTGCAGCAATTCGCCATCCGGGCTGACGAAGCTGAGCCCGGCCGAATGTTCCATCAGATAGTCGGGGTCGTCTGCGTCGCTGCCTGGCGCACGGGCGTAATAGATGCGAAAGGCCTTGGCGAGGATACGGATATTCTCCGGAGTGCCGGTAATGCCGCGGATATTCGGATTGAAGTTTTCGATATAAGCCCGAAGTATTTCGACCGTATCGCGTTCCGGATCGATGGTGACGAACAGCGTCAGCAGGTTGGGCGCATCACCGCCAAGTATGTCCAGTGCCTCGGACAGGGTGTTCAGCGTGGTCGGGCAGACATCGGGGCAAAAGGTATAGCCGAAGGATACCAGCGCGTATTTTCCCTGGAAGGTCTCCGCGGTCACGGGCTGGCCCAGGTGATCGGTGAGGGCCAGCGCGATCACCGATCCGGTGTCGGCTACGCGGCTGGGCTGCGGGCCGTTGCCGGTCGATATCTTCCAGCCAAGGAATGACCCTGCGGCAACGAAGCCCAGCACGGCAAACGCCATCAATGCACGGTCGGCCCGGCGGAACAGCCATAACTGCCGCATCCAGCCATAGGCACGGGTGATTCCGGTTGCGGCCAGGGATTTACGCAATCCTTTGAGTGCCCGGTCTGGCAGGCCGCCCGGTTTCGGCTGGAAATCCATGATCAGGATGGCCAGTCCACCCAGCAGCAGCGGACCCAGCAGGTAGCCCGCAGTCAGCCATGGATAGCTGCCGCTTGCCGCCCACAAATCTGCCAGCACACCGCCGCATATCGCCAGAATTGATGTATCGGACGTGGTAGAAACCTGAAACATGACCGCCGGTTCCGCTTCCCTACGAAGTTTTCGTCAGCGACTATAGCAGTTTTCTGCTGTGAACGCGGGAAAAGCCGGCCGCACTAAAATTGACCTTGCCGGGAATCGATATTCGGGCCATATCGATTGCGTTGCGATTGAATCGCAGACAATGTCTCGCCACCTACTGGACGCTTGTTGCCGTGGGTGGCGTCCGCGCAAACTCTGATGGAATGCAGCAATGTCCATAATTAAGCAGCTTGTATTCGTCGTCCTTCTGGGCGGTCTGGTTTATGGCGGATACCTTGGCTGGGAATGGTATGCCGCCGATAGTGCGGGGAGTACCGCGGAAAAACGTCGTCGTGGGGGTGCTGTGCCGGTTGAAGCCGACACGGCCCGGATCGAATCCATGCCGGTTGTCGCCGAAGCCGTCGGTACGACGGTCGCGCGGCAGTCGATTGAAATCACCCCCTTGTCCGACGGGCGTATCGAGGCGATTGCCTTTGATGCGGGACAGCAGGTAAAGGCGGGGCACGTCCTGGTGCGTCTCGACAGCGATATCGAGCGAGCGGACCTGAAGCAGGCGGAAGCCGCGCGGGGCCGGGCGATGCTGGAACTGGATCGTATCACCGTATTGCGGCAGAAGAACGTGGCCACCAAGGCAACGGTAGATGAACTCGCCTCGAACCTTGTTGCGGCCGAGGCGTCGGAATCCCGGGCCCGCCGCAAGCTGGCCGACCGTACGATCCGCGCCCCGTTCGCCGGCACCCTGGGAATCAGCCGTTACTACAAGGGCGCGCGGGTTACGGATTCGACGGTGATCACCACGCTGGATGACCTGTCGACGGTCGAGATCGAATTTTCCGTCGCCGAGCAGCTGTTCAGCAAAACCAGGCAGGCGCAGACGGTAGAGGCGACGACGGCGGCGTATCCGGGGCGAGTCTTTACCGGGGTGGTGACGAAAATCGGCAGCCGCGTCGACCCGGTCAGCCGCTCCTTCAAGGTGCGCGCCGAAGTACAGAATGCCGACGGTGCATTGCCGGCGGGCATGTTCATGTATTTGCGGATGCTGCTGTCGTCCTCGAATGTTCTTGTCGTGCCGGAGGAAGCAATTATCGCCGAGGCCGGGGCGTCCTTCGTGTTCGTCATCGAGGACAACAAGGCACGCCGCCGCGCGGTTACGGTCGGCCGGCGCGAATTCGGCATCGCTGAAATAACCGACGGGCTGTCGCCCGGCACGGTGGTCGTCACGCGCGGCACGAACAAGCTGCGGAATGGTTCGACCGTCAAGCTGGCGGGCGCGGGCGGCGGCGCGAAGAAGGGCAAGCCGGGCGCAGGGAAGGGAGCACCGAAATGACCCTTTCCGATCTATCGGTACGCCGCCCGGTTCTGGCCGCTGTCTTCAGCCTGATGATCATCGTCTTCGGGGTCGCGGGCGCGATGCAGATTTCGGTCCGGGAACTCCCCGATGTCGATGCCGCCGTGGTGACGGTCGCGACCAATTATACCGGGGCGGGTCCGGAAATTGTCGATACCGATATAACCGAAATTATCGACAGCGCCATTGCCGGGATCAGCGGCGTGAAGACGATTACCTCCCAGTCCAGCCGGGGACGCAGCCGGACGGTCATCGAATTCGAACTGGGCCGCGATATCGATCAGGCGGCCAATGATGTGCGCGATGCGGTCGGGCGGGTCGCAAACCGGCTGCCCGATGAAGCGGACGACCCGCGGGTGATCAAGAACGACAGCGACGCCGATCCCGTCATGCGGCTGGCCGTGACCAGCGACCGTATGAACGGCTCGGAAATGACCGATTATATCGAGCGCTTCATCAAGGACCGGATCACGACGATCGACGGGGTGGCGACGGTCGATATCTATGGCGAACGGCGCGCCGCGATGCGTATCTGGCTTGACCGCCGCGCGATGGCCGCGCGCAACCTGACCGTCGCCGACGTGTCGGCCGCCCTGCAGCGAAACAATGTCGAATTGCCGGCGGGCGAAATCGAATCGCGCACCCGCCAGTTTGCGGTGCGGCTGAACAGCCGTCTTACCAATGAGGAGCAGTTCCGCAATATTGTCCTGCGGCAGGATGACGGGTTTCCGCTGCGTCTCGGCGCGATTGCACGTATTGAAAAAGGGGTGGAGAACGACTCCACCATCGTGCGCAACAACGGTGAGCCCGCGATTGGCATCGCGGTTATTCGCCAATCGCAGGCCAATACCATTGCGATCTCCAAGGCGGTGCGGAGCGAAATTGACCGGCTGAACACGGTGCTGCCGGAAGGCATGGCGATCCATGTCGGCTCGGACGATGCGATATTCGTCGGCGCGTCGATCCGCGAAGTCTCTATCGCGTTGGGCCTGTCGCTGGGGCTGGTGGTGCTGGTCATGTTGCTGTTCCTGCGGTCGTGGCGGGCGACATTGATCCCCGCGATTACCATCCCGGTGTCGCTGGTCGGCTGCTTCTTCCTGATCTACGTGCTGGGCTTTTCGCTCAACGTGCTGACCCTGCTGGCCTTGCTTCTCGCCATCGGGCTGGTGGTAGACGACGCCATCGTCATGCTGGAAAATATCGAGCGGCGGTTGTCGCTGGGCGAAACCAGGCTGCAGGCCGCCGTGTTCGGCGCGCGCCAGGTGACCTTCGCGATCCTCGCGACCTCGGTAACCCTGATCGCGGTATTCGTGCCGATCTCGTTCCTGAAAGGGGCAGCGGGACGGCTGTTCACCGAATTCGGTTTCGTCATGGCCAGTGCCGTGGTGATTTCCACCTTCGTCGCGCTCAGCGCCTGTCCCGCACTGGCCTCGATCATCCTGAAACCGCGCGCAGCCGGCACGTCGGATACGCCGCCGGTGGAGAGCCGGATGAACCGCTGGTACCGCGCGGCAATCCGCAAGGCAATCGGCATGCCGCTCGTGGTCATCGCCATCGCCATGGCTTTTTCCGGGGCGAGCTGGTTTGTCTATGAAACCCTGCCACGCGAACTGACGCCCAAGGAGGATCGCAGCGTGCTGTTTATTCCGCTGACGGCGCAGCAGGGCAGCAACCTCGCCTTTACCGATACCGAAGCGCAAAAACTGGAAGACCAGATCGTCGCGGTAAAGGAAGATCTGGGCATCAACACGATCTTTTCCTTCACCGGCAGCCGGGGGCGGGCCTATCGCTCCTTCGTCGTGCTGCGGCTGGAGCCCTGGGAAAAGCGGGCATTGAAGCATACGGAGGTCATGGCGAAGCTGCGGCCGATTGCCCGGAACCTGACCGGGGCGCGGGGCTTCCCCGTCAGCCCGTCCGGGCTTGGCCTGCGCGGCAACAGCACACCGCTGCGCGCGGTCATTGGTGGCCCCGATTATGAAAGCGTCAAGGTCTGGGCCGAAGCGCTGCTGGAAAAGGCGGAAACCAATCCCGGGCTGACTAATGTCGATATCGACTTCGAACAGAACCAGCCGCAATTCAATCTGTCGGTGAACCGGGCGAAGGCGGACGATCTGGGCATCAGCGTGGAAACCATCGCCGAAACACTGCAGACCCTGCTGGCCTCGCGCGAGGTCACGACCTTCATCGACCGGGGCCGGGAATATCCGGTTTTGCTGCAGGCCGGTGACAGCGACCGTCAGACGCCGAAGGACATCTCGGGCATCTTTATCCGGGCCGGGGACGGCACATCGCTGGTGCCGCTATCGGCGCTGCTGACGATTGCGGAATCAGCGGAAGCACCCGCCCTGCGACGGTACAACCGGCTGCCAACGATCACGCTGTCGGCGGCGCTGAATGACGGCTACGCGCTGGGCGATGCCATCGAATATATCCGCGACATCGCGGATGACACCCTGCCGCCAGAAGCGGGGCTGAGCTTCGCCGGCCAGTCGCAGCAGTATCTGGAAACCTCCAGTGGCGTCGCCGTTACGTTCGGGCTGGCGATCCTGATCGTCTTCCTGGTGCTGGCGGGGCAGTTCGAAAGCTTCGTGCATCCGCTGATCATCATGCTCAGCGTGCCGCTGGCGCTGGCCGGCGCGATCTATTCGCTTTGGGCCGGGGGGCTGTCGCTCAACATCTACAGTCAGATCGGCATCATCCTGCTGATCGGCCTGATGGCAAAGAACGGCATCCTGATCGTCGAATTCGCCAACCAGCTTCGTGACGATGGCTATGCGGTTCGCGACGCTGTCATCGAGGCGTCGGTGCTGCGGCTGCGGCCGATCCTGATGACGATGATTTCCACGGTGCTGGGCGCGGTACCGCTGGTGATCGCGTCGGGCGCGGGGGCGGAAAGCCGGCAGGCAATCGGCACGGTGATCATCGGCGGGTTATTCTTTGCCAGCATCCTGACACTGTTCCTGACCCCGGTGCTGTATGACCTGATGGCCCGCTTCACGCGGCCGCGCGGTGCGGTGGAAAAGCAACTGTCGTCCGAACTGGGCGAACCCGATCCACGGCAACCGAGCGGGGCCGGTTGAGTGTCCAATCATGATCCAGTCATTGTCCGGGATGCGGGCCCCGGCACCTTCCAGACCGAAATGGTGGCCGGCCCGCATCATGTTCTGACCGATGAACCCGGCCCGCTTGGCGGCACGAATACCGGCCCGCCCCCCTATGATCTGTTGCTGGGCGCGCTCGGTTCCTGCACGGTGATGACGTTGCGGGTTTACGCGGGGCGCAAGCAGTGGCCGCTGGAACATGTCACGGTGACGCTGCGGCACAGCAAGGTGCATGCGGATGATTGCGCCGAATGCGAAACCCGGACCGGCAAGATTGACCGCATCGAACGGGAGATCGTGCTGGACGGCAATCTCGACGAAGAGCAGCGAAGCCGCCTGCTGAAGATCGCCGATATGTGCCCGGTCCATCGCACACTGCATTCGGAAATCCAGGTGGTCACGACGCTGCGGGACTGAGGATCAATCCGGGATTTCGATGTCGAGCAGCGGCGCGTGCTGTTGGGCGCCGTAGATGTCGGAATCGTCCGGGTCGCCGGATTTGTGCAGGCGCGGAATGGTGATCTTGATGGCGTAGGCGACGTCATAGGGGATGATCGATACTTCGTTGTCCGATATCCCGTACAGTTTCGCGATCAGCCCCGGTTCCAGCACGCCGCTGTCGCATACCTTTTTGTAAACCGCTTCTTCCTCGAACATGATGTCCAGCGTGCACAGCAATGCGCCTGCATTCTTGGACCGTAATACATTTGCCAGGTCGATCAGCCGTGCCATGGTCAGACCTCGATCATTTCGATGGGGAAGGGTTCCAGCGGGTCCTTGATTTCCATCCGGTGCCAGACGCTGAATTCATAGGTCATGCCAACGGGCATGTCCGAGGGCGAGAAGGGGATGGCGAGGTTGCCGGAAATGCATTTGCGGCCCGGGAAGTCGGTGTGCAGCAGCGCGTAGCGCGCCTTTGCCAGGACCGCTTTGCTGATCTCCGGGTCATCCGCCAGCGTATCGACCAGTAACCCGACCTCATGCCCGACCTGATCCGCCAGCGGTTCGCGCGGGCCCATCGTCGCGTTCTTGCCATAGACCCGGATGTTCAGCCGGTAATCGTTTGGCGCAATGCCCAGGCTGGCGGCCTCGCCCGCGACGCGGGTGTGGCAGGCGGCGATGAATTCGTCGATCACCGAAATCAGGATCGGGTCACGCACCCCGGCCATGAACACCGTGCGGTAGCCGGATTGTTTCACACCTTCCAGCTTCACCGTGTAGCGGTTGGTGGGCTCGAAGCGGCTGCCGCTGACCTTCACGACCCGCTCGCTGATTTGTTCATATTGCGCATGGGTGGTGACCAGCGTGCCGTCCGGTTCTTCCAGATGGTAGGGGCTGGGGTTTTCGTACAGGGTATGTGCGGCGATTTTCATCCGCGTGCAGATCTTGTCCGGATGGCCCGGTTCGACCAGGAAATGATCGTCGTGAATCGTGCCCAGCACGCAGTCCTGCCCGGTGCGCGGGGTGACGACCTGCCCGGCGCATTCGATGATCTTGGACAGGTGCCAGCACAGGCCGGGGTCGTATCCGCGCATCAGCGGGATGGCGGAGAAAATCGAGGCATCGGTGGCCCGCCCGGCCAGCACGACCTGCGCGCCGTCGCGCAAGGCTTGCTGAAACGGCTCGACGCCCATCATGCCGACGATCCGGTGGCTGGCATCGATAACGTCATCGGTCAGTTCGGCGATGGGTCCCAGGGATTCGATCTTGCCGTCGGCGCGCCGGGCTTTGAGCGATTCGCGGGATTGTTCGGAATGGATGATCGCCATCTTGAAGTGCAGGTCTTTTTCGGCGGCAACTTCTTCCACCAGTTCCCGGACCAGCGCGAGCTGCGGTTCGCTGCCACCGCCGCCGCAGGAACCGATCAGCATCGGAATGCCCTGATCGATGGCGGCTTCCAGCATCAGCGAGATATCCCGTTTCATCGCCTGCCGGGATACGAAAGGGATGCCCTCGCCCAGGTAATGCGGGCCCGGATCCATCGACCCTCCGTCGGCGGCAATGAAGTCCAGCCCCTGCGCGATGCCGCGCCGGAAGGCTTCTTCCGTATAGCCGTAGCCCAGCATGCCGGTGGTGGCCATCATGCGCAGTGGCTGCATCGCTTCCCTCCTAGGATATCGTCCGGGTAGAGTAGCGCGGGAAATATGCGCTGGCCAGCGGTGGTCATAATGCGACAAGGGAGAACCGGAATGACTGACGAACCAATCCTGCTGTGTGAAGATACCGGCGGAATCCGCCTGCTGACCCTGAACCGCCCGCGCCAGATGAACGCGTTGAGCGCCGCACTGACGGCGGAAATTCTTGCGGCAGTTGATGCCGCAGAGGCCGATGACAATGTCGCCGTGATCGTCATGGCAGGCAATGACCGCGCCTTTTCCGCCGGGGCCGACCTGAAGGAAGCGGAAGCGAACAAGGGAATGGGGCCGGCGGCCGCGCGCCGTCATGGCGATGCATCGGGACAGCTGTATGAAATCGGGTCACGGACCGACAAACCGATCATCGCGGCCGTGCGCGGCTATGCACTGGGCGGTGGCTGCAACCTCGCGATTTCCGCCGATATGGTCGTCGCCGGGGAAAGCGCGATCTTCGGGTATCCGGAGGTGAAACGCGGTATCGCCGCAACGGCCGTGACACCGGCGCTGGTGCATCGGATCGCCCCCAAGGCGGCCTTCGAACTGCTGACGCTGAGCGATAACGTACCGGCACCCCGTGCACTGGCTCTGGGGATGATCAATCGGGTTGTGGCCGATGATGCGGTTCTGGATGAAGCCTTCGCCATGGCGCGAATCCTGGAGGGGTTTGACCGTGAAGCCTTGCTGATGACGAAACGGGTGTTCCGGAAATCGACGGAACTTACGCTCTCACAGGCATTGGCAGCAGCGCGGGAAGCGGCACTACTGGTACGGGAAACGAAAAAAACGGCATAATGCCATCCCGGAAGTATTCGTTTCCATGGTGTTCGGCTGGATTTTGTTAATCTTCATGGACGATAATCTGCTAAATTTTGCCGAAATTGGGATGTCCGGCACATGAAAGAAGCAGAAATACCTGAAAACGAAGAGGAGCGTCTGCGCTCGCTACGGCGTCTTGACGTTCTTGATACGCCGGAGGAGGAAGTCTTCGACCGGATTACCCGCATTGCCAGCGCGGTATTCGGCATGCCGATTTCGCTCGTCAGCCTGATCGATGAAGAACGTCAGTGGTTCAAGTCGCGGGTTGGGCTGGATGCAACCGAAACACCGCGCAATATTTCGTTTTGCGGGCATGCTATCCATACCGATGTGCCGTTGATTGTTCCGGACGCTACCAAGGATGACCGCTTCGCCGATAATCCCCTGGTCACCGGGGAGTTGGGGCTGCGCTTCTACGCCGGTGTGCCGCTGCGGATTGCCGATGGTGCCAGGCTGGGCACGCTCTGCATCATCGATCAGAAGCCAAGGCAGTTTAGTGCCGGTGAAATCGCGATCCTGTCGGATCTGGCGGGGATTGCCGTGCGTGAACTGGAACTTCGCCGGGTTTCGCTCAGCGATACGCTGACCGGCACGTTCAACCGGCGGATGTTCGAAAAGCTGGGTGCGCTGGAATTTTCCCGTGCCCGCCGCAACAAGGAACATTTCTGTTTCGCGATACTTGGTGTCGACGACCTGGACCGGATCAATGACACGTTCGGCAGGGATGCCGGCGACACGGTTCTGGTGGCGTTCGCGAGGGTTTGCGAAGATTTCCTGCGCAATGAGGATGTGTTTTTCCGCCTGGGTGGTGCCGAGTTCGGCATATTGCTGGGCAATACGATGCCCGATGCTGCAATCGATGCGATGAACCGGTTGCGGCAAATGGTGGAGGTCATTCCGGTCGATCACGACGACAATTCAATTGTCCTTACGGTCAGCGCCGGCGTTGCGGCAATGGGACCGGCGGATATGTCGCTGGATACAATGGTCCAGCGGGCGGATGTTGCGCTGGATGTGGCTCGCAAACTGGGCTGCAATCGCGTCGAAATCAACTGAAACCGCGTTAACCGATAACCGGGCGCCTTCAGGACGCAGGAACGCGAAAGCCGGTCACTGATAAACCTTCACGGAATTCCGCCCGATATCCTTGGCTTGATAGAGCGCGACATCGGCGCGCCGCACAATTTCATCGATTGTCCTGTCGGCAGGACCGGACACCGAAATACCTGCGCTGAGAGTGACGGAAACGGTTTTGTCCCGGACCGTCGTCATGGCCGCGGCAACTTTCCGGCGCAGCCGTTCGATGACCTCTGTCGCGGCGTCGATATCTGTATTGCCCAAAATGACACCAAATTCCTCGCCGCCCAGACGGAACAGCGAATCCTCGGTCCGCAGGGTTTCCTGGCAAAGCTGTGCTACATGCATCAAAACGGCGTCACCGACATCGTGCCCTAGGTCGTCATTGACCTGCTTGAATCGGTCGAGGTCGAGCATGGCGAAACAGAACGGCTGGCCCTGGCGGTTGGCACGGGACATTTCCTTGGCGCCGAGTTTCTCGAACATGCGCCGGTTGAACGCGCCGGTCAGCGGGTCCGTCAGGGCGACTTTGCGCAATTCCAGTTCGCGGACCACCATGGAAGCCAGATCCTTCAATGCGGTGACCTGGTCTTCATCCAGTTCGTGCGCCTGCTGGTCGATGACGCAAAGCGTTCCCAACGTCACGTTTTCAGAGACTTTAAGCGGTATCCCGACATACAGCCGGATGCCCAACCCACCGATAACCAGAGGATTGTCGGCAAAACGTTCATCCTTGCTCGCATCCGGTATAACCAGCGGGACATTGCTTTCCAGGGCATGTCCACAGAAGGAAATGCCGCGCGGCGTTTGGGACGCTTCAAGGCCGACCCGCGACTTGAACCACTGGCGTTCATCATCGACCAGGCTGACCAATGAAATCGGTGCCCCGGTCACCAGACTGGCAATGCGCGTGATCCGGTCGAAGACCTCTTCTCGCGGCGTGTCCAGCACATCGTATCGTTCGAGCACGCGAATGCGTGCCGCTTCGTTTTCGGGTAAGGGAGCCAGTTTCATGAAATTTTGCCGCGCCAGTTGCGAATCGCGGCTGCTTTTTCAGGCGCCGATTCTGTTTGCGAATGCTGAAGTTGTGACATCGTGTTCATGATGCGTTTGTCGCAAAACCAGCGGTCGAATTCCATCGCAGATATCCCGACCAACGTACGAACAATACGGTAATATGAACAATATGGTATATACACGTACCCTGACGAATGTCCGGGTGGCGGGGCGAAACCCATTTCGCCGTATGGTCGCGCCCCGGTGGGAAAGAGAGTGTTTCGGCAGGTTTTTGTGCAGGGGCGATATCGTCTTCGGTGAGGAAACCGGCATCATCGTAGCGCCGGAATTGAAGGACGAAATCATCGCGGCGGCGATGAAAATCCATGATCAGGAAGCCGAATACGCCAAACAGTTCGGCCATTAAAAGGAATAACTAGATGAAACTCTATCTTGTGCATCATGCGCATGCCCTGACGGTAAAAGAAGATCCCAAGCGGCCGCTGAGCGAGCAGGGACGGGCCGAAGCCGACCGCGTGGGGACGCTGATGAAAGCGGTCGGCGCGGCGCCCGAGCGTTTCCTGCACAGCGACAAGCTGCGGACCCAGGAAACGGCGGAACGCATCGCCGCGATACTCGGGCTGGATGCGAATGTTGCCCAGGCGAAATACGGCACCGGTGAGGGCGATGACCTGCATACCTTTATGGAGGACATCGAACATGGCGGCGATCTGTTGATCGCCGGGCATGTCGACCACCTGACCCGCGCCGCTGCGCGATTGGTCGGCGGGGATGAATCGCGCATGGGCGTCGAGTTCAAGCCGGGAACCGGTACGATTTTTTGTCTGGAAGGCAGCGGGGCCCGCTGGGCCGTGGTCTGGGGCTGGCGTCAGGAACAAATGATCGCCTGACCCGAAACGCGGCGTCTGGATAGCGTTTTTCGGTACTGACGTTTTGATCGTCTGCGGGCGCTTGCTGGTGACCGTGCGGTATCATGTTACTGCATTGTATTTGCTTGTATAATCGTTAGAATACAGGCGAGGTGAATAATATGGCCGCAAATTCCATTAAGGAAAATGGCCAGTGATGCCGTAACGATATATTCGGGCGGCAGGAATCGGGGCAGAGGAATACGGTATCATGCGCACGCTAGCGTTGCTGGTCGGGTTGGCCATTTCAGTCGTTTCGGTTCAGGCCAAGGCGATCACCATTGGCGGGGGCATCGGAGAGAGCACGAATTTTGTGATCAATTTCCGAGGTGCCTGTACGGTTGACTGTGATGTTTTTACCGGTGCGGTAGGGGAGGCGGAGCTTGGCATCAGTACCGATTATTTGTTCGGTGATGCGCTGGCGCTCAGTGACGTTGGGTCGTTTCGATATCAGTCCCAGTTCGGTCCTTTTAACGCGTCGCTCTACCCTATTACGGTGCCGGCGCCGAATTATGTCGTGACGGCCGCTTCCGGCAGTATTCCGCTGTTGGCTAATCCTGTCTTTTTCGGAGTTCCGGGCGCGGCGAGTCCCGCAGACGTTATTATCTCCGGTACGGTAACGGGGCTGTTGGGCACGATCGACCAGTTGGATGGTGAAATATTATCTGAGTCGTTCACATTCGACGACGCGGTTACTTATGAATTTACATTCGAGACAAGCGCCGAAGCACCGGGCGACTGGAGAATGGCTCTGTCCGGCGGTGATATACTCCTGTTTCCAAGCGCCGACGCCGGAACCGGCGGCGCATTTTTCCTCAATTCTGCTGTCTCGCAGCAGCAGCCGGGCGAATTCGACGTGCCGGAACCAGCGGCAATCGCACTGTTTGCGATGGGGTTGATCGGGCTTGGTCTGGTGCGTCGCCGCAAGGTCGTCTGACCGCCTGGTACGCCGCCTGTGCCTCTCGGGGCGATGCAACATTTCCCTCATTCGTCGTGGCGCCTGCCGGATTAGGTGTCCACGCCGATTGCTGTCTGCTCAATTATTTGGCACGTTAACGGCCAACATTGGGCGCAGATGCAATACGGGGGAACAGGACCAATGGAAAACCAGACATTCGATTACATTATCGTCGGTGCGGGATCAGCCGGATCGGTCGTCGCCAACCGGCTGAGCGCCAATGGCAAGCACAAGGTGCTGGTGCTGGAAGCGGGCCGTGAAAGCCATCCCTGGTCGCGGGTTCCGGTCGGCTTCGCCAAGCTGATCGAGAACCCCGCCGCCAATTGGTTGTATTCATCGGAACCGGATGAAGGGTCCGGCGGGCGCCGTATTCCCATTCCGCGCGGCAAGCTGCTGGGCGGGTCCTCGTCGATCAACGGCATGGTTTTCGTGCGCGGTCAGTCGAACGATTACGATACCTGGGCGCAGCTTGGTAATCGCGGCTGGAGCTACCGCGAGGTTCTGCCGATCTTCAAGGAAATGGAAGACTATCAGGGCGATGGCGACGCCGAGTATCGCGGCCAGGGCGGGCTGCTGAAGGTCAACGAGAATTTCGAAACCGGCGCGATCTACGACGCAATCATCGCGGGCGCGGCCGAGAACGGGATCGAATACACCAAGGATTATAACGGCGCGTCGCAGGACGGCATCGGCATGACCCAGGCGACGATCCGCAAGGGCCGCCGGATGAGCACCGCCTATTGCTATCTCGACCCCGCGCGCGGCCGTGAAAACCTGACGATCCAGGCCAATGCCCTGACCGAATGCCTGTTGCTCGACGGCAAGAAATGCGTTGGCGTGCGCTACACCCTGAACGGTCAGGTCGTGGAGGCCCGCGCCAATCGTGAGGTCATCGTCAGCGGTGGCTCGATCAATTCGCCGCAGCTTCTGGAACTGTCCGGCATTGGCCAGCCGGAACTGCTGAAGGGCCTCGGCATCGAGGTGCAGCACGAACTCAAGGGCGTTGGCGAGAACCTGCGCGACCATTACTCGCCGCGCATGAAGTGGACCGTGCCGCCCGCGCTGGGCATGACCTATAACGACAAGGCGAAGGGGCTTGGCCTCGTCTTCCAGGCGCTGAAATACGCGCTGACGAACAAGGGGCTGCTGGGCCTGCCGGCAGCGCCGATCCGCGCCTATATCCGCACCCGCGAAGGGCTGGATTCGCCCGATGCGGCGATCTCCTGGGTCCCCTTCCTGATCGGCGAGAATTTCCAGCTTTCCAAGCAGTCTGGTGTGACCGCGATCATGAACATCCTGCGGTCGGAAAGCACCGGCAGCATCCATGTATCCTCGACCGATGCGAAGCAGGCGCCGGCGATCAACTTCAACTTCATGACCGCGCAACTGGACCGGGATGTGACGCTGGAGGCGATGCGCATCACCCGGCGGATCATGACCGCGCCGGCGATGCAGGGGATTGCCACCGATGAAATCGCGCCCGGCGTGAACATCGATGCGGATGATGAATTGCTCGAATGGGTCCGCAATAACGCCGAAACCACCTATCACCCGGTTGGGACCTGCAAGATGGGCAGCGATCCGATGGCGGTGGTCGACGATCATCTGCGCGTGCATGGCATGGAAGGGCTGCGGGTCGCCGATGCCTCGATCATGCCGACGCTCACATCCGGCAATACCAACGCGCCGTCGATCATGATCGGCGAGAAGGCATCGCGCATGATCCTGGAGGCAGCGGCTTAATAATGGAAACCAGAACCTTCGATTACATCGTGGTCGGCGCCGGTTCGGCAGGCGCCGCCGTTGCCTACCGGTTGAGCGAAAGCGGAAAACATTCGGTGCTGGTGCTGGAAGCCGGCCGCGAAAGCCATCCCTGGTCGCGCATCCCGGTCGGCTTTGCCAAGCTGATCCAGAACCCGGCGGCCAACTGGCTGTATTCATCCGAACCCGATGGCGGCACCGGTGGGCGGCGGATTCCGGTCCCGCGCGGCAAGCTGCTGGGCGGGTCCAGTTCGATCAACGGCATGGTCTTCGTGCGTGGGCAGGCGCAGGATTTCGACATCTGGGCGCAGCTCGGCAATCGCGGCTGGAGCTATGACGACGTGCTGCCGGTGTTTCGCGCGATGGAAAGCTATGAAGGCGATGGCGAGGAAGGCTATCGCGGCAAGGACGGCCCGCTGAAGGTCAGCGAAAGCCTGGAAACCGGCCCGATCTACGACGCGATAATCGCCGCCGGCAAGCATGTCGGGCTCGACTCACCCAAGGATTACAACGGCTCCAGCCAGGACGGTATCGTCATGTCGCAGACGACGATCCGCAAGGGCCGCCGGATGAGCACGGCGCATTGCTATCTGGACCCAGCACGCAAATGGCCGAACCTGACAATCCAGGCCAATGCCCTGACCGAATGCGTGTTGCTCGAAGGCAAGAAATGCGTCGGCGTGCGTTACACGGTGAACGGCCAGCAGCACGAAGCACGGGTCAACCGCGAGGTGGTGATCAGCGGCGGCACGATCAATTCGCCGCAACTGCTGGAACTGTCCGGCATCGGCCAGCCGGAATTGCTCAAGGGGCTGGGCATCGAGGTAAAGCACGAACTCAAGGGCGTCGGCGAAAACCTGCGCGAACATTACGCCCCGCGCATGCGCTGGAAGGTGCCGGCATCACTCGGCCTGACCTATAACGACAAGGCGCGCGGGTTGGGCCTAGTCTATCAGGCGCTGAAATATGCTTTCACCGACAAGGGGCTGCTGGGCATGTCGGCGGCGTCGCTGCGCGCCTTCATCCGCACCCGGCCGGGCCTGGAAGCGCCGAACGCAGTGATCGGCTGGATGCCGTTTCTGGTCGGCGACAATTACACGCTGGCGCGGGAATCGGGCGTCACCGCGTTCACCCATATCCTGCGTTCGGAATCCACTGGCAGCATCCATGTATCCTCGAACGATGCGAAGCAGGCACCGAAAATCCTGTTCAACTTCCTCTCCGCGCAACTTGACCGCGATGTCACGGTGGAAGCGATGCGGTTCGTCCGCGCGCTGATGACCGCCCCGCCGCTGCAGGGCATCGCCACCGACGAAATCACTCCGGGCATCGACCTTCAGTCCGACGACGAGTTGCTGGACTGGACCCGCGAAAACGGGGAGACAACCTATCACCCGGTCGGCACCTGCAAGATGGGCACGGACACTGACCCCATGGCCGTGGTCGACGAACGGCTGCGGGTGCGCGGGATCGAGGGCTTGCGCGTGGCGGATGCCTCGATCATGCCGACGCTCACGTCAGGCAACACCAACGCCCCGTCGATCATGATCGGCGAAAAGGCGGCCCGCATGACGCTGGAGGATGCGGGTTAGGGGGAAGCCCCCCCGGTTTTTTGCATCGAGTATATGAATGAGACGATTGCGATCTGAACAGGACCTGGCGGAGAAAACAGTTTCGACCCCGCCCTTGCTTGAGGTATAGGAAGCAAAAGGCTTACAACCATTCAGGATCGTTATGTTTCAGTTTCGCCATTCGCGACGGCTTGTCGCCCTTGTTCTTCTCCCGCTTTACCTTGTTGGCTGCAATACGACATCCAGTGGTTCGCTGACCCCAATTACCCCGGCGACATCGCAGGCGCTCAGGTCGGTCGATATTGTCGTGCTGAAGGAGGCACAGCCTTCGGCGGGGGCGCCAAGGTCGTATGGCGGTGGTGGTTCTTCCGGCTATACCCATTACCCGTCGTCCAGCGGAAATTCCGGTGCAGCCCTTGCCGGCGCCGCGATAGGCTTGGGGATTATTGGCATCATCGTGGTGGCGCAAGCAATCAAGCGGCAGCGGGAACAACGCCGTGAATCAACGCTGATTAGTGCCAACCTGGATGCACTGGATATCGAAGCCGCGATGGAGCGGTCGGTCCGGGCGAATTTTACCGAGCTGGAATGGTTTCGCGAACCGAAGGTTTTCGCAGGAATACGGATATGAGGCGGAAGTCGTCGAGCACGCGTCTGGTAACTCGTCTTCGGATGCTCTGGCTGTACTTAAATCACGCTATGTATTCGGCAGCGATTTCGAGAATATGACAGTTTTTCTCGACGTCGCCCTGTATCCGGTTTCTTCCAGGTTGCGTCTGGCGCAAGGGATGGAACCCGGCGTTCAGACGCCATTTTTTCGCGAGGAAGCGACATGGGTGGTGCCCGTCCCGGAAGAAAAGCGCGGACCGGCGGAAGCGAACCTCGAATACTGGAAGGCTGACAACCGCAAGGCGGCGCATGAAGCACTCGATACCGCCGTAATGTTGGCCACGGCGAAGCTTTTTGCGGCGCTGACCGATCCACAGAACGACCTGCAGGCAAAAACGGTTTCGGTCTCCGCAAAGGCAACGCAGCAAAAGGAAAATGTTTTTCCATCCATTGACGCGCGGAACGAGTGGTACCGGGAAAAAATCGGTGCGGCGAACCTGACCTGGCCTGTCGGTGTCTTCGGCATTGTACGGACCTGCGAAGATATTGACCTGGTTGACGAGTGCCGCGAAATGATGGCTGGGGCCAAGGCCACGCTGAAACAGAAACGGGAACGCCTGTTTACCCTATGCGAAGCGGCACGGATCAAAACTATTTCCGGGGTCGGGGCGTCCACGGAAACCGCGTCCTGCAGTAATCTGGACGGCGCCGATACCGCAACACAGGTCGCGGCTACGTCCGAAACGCCGGTCGATACCCCATCCCCGCGGGATAGTGTGGACGGAAAGGCGAGGGAATCCGCCAATACCTGCGGCAATTGCAGCGACGAGCGCACCTATGAGAAAATCCTGGCCGAACTCGAGCGGGAATTCGTGAGGTCAAGAACTCCGGCGGATGGCGGAGTCTTCATCGGTGTAGTCGGCGATAATTCCCTGGTGTTTCGGGCGTTTGACCGTCACTACGAGGCGACCTTGAAAGGTGGTGCCGCAAGCGGACACGAAACGGTGCAATGTACCGGTGTGTCCTACTGGACCGATAGCCGGAAGGTTCTCGCGGATTGTATCGGTATTCAACTGGGGCCGCGGGCCCTGGTCGGATCTTTTCCGCAATTCACCGTGACGACCGAGCGTGGCTACAACAATTACCAAATCTATACCGACCAGCCCGACCTGTCTTTTCGTATGACGTATCAGCTTTCGGCTGCGGATCGGGAGGGTCTGGAGAAACAGGCACAGGAACGCTTCGCCGCTCAGGACAAGACGGCCGCAGCGGCAACCCATTAAGTTCGCCAGGCGGGTGCGCGGGATCGAGGGGTTGGCGCGTGGCGGACGCCTCGATCATGCCGACGCTCACGTCAGGCAACACCAACGCCCCGTCGATCATGATCGGCGAATAAGGCGGCCCGCATGACGCTGGGAGGAATGCGGGTTAGGGGGAAGCCCTCTCCCATACCTTACTAGCATCGTCATGCTCGGGTTTGATCCGAGCATCCACGGCGCGAACACCGTCGGCCTCTTGCAGCGATTGACGTCACCGTGCCCCTCTTGCTGCGGCATCGCATGGCATTACCCGAGCGAATGTTTACATCGTTGCAAAATAATTCTTCGGTTCGTGCCTATGTTGCGCCATAAACCATGCAACGGAAATCACTATTCAGGTATGCACATGTTTGATCCCCGCCGCGCCCTGCGTTTAATCGCGCTGGCTACATTGTCGCTGTACAGCGCCGCCTGCGCCGCCGACCGCGACGCTTGATGCGACGCCGGAAGCGGCACAGCTGTTGAAGACGGTGGACGTCGTCGTGCTGGAAAAATCGAACCGGTTCGGCCTGGCGCCGGCGAACCAGCACAGGGGCGCCTATTATCCGACAGGTGGTGGTTTGATTGGCGCGCTTGTCGGCGGGATGATTGTCGGCGCGGTTCAGGGGTATCAGGATGGGGTGCGGTCGCACAAATTGCGGCTGCAATCCTTCGCCCTGCAGGCGGATCTTGACGAACATAGTGTCGAGCGGGTGCTGGGGCGGATTATCCAGGAAAATTACAACGACCTGGCCTGGTTCCATGCGCGCCCGATCACGCATGATTACGGCAAGGATGACCTGGCGGCGGAAGACGCGCGGGAGAAGAGCACGGCGGATGCTATCGCCGTGCTGACACCGCTTTACGAGTTTAACCCGCCATTCACGACGCTGACCGTCACGCTGGACTATGTGAAATTTGCCACCTCGCCAGAAATGCGGCGGGTGCTTGATGCCGATGCCAATGCCAACACACCGCAGGCATTCTTCCGGACAGAGAAGACCTGGAAAGTGGAGATCCCCGAAGAAAAGGCATTCAAGCGTGATGAGAACATGGCGTACTGGTCGGATGATGACGGTGCCAAGGTCAAGGCGGCGTTGCGTTCGGCGCTGCAGTATCTGGCGGCAGACCTGTATGCGGAACTGACCGACCCGGCGGCGACGCTAAGCGCGGCGACCGTATCGCGGCCGTCGACATCCGCCGCGGATCGGAAAACCGATAACCTTTTTGCTACCTGCGACGGCGCGCAATGACTGGTACCTTGATACGATGAAGGCGGTGTCGGCGAAATGGCCCGCCAATATCTTTGCCATCAATCCGCACATGCGGCGAACTCGGCACATTCGATGAATGCCGTGCGATGAAGGCCGAAGCAGAAGCAAACCTGCAACTGGACCTGAATCGGCTGGTACTGCAATGCGAGGCGGCCCGCCTGGAAAACGGTAATGCGGCAAAAGACGTGGACGTCCCATCCTGCGCGGAATTGCGGCAGAAAACGGGCTGATCAGGCCGCTGGCCCTTCGCGCAGATGGCTTGCCGCTCGGGTGACTCCCGCCGTTGGTAACGTTACACAATAAACGTGAAACAACACGGGAGCGCCGGGTATGGGGCAGGGGTCTGTCCGGGGTCGAGGTCAGGTGCGCGCTGAAGGTCGCGGTCGTCGTCGGTACCATTCTGAAACCTGATCAATCAGGGCGATGTCGTCTGGGGTGAGGCGGAACTGAATGCGTTCAAGGCGGGGCTGACCTATTGCGTGCCATTTTGTGTGTCGCTGTTCGGGGCACATATGGCGCTGCGCCGGCGGGGATGAGATGATTCGGCTTGTAATATTCACTAAAATAGATTTATAGTCCTATTTTGAGTTAGGGTCAGGGCGATGCCGACGGTGGTGGTCTTCGCGCTGCCGAACCCTGAAAATGTAGACATTTGTAGTCATTTTACCGCGTTTCAGGGCTGTTATTGTTATTTATCAATCGGTTAATCTGTTTCAATCGACTGTTTTCCGTTGTTTTTTGCATTTTTCCTGTCAAAAACTGTCCCGAAACCGTGCATTTTTGTCTGAAACGGAGCCCCAATGCCCCCTGTTGCTGAATCGACCGAAAAGGCCCTCGTCCTGTTTTCCGGCGGGCAGGATTCGACCGTCTGTCTCGCCTGGGCGCTGGAGCGGTTCGGGTCGGTGGAAACCGTCGGTTTCGATTACGGGCAGCGCCACGCGGTGGAACTGGAATGCCGCCATGACGTCACGGCGGCATTGCGGGCGGAATTTCCCGGCTGGGCGGACCGGCTGGGCGCGGACCATCTGACTGACCTGTCGGTGCTGGCCACACTGGGCGATACGGCGCTGACCCGGGAAGCGGAAATCGCCATGGGGGCGGACGGGCTGCCGAATACCTTCGTGCCGGGCCGCAACCTGGTGTTCCTGACGATTGCCGCCGCCATTGCCTATCGCCGGGATGCCCGCCACATCGTCGCCGGCATGTGCGAAACGGATTATTCGGGCTATCCCGATTGCCGCGACGACACGGTGAAGGCGATGCAAACTTGCGCTCAATCTCGGCATGGACCGGCGGTTTGTCCTGCATACCCCGTTGATGTGGATCGACAAGGCGGAAACCTGGGCGATGGCGGAAGACCTGGGCGGCGCGCCGTTGGTCGATCTGGTTCGCGAGCGCACCCATACCTGTTACCTGGGCGTGCGCGATGTCCTGCATGACTGGGGCTATGGCTGCGGCACCTGTCCGGCCTGCGATTTGCGGGCGAAAGGCTATGCCGCCTATCGGGGCGGCTAAGTCGCGACCATCTCACCCAACAGCCGTGTATCTTCCGCTGCCTCGGCGACCAGCCAGTTCCGGAAGGTCACGATCTTGGGCAGGTTTGCCGTCGCTTTGGGGCAGACGATCCAATAGGCATAGGGCACGGCCAGCGCCAGCGGGAAGGGGCGGACGAGGCGGCCGGCGATCAGGTCCCGTGCCGCCAGCCCGGTCCCGCCGCCAGCGCCACGCCCCTGGCCATCGACGGCGGCGTCGATCACCATGCTGGCCTGGTTGAGGATGGGGCCGCCGCTCAGGTCGGCCTTCGGCGCGCCGGCGGCATCGAACCAATTTGGCCCAGTCCTGCCGGTTGTCGAGATGCAACAGCGGCAGGCGGGCGAGGTCGATGGCGTCCGCGCAGCGGTGGTTGGTCCCGCAGCAGGGACGGGCTGCACAGGGGAAACAGTTCCTCGGTATAAAGCCGGGTCATGTCCAGCCCGATATCGCTGCCGTCCCCGTGACGGACGGCGATATCCACATCCTCGCGGGCGAAGTCGATATGGTGCAGGGCCGCGCTGACCCGCAGGTCGATGGCGGGATGGGATTCGGCAAATCGGCCAAGCCGGTGAACAAGCCATTTCGCGGCGAAATTGGGCGAGGTGCTGACCGTCAGCACGCCGGTGTTCTGGCGTTGCAGCAACCGGTCGGTTCCGGCCGCGATACGGTCCAGCGGCGTCGCGGATCACGATAAGGTAGTCGCGCCCGGCTGTGGTGATGACCAGCCGCCGGGGTTCGCGGTGGAACAGTTTGAGGCCGAGTTCCGCTTCCAGCGCCTTGACCTGCTGGCTGATCGCCCCCTTGCGTGACGCGCAGGTCTTCGGCGGCGCGGGTGAAGCTTTCATGCCGGGCGGCGGCTTCGAAGGCGCGTAATGCATTCAGCGGCGGCAGGCGGCGGGCCATGCTTCGGTGTTCCTGAGGCTTAGAAATTCTAGGTCATGCTAGAGAAATGATGCTTTGTCCACAAGCGGTATAGCGGATTATTGAGATGCTCCCGCCCTGACGCGACGTCCGGGCATTATCGTGGAGCCCTAGATATGCTTATGAATTTGCAACTGCTGTTTTCGGCGCGGCATCTGCGCCTGAATCTGCCCCGCTGGCTGCGTCTGGTGGCGCATTGGCAATCACGCTATCAGCAGCGCCGTGCGCTGGCGCGGCTGGATGCCCGCCTGCGCGACGATATCGGCGTGACGCGCGGCGAGGCGGCGCGGGAGGCGGCGAAGCCCTTCTGGCGTTAGACCGCTTGTGAGCATTGCCGGTCCGCCCCGCCTTGAGATACAATTTGCGGGAATCCACGGGATGGTCCGTGCGAGAGGGAGGACATCATGGCGAAGCTCCGGCACATCGGCATCACCGTTCCCGACATGGAAGCGGCGGCACAGTTTTACGAAAAAACGTTCGAGATGCAGCGCGTATTCGAATCCGACATTGTCATCATGTTGTCCGATGGCATCGTCAGCATGGCAATCCTGAAGTTCAAGACGGATGAGCAGGCGGGCGATGAACGCGGCAAGGATTTCCATGGATTGCATCACATGGGTTTCGTCGTCGACGATCTGGACAAGTACCAGAAGACGATCGAGGAAAACGGCGGCAAGTATCACATGCTGGTGCCCGGCGCGCCGCGCGACGCGACCGAAGTGAAATTCCGCGACCCGAACGGCGTGGTCTTCGATATCGTCAGCGAGAAATACGCCGCCAAGGCCTGGGGTGTTCCCGAAAGCGCCATGTAACAAACAATAGGGGGGCGGTCAGTCCCTCCTGAATCAGGAATTCGCATTGTCCGAATTGTCTACTCCTGAGCGGGTGGCGGGCTATGCCTGGATCCGCCTCGTTCTGTCGATGGTACTACTGACGATGGGCGGGTCCGGCATGTACGCCGCTATCGTCACGCTGCAACCGATCGCGCTGGAATTCGGCGCGTCGCGGTCCGGCGCCTCCACGCCCTATTTCCTGACCATGATGGGATTCGGGTTGGGCGGTGTTGTCATGGGGCGCTGGTCCGACCGGTCCGGGATCATGGTTCCGGCGCTGTTTGGTGGTGTCTGTCTTGGCGGGGGCTATCTGCTGGCGGTACAGGCGGAATCGCTGCTGACCTTCGGCCTGATTCATGGCCTGATTATTGGCTTTCTGGGCGCGTCGGCTTTCTTTGCTCCGCTGGTGGCCGATATCTCGCACTGGTTCGTGGCGCGGCGCGGGCTGGCCGTGGGGATCGTGATCAGCGGCAGCTATTTCGCCGGTGCGATCTGGCCACCGGTGCTGCAGCATTTTATCGACCTGCATGGCTGGCGCGACACGTATTTCGGTTTGGGGGTATTCTGTCTGGTGCTGACGGCGGTGGCTGTGCCGTTCCTGTATCCGAAGTTCCGCGCCTCTGAAGAAACACATGAAGACAAGGTGGCATTGCCGGTTCGGCCGCTGGGTTTCGGACCGGGGCAGTTCCAGTGCCTGCTCTGTATCGCCGGTATCGCCTGTTGTGCCGCCATGGCGATGCCGCAGGTGCATCTTATCGTCTACGCGGGCGATCTAGGGTTCACGGCGGCGGATGGTGCGCAGATGCTATCGCTGATGCTGACCTGTGGCATCATCAGCCGCCTGACATCCGGCTGGATTTCCGACCGGATCGGCGGGCTGAAAACCCTGATGCTGGGCTCCTTCCTGCAGATGATTGCCCTGGCGGCATTCATCCCCGTCAGCAGCCTGGAGATGATGTATGTCGTCGCCGCGTTCTTCGGGTTGACCCAGGGGGGGATCGTGCCGTCCTACGCGATGATCGTGCGAACGTATTTCCCGGCGGGTGATGCCGGTAGCCGTACCGGCGTGGTGCTGTTGTTTACGCTCATAGGCATGGCCGTGGGCGGCTGGATGGCCGGTGCGATTTACGACCTGACCGGTTCATACGACGCGGCGTTCATCAATGCGATCGGGTTCAATATCCTGAATCTGCTGATTGCGGGCATGCTGGTGCGCCGGGCGTCAGTGCATCTGCTGTCGTTCGGCAGGGCGTGACGGACGGCGATGCGGCAGTGGCTCAAATTCGGCGTTATCGGGTTCGGGACACTGGTCGGGCCGCTCGATAGCGCGGTCAATATCGCCTTTCCGGATATTACGAGCGACCTTGGCATTCCGTTACAATCGATCCAGTGGGTCGTCATCTGCTATGTGCTGACCTATGCCAGCCTTCTGCTGGTCTTCGGGCGGCTGGGCGATCTGTTCGGTCATCAGCGGGTCTTCCGTTTCGGCCTTGCGCTCAGTGTCGTTGCATTCCTTTTCTGTGGTTGGGCGCCCGAACTTGAATGGTTGCTGGTCGCGCGTATCCTGCAGGGGGTGGGGACGGCGATGGTGATCAGTTGCGGCCCCGCGCTGGCGACCGGCCTGTTCGACGAAGCCATGCGCCCGCGCATGCTGGGCGCCTATACCGTCGTCTTCGGGCTGGGCGCGGCCATCGGGCCATCCCTGGGCGGGTTGCTGGTTGAAACCTGGGGCTGGCCTGCTGTGTTCTGGTTTCGCGCCCCGATTGCCGCGACGGTGCTGGTACTGTCCTTTTTCCTGCACATGCCGGTCCGGGAACGTGCCGCGGGCGCGTTCGACTTCATGGGGGCGGTCCTGCTGGTGTTGTCACTGGCGCTGTTGCTCTTCCTGCTCAGCCAGTTGCGCGGGACCGGCCTGTCGGTCACGGCGCTGTCCTTGCTGGGGGCGGTGACGATTGCGGCATTTGTCTGGTTCGTAATGCATGAACGCCGGGTTGCTGCGCCGATTATCGCGCTGGGTGTGTTTCGGAACATCGACTTCTCGCTGGTGAATCTCACCAATATCGCGGTCAACCTGACCGGGTTCTCGATCATGCTGCTGGTCCCGTATTACCTGACCCGCGCGACCAGCCTGCCGATTACAGCGTCGGGCTTGATCCTCGCCTGCGGCGGGTTCGGCACCATTCTGGCGGCGCAGCTCGGCGGGAACCTGGCGCAGCGGATCGGCGCCAGCCGCATCGCCCTCGCGGGCGGGCTATGCGTTGCGCTGGGCGTTTTCAGTATCGGGTTCTGGCCCGTAGATGCGCCGATTCCGGTAATGGTCGCGTCGCTGCTGTTGAACGGAATCGGGCTCGGCCTGTTTCAGGTATCCTGTCTGGACCTGGTCACAGCAGTGCTGCCCCGCGCTGACCGTGGCGTCGCGGGTAGCCTGGTCATGGTGACCCGCACCGTTGGTGTCATGCTGGGGGCAAGCTTGCTGACACTGCTGTTCGTCGCGATGGAACAGGACGCGTCGGCTGCGGGGGCGGCGAACACGTTCCTGACCGGTTTCCAGATGACCTTCCGCTATATCGGCGGGTTGCTGGTCGCGTTCCTGCTGGCTAGTTGCCTGCGCCCCCGGCTGTGGTTTGCCCGACACGTTTAGTGGCTGATATAGCCGCCGTCGATAACCAGGTCGGTGCCCTGCATGAATGTCGCGTCGGTGGCCGCAAGGTAATAGGCCAGTTCGGCGATTTCGGTCGGTTCGCCCAAGCGCCCGGCGCGGACGTAATGCTTGCGTTCCGCTTCGTATTCCGGATCGGCGGCGATACGATCGAGAACCGGCTGGGTGCGGATAGGACCGGGGCTGATGGCATTGACGATGATGCCCTCGGCGCCAAGCTCATAGGCCATGGATTTGGTCAGGTGGATCAGCGCCGCCTTGGTCAGGCCGTAAACCGCGCGCTTGTCGGCGGCGACATGGCCCATCTGGCTGGCGATATGAATAATGCGTCCGCTGCCCTGTTTACGCATGGCCGGCACGACGGCCTGGCTGGTGAAAAACGCGGCGGTCAGATTGACCGAAACGATGCGGTCGAATTCTTCGCGGGTGAAGGTGCCGAAATCCTTGTTGTCGCGGATGCCGGCATTGTTGACCAGCACATCCACCTGGCCAAAGGCCTTCAGCGCGGCCGCGATCATGGCTTCCGGCTGGTCCGGCACGCCCAGGTCGAACTGGCCGTATTCGACCGTCGCACCCGGCTGCACCAACCCCCGGCATTCTGCCGCCGCAGCGTCGAGCTGTTCGGGCGTGCCCTCGGCGGCGAGAAACAGAGATGCGCCTTCTGCCGCATAGCGCCGCGCGATGGCGAGGCCGATTCCTTTCGGCGTCGATGCCCCGGTTATTACCGCGACCTTGCCTGTGAGCCCATCCTTCAATCCACTCATGACGATTCTCCCCGATTTATCTGTCCGCGGACAGGTTACGCCGCTTCAACCGAATTCCGAAACCACAAAGGGGGGCGGTTGGATCACGGCGCGGGATTCGTTACCATTCAGACACACGATAATTTTGGAAGCCCGAGACAATGGATTTGACCGGATCGAGACAACCGATTGGTGGTGCCGCGACATGGCGCGGATCAGATCTTTCCGCATCGACGCATTGGATTCATCCGTTATCCACCGCTGCCATCGCGGAGATCGATACCGCATTGGCCAGCCTGCATGGCCGCCCCTGGGACACATTGACGGCCGCGGATTTTCCGCTTCCGGGCCTTGGCCCCGAATTGCAGGATATTGCCCGCGAACTGGAAGACGGCTGCGGGGTGATGAAAGTGACCGGCTTGCCGGTGGAACGCTATTCGGAAGCGGAATTGCGCGCGGTGTTTTTCGCCATCGGGGCCCATCTGGGCATTCCGGTGCAGCAGAATGGCGGCCGCGGGCTGATGCGCGATATCCGCGACGACAGCCGCAATGGCGGCAAACGGGTTGATTCCGCCGAAGGGCTGGGCTGGCATAATGATCGCGCCGATGTGGTGGGGCTGCTTTGTGTCCGGCGTGCCCATAACGGCGGGGTCAGTCGTATTGTCAGTGCGACGGCGATCCATGATGTCATGCTGGCCCGCCGACCGGACCTGGTCGAGATTCTGTTTGGCGACTTTCAGCGGTTTTCGCCGGGTGATGAGGTCGGGGCGGAATCCGGAAGTTATCCGCTGTCGGTCTTCGGTATGCGCGACGGCTATTTTACCAGCCATTATTCCCGGACCTATATCGATCAGGCGCTGGAACTGCCGGGCGTTCCGCCGCTGACGGATCTGCAGCGCGAAGGGCTGGACATGCTGATCGATGTTGCGGAGGAACTGGGGTTTGAAATGCCGCTGGCGCCGGGCGACATGCAATTCCTGAACAATCATATCGTCTATCATGGCCGTACCCCGTTTACCGATAATGCGGGCGCGGGGGAGGACCGGTTGCTGTACCGGCTGTGGCTGTCGATGCCGAACAGCCGCCCCCTTCCGGAAAGCCATGCTGTATTGTGGGGCAATGTCGATGCCGGCGGGTTGCGTGGCGGCGTACAGGCCTGAACCTAAAAAGGAAATCAAAGTATGCAATGGGTGGAAGCGAACGGCGCGAGTCTGCGCTGCGAGGTCAGTGGTGCCGGCAAGGAAACGGTGGTGCTGATTCATGAACTGGGTGGATCGCTCGACAGTTGGGACCTGACGTTGCCGGCATTCCAGGACCGGTTTCGGGTGCTGCGCTATGACCTGCGCGGTTTCGGGATGTCGGAGAAAACGCGTGGCGCGCTGTCCATCGATATCCTGAACGGGGACCTCGTCGCACTGCTGGATGCGCTGGGTATCGAAGGGCCCTGTCATGTTGTCGGCATCGCGCTGGGGGGCGGGATCGCCCTGGGGTTCGGGATTGGGCATCCGGAACGCGTGAAACGCCTTGTCGCCACCAGCCCGGCCATCGGCCGGAATGCCCCCGAGGTTCATGCCGGTTTGATGAAGCGGGCGGAAACCGTTGAACGTGAAGGCATGCGCGCGGTTGTCGATAGCAGTCTGGACCGTTCTTTCCCGGAGGAAATCCGCAGCGCCGTTGTCCGTTTCCCGGCCTATCGGCAGCGCTGGATGACCAATGATCCGTATGGCTTCGCGGCGATCAACCGAATGCTGGCGGGTATGGAACTGGAAGGCGACCTTGGTCGTATTACCAGTCCGACACTGGTGATCGGCGGCCAGCGTGATTTCATCCTGCCGCCGAAGGTGATCGAACCCGTCGCGGCGGCCATTCCCGGTGCGGTGTATCAGGAACTGGATACCGGTCACTTCATGCATGTCCAGACGCCGGAACTGTTTCTTGATTCCGTGCTACCGTTCCTGAGCGCCTGACCATGTCCGGCATTCCAGATTTCACGCCCCGGCCAATACCCGCACAAGTGCCTGTCACCGAAGGCCTGGCGGCTGCGCCGGGTGCAAAGCTTTGGTACTGGGACACGGGGGGCGACGGCGTTCCGGTCGTGCTGGGCCATTCCAATACGGGGAGCGGCCTTGTTTGGGGTTATCAGCAGCCGGTGCTTGCCGCCGCCGGATACCGGGTTATCGGCTATTCGCGGCGTGGGCATCATGGGTCGGAGGCCGGACCGCCCGAGGACCGGGGTACGGGAACGGGCGACCTGAAGGTGCTCGTTGACTTTCTTGAACTTGACCGGTTCCACCTGCTTGGCACGGCGCTGGGCGGTATCGTTGCGACCGATTTTGCGCAGGCCTGGCCGGACCGGCTGTGCAGCCTGATCCTTGCCTGCACGCTGGTAGGCGTCAGCGACAGCGATTATCAGGCGATATCGAAGGGATTGCGACCCGCAGGTTTCGACGGCATGCCGCCCGATTTTCGCGAGTTGGGACCATCCTACCGGGCGGCGAATCCGGAAGGCGTCCGTGCCTGGCTCGATTTGGAAGACAAGGCGTTCCATGGTGTCCGCCCCAGTCGGCAACCGGACCTTGAGAAGATCACCTGGCAGACGCTGGAAAACCTTGCCATGCCGGTGTTGATGCTGACGGGGGATGCCGATCTTTATACCCCGCCGGCGGTGCTGGAAATGCTGGCCGCCCGCATTCCGAACCACGAGACATGCGTCGTTCCAGGCGCGGGCCATTCCGCATACTGGGAACAGCCGGACCTGTTCAACCAGGCGCTGCTCGATTTTCTTGCCCGGGTTTAATTTTTTTCAGCGACGGAGACAGACATGATTGAAGATCCCCCGCTTCTGACGATCAGGCGAAATTTTCCCCGTCCGGACACCGCGCTCGTCGCCAAGCTTCAGGGTGCGCAAACCGGTCATCTGGTCGACTGCATGGGCGGTCGCGGTGCGCTGGATTACCGGATCAAGCCGCTCGATCCACAGCGGGCTTCCTTTGTGGCCGTGGCTGTCACTTGCCATGCCGGGCCGGATGAGAACCTGTCGGTTTTCGCGGCGCTGGACGTTGTGCAGGACGGTGATGTGATCGTCGCGGCGGCGGAAGGCTTCACAACCAGCTGTGTTACCGGCGACCTGTTACTGGGCATGGCGAAGAATTGTGGCGTCGCCGCTTTCGTCACCGATGGACTGGCTCGTGACAGCGCCGGGTGCAGGGCGGTTGGTATTCCGCTTTTCTGCGCAGGGATCACGCCCAATTCACCGGTGAAAAACGGGCCGGGTACGGTGGGGCTGCCCATTGTACTGGGTAATGTTCAGGTGCAATCGGGTGATGTGCTGGTCGGCGATCCGGACGGTGTCGTGGTCGTGCCACAGGCGCAGCTGACGGCGGTTATCGCCAGACTCGCGGAAATCCGTACCGCTGAAACGGTCATGGAAAAACGGGTCAGGGACGGCTTGCCCAAACCCGACTGGCTGCGCCCGCTGCTGGACTCCGACAAGGTCCGTTTTCTTGATTAGCAGTCTTGGTTACGAGCAGGGAAACGTTTCCGCCAGCGCCTCGGCGACGAGGCCCGCGCCGGGTTCCTGCCTGTACTGCTGATGCTCGCTAAGCCATTTGCTTATGATCAGCCGTAATTGTCCGATGGTGACGTCTTTGGGAACGCAGGCGCGATAGCCGCGGAATTCGACCCCGTCACTCAGTTCGTCGGCGATGGCCGTGATATAGCCCTGGCAAAAATGCACGTTTACGCCGCGGCAGGCGGAGAAGATATGCATGCCCTTCTGCACGTCGGCATGCGCGGTGCCATAGGTGCACAGCGCGAATGCCGCGATGGGGAGTATCTGCTTCATGGTTTTGAACATGATGATCTGCTTGCTCCGTTAATGTTCAGCGCAGGGAATCGGGGAAGACGTGAACGCCGTTTTCCAGTGGTAGCGGGATGACCTCTATCGCCGCCGCCGTTGGGAGAGGCGTATAGAGATGGGGAAACAGGTCGCCGCCCCGTGATTCCTCCCAGCGAATTTCCGCCGACAGTTTTTGTGTGTCGATTGCCACCAGAACCAGCCCGGTCTTGCCGGCAAAGTGTCGCCGCGCCGTTTCCCGGGCTTGTTGCGCCGTGGAAAAATGGATGAACCCATCGGCGATATCGACGGGGCTGCCGGTGAACGTGCCCTGACGTTCGGCATCCGCCCATTCCTCGGCCGTGCAGATCTTGTAGATAATCGTATCGGTCATTTGTGGTCCTTCAATATGGCCCCGGCACGATCTGACTGCCGTCGAAGAAACGCCCGGCCCGGAACCGGGTGAGGTCATGTCCCGGATCGCGCCCGGAAACGAGGTCGGCCATAATCCGGCCGATAGCCGGGCCGATGCCGAATCCATGCCCGCTCAACCCGGTTGCGATGAACAGCCCCTTTGTTGTGCTGTCTTCGCCCAGGGTGGGGACAGCATCGGGTGTCACATCAATCATCCCGGCCCAGGATTCGGCGATTTTCAGGTCTTTCAGTTCGGGGAAGCGCACGGGCATCCGTTCCCGGATACGGCGCATGACAACCGGCGATGGTTCCGGATTGACGACCCGCATTCTTTCGAAGGGGCTGATTTCTTCCGCCGTCCAGCGGGTTGGCATGCCCCATGCCCCCGGATAACCTTTGGGGGCGCCCAGCCGAATGCGGACATCGGAAGCGGAAACTTTGAGGAGGTTGAAATATTTGGTGAAATACTTGAAGGACTTCGGCGAAAGATAATGCTCGATCAGGTCGCCGCTGGTAACCGTGTAGCCGCCATCCGCGCGTCGGCGTACACAAAGTCCGGGGGTGCGGAAGTTGCTTGTGTAAAGTTCCGGCCCGGGCTCTGTCCGGGCGACGGTGGATCGTATGGCGAGCTGGGGCAGGTTGATGCCGGCATTCGCGGCGAAATGCGTTGACCAGGCACCGCCGGCCAGTACCACCTGACTGCAGCGCACGCGGCCTTTTTCGGTGACAGCACCGGTGACCCTGCCACCTTCGATATCCAGGGTGCGGACCGCGCAGGCTTCGATAATATTCACGCCCAGACGTTTCGCGGCCCGGGCCAGTGCCGGAATGGCGACGAAGGGTTCGCCGCGGCCATCGCTTTCGGTAATCATGCCGCCGACCCAGTCGCCGCCGATATTCGGGTAGCGCTCCTGAATATCCGCCGGGGTCAGCATTTTCGTGTCGAGCTGGTGCTGCTTCGCGACGTCATAGAATGTTTCCAGCTTCGCCAGACTGGCGGCGTTGTCGGCCAGGTGCACCGTGCCGCCCTGGGTGAAGGCAAGATCAGGTTCGCCGGTTTTTTCTGCCAGTCCCCGCCAGATACGGTTTGATTCCATCATGATCGGCAGTTCGGCGGCGTCTCTGCCCTGTTGGCGGATCCAGCCCCAGTTGCGGCTCGATTGTTCGCCCGCGACACGGCCTTTGTCGCAAAGCAGAACCTTCATGCCACGTTCAGCGAGGAAAAATGCGGTGGCGGTCCCTGCGACCCCGGCGCCAATAACCAGTACGTCGACTTCTTCCGGCAAGGGGTCGGAAAAGGTAATTGGGGACTGGTCGGTAATCATCGGCATGGCGGCCTCGCAGTAATGGTTTGGTCCGGTGCCAATCCTGCCGGATTATTCGGCGTCAGAAAAGCACTCCGGCGGTTGCACCATACACTTCGTGCGAGCCACGCCAGATCATTTCCAGGGCGACGTAGCCGACAACGGCGAGGCCGGTATAGGCCAGCCAGCGATGCTTTTCGAGAAGGACAGCGATGTAATTCGCGGCGAATGCCATGAGCGCAACCGACAGCACCAGCCCGAAAATCAGCATTCCCGGTGCTCCATGCGCGGCGCCCGCGACCGCAAGAACGTTGTCCAGCGACATGGATACGTCGGCGATAATAATGCTGATCATCGCGCTGCGGATTGTCTTTGGTGCCGGGTTTTCCGCACCTTCGGGCAGGCTCTCTTCGTGCTGTATGGACCTAAGTTCCTGCCACATCTTATATGCGACCCATAGCAGCAGAAGCCCGCCGGCCAGGGTCAGGCCGATAATACTGAGAAGCTGATAGGTGATTGCGGAGAAGAATATCCGCAGGACAGTTGCCACGATGATGCCGAAGAAGATGGCGCGCCGTCGCAATTCAGGCGGCAGCCCGGCGGCGGCCAAGCCAATGATAATCGCATTGTCGCCAGACATGACCAGATCGATAAATACGATCTTTGTGAACGCATGGATGTCGAAGGTCAGTAAAAGATCAAGCAACGAGTCGACATTCATTTTTCAGATCGTACCTTCAATTGGCGACATCTTCGTAACCGGAAGGCTTCCGGTTTGATTATGTCTGCTTATTTTTTGCTGGCGGTGCAAGGGCAATATCCCCGGTCAGTGCAATGTCTCGCCAGCAGCAGTGGTTGGCGGGGACCGCACTATAGGGTCAATCCCTTTTCATTTACTTTACGTGGTCTCACAATCCGGAATTTACGAGGGCTTGTTCAGGCGGTGGCAGGATATATCCCTTCATGCCGGTCTGGAAGTGGTGGAGTTGCCCCATCGTTTCGGAACGGGCACGATGGGGTATGTGAAGGTCGTTCAGGGAGAATTCGGCAATGTCAGGAGAGATGGTTCAAATCGATTCGAAGGATGGTGGGCAGTTCGAGGCCTATCTGGCCAGCCCGGCAAGCGGTGCGGGACCAGGCCTCGTTATCCTGCCGGAAATCTATAATTCCAATCACTGGGTTCGGGCCGTTGCGGATGGCTATGCCGAAGACGGTTACGTTTGTATCGCGCCGGATATTTACTGGCGTGAAGCGCCGGGGACCTATCTGGACTACACACCGGAAGGGCAGCAGCAGGGGCGTGAAATGGGCTTTTCGCTCGACCTGGACAAATCGATGGAGGATCTGGGTTGTTGCGTCGACTGGCTGCGGGGGCAGGAAAACTGCGCTGGCCGCGTCGGGTCGGTTGGTTTCTGTCTGGGGGGCAAGCTTGTCTATCTGGGGATGTCCCGCAAGGTTCTGGATGCCGGGGTCGGGTATTATTCAGTTCAGTTGAACAATCACTATGACGAGGCGGATAACATTACCGGTCCGCTGTTGCTGCATTTCGGCGAACTGGATACGCGGATTCCGCCTGACATGCTGCGCGATATCCATACGCATCTGGACGGCAAGCCGAATGTGACCATTCATGAATACGAAGGCGCGGATCACGGGTTCAACCGGTTCGGCTACCCGCCGTTCCACGAAGAATGCGCCCATATAGCCCGGGAACGCACGCTGGCCTTTCTGGCAAAGGAACTGGGTTAGCCTGTTACGTCGGTCACGACAGGGGCGGATGCATGTTCGCGCTGAAGTGATGGGTTTTCTATAAGCGGACCACATATTAAATGGACAAACCTGTAAGTCGCACAACGCCTGACCTGCTGGCCGAAATGGCCGGTCGGTACCCGGATCGGGAATTCGTTATCGATGGCGAATTCCGTTTCACCTACTCAGAATTCCAGCAAACTGTTCTTGGGCATGCCAAGGGCCTGTATGCGCTGGGGATGCGCCGTGGCAGCCGTATGGCGATCCTGATGGACAACCGGCATGAATGGTTGATTGCCTATTTCGCCGCAATGTCTCTGGGGGCCGAGGTCGTGGCGTTGAATACCTGGGCCACGCCACCGGAACTGGCCTATCAGATCAGGCACGCCGATGTCGCCTTGCTGGTGGCCGAAGAGCGTATCCGCGATAAGGCGCTGGACGACGTGCTGGCCGGTATCGCAAGCGCCGATCAGGGAATTGATTGCCTGTCGCGGGTGATTACCGCCGATGGCGCTGAATCGGACAGCAGGATCTGCCTTGCAGCGTTGCCGTCGCTGGGTGCCGATGTCTCCAATGCGGCGCTGGCAGCCAATGTTCCGGAAACAGGGGATACGGCTTGTATTCTTTATACGTCCGGTTCGACCTCGACGCCGAAAGGCGTGCCGCTGCTGCATTGCGGGCTGATCGACAACATGTGGTCAATCGGCGAGCGCATGCATCTGACGCCGGAGGATCGGCTATGGCTTGCGGTCTCGCTGTTCTGGTCGTTTTCCTGCGTCAACGCACTGTTCACGGTGATGACCCATGGCGGCACCGTTGTGTTGCAACACCATTTCGATGCGGGGGAAGCATTGCGGTTGATCGAGACCGAGCGCTGCTCGGTTTTTTACGGCATGCCGACAATGGCGCTGGCGATGGAAGCTCACCCGGACAGGAAAAATCGCGACCTGGGGTCCTTGCGCACGGGGGCCACGATCGGCACACCGGAACAGATCCAGCGGATTGTCGATCTTGGGGTCCGTGAAATCTGCAACGTGTACGGTTTGACCGAAGGCTATGGCAATTCAGCGGTGATCGACGCGCATGACCCGTTGGAACGGCGGTTGCGCTGTTCCGGTCAGGCGCTGGTTGGATCGGTAATCCGGATTGTCGATCCTGAAAGCGGGATTGTGCTGCCGGCGGATGAACTGGGTGAAATCGTGATTCGGGGCAATGTGACGCCCGGTTACCTCAACGACCCTGTACGCACTGCCGAAACCTTCGATGCGGAAGGCTGGATGCATAGCGGTGATCTGGGGGCGATGGACGCGGATGGTTATCTGACCTTCCACGGCCGGATCAAGGAACTGGTCAAGACAGGCGGCATCAACGTGGCTCCCGCGGAGGTCGAGAAGGTTCTGATACAGCATGATTCCATCGAACAGGCCTGGGTGACCGGGATTCCCGATACACGACTGGATGAAGCCGTAGCGGCGGTCATTGTATTGAAAAATGGTGCGCCGCCGGACCCGGATGACCTGATTGCCTGGTGCCGCAAGACGCTGGCCGCCTACAAGGTGCCGCGCCACTACCGGTTCGTTTCCGTGGCCGAATTGCCGCTGACGTCTACCGGAAAGCTGCAGAAGAACCGACTGGGCGCGTTTTTTCAGGAAGACTGAGCGGCGTTATTCGTAGCGTGGCTGGCGTTTTTCCAGAAACGCCGCAACGCCTTCGTCGAAATGCGGTCCGCCGCGGACGTCGTCGCCCAGTTCCTGGTCCATCGTCTCGCGCGATATGGCGTGATCGGCGACGGTTGAGCTCATCTGCCATTTTACGGCCTGCACCGCGGACGGGCTGTTTGCGGCGATGGTTTCCGCCTTGGCGATGGCCCAGTCCATCAACTGGTCCGCGGGAACGACCTGGTTGACCAGGCCCCGTTCGGTTGCTGTTTCAGCGGAGATCAATTCTGCCGTCAGCAGCAAATCCATGGCGTGCACATAGCCGATCTGCTGTGCCAGTTTCGATGTTGACCCGCCAAAAGGATAAATCGACCATTTCACCTCCGGTAAACCAAACCGGGCGTTGGGCGAGGCGGCGCGAATATCGGTCGACAGCAGCAGTTCCAGCCCGCCGGCGACACAGTCGCCATTGACGGCGGCGACAATGGGCTTCCGGTAGGGGTGGGTTTTCAGCAGCCCGCGATTGATCGCCCGCGCCAGTTCGGGCGAGGCACTGAGGTCGCCGCCAAGGTCAGCACCGGAACTGAAGGCGCGGTCCCCGGCACCGGTAAGGATGATGCAGCGGTGATGGGACGTTTCCAGCCGGTCCCACAGGTTGGCCAGATCCCCGATCATATCCCGTGTCATGGCATTGCGGCGTGGCTGGTTATCGATCGTGATGATGGCGATATGATCGCCGTGCTCGGTCAGTCGGATTTCCATAGGCTGGTTCCTTGCCGCTGTGTCAGGGCGTCACGATGATTTTGCCATGCGCCTTGCGGCCGGTCAGCATCCCGATTGCCTCGACGGTCTTTTCCAGTGGCAGGCGATGGGTGACCAACGGGTGCAGCTTGCCTTCTTCATACCAGCCGAACAGCTCATCGACACTCTGGCGTAGTTTGTCCGGCTGGTTCCAGCGAAAATGGCGCAGCGAACTGCCATGCGCGGCCCGATTTTTGACCAGCAAGCGGTTGGCGGGAATTTGCGGGATGCCGCCGACGAAACCGACCAGCAGTATACGACCGCCCCAACCGAGCGACGACAGGGCGGAATCGAACAGGTCGCCACCGATGGGGTCGAAACAGACATCGACGCCCTTGCCGTCCGTCAGTTCCATAACCCGGTCTTTCAGGGATTTCTTGCTGTAATCGATACCGTCATCGGCGCCGTGTTCTGCGGCGGCTGCCAGTTTTTCCGGCGAACTCGCACCAGCGATAACGCGTGCACCCATCGCCTTGCCGATTTCCACCGCGGTCAGGCCGACGCCGCCGGCGGCGCCCAGAACCAGCATGGTTTCGCCGGGTTGCAGGCGGCCTTCCCAGCGAATTGCCACATGGCTGGACATATAGGCGACCGGGAAAGTCGCCGCGTCCTCGAACGACATCGCGTCGGGGATGACAAAGGTGTCGCCGGGTTTGGCCAGCGCCTGTTCCGCATAGCCGCCATAGGCGAGCATTGCCATGACCCGGTCACCGGGCTTGCAGTTGGTGACGTCCTTGCCGCAGGCCAGAACGGTGCCGGAAGCTTCCAGTCCGGGGCTGAAGGGCCGCTCCGGCTTGGTCTGGTACTTGCCGGAAATCATGATTGCATCCGCGAAATTGGCTGCCACGGCAGCGATCTCGATCAGGATGTCGTCGTCTCCGGGAACCGGCGGCGGGACATCCTCCAGGGTCAGATCCTCAACGGAACCCCAGTCCTTGCAAATCATGGCACGCATTCAGCAGTCTCCTGATTGTGCGGGCGGCTTTTACTGATGCCAGAGGGACGCCCGGTAATAAATGGCAACCAGCATACTCAACACGATACCGGTAACGCCATAGATGGTCAGCGTTGCCGGAAAGCCGATTGCCTCGATGATGCTTCCCGATGCCATCAGCCCGACCGGCAGCCCGTAAACGACGAGCATTCGCACCCCCATGATGCAGCCCCGGAAGCGGGGGGCGACCGTCGTCAGGAGCGTGACTGCAAGTGAAATCATCGAGACGCCCTGGGTCACCCCGATGAGGACCAGGACGGCGCAGCCGATGGCCTCGTCGGTGACGAAGCCGAACACGATAACCAGTGCGAACCAGGCGAAAATGTTCATCAGGGTGAATCGTTCCGGGCGCCGCGGGGTGCCCAGCCAGGCCATCGTCAGGGACCCGGCCAGGGCGCCGACAGCGAAATACGCGACAATGCGTCCAAAGCCGTTTGCGTCGAGCTGATAGATGTCCCGGGCGACATAGCCCAGCAGTCCGTGCGTTACCGGGTAACCGCACAGATTGACCAGAAACGCCAGAATCATCAGCGCCAGGACTTTCGGCGTTTGCCAGCAATAGACGATGCCGTCCAGCAGGTCGCGCCAGGGCGACATCACCGGTTTGGCAGGTGATCCATCCGCCTCGTTCGGCTCCGCACCGGGACGGTACCGGGTCACGCCAAAGGTGAGTGCCAGGCTGGCGGCGTAAAACCCGGCGATCGCGATATAAGACGGGCCGATACCCAGGGTCGATAGCAGCCCGGCGCCAAGCAGTGCGCCGGCAACGCGCGCGGAATCCTGCGTTGTGCGGGACAGGCCCATGGCATTTGTCAGGCCACCCGGCGGCATGGAATCACCAATCAGCGCATTCCGCATGGAAATGTCGGATGGCCGCACCAGTCCGGCCAGGAAGGCGATGGCGAAGACATGGTTGGGGGTCAGCGTATCCGTCAGGCCGAAAACCATCATTGCGACAGCAAGACCGGCATAAGTCGTTCGCATCATGCACATCACGGCACGCCGACCGATCCTGTCGCCGGCGACGCCGATCAGGGGGGCGACGAGCGTGCCAAGGAAATGCAATGATCCGATCAGTGCCAGCGATACGACGGAATCTGTTTCAACCAGGACGTACCAGCCGAGGATGAGCGTTTCCATTTCGAACGCCCAGGACGTCAGCAGATCGGCCGGCCACTGGAAGCGGAAACTTCTGACTCTGAAGGCGGCCAGCATGTGCGAGTTCCTGGATGAAAGGGCACCGGGAATACCGGTGCCAATGTAAGGATGCCACCGGAAAAGTGTCGCTAGAGACCGGCGTGCGGACCGGAACTATATGCCAGTGCGCATGAAAATTCCTAATCGACTGGATTTGCAGGAATTAACGTGACATTTTGCCGAGAGATACATCGCAATGTGAATCCAAACGGGAAGTCTCGCTGTCTGATGATGCCGATTCAGTGCCAGTCTAAAACCGATGTATCCCGTGGGAATGATGGGCGGCAATTCGAACAGCCGGCGCCTGTCCCGGACAATCCGAAAAACCTTGCATTATTTCTCGATATCGACGGAACGTTGCTTGAAATCGTCGAGCGGCCGGAACTTGTCACTGTCCCGCCGGCGCTGCTGCAATCCCTCGAACGTCTCGCGGGGCAGCTTGGGGGGGCGTTGGCGCTGGTGACGGGGCGAACGCTGGCGAATGCCGATTCCCTGTTTTCGGGATTGTCACTGCCGGTGGGTGCGGTGCATGGGATGGAACGGCGTTCGTACCAGGGGGCGATTGAGAGTGCGGGCCTGGCGTATGACCTGACAGCATTGCGTGATGTGCTGGCCGGGTTTGTTTCTGACCGACCGGGCTTGCTGCTGGAAGACAAGGGGCGAACCATTGCCCTTCATTATCGCGCTGCGCCGGCACTGGAATCCGAAGTCCACGCATTCATACTGGAGCAGCTTTTCGGACGGACCGGCCTTGCCCTGCTGCATGGCAAGATGGTGTTCGAGATTAAGCCCGAAGGTGCTGACAAGGGGGCGGCGATACGCGCCTTCATGGAGGAAGCGCCATTCAGTGGACGTGTCCCGGTTTTCCTGGGGGACGATACAACGGACGAATACGGTTTTACGGCGGTGCGGGCCCTTGGCGGGTACGGATATTGTGTCGGACTGGAGCGCGAAAGCGATGCCCGGTACCGGCTGGCAGATGTTGCGGCTGTGCACGAATGGCTTGCCCGTCTGGCGAAAAAACTCGAACGATAGGGAGCGGACCCCGAATGGCTGACACGGCAATTGACGACGACTGACGCGGA
>CALSRA010000041.1 GCA_943788635.1 uncultured Alphaproteobacteria bacterium | reverse complement strand
TATATTTCGTCACAAGCCGCATCACAGGCGTCGTCACCACTGCGTAGATTGACGAGCCCGACTTTAAAGGGAGCGATCGCCTCCGGCCAGATGATCCCGCGATCGTCATGACTGGCCTCGATGATCCCGCCGACCAGACGCGACACGCCGACCCCGTAGGAGCCGCTATGAACCGGCACATCCTTGCCGTCCGGCCCGGTCACCCGCGCGTTCAGCGGCTCGGAATACTTGGTGCCGAAATAGAAGATATGGCCGACCTCGATGCCGCGGGTGGCGATCAGATCCCCCTCGGGAACCGGACAGGTCGCGGGATCGTGCTTCTCGTCGGTCGCGGCATAGCGGGACAGGAAGGAATCGACCACCGGCTGCAAGTCCCCGTTGATGTCGATGTCCTGGGACAACACATCAACCTCGAGCCAATCCTTGTGGCAATAAACCTCGCTCTCGCCGGTTTCCGCGAGGATGACGAATTCATGGCTCATGTCGCCGCCGATCGGCCCGGTATCGGCGGCGCATCGGGATGGCCCGCAGCCCCATCCGGGCAAAGGTCTTCGAAGATACGCGACGAACATCTTGTTGTAGGCCATACGGACCGCGCCCTCGGCAGTCGACGATCGAAGGAATAGGCGTCCTTCATCAGAAATTCCCTGCCCGCGCATGACGCCGAAGCGGGGACGCACCTCGTCGCGGAACTTCCACTGAATGTGATAGAGGATTAAGCGGCAGTCGCGCGATAGCTCTTGACATGGGCAGCGGCAGATATCGGTGATCAGCTCTTCGTTGGTCGGCCCGTAGAGCATGTCGCGGTCGTGGCGATCCGTGGATGCGCAGCATCTCCTTGCCGTAATCGTCGTAGCGCCCGCTCTCGCGCCAGAGAGTCGGCGGACTGGATGGTCGGCATCAGGACTTCCTGGGCGCCGGCCGCGTCCTGCTCGTCGCGGACGATCTGCTCGATCTTACGCAAGCACGCGGAGAGCCCATCGGCAGCCAGGAATAGATGCCGGCGCTGGCCTGCCGGATCATCCCGGCCCGCAGCATGTAGCGATGCGAGACGATCTGCGCTTCGCTCGGCGTTTCCTTCATGGTCGGCAGGAAATACTGGGACAGTCGCATTCGGCGCTCCGCAAAAGCGTAATGGGATTAAGGGAACCGGGAACTTAGGGAAAGCATCTGGTGATGTCCAAAATATTCCGCAACGCTGTCAATCAACCTTCCGCAGCGCCCGACGACATTCCACGTATAAATTTTTGGTATCGCCACGGTTCAATGGGACACCATCCAGCATCGCCTGCCGCTTTTTCATATCAAACTGAATGGTACCAACGATGAGCGACGTCTCACCAAACCGGGCCGCGCCACCTTTCGATGGATTGAGCGCAATCGGAAACTCCAGCATTTCAGGCACCAGCTTGCTGAAATCCGGCGCGCCCCTTCCCTCCGCTGGGACGACCTTGCGTCCGCGAACATCGACACCAGGCTGGCACGTCACATCCGCCCGCGCCTTGTGCTCAACTAGTCTCTGGCAATCGGCCCGACTGATACGCACGGTTTCAGCCATCGCCGCCTCCGCAGAGACCAGCGCCACAGGTAAAATCAGGATGACGGCACGGGAGAATCGCATAATCATGTCTTTCATGTAGTTGCACGGATGAGGCGCGCCAACGTACTTTTTCATATTCAAGAATCAGACCAGTCCGGGAACGACGCACAACCACGGGGACGAACATGATCGAAAGCTATTTTCACCTGAAAGGTCACGGCACGACGGTCCGCAATGAAATCATCGCCGGTATCACGACTTTCCTGACCATGGCCTACATCATATTCGTCAATCCATTGATCCTCGCGGACGCCGGAATGGACAAGGGCGCCGTATTCGTTGCCACCTGCCTCGCAGCGGCCATCGGCACACTTATCATGGGCCTCTACGCCAATTATCCCGTCGCTTTGGCACCGGGAATGGGGCTGAATGCCTTTTTCACCTACGGCGTCGTCAAGGGCATGAACCATAGCTGGGAAACCGCGTTGGGTGCCGTCTTCCTGTCGGGCATAATCTTCCTGATCCTGAGTATCCTGCCGATACGCGAATGGATTGTTAATGCGATCCCCCGCTCGCTCAAAATGGCTGTATCCGCCGGAATTGGTTTTTTCCTGGCGATCATCGCGCTCAAGAATGCCGGCATTGTCGTCGATCATCCCGCAACCCTCATAACGCTGGGTGACCTTACCCAACCAGCTGCTATCCTTGCCTGTGCCGGATTCATCGTGATGGCCGCCCTCGACCGGCTCAGAGTTCCCGGGGCGATTATTATCGCTGTCCTCGGCACAACCGCGCTCGGTATCGCGCTTGGCGTTTCCGCCTTTAATGGCATTGTCTCCGCACCGCCAAGCCTCGCCCCGACATTCCTGAAGATGGACATCGCCGGCGCGTTCGAAGTTGGCTTGATATCCGTCGTCTTTGCCTTCCTGTTTGTCGACCTGTTCGATACGGCAGGCACCCTGGTTGGCGTTGCACATCGCGCTGGGTTGCTGGATTCCGAGGGCAAACTGCCCCGACTGCGAAACGCCCTGATGGCCGACAGCGTCGCCACCGTGGCCGGGGCTGCTTTGGGCACGTCGACAACCACCAGCTATATTGAAAGCGCCGCAGGTATCAAGGCCGGCGGGAGAACCGGCCTGACGGCGGTTGTCGTCGCTGTCCTGTTTCTTTGCGCCCTGTTTCTGGCACCATTGGCAACAACAGTGCCAGCTTACGCCACGGCCCCTGCCCTGCTGTTTGTCGCCTGCCTGATGGCCCGCGGGCTGGCGGAACTCGACTGGGAAGATGTCACTGAATACGCCCCCCGCAGTCGTAACCGCCATTGCCATGCCGCTGACATTTTCGGTGGCGACAGGCATAGGGTTCGGCTTCATAACCTATGCCGCAATCAAAATCCTTAGCGGCCGCATAGCGGAGCTCAAGCCAGCGGTCGCGATTATCGGCGTCGCTTTCGTATTAAAGTTTGCCCTGCTGTGACGCCCCAGCGGCCTTGGGTTTTGACTGAAATCATCCCCGGAAACTGATCCATCCCGATTCAATAATCGCCCGCACGATAAACAGCAATATCACTGAAATGACAGTCGTAACCGCGACCTTGGTCCACACGCGTGGTTTTTCCGGCGCACCAGGCTCATGACCCAGTTCCGGGTTTGCCTGACGGTTAATCCCCCAGGGAAGCACCATAAAAAGCACCACCCACCAGATAATGGCAAATGTGACAAAACCTTCAACTAAGCTCATCAACAACTCCTGATCCGGCCTGGATAGACACAGCGCATCTAACGCCGGATTGTGTGACTGACTTCAGGTTCTTTCGACCTGCCTTAAACCTGCTCCAGCTCAATCAGAGTGCCTGCAAAATCCTTCGGATGCAGGAACAGTACCGGTTTGCCGTGCGCACCATTTTTCGGCTCGCCGTCGCCCAACACACGCGCCCCCTGTTCTTTCAACCGGTCGCGCGCCGCCAGGATATCTTCAACCTCAAAACACATATGATGCATGCCCCCATCGGGATTCCGGGCCAGGTATGATGCAATCGGCGACCCTTCCCCCATCGGGTGAAGCAGCTCAATTTTACTGTTGGGCAAATTGACGAAAACGACAATGACACCGTGTTCCGGCAATTCCTGCGGCTCCGAAACCTCTCCCCCCAGCGCGTCACGATACATCGCAACTGCCGCGGCAAGATCCGGCACAACAATAGCAACGTGATTCAGTAGTCCGATCATTTTTACACTCGTACCAGATGGATTTCCGTCTTCGGTCGCTTGCCACAGATTGCCCGTAGCCAGCGCCGTAACCCAATTCGTACCGCATCCCGAACAGCATCATCCGTGCGGCGTGACTTCGCCGGCATGTCTTCCAGCGCGTCGATCACCGCATCGATCATACCGTTGGCGATATCCTGATCGACATCCTTGTCAAAAACGCCCTGTGTCGAGATTTGCGGATCAGTTTGCAGCGCGCCGTTCCGGTCGACGACCAGCGTCACTACTGCCGTGCCATTAATGACCAAACCGCGCCGTTCACGCATCACACCACTGCCGAGCGAAATCAGGCGATTGCCGTCCAATGCCAGCTTGCCGCTAAAGACTTCATCAATGACCGCTGCTTCCCCCGGTGCGAGGCGCAGGACCGTGCCATTCGGTGCGACAAACGCCTCCGGTACCTGGCACTTGAGCGCCAGGTCCGCATGGGCCTGCAAGTGCCGCAACTCCCCATGGACCGGAACAGCAATTTTTGGCCGAATCCACTGGTACATCTGGGATAGCTCATCGCGCGCCGGATGCCCGGAAACATGAATATTCGCATCATCATTGGACGTCACAAGCTCAACGTCCTTGCCCGCAAGGCGGTTTTGCAAACGGTTGATCGATTTTTCGTTACCCGGAATGACGCGGCTTGAAAATATCACCGCGTCGCCGGGGTCCAGAAAGACATCAGGATGATCGCCGCGCGCAATCCTGCCGAGTGCGGAGCGCGGCTCGCCCTGACTTCCAGTACAAATCAGCAATATCTTGTCGCGCGGAACGTCCGCCGCTTCCCTGGGCGACAGAAAGCGCGGCACATCGGTCAGATAGCCATTTTCCTGCGCCGCCTCATAAAAGCGCCACAGGGATCGCCCAACGAGGGCAACACTGCGGTCATTGGCAAGTCCGGCATAGGCAGCAGATTCCAGCCTGGCGATATTGGATGCAAAGCAGGCAATGACGACCCGGTTGTCGAACCGGGAAACCAGTTTTTCCAGGCTGTCCCGCACATCACCTTCCGACCCGGAATGCCCCGCAACAAAGACATTCGTGGAATCACAGGTCATGGCCAGAACGCCTTCCTCCCCAACCCGGATAAGTGCGGCTTCATCCGTCGTCGGGCCGACCATGGGATCCGGATCAAGCTTCCAGTCACCGGTATGCATAACTGTCCCCGCCGATGTGCGAATAACGCAGGCATTCGGTTCGGGAATAGAATGAGTCAGCGTAATCAATTCGATATTGAACGGGCCCACGTCAAAACGGCCTGACAACGGTATTTCGGTTATCACGGCCTCTTTCAGCAGATTGGATTCCGCAAGTTTTCGCCGCAGTATGCTGGCGGTAAAGGGAGTCGCATATATCGGACAGCGCAAACGCTTCCAGAGATACGGCACCGCCCCCAAATGGTCCTCATGCGCGTGTGTCAGTACCAGGCCAGCCAGCGTATCCGACCGCTCTTCGATAAACGTGGGGTCAGGCATGATAACATCGACGCCCGGCGTATCCTCGTCGCCAAAGGTAATACCCAGATCAACCATCAGCCAGGCGCCATCATGGCCAAAGAGATTCAGGTTCATGCCAATCTCACCTGCGCCACCCAGTGATACGAACAGAAGCTCGTCATTGGCCGGTTCACCCGTGTGCTCAAATCCGATCATGTTGCGCGAGCCTGTTTATCTGGTTCCATAAAGTCTGCGTCATGCGTTCTGCAAGTCCTTCGATCATGCGGATATATCCTTGGAAGCAACAGGAGTGCAGCGCCAAGATTGTCGATATTCCAATATTCTATCAGTCATTGTCATCTTGGCCACGGCCGTCGCGCTAGGACCACCGGTTGCGTTTCAACGGAAAGACCATCGCCGGAAGAAAGAATGAAACCGGTATACTCCAAAATGGCTGCAAGCAGTCCCCATTCAGTCTATCAGAGAAAAACATCACCGGCAGCGATGGATTCCCGCTGGCCATTCTTCCCCTCAAGGATCAAAGCGCCATCGTCATCCATTCCAACAAAACGACCATGCGTTTCCCTGTTCGGCAACCGAACTGAAATCATCTCGCCAAACCCGGCCGCGCGCGCCATCCAGTCGCGTCGGACCGGCTCAATCCCCGCACTCAACCACTCGTCCCGCCGGATAAAGAAACATTCGGCAAAGCGTTCCAGAAAGGTATCTACAGTAATGGCCTCACAGCCTTCAGCATGAAGGTCGGTCGTGGAATACATTGTATTCTCAGGATGGCTCGCGATATTGACGCCGCAGCCCACAACGATCCATTCCGTTGCGCGACCAACATTCCCCCCCGCTGATTCCAGCAGGATACCCGCGGCCTTATGGCCATTCACCAGTATGTCATTCGGCCATTTGCAAAGTAGCGATACGTTTTCAGGAAGGAATTTCTGGATCGCATCACCAAGCGCGACCGCCGTCACAAGCGATAGCTGCGCGGCCTCTCGTGGTGTCTTGTCGGGACGCAACAGTATGGAGACGTATAGATTGCCGGCTGGCGAGGACCATTCGCGGCCGCGACGGCCGCGTCCCGCTGTCTGTTCCCGCGCCCAGACAACAGTGGCATCGGGAGCATTCTGCGCCGCCAACCGTTTTGCTTCATCGTTGGTCGATTCGACGCAATCCAGTTCAATCAGCGTACAGCCAGCAGGCAGAACGACGGGCATACCGACGTGGGCAGCAGTTTAGACTTGGAAAAGCGAAGCAGCTGCCTGCCCTGCCGCATCCAGAACAGGGGACGGCCAGATGCAAAACAGGAGGATAGCCAGTCCGGCCACAGTGATGATGGTAAAGATCGGCTTCCCGACCTGCTTGTCCAAAGGTTCCGTGCTTTCATCCACGAACATGATCTTGATAATTCGCAAATAATAGAATGCACCGACGACACTGGACACAACCCCGATGATTGCCAGCGTATAAAGCTCGGCCTCAATCGCCGCGAGGAAGATATAGAATTTCCCGATGAACCCTGCCATGGGTGGAATTCCGGCCAGGGAGAACATGAACACCATCAAACACAGGGCAATTGTCGGGTGCGATTTCCAGAGCCCGGCAAGGTCGTTGATATTCTCGACCATTCGTCCATTCCGGCGCATGCACAGGATACAAGCGAAGGTGCCGATCGTCATGACCATGTAGATGGCCATATAAACCAGGACGCCGCGTAACCCGTCCTGTGAGCCTGACGCAAGGCCGACAAGGGCGTATCCGACATGGCCGATGGAGCTATATGCCATCAGGCGCTTGATATTGTGCTGGGCAATTGCCGCAAAAGCGCCAAGCAGCATAGATGCCACAGAGATTACGATAATGACCTGCCGCCATTCTTCGATCAGCGCCCCGAACGGTTCGGTCAGCACCCGAAGGAATAGTGCGATCGCTGCGATCTTAGGCGCAACGGCAAAGAACGCCGTTACCGGGGTTGGGGCGCCTTCATAAACGTCGGGTGTCCACATGTGGAACGGCACGGCCGAGACCTTGAATGCCAATCCGGCAGTCAGGAATACGATGCCCACGACCAGCCCCGGCGCAACCGTCAACCCGGGCTGTGCCATCAGGGTGGCGAGGACTTCGAACTGTGTCGATCCGGAAAATCCGTAGATCAATGAGCAGCCATAGAGCAGCAAGCCGGACGATAACGCGCCGAGGACGAAGTATTTCAGGCCGGCTTCGGAAGACCGAATGTTATCGCGTTGAAATGCCGCAATGACGTAAAGCGCAAGGCTTTGTAATTCAAGGCCGATATAGAGCGCGATGAGATCATTGGCCGAGATCATCATCATCATGCCAACAGTGGCAAAAAGAACGAGGATCGGGAACTCAAAGCGCGCCATGCCTTCCCGGGTCACGAAATCTTCGCTCATGACCAACACCAGTATCGAACCAAGCAATACCAGTGTCTTCATGAAGACAGCGAAATCATCCGTCACAAACAGACCGCCAAAGGCTAACACCCGACCGTCGGCCCCTTGCAACACAAGTGCGAGGACAACAACCAGGGACGCCACGGTCAGGCCGTTTACGAGACGCAAGGCGCCCTTCTCCGGAACGAAGACGCCCACCATCATCAGGGCCATACCGAGAATCGCCAGAACGATTTCGGGAAGGGCGGGAAGGAAAATCAAGGCTTCAGTCATCTGCGCGCTATCCCCGCCTACCGTGTTGCCGCCAGCGACGTACCGCCGTCAACTGCGGCAAGCGCACTGTGATAATTGTCCAGGAGGTTCGTGACCGACACCGAAATCGGCTCCAGGAAAGAAGACGGATACACGCCCATCCACAATACGAGAATGATGAGCGGAATGAATATCGCGATTTCGCGTGTATTCAGATCAAGGATCGATTTCAGATCGTCCTTCGACAACTCACCAAAAATGACGCGCCGGTACAGATACAGCATATAGGCCGCTCCCAGCACCATCCCTGTGGCAATCAGGAGAGCAACCCAGGTATTTGCTTCGAACGCCCCCAGCATGATCAGGAATTCGCCGACGAACCCACTGGTTCCGGGCAAGCCGACTGACGCCAGCATGAACAGCATGAACACCGCAGCATACCGCGGCATACGATGGACAAGCCCGCCATATCGCGCAGATTTCCGCGTGATGCATCCGGTCGTAAACGACCCCGACGCACAGGAACAGCGCGCGGAAACAAAGCCGTGGCTGAGCATCTGGAAGATCGCGCCTTCGACCGCCTGCTGATTGACCGAGAAGATACCAGACGTCACAAAGCCCATATGGGCGACGGAGGAATAGGCGATCAGCTTCTTCATGTCTTCTTGCGCCAGAGCGACCAGCGACGTGTAAATCACGGCGATGACACTGAGCGTAAAGACCAGCGGCGTGAAGAACTCGGATCGCGTCCGGCAACATCGGCAGCGAGAACCGCAAGAACCCGTATGCGCCCATTTTCAGCAGGACGCCCGCCAGAATAACCGAGCCCGCCGTCGGTGCCTCAACATGGGCGTCCGGCAACCAGGTGTGGACAGGCCACATGGGAACCTTGACCGCGAAGGATGCGAAGAACGCTAGCCACAGCCATAACTGCAGATCGCGATCAAACGCGAAAGCCATCAGGGTCTGGATATCGTCGTCCGACCTGCACATACATCGCGATGATGCCAGCAGCATCAGGACGGAGCCGAGCAGCGTGTAGAGGAAGAACTTGAACGCCGCATAGACCCGGCGCGTCCGCCCCAAACCCGATAATCAGGAACATCGGGATCAGCACGCCTTCGAAGAAGATGTAGAAGAGAACGAAATCCAGCGCGCAGAACATGCCGACCATCATGGTTTCAAGACGCAGGAAAGCGATCATGTATTCCTTACCCGTGTCTGAATGGCGTCCCAGCTGGCCAGGATGCAGATCGGCGTCAGGAAGGTCGAAAGCAGGACGAAGAGACGAAATGCCGTCAACACCCACATGGTAGCGATGTTCAGCGACGTCAGCCATTCGTTCCTGTCGACGAACTGGAAAGCTGCCGACTATTGTCGAAATTCACCCAGAGCAAAAGCGACACAGGAACGTGAACAGGGAGACGATCAGGGCAGCCCAGCGGCGAATTCCGGCAACCTGTTCGGCGTCCCCGACGAACAACAGAATCATAGCGCCCCTACCAAGGGCAGGAAGGTGACGAGGTTAGTAGGGGAAAATCAGTCATTGCGTCGCTCACCCAGTCCGCGTGAAGAATACCAAGAGACCAGGACGACGACGCCAATCAACATGGCAAATGCGTAGTGATAGAGATAGCCGATCTGCAGCGCGCTGGCGCGCCGGCGAACCTGAGCAGGCGCGCAATCGCCGTCCGGCCCGAACCGTCAATGATCGCGCCATCACCGGCTTTCCAGAAGCCGCGCCCAGGACATAGCGGGCCGCACGAAAAGCGTTCGTAGAGCTCGTCGAAATACCATTTGTTCAGCAGAACTGGTAGAACGGTCGCAGCCTCGCAGCCATGTCTCGGCACGCCGAGTGCGCGACAGTACATCCACCAGGCCAGTCCGATACCAACCAGCCGACAAGCAATGGCAGTGCCTTCACCCAGAACGGCACATGATGTGCGAGTTCCAGCGCCTGATGGGTCGGAGAACCGATCGAATCGCCCCAGAACTGGTCATGCCGTCACCGACAAAGATGTACCCAACACACCGGAGAACAGGCCCACCGCGCAGCAGAACAATGGCAGGATGCATGACCTTCGGTGATTCATGCACATGGCGCCATCGTTGCTCATCGGCACGGGCTTGCCGTGGAAGGTCATGAACAACAGGCGCCATGAATAGAACGCGGTCATGACAGCGGCCGCGATGCCCATCCAGAACGCGAAGTCCCAACGCCGGTATGCGCGGCGAAGGCGACTTCGAGGATCATGTCTTTGGAGATAGAAACCGGCAAACCGATACGGAGATACCGAGCACCGCCAGCGAGGCTGCCGATCCACATCAGGAGATAGGTCACGTGATCGGCTGCAGATGCCGCCCATGTTCCGCATGTCCTGTTCGTCAGACATGGCGTGGATCACCGACCCCGCGCCAAGGAACAGCAAGCGCCTTGAAGAAGGCATGCGTCATCAGATGGAAAATCGCGGCCGATAAGCGGAACACCGCACGCAAAGAACATGTAGCCAAGCTGGAGCAGGTTGAATAGGCGATGACGCGCTTGATGTCGTTCTGTGCAGACCGACCGTCGCCGCAAAGAACGCCGTCGAGGCGCCGACGACACACACGACCATCAGTGCCGGCGCGAGTTCGAACATCGGCGACAGCGCGCGACCATGAAGACGCCAGCCGTCACCATCGTCGCGGCGTGGATCAGCGCGAAACCGGTGTCGGGCCCTCCATCGCGTCCGGCAGCCAGGTGTGCAGGCCAAGCTGGGCCGATTTGCCCATCGCACCGATAAACAGCAGCAGGCAATGACGTCAGCGCATGGATGCTATCCGAAGGAAGTCCAGCGTCGATCGCGCATTTGGTGCGGCGCTGAAAGATCGATCGAATCGAGACTGTATCGAACAACAAGAATGTCGCCGAAGATGCCCAGCGCAAAGCCGAAATCGCCAACCCGGTTGACGACAAAGGCCTTGATCGCGGCCGCATTTGCCGACGGTTTGTCGTACCAGAACCCGATCAGCAGATAGGAGCACAGGCCCACGCCTTCCCAGCCGAAGAACAGCTGACCAGAGTTGTCCGCCGTCACCAGCATCAGCATGAAGAAGGTGAACAGGCTAGATAGGCGAAGAAACGCGGCATCGAGGATCGTGGCTGCATGTAGCCGATCGAATAGAAGATGCACGACGGCCGAACACCGGTGACGACCACGATCATCACGGCTGTCAGCGTGTCGAAACGCAGGCCCAGTCGAACGTCGAGACTGCCGGACGAATCCAGGTAAAGCATGGAACGTCCGAGGTTCATGCCAAGGCGACGTCGAAGAAACAGGACGAGAAGATCTGCCGACAAGCACAGGCCGCCACAGGTGACGATCTGCGCGCCCTTGTCGCCAATGGCAGCGGCCAAAGAGACCGGCGATCAGCGCGCCGAGCAGGGCAGGAATACGACGAGTAGCGTACATCATGCGCCTCTAGCCCTTCATCACGTTGATGTCTTCGACCGCAATCGTGCCGCGGTTGCGGAAATAGACGACCAGGATCGCGAGGCCGATCGCCGCTTCGGCCGCCGCGACGGTCAAGACGAACATCGCGAAAGATCTGCCGACCAGATCGTTGAGATGGACCGAGAACGCCACCAGATTGATGTTCACCGCCAGCAGCATCAGCTCGATCGACATCAGAGATGATGATGACGTTCTTGCGGTTCAGGAAAATCCCGAACATGCCCAGCGTGAAAGAATGCGCGCGACGTCAGGTAATGTCCGAGACCGATTTCAGCATGTCAGATCCCACTCCCCGCGTGACTTTGACTTGATCTCAATCGCGTCGGCGGTTGCGCGCAATCTGATCGGAGATCTTCTGCTTCCGCACGCCGGGACGTTGCGCAGCGTCAGAACAATCGCGCCGATCATGGCGACCAGCAGAACCAGCCCGCGCCTGGAACAGATAGATATAGTCGGTGTAGATCATCTGCCCGATCGCCTGGGTATTGGTGACCTGATCGAGTGGCGTCGGCAAGCCGCGCGATCCGCGCCTCGGCACGAGATCGCCAGTCCGCACCAACAAGCAACTCGGCCAGCAAGATCAGCCGACCAACGCGCCGATCGGCAGATATTGCAGGAACCCCTGGCGCAGCTCGGACAAAGTTGATGTCCAGCATCATGACGACAAACAGGAACAGCACCGCAACCGCGCCGACATAGACAACGACCAGGATCATCGCCAGGAATTCGGCGCCGATCAGCACGAACAGCCCGCAGCATTGAAGAAACGCGAGGATCAGGAACAACACCGAATGCACGGGATTGCGCGCAGCGATCACCATCACGCCGCGCAAGGCGACGAAGGCGAACATGATAGAAGCAAGCGCTGAATAATCATAAACGCTGCCGCATTCAGACCCTGAGCAGACATCACGCGCGACTCGGTTTACGGTAGGGCGCGTCTTGGCAGGTTCGGACGCCATTCGCGTTTCCCAGCGGTCGCCGTTCGCCAGCAGCTTTGTCTTTGTCGTAGAGCAGCTCCTCGCGGGTTTCCGTCGCGAATTCGAAATTTGGCCCTTCGACGATTGCATCGACCGGGCAGGCTTCCTGGCAAAACCCGCAATAGATGCACTTTGTCATGTCGATATCGTAGCGGGTCGTGCGGCGGCTGCCGTCGTCGCGCGGTTCCGCTTCGATGGTGATCGCCTGCGCCGGGCAAACCGCTTCGCACAAGTTTGCAGGCAATGCAGCGTTCTTCGCCATTGGGATACCGGCGCAAGCGCATGTTCGCCGCGGAAGCGCGGGCTGAACGGCCCTTTCTCGAAGGGATAGTTGAGCGTGACCTTCTGGCTTGAACATGTAGCTGAAGCGTCAGCGCCATGCCCTGAACCAGTTCACGCAGAAGCAAGCGAGCGAACGTTTCAAGAAACGCCATGATCGTTCTCCTCTGCGTGAGCACATCAGGTCGATTTCGGAAGCCAACACAGCACACCGGCCGAGTCAGAACGACCCATAGCAAGCGAGAACGGCAGGAACACCTTCCACCCCAGCCGCATGAGCTGATCGTAGCGATAGCGCGGGAACGTCGCGCGAACCCACAAGAAGACAGAACAGCAAGAAGCGATCTTCAAGCAGAACCAGATCGGTCCCGGGATCCAGGTAAACGGCGCGATATCGAACGGCGGCAACCAGCCACCGAGGAACAGAAGCGCAGTCATGGCGCTCATCAGGATCATGTTCGCGTATTCACCGAGGAAGAACAGCGCAAACGTCATCGCCGAATATTCGACGTTATAACCGGAACCAGTTCCGCTTCCGCTTCCGGCAAATCGAACGGCGCCCGGTTGGTTTCCGCCAGTGCCGAGATGAAGAAGATACAGAACATCGGAAACAGCGGGATCGCAGAACCAGCAGACCACTGCTGCGCCACGACAATGTCGACAGGTTCAGCGAGCCGACACACAACAGCACCGTGATGATGACAAAGCCCATGGACACTTCGTAGGACACCATCTGCGCCGCCGACCGAAGCGCACCCAGGAATGCGTATATCGAATTGGACGCCCAACCGGCCATGATGATGCCGTAAACACCCAAGGACGAAATGGCGAAAAGGTACAAGAATGCCGACATTGATATTGCGAAGCACCAATCCTGCATCAAACGGGATAACGGCCCAGGCAATCAGGCTCAGCACAAAGGTCAGCATCGGCGCGGCATAAGAACATCGCCGGTTCGACCGGCCGGAACAATGGTTTCCTTGAAGAACAGCTTGAGACCGTCAGCGAGAGGCTGCAGCAGTCCAAAGGGACCAACCACATTGGGGCCCTTGCGCAGCTGCATCCAGCCAATGACCTTGCGTTCAGCCAGCGTCAGGTAAGCGACCGCGCCAGCAAAGGCACCACGATCGCAACGATATAGCAACGATCTCGATCGTCGGCCAGGCGTATACGTCCCAAAAATCAGCCATGGGTTCCGGTCGCCTCTTCGCCGCCATTGATGAATCACGCGTACACTGCGCCATCGTTTCCGACGCGCGGCTGATCGGGTCGGTCATATAGAAATTGGATACCGGTGCCTGGAATGGTTCGCTTCCCATCGTCCCCGGCGTTCCGAACGCCGACCATGTCGATGGTTCCAGTTCGTCGATGCGCGTGAAATGCGGACAGGCCGCATGCATTTGCCGACGCAACGCCGCCAGGTCGTCAAATGGCAGAACCTTGCCCAGAACCGCCGACAGCGCCCGGATAATTGTCCAGTCTTCGCGCGCATCGCCCGGCGGGAAAGACGCCGGGCGCGCCAACTGCACGCGCCCTTCGGTGTTCACATAGGTACCGGCTTTTTCGGTGTAGGCCGCGCCGGGCAGGATGACATCGGCGGCATGCGCCCCGACGTCGCCGTGGTGTCCCTGATAAACAACGAATGCCTTGTCCAGCTTGCGCTGTATCCATCTCGTCCGCACCCAGCAAATAATACGACTTCGATTTCACCGGATGCCGCCCCGTCGAGGATTGCGCCCGTATCGCGACCATCGTGCCGGGGACAAAGCCCAGATCCAGCCCGCCGACCCGCGCGGCAGCCGTATGCAGAGACGTTGAAACCGTTCCAGTCCGCTGTGACCATTCCTGTACTGTCGGCGATGGATCGCGCAGACGCCAAGATGGCATCGCCGTCTTCACGTGCCAGCGCCCCATGCCAAGGATCAGCATCGGCCGTTCGGCATCTCTTCAGAATTTCGGCAAAGGGATGATCACCGCTCGCAATCTGCTGCAGTGTTTCGGCGCCAGCCCCCAGATAATCATAATCATAGGTCAGGTCATGCTGTGACCCGATAGGGCGACCGGATACACCGCCCTGCAGCCATCGCTTGCGGATACGGGAATTCACCAGCGGCGCTTCCCAGCGCGGGTTGGTTCCGATCAGCAGGCAGGCATCCGCGTCCTCAATGCCGGCGATCCCGGTATTAAAGACATAGGACGCACGCGCGACGCATCCAGTTTGGCACCATCCTGCCGGCAATCCAGATTACCGGATCCCAAGCGCTCCATCAGTTCTTCAGCGCAAACATGGATTCGGCATCGACAGAGATCGCCGGCGATCGCCGCAATTTTGAACCGTCCAGCGGCTTGACCCGATTGGCAATCGCAGCGAATGCCTCGTCCCAGCTGGCGGCAGCAAGCTTGCCGTCCGCGCCGCGATATAGGGCGTATCCAGACGCTGGCGCCTTAGACCCGTCACAGGCAAAGCGCGTCTTGTCGGAAATCCATTCTTCGTTCACGTCTTCGTTCAGGCGCGGGAAGTACCCGCAGACCTCGGAGCCACGCGGTCGACACGGATATTGCTGCCAACGGCGTCCATGACATCGATGGTTTCGGTTTTCTTCAGTTCCCAGGGCCGGCAGTGAACGCATAGGGCTTGGAGGTCAGCGCACCGACCGGGCAAAGATCAATGACGTTGCCGGACAGCTCGGACGTCAGCGCCTTGCTCAACGTCGTGATCTCGGCATTTTCGCCGCGACCAGCATGCCCATATCCGTCACGCCGGCCACCTCGGTCGCAGAAGCGGACGCAGCGCGTGCAATGGATGCAGCGGGTCATGATCGTTTGATCAGCGGGCCCATATCTTGTCGTCAACGGCGCGCTTGTTCTCGTCGAACGGCTGCGATCGTGACCAAAGGCCATTGCCTGGTCCTGCAGATCACACTCACCGCCCTGATCGCAAATCGGGCAATCCAGCGGGTGATTGATCAGCAGGAATTCCATCACGCCGTTCCGCGCCTTCTTGACCATCGTCGGTTGGTGGTGACTTCCATGCCTTCGCCAGCCGGCATGCGCAGGAGGCCTGCGGTTTCGGCGGTCCCGGCTTCACTTCGACCAGGCACATGCGGCAATTGCCGGCGATGGACAGGCGTTCGTGATAACAGAAACGGGGATTTCGACGCCGGCTGCTTCGCAGGCCTGCAAGACGGTCAACCCGTCTTCGACTTCGATCTCGATGCCGTCAATGGTCAGCTTTGGCATGTCGCGCTCCTACTCCGCCTGCTGCACGGCGACGCTTTTGCGGCCGACGATCCGGGCTTCGACTCATCCCGGAAATGACGGATCAATCCCTGGATCGGCCAAGCCGCGCGCATCGCCCAGGGCACAGATCGTATGACCTTCGATCTGCTTGCGACACCTGAAGCAGCATGTCGATTTCCTCGGCATTCCGCCTCACCGCGGCCATGCGTTCCAGCACACGCCACATCCAGCCGGTACCTTCGCGGCACGGCGTGCATTGGCCGCAACTTTCATGCTTGTAGAAATACGACAGCCGCGCGATCGCCTTGATGATGTCGGTGATCTTGTCCATCACGATGACCGCGGCCGTGCCGAGGCCGGACATGCTCCTTCAGACGCATCGAAATCCATCAGACAGTCGTCGCAGATTGCTTTGGGCAGCACGGGTCGAAGCCGCCGGGAATAACGGCGAGGAGATTATCCCAGCCGCCGCGAACGCCGCCCGCATGCTTCTCGATGAGTTCCTTCAGCGGGATGCCCATGTCTTCTTCGACATTGCACGGGTTGTTCACATGCCCGGAGATACAGAAGACCTTGGTTCCGTGATTGCGTTCACGGCCAAAACCAGCGAACCAGTCCGGCACCGCGGCGCAGGATTGTCGGCGCCACGGCGATGCTTTCGACGTTGTTGACCGTCGTCGGGCAACCATACAGGCCGACATCGCCGGGAATGGCGGCTTCAAGCTCGGCTGGCCCTTCTTGCCTTCCAGGCTTTCAAGCAAGCGCCGTTTCCTCGCCACAGATATAGGCGCCGGCGCCACGATGCACGTAAACATCGAAATGCCCAGCCCGATCCGCAGGCATTCTTCCGAGCAACCCGCCTCGTAGGCTTCGTCGATCGCGCGCTGCAGTGATGCGGCTTCATTATAGAATTCGCCGCGCACATAGATATAAGCCGCGATGTGCGCCCATCGCGAAACCGCAATCAGAGCACCCTTCAACCAGTTTGTGCGGGTCATGGCGCATGATATCGCGGTCCTTGCAGGTGCCCGGCTCGCTTCGTCGGCGTTGACGACAAGATAGTGCGGGCGGTCACCGACTTCTTTGGGCATGAAGGACCATTTAAGACCGGTTGGGAACCCGGCGCCGCCGCGGCCCCGCAGCCCCGAGGCCTTGACTTCCTCAATAATCCAGTCGCGGCCCTTGTCGAGAATCGCCTTGGTTCGTCCCAATCGCCGCGCGCCTGTGCGCCCGCCAGCCCCGGATCATTGAGGCCATAAAGATTGGTGAATATGCGGTCTTTGTCCTGCAGCATCGGTCAGCTTTTCGCAAAATCGAGATTGGTGAGCACGGTAGGCCCTCCGACGGGTGCCGATGTCTGGCGGTCGATCTGGGGTCCGTGCGGCGGCACATCGCCGGCGCGCAGCGCATCCAGAACTTCCACCATCCGCGGCCCGGTCAAGTCTTCGTACATGTCATCATTGATCTGAACGATCGGCGCGTTAACACACGCACCGAGGCATTCCACTTCACGCATCGTGAAAAGTCCGTCTTCCGTCGTTTCGCCGAAGGTTATGCCGAGATGCTTTTCGGTCGCATCCACAACATCAGCGGAATCACGCAACCAGCACGGCGTCGTCGTACAGAACTGCAACAGGTATTTACCGACGGCTTCGGTATTGATCATCGTGTAAAAACTGGCCACTTCGGCAACCCGGATGCGCGGCATATCGAGCATTGTGGCAACCGCTTCAATCACCGCGCCTGATGCAAAATTGTCATTCTGCCGCTGCGCAAGATCGAGCAGCGCCAGGATCAGCGCTTGCCTGACGGCCAGCCGGATACTTGGCGATGATGCTCTCGGCCAGTGTCCTGTTTTCAGGCGAAAATGCGAATGTGTCGCTCATTTTCGTTCGACGCACACTCACCGGTCGATCTCCCCGAACACGATGTCCTAGCGACCGATGATGGCGACGCATCGGCCAGCATGTGGCCCTTGGCACATGAAATCCATGCCTGCAGATGGGCGAAGCCCGGCGCGCGGATCTTGCAGCGATAGGGTTTGTTGGTGCCGTCGGCGACCAGATACACGCCGAACTCACCCTTCGGCGCCTCAACCGCGGTATAGGTCTCGCCTTCGGGCACATGGAAGCCTTCGGTATAGAGCTTGAAGTGATGGATCAGCGCTTCCATCGAATGCTTCATTTCCCGCGGCTGGCGGGGCGATCTTGCCTTCGTTCGGTCATGACCGGGCCATCCGGCATGTCCGCAATGCACTGCGGATAATTTCGACGCTTTGGCGCATTTCTCGCACCGCAGCAGGTAGCGGTCATAGCAATCGCCGTTCTTGCCGACGGGAATATCGAAACTCCATCCGGTCATAGACGTCGTAAGGCTGCGCCTTGCGAAGATCCCAAGCGACGCCGACGCGCGCAACATCGGCCCGGTGAAGCCCCAGTCCATCGCCTCGTCGGCCGTACGACCCCGATATCAACGTGCGCTGCTTGAAGATGCGATTTTCGGTCAGCAAGGCTTCGCATGTCATCGAGGACTGCGGGAAACTGATCCGCACCAGGCAGATATCATCTCCCATGCCGGCCGGAATCCTGATGGACGCCGCCAGACCCGAAAGTACGCGGCATGCAGCGCGCGCCCGACAGCACGCTCATAGAATTCCATCAACTTTTCACGTTCTTCGAACGCCCAAGCAGTCGGCGTCATGGCGCCGACATCCAGTGCCAGCGTGGTGACGTTAAGGAGATGATTGAGGATACGGCTGATTTCGCGAAGAGGACGCGAATTATTGCCCGCGCGGCGGCACTCGATGCCGAGGAGCTTTTCGACCGCCAAGACGAAGGCGTGCTCCTGGCACATCGGCGCGACGTAATCGAGGCGGTCGAAATACGGGACTGCCTGGAGGTAGGTTTTGTATTCGATCAGCTTTTCGGTGCCGCGATGCAGCAGCCGATATGCGGATCGGCGCGCTCGACGACCTCGCCGTCCATTTCCAGAACCAGCGCAACACGCCGTGCGCCGCGGGATGCTGCGGGCCAAAGTTGAGGGTGTAGCTTCTTGATCTTTGCTTCAGCCATCAGTCGTTACCCTCCGCCGGTCTCGCTTTTTCATCGCCCGGCAAGAACGCGTCGGTCCCTTCCCAGGGGCTCAAGAAATCGAAGCGCGGAAATTCCTGCGTTAGCTTTGACGGGCTCATAGACCACGCGCTTTCTGCTCATCGTCGTAGCGCACTTCGACATACCCGGTGAGCGGGAAATCCTTGCGCAGCGGATGCCCCTCGAAACCATAGTCGGTGAGGATGCGGCGCAAATCGGGATGATCGGAGAAGAATACGCCGTACATATCCCACACTTCACGCTCGAACCAACCGGCAGCGGAAAAGCCGCGCAGCAGGAGGGAACCGGCGTATCTCGTCAGCGCGTGACCTTGACCCGGATGCGCTGATTATGGCGTCAGCTGAAGCAGGTTATAGACGATATCAAACCGCGCTCCGCTCCGGGATAATCGACGCCGCAGATATCGATCAGCTTCTTGAACTGGCATGCGGATCGTCGCGCAGGAATGCAGCTGCGACAATCGTCTGCCGCACTTCGATCGAGTCGCCGGCAACGATCACCGCTGATGCGCACTCGCTCGGAGCCTGCAGCGAGTCATGGGCTGCCAGATTCTTCAGCGGCTAGTTCTTTGTGCGTCGTCCATCCGGTGATTACCAACGTTCACCGAGCGATCGTGCCGAGTGCGGCGGATTTTCTTTTGCAAGCTGCAGAATGCCGTAGACGAGCGCCTCGGCAGTCGGCGGGCAGCCCGGCACATAAACATCAACCGGCACGATGCGATCACAACCGCGACGACGGAATAGGAGTAATGATAATAGCCACCGCCGTTGGCGCAGCTGCCCATGGAGATCACGTAGCGCGGCTCGGCCATCTGGTCGTAAACCTTGCGAAGTGCCGGCGCCATTTTGTTGGTCAGGGTCCCGGCAACGATCATCACGATCGGACTGCCGCGGGCTGGCCGCGGCACGACGCCGAAGCGGTCGAGGTCGTAACGCGGCATCGAGGCGATGCATCATTTCCACCGCGCAGCAGGCCAGACCGAAAGGTCATCGGCCACAGCGAACCCGTGCGCGCCCAGTTGACCAGCTTGTCGAGCTTGGCGAACGACGAAGCCCTTGTCGGCAAGCTCGCGGACGAACTTGCATGAACGGCGCTTGCGAGGGCCTTTGCCAGGCGGCGGCGCCGGCAGTTCTACTCCCATTCAAGCGCCCCTTTCTTCCACTCGTAGATAAAGCCAATGGTCAGAACGCCTAGGAAGACGCACATCGACCAGAATCCGAATACCCCGATGTCGCCAAGCGTTACCGCCCAGGGAAACAGAAATGCGACTTCAAGGTCGAAAATGATGAACAAGATGCGCGACCAGATAGAACCGAACGTCGAATCGGCTCGCGGGCATCGTCGAACGGCTCAAATCCGCATTCATAGGCGGAGAGCTTTTCCGAATCCGGGTGCTGGTCCGCGAGAATTAGGCAGGACGAGCGATGACAGAAGACGCCCAAAGCGATCGCAAGGAAGATCAGGATCGGCAGGTATTCCCGCAAGCAGTCCGTCCATCATGCCCTTCGGCGCTTACGGCCATCATTCGTTACCATTGCCAGTCGGCGAAACCACAGAGCGCCACTCCGCGAGAGTTTAAGCAATATAAAGTTAAAATCCAGTGAAGCAAACAATGACCTGGTTGATCTGCCGCAAGACATGTACGAAACACGCCGACAGAATTAGGAGCGCGAATAGATCGCCAATTCAAGAGGAAATGGCGGGAGTGACGGGACTCGAACCCGCGACCTCCGGCGTGACAGGCCGGCGCTCTAACCAACTGAGCTACACCCCCAATACCAATTTCAGGCCGCACGATGTACTTCACGCCCAACCGGGTGTCAAGCAACCCGATGCTTATTCGGGTATAATTCGGCGCCTAAAAATTCCAGGGCACTTCCGATAGAACTGGTGGGCGATGACGGACTCGAACCGCCGACATCCTCGGTGTAAACGAGGCGCTCTTCCAGCTGAGCTAATCGCCCGTCCCAGGGCATTTCTATCGGTATAAAAAAGACCGGCCAACCACGCTGTGGAAGGCCGACCTAATTGAACGAAGAAATATCCGTAAGGATCAGTTCACTGCGTCCTTAAGACCCTTACCAGCCTTGAACTTGGGCTGATTCGATGCCGGGATGCTAATCGACTCCCCGGTACGAGGGTTGCGGCCCTGCGAGGCAGCCCGCTGCGTCACACTGAAAGTACCAAACCCGACGAGACGAACCGTCGCCCCCCCTTTAAGAGCTGTAGCTACCGAATCGAATACGGCATCAACAGCCTTGCTGGCATCGGCTTTGCTCAAATCGGCGCTATCCGAAACCGCCGCGATCAGATCGTTTTTATTCACGTTATAGTCCCCCTTCAATTAGGGATTGGGAAAAGGTTAACAGTTTTGTCGAAGACGTCATGAGTCTTAAGGAGATTCGAGAGAGGCGTCAACGCGGAAACAGCAGGAAACCGCAGAAAACCGCCGATTTTTAACACTTAGGCGGTTATCCACAGCCGCATTTCCCGGCAAAGCTTATATTCGCCAGAGACTTAGAACTTAGTGCGTCGTAACGCCGCTATGCTCGTCGTCCCCCTGCCCCTCCGACAGCCGCCGCCACATCGTCCGGATTCCATTCAATCGGCTTGAGCGATTCGACGAGCGCTTCCTTGAAAACGTCATCGACCTGGGCCATCGGCACAATTTCCAGCGCCTTTTTCACGTTGTCGGGAACGTCGGCCAGATCCTTGGCATTGTCTTCTGGGATAAGGACCTTCTTGATTCCGCCGCGCAGGGCCGCCAGCAGCTTTCTCTTTCAATCCACCAATCGGCAGCACCCGTCCCCGCAAGGGTGATTTCACCGGTCATCGCAATGTCCTTGCGAACCGGAATTCCGGTCAGGACGGATACGATCGACGTCACCATGCGCGACCCGCGCAGACGGGCCATCCTTCGGCGTCGCGCCTTCCGGCACATGAACGTGGATATCCGTCTTTTCAAACGCGGTCGGCATGATACCAAACGATGGCGCGCGGATTGCACATAGACTTTCCGCCGCTGGATCGATTCCTTCATGACGTCACCGAGATTACCGGTAACTGGTCATCTTGCCCTTGCCCGGCAGCATGACCGATTCGATGGTCAGCAACTCGCCGCCAACTTCCGTCCAGGCCAGACCGGTCACGACACCAACCTGATCGTTTTCATCGATCTCGCCGAAGCGGTACTTCGCGCACACCGGCATAACGTTGCAGGTTCTCGCGTGACGTCGACCTCACTCTTGTCTTCCTTCATGATGTCCCTGATCCCTTACGGGCCAGATTCGCGATTTCACGCTCAAGATTCCGAACGCCGGCTTCGCGGTGTAATAGCGAATGAGGTCACGCAGAGCCATCATCGGAGATCGACCATTCCTTTTCTTCAAACCGTGGTCACTCATTTGCTTTGCTGATCAGGTGGCGACGGGCGATTTCGAACCTTTTCGTCTTCCGTGTAACCGGAATACGAATGATTTCCATCCGGTCCATCAGTGGGCCGGCATATTCAGGTATTGGCCGTGGTCACGAACATGACGTCCGAAAGGTCGTAATCGACTTCAAGATAATGATCGTTGAACGAGCAGTTCTGTTCCGGATCCAGGACCTTCGAGAAGGGCGGAGGACGGATCCCCCGCCAGTCGTGCCCCATCTTGTCGATCTCATCCAGCAGGAAGAGAGGGTTGGAAGATTTCGCTTTCTTCATCGCCTGGATGACCTTGCCCGGCATGGAGCCGATATAGGTGCGACGATGACCGCGAATTTCCGCTTCATCCCGCACGCCGCCCAGCGACATGCGGACGAAATTACGGCCCGTGGCACGCGCCATCGATTTGCCAAGCGACGTTTTACCGACACCCGGCGGACCAACCAGACAAAGGATCGGGTCCTTTGACCTTGTTGACCGGTTCTGCACGGCAAGGAACTCGATGATGCGTTCCTTGACCTTCTCCAAGGCCATAATGATCGGCATCAAGAATCGCTTCAGCGGCCTGCAGGTCGGTTTTACGCGCGTCGCTTTTTCCCAGGGAATCGCCAGCATCCAGTCGAGATAGTTGCGCACGACCGTGGCTTCGGCCGACATCGGGCTCATCGACTTCAGCTTCTTCAATTCCGCCTCGCCTTTTCGCGGGCTTCCTTGGACAGCTTCGTCTTCTTGATTTTTTCTTCCAGCTCGGCGATCTCATCCTTGCCTTCTTCGCTCGTCGCCGAGTTCTTTCTGAATGGCCTTCATCTGTTCGTTCAGATAGTACTCGCGCTGGGTTTTCTCCATCTGCCGCTTGACGCGGCCGACGGATGCGCTTTTCCACCTGCAGAACGCGATTTCGCCTTCCATGATGGAGTAGACCTTCTCCAGCCGCTCCTTGACCGGACGATTTCCAGCAATTCCTGTTTTTCAGCAATTTTCAGGCAAGTGCTGAAGCGATCGTATCGGCGAGCTTCGCCTGGCTCCTCAATCTGATTGATCGAGAGAAGACTTCCGCGGAATTTTCTTGTTCAGCTTCATGTACTGTTCGAACTGGCTCACAACCGCACGGATCAGGGCTTCAATCTCGGCTCTCGGGCTGTCGTCGAATCAGTTCCGGCGTCATACCTCGAAATAATTCACGGATTTTCGGAATATCCGAATGACGGGCGCGCTGCACGCCCTCCACCAACACCTTGACCGTGCCGTCCGGCAGTTTCAGCAATTGCAACACAGTAGCAAGCGGTCCAATCGTATAGATATCCATCGGACGCCGGATCGTCGTCAGCAGCGTTTTTCTGGGTAACCAGCAGGATTTGCTTGTCGTCCTGCATGACGTCTTCAAGCGCGGAACAGATTTTTCCCGTCCCACAAACAGCGGCACGATCATGTGCGGAAAGACCACGATGTCGCGAAGCGGCAGAACGGGGTAACAGCACCTGGCGGTCGTTTCTGTTCATGCGCTATTTTCTTCGTTGCTGTCTTCGAATTTCTGTACAGCTGCTCGCAACCGGGTCAGCGCATTCCGAATCTTCGACGCTACGATGGCCATAAATTCGGCCATGCACACCGTCTGAAGCCGAACATGCCCCAAAATGCAGGGACAAGGGTCAAAGGTCCGAACGTCAGAACGAGGGGACGAAAGGCAAACACAGTGCATTTTTCGTCAGACAACACCCAGGCTGCAACAGATAGATTAAAAATACGTCGCGTCAGGCGCTGTTGCCCACGTCTTCCTGGCTTTCGGCATAGATATACAGCGGCTGGCGATGCCTTCGACCACTTCGCGATTGATGACGACTTCCTCAGACGCCATCCAGGCCGGGCAATGGTCAAACATCGTATCCAAGCAGGATGATTCCATGATCGAGCGCAGACCGCGCGCGCCGGTCTTTCGCGCCACAGCCCTCTTCGCGAATCGCACAGGCATCACCCGCGAACGAGCTTCGGACATCTTCCATTTCAAACAGCCGCTGATACTGCTTGACCAGCGCGTTCTTCGGCTCAGTCAGGATTTCGACAAGGCATCCTCATCCAGGTCTTCCAGCGTTGCCAGAACCGGCAAACGGCCGACAAATTCCGGGATCAGATCCAAACTTCAACAAATCTTCCGGCTCACACCGGTTAGGACATTCACCGGTATTCCGATCGTCAGGGCCTTGCACATCGGCACCGAAACCAATGCGAGATCCCTTGACCGCGGTCGGAAATAATCTTGTCCAGACCGGCGAAAGCGCCGCCAGCAGATAAACAGGATATTGGTCGTATCAACCTGCAGGAATTCCTGTTGCGGATGCTTGCGACCGCCCTGTGGCGGTACAGAAGCAACCGTACCTTCCATGATCTTCAGCAGACGCCTGCTGAACCCCTTCACCCGACACATCGCGGGTAATGGACGGGTTGTCAGACTTGCGGCTGATCTTGTCGACTCTCATCGATATAAACGATGCCCCGCTGCGCCCGTTCGACATTGTAGTCAGCCGACTGCAGCAGCTTGAGAATGATGTTCTCGACGTCTTCACCCACATAACCGGCTTCGGTCAGCGTCGTGGCATCGGCCATCGTGAACGGCACATCAAGGATACGGGCCAGCGTCTGCGCCAGACAGCGTCTTGCCACAGCCGGTCGGGCCGATCAGCAGAATGTTGGACTTGGCCAGCTCAACATCGTTGTCTTCTGGCGTGGTTAAGCCGTTTGTAGTGGTTGTGCACCGCAACCGACAGAACCCGTCTTGGCGTGCGGCTGGCCGATGACGTAGTCATCCAGAACGTGCGAATTTCACTCGGCGTCGGCACCCCGTCGCGGACTTTGACGAGCTCGACTTTGTTCTTCGCGGATGATGTCCATGCACAGCTCAACGCATTCATCACAGATGAAAACGGTTGGGCCGGCAATCAGCTTGCGCACCTCATGCTGGCTTTTCCCGCAGAAGGAGCAATAAAGCGTATTCTTTGAATCGCCAGTACCGGACTTACTCATGATGATCGCACCCGCTCATTTTAAACATCGATCACGCCAGCAGAACTATAACACAAATCAGCGAACCGCGCCACGCGGTCCCAACATGTCCGCACACTGGCATTACAGATGACCATAATTACCTTAACCGTACATGAACGCGGCCCGTGCCTGGGCGCTTTAGATCACCGAGGCACAGCACCACTATTCAGACGTCGGAGAAGCTTCGCCGTCGCTGCCGGCATCCGGCCTCGTCTCGACAACATGATCCAGAATACCAAATTTTTGGGCATCCTCAGCGGTCAGGAAATTGTCGCGATCCAGTGTCGTCGCGATCGTATTAACGTCCTGTCCGGTATGTTTCGCGTAGATTTCATTGAGACGCTGGCGCAACTGCAGGATTTCCTTGGCATGGATCTCGATATCCGAAGCCTGCCCTTGGAATCCGCCAGACGGCTGATGCAGCATGATTCGGCTGTTCGGCAGGGAATACCGTTTCCCGGCAGCGCCCGCGCACAGCAGCAGCGACCCCATTGAGGCCGCCTGTCCAAGGCATACCGTCGATACATCCGGCCGGATGTATTGCATCGTGTCATAAATCGACAGACCCGACGTCACGATCCCACCCGGCGAATTGATATAGAACGAAATATCCTTCGTCGGGTTTTCCGATTCAAGGAACAGCAATTGCGCGCTGATCAATGTCGCAACCATGTCGTTGACAGGGCCCGTCAAAAAGATAATCCGCTCCTTCAGCAGGCGCGAATAAATGTCGTATGAACGTTCACCGCGGTTTGTCTGCTCAACAACCATCGGCACCAAGGTATTCATCTGCGTTTCAATCGGATCAATCATGGCCTTCTATCAATCGTTTTGCCGACGGATAAAACCCGCCGAAACATATGGATGTACATGTGCAATTGATCGTCACCGATCAAGCCCCTAACGTCAGGTCGTTTCTTCCGTGTCATCCTTATCCGTGCCTGCATCCGCTTTTTTGGCCTTCGTCGCGCGTTTACGCTTGGGTTTGGCAGCCGGTTTTTTCGTTTCTTCCGATGCCTCGGTCTCGGGTTCCTGCATCAATTCCTCGACACTGACCGCGCGGTCAGTAACCTTGGCCATTTCCAGAATAAAATCGACCACCTTTTCTTCGAAAATCGGGGCCCGCAGCGATGCCATCGCCTGCTGATTTTCCTGGTACATCTTGATTATTTGCTGTTCCTGGCCCGGGTAACGCTGCGCCTGCTGCACCAGCGACCGGTTAACTTCTTCCGCCGTCACTTCAATCTTGTTGGTCGTTCCTACCTCAGACAGCAACAGGCCGAGTTGCACGCGCCGCTTTCCAATCAGGCGGTACTCTTCTTTCAATTCGTCGTCGGTCTTGCTCTCATCCGCCTGATCCGGGTTTTCTTTGCGCATTTCCTCGAACTGGGACCAGATCGTCTCGAATTCCGCGTCAACCATGCCCGGCGGGACTTCGAATTCATGCCCCTTCTCCAGACGGTCGAGCAATTCGCGCTTCAGCTTCTCGCGAGACATGCCGGCATAGTCCTGCCCCATACGCTCGCGAACCGCCTTCTTGAGGTCATCCAGGGATTCCTGCCCCAGGGTCTTGGCGAATTCATCGTCGATAACCGTATCCGCCATTTCGCGGATTTCCTTCACGTCGACAGCGAAGACGGCATCCTTGCCTGCCAGCTCAGCGGATCCGTATTCTTCAGGAAATGTGACATTAACCGTTACACTATCGCCTGCCTTGGAACCGATCAGCTGCTCTTCAAAGCCTTCAATGAACTGATTCGCGCCAAGTTCAAGATTATGACCTTCACCACTGCCGCCCTCGAATTCAATGCCATCAATCGAGCCCTTGAAATCGATCACAACAACGTCGCCCTTACGGGACTTCCGTGCCCGCTTGATGGGCTCCGAAGACCGGTACTGTTGGGCTAGACGCTCAATTGTTTCGTCCACCGCACTGTCAGGCACTTCCGCGACAAGCCGCTCGATCTCGATTTTCGAGAAATCCATTGGCGTGATATCGGGCATGACCTCAATCGACATCGAATATTCGAGATCTTCACCATCGCCGAAGCTCTTGATTTCGATATTCGGCTGCATTGCGGGCCGAAGCGTATTTTCTTCGATCGCTTTTTGAGAACTTTCGCTTACAGCCTGCTCGAGCACTTCCCCCATCACCGACTGGCCGAAGCGTTGCTTCATCAGCGTGGACGGTATTTTCCCAGGCCGGAACCCAGGTAACCGTACGGTTTTTCTCAGTTCATCAAGGCGGGTATTAACCCTGTCCTCAATTTCCGCCGCAAGCAGCGTAATCGTGTATTCCCGAAGGAGACCGTCGTTCTTGATTTCAACAACCTGCATAGATTCCTGCCTGCATTTCGAAATTATGGCGAAAACCGCCCTAAAACTAGTCGGTAAAATACTGCCTTATCACAGGAGGAATAACACGCTGGTGCGGGCGGAGGGACTTGAACCCCCACGGATTTCTCCACCAGAACCTAAATCTGGCGCGTCTACCAATTCCGCCACGCCCGCGCATCAGGCCGCCAGTGCGCCTTACCGAAGGCGCTCCTGTATAAGAACAGCGGGCATAGCGGTCAAGCGTAGCCGTACATACAATTTGAAAGCAGAAAATGGCTGGGCGCCTTTCAGGAGCCCACGCGCTTTCTATAAGCTTCGGAAAAAGCCTCAAGTGCGAGCAATCGCGAGCCCTCGCTTACAGAATTTGGGCGCTGTGGCTTTTTGATTGTCAGATCGTATCGGACATGGGGAATACCAACCGGGTCCTTCATTACCGACACCACTTTTACTGTCTCGACCGTGTGATCAGGGCGCGTACGAACATATCGCTCACCAACACCAATATTATTTCTACGACGCCGGAGAAGCGAAATGCTTTCGAAAAAACTGCTATCCTGCATGCTCATAATATTCTCACCGAATTCAAAGAACCGAAATCAACGGTACCTGAGAACCACACAATAACCCGACATTCCCCAAGTAGAATGCCCTTTCTTGCATGTTGTCGATGTTTTGTGCCCCGAGCAAGCCGCCTGTACGACTTTCGCTGTTGTTTGGGCACCTGACCCAGGAACTGAGCGCGATTTCTGGTCTCGACAGCTTGGTTAACCCGGATTTTGTTGTGATCAACACCCCTTTGGACGGACCAATCGCGCCGCTTTTCCTCCGATTTTGTTGCTGAGGTCATCATCCTGGAACCGGTGGTGAGCGAAGGCGATGTATGGCTGCAAGGATGCGAGTGAACAGGTCACAGCTGACCGCGACTTCGGCCAGTTGGAACGTGATGGCCCGAGCATGACGCACCACCCTCGCTCCAGTTTTGATCAGCCTTGTTTGGAGGCTGGTCAGAGACCAATCAGCCACCTCTTCGGGTAGTTCGGTCCCTTGCAGTAAAACGCCGAGATTGTAGGCCAGTGCATGAAGTTGCAGGCGGATCTCGTTCTGCGCCATCCCCTTGCAAGATAACCGTGTCCAGTTGATCGCTTGCTTGCCTTCTTTGATATGCTGCTCTGCCGTTCCGCGTTGGTTGTAGAACCGGATGATCCAGTCTGGTTCCATTGGCAGATTGGTGACAACGAAGCCGACGCGAGGGAACAACTCGCTGGGATGCCATTCCACCTTGGCGATGACACGACGGGGTTTGTCCCAAGATGCCGCCTGATACTCGAAGTCGCCGTAGATGCGCTTCACGCCTTTTGGCGGACGACCCACAGGGCGCTTGAGCAGATGCGCAATCTTGCCCTGAAGAACGCGATTGGCCCGAAGGCGGATGGCGTAAAAATAGCTTTCCGCTTCCAGAGTTTTGTATAACTCCGGGATGGCGAACGCAGCATCCCCCCGGAAGAACCGCATCAGGTGACGATCCGCATATCGCGCGATGACGGGCTTCAGAACCGCTTCCCAGCCGTCGGCACTGTGGACGTTGCCGGGGCGCAGGGCGCAACGTTCGAGGTGCCCGAACTGGTTGAAGACGAACAGCGGGTGATAGCACATGCAGCCGAAATGCCCGTTCCAAGCCGTTCCTTCCTGTGCGCCGTGGGTGGGACTGACGGAACTGTCCATGTCCAGTGTGATCCACTTGGGTGGGTTGCGGTCATGAACCCGGTCGATCCAGTGTCCTGATAAATCCGCCAGCACAGTGCGATTGTCGGTTGCCGCCAACACCTCGGTCTCGAACCGGCCCATCTGGCTCGCGGACGCGGCCTTGGCATCAACGGCACGCCCTCCAACGACCTGCCGCATCACCGGATCAAGCGATAAACGGTCTGCGTCATTCACATCATCATATCCGGCCAGCCGCCCAAAGACCGACTGGCGCAACAAGCCAACCAGTGAGTGTAGGCGATTGTGGCCAGTTCGCGTGTCTCTCAGAAATCCGCCCGCAATGTCGTGCAGGCCAAGCACTTCATCCAATTCCCGGAACAACAGTAATCCACCGTCCGAACTGATCTTCGAACCATGAAATTCCAACCGGACCCGTCGGTCAAAACTAAGCCGCGCACCATCCGTTTCGCTTGCACCCTTTGGGTGATCCATGATCCGCCGCCTTAAGCCCACTTAACATGCTGCAATATAACACATTAATTGTCGTCAGAGGAGTGACTTCTCCCTTTTACTTGGGAAATGCGGGATAAAGCAAGAAAAATATGAATTAATCCGGAAATAATAAAGTATTCAATAGATAAAAATTTGAACTTAATTTTATATAAGTTTTATTTACTTGGAATTATTTTGGGAAAAATGGGAAAAGCCCCAAAATCGCCAAATTCAGGGCATTATCATCGGCACAATACTTAATGTCTGATCAAATAATGAGTATAAACTCAAAATCAAACATATTCCTTGTAAGTATCGGCGAATGTTTTCAGCGCTAAAATTCGTGGCTCATCAACAAACCGCCGATGCGCCCGCTCGATGACAAGTTCGTATCGAACGTGCGGAATTCCGAGCATATCTGTTGCGACAGCCAGAACTCGCGCCGTTTCAACGGTTTTGTCCTCATGGACCCGGTGAAATAACGAACCCGGCCGGATGTATTCCATTGCACGGCTAACGCCAAAAAATGTCCCGATCGAATTACACGCTTTGGCGCCAAACAGCGCCGCCTTGCTTTTTGGTTTCGACGCAATGGCTTCGTTCATTACCGTCATGGCATCACCTGACAACCTGAGGAGTTTCTATAATCTACTAGAATCAAACACCTACTTCTTTAAGATCCGGTTAACGACTGTTGACGCTGCAACTTTCCCGTCTCCCGTATACCCCTCATGATTCGCTTCAATTCGCGTGAGATTATAAAGGTAGTTCACCATCATGCCTGCTGACTGACTGAAGCCATGGGATGAGGTGTCCGCCATCCAATTCAACCGTTCGACCTGCGCACCATTCGTCAGATGGAAATGAGCAACCGGGTCACGCGCGCGCCCTCTGTCATTCTTTTCCTTGAGGAGGTAGCGGCCGCATAGCCGGGTAAGTACTGGCTCCAACAATTCGACTTTATCCGCTTCCTTTGACCAGTCCGCATTGTCGAACACCTGCAAAAGCGCCCGATCCCCGTCACCGGTTTCAAACAATTCTCCCAAGGCGTTACTGTCATCTTCGTTCAGCAGCGTCTCGCCTGATTCCAGTGTATTCCGCACCCAATTGGCAAATCCAGGGATTGGTGACAGGGTTGAGAACCTTTTCAACCCCGGGAATTCGGACTGCAACTCATCCACAACACGCTTGATCAGGAACCCGCCGAAACTGATTCCAACCAACCCGGTCTGTGCATTCGTGATCGAATAGAAAATAGCCGTATCGGCACCGACCGGGTCGTTCTCCGGTGCCGTTTCGTCCAAAAGCGCCGTAACATTTCCTGCTAGACCATTGACGAGCGCCACCTGAACGAAAATCAATGGTTCATCAGGCATTCTGGGATGGAAGAAGGCGAAAAGCCGACGATCGGAAGCCAGTCGGTTTTTCAGATCATCCCAACTCCTAATTTCGTGCACCGCTTCATAAGCGATCAGCTTCTCGAGAAGTGAAGCCGGGGAATCCCAGGTGATCCTTCGAAGTTCAAGGAATCCCACATCGAACCAGGACGTCAGCAGCCGCCTGAGATCAGCGTCCAGGGATTTCAGCGCCGGTGTATCCGCGAAGCTGATCAAATCGGATCGCAAATCCACAAGGAACTTCACCCCTTCTGGCAAACCATTGAACTGGGTCATCAGGCGAACCCGCGGCGGTTCAAGCACTTTCCGCACCGCATCTTCCGCCTTGGCGCGAGCTTCCGGACCGGCCGCCCCGAGCGCGGCGACGGCTTTGTCGATTGCTGCAGGGTCAGAGCCGAACTCTTCAGCGGCAAGTGCCAGAAACCGATGGCGGCCGGTTTTGTCGAGTTCAAGATAGGCGCGTCCGAGATTCGCGGCACGGGCGCGGGCCGAAACCTCGCCCCCCCGCGCCTCAAGGCACGTCACCATCTGTTTCTTGAGCCGGGACAGATCGTCACCAGCTGATAAATCAGCGGAGAACCCGCCGTTGGTAGAATTCGAGCCGGCGATTTCTCGCCACGCACCGATAAGTCTTCGAAACAGCGAACTGTTCTCACTCATGACAGCATTCTTCCTTTAGCTGCCGCAAAACGGCGGGCAGCGATTCGACAAGATCATCAGCAATAAGGCCCGGGCCAAACGCCGACGCAGCAGCACCATGCAGCCATACAGCCGCACATGCCGCGTCGAAAGCGTCCATCTGTTGCGCCAACAGCCCGGTCAACATTCCGGCCAGCACATCGCCCGAACCACCCGTCGCCAGGTCTGGCGGCGCATTTTCATTTATGACGGCACGACCATCCGGTGCGGCAATCACTGTATCCGCCCCTTTCAAGACAATAACGGCCCCGGTCTTTTCCGAGGCGCGGCGAACTCGGGTGACTTTGTCCCCGTCCGTATCAAACAGGCGAGCAAATTCACCGTCATGCGGCGTCAGGACGCAGGGACCGGCGACAGCTTCTGACAACAAGTCCGGCGCGGGTTCAAAGGACGTCAGAGCGTCCGCATCCAGCACAACGCCCTTTCCCGTCCGCAAGGCCGCCAATGCCCGTTCGCGCGTTGCCTGATTCGCCTCGTTACCAGGTCCGACCAATATCGCGGATACTTTCGGCCCCCTGACAAATTCGGCAAACCCGTTCGTATCCAGGAAGGAATGCACGAGCGCTGATGTCAGCGTGATTTTGTAGACGACCGTCGCGTCATTCGGCACGGCGGCGGTCACCATCCCGGCCCCGATCCGCTGCGCTGCCCGCGACGCAAGCCTTGCAGCCCCCGTCATATTCCGGCCACCGGTAATAACCGCGTGCCCCCGGCGATACTTGTGATCCGTCAGCTTCGGCCAGGGGAAGCCGGATCGCCATAACAACGTTGCGTTTGCGGCCTGGCGCGGAACGATATCGGTAAGCACAGAATCAGGAATTCCGATATCGACAACCGCAACCTCACCACAAAGAGCCCGCCCCGGAAGCAGCAGATGGCCCGGTTTACGCCGGAAGAAGGTCACCGTTAACGTCGCCTGGGGCGCATAGCCCATGACGTGACCGCTATCACCATGAACGCCGCTCGGCACATCAACGGCGATCAGGGGCAGTTCTGCTGCTGATTCCAGTGCTTGCCGCGCCAGCCCATCGACGTCCCGCGTTAACCCGGCACCGAACAGGGCATCGACGACGAGTTCTGCACCTGAAACCGCTTCGGGCCCAACAGGTTCAACACTCCCATCCCAACGCTTGAAGTTGTGCAGGGCATCCTCCTTCAGACTGCCCTCCTCACCCAGCAGTGCGACCCGCACCGGCCAGCCGGCATCCTGCAGGAGCCTGGCCACAACAAAACCATCACCGCCGTTATTCCCGGGACCGCACAGGATCGAAATAGGACATGGCTGCCAGCGTGCCTGTATCGCCGTGGCCACAGCACCGCCCGCATTCTCCATCAGCGTAATTCCAGAAACGCCCGTCGCAATCGCAGCCGCATCAGCGCGATACATTTCAGCGGCGGATAACAGCACCGAGGCTGCTGGAAAAATACCGACGTTTCCTTCCGCAGCCAGTGTCATGACATATCCTCGCTCGGCCAGACCAGTCGTTTGGTCCGCGAGCGGAATTCTCGCCGGTACAGCACGAGCACGACCCAGATTATGGCAATAATCATCACGATCGGATGCAGGAACCAGCCGAGCATCGCCAGACCAAAATAATAGGCCCGAACGCCCCGATTGGCGTGCCGTGCCGCGAGACTGGCTATCGCGGCAATTGACGCGCCGAACGCCTCGTCTTCTTCCGATAATTCACCGGGAGCCGGCGCTGCCCCGATCATGATGGCGCAATAATTGTACTGCCGCCCCGACCAGACAAATTTAAAGAAGGCATAGACGAAAATCAGAACCATAATCAAGAGCTTGGCTTCCCACGCCGCGCGGACAACGTTCACGGCAAAGGGAAGATCTGTGGCCAGGGCAACGACACGGTCAGTCGCGCCAATAACCGTCAGAAGACCCGCAATAATCAGCATCGCCGTAGATCCGAAAAACCGCCCCGAGCGCATCAAGGCATGAATGATCTGGACGTCGACCATTCGGTTGTCGCGGCGCAGCATTTGCTTCATCCAGCGTCGCCGCTGTTCGGTCATACCGCCGAGCAAATTGGTTCGCGCCGCCTCACTCGTATCCGCGTAATAGGTATAGGCGAGCCACATGATCGCGGCCAGGCCGACCGCCATAAGGTCGTACAGGTAAATTTCTGACAAGAGCCATTCCATATCATGAATTCTTAAAGCAGATACTCTACGCCATGTTCCGGACCGACCCAATACAAGGTTAACGTCGGTTCAGGTGCCACCGCCGAACACCTCTCTCCATTAGGGCAATTCGACAGCAACTAGTATGAACATTTCACTAAACTATTGAAGGTCAGTGGTTAATCTGTTCTTGAAAACACCCACAGCCGCGCGCGAAATTTAGAACGATGATGTATGCTTATGTCTCAAGTTGGAGCGATGCCATGTGGACCTCATGCGACAGCTTCGTGTAACGGCATATTGCCTGATCGCAGTATTGAATGCTGCGATTCTCGGATCTTCATCCGATGTGCAGGCCGCCCGCGCGACCTTGCCCGACCAGGAAATCAGGGACCGGGAAAATGTATTCGAATGGTCTCCGCTGGTCCGGGACATTCAGGTTTACCTGATTGAGTTCGACTTGCTTTCCGGATCCGCTGACGGTCGCATTAGCGGGGACCTGAAACAGGCAATTCGTTCCTACCAGCGGCAGCATGGGCTGAACGAAGATGGCGATGTCAGCCGTGAACTCTTTCGCCACATCGAAGGGGTCGGCAGGCCGGACGCCCTGAAAAACCGATTGGCCGAGGCCAGGCGAAAACAATCCGCAAAGGCACGCAACGCGCTTCTGGCAAACCCCGAAACACGCGACCTGCTTGATGATCCCGTCCCGGCAGCGACACCGCAAAATCAAGCTTCATTGGATGAATGCATTCAGGCACCCGCTACCGAATGCCTGATCGATGAAGCCATGCGCTCAACCACTTTGATCGTTCAAAGCAATTACCGGGACTGGGCCTTGCGCGAAATTGTCAGGGCGCAAGCCCGCGCCGGAATGGTTTTGCAATTACGGTCAAATATTCGTCGCATCAGCGACGTTCGCCTCGTCATTGTTTCGCTTCGTGAAGCGGTTATTGGCCTCGTGGACGCGGGACGGCTCACCGACGCAATGGCACTTTCAGAAAGCATACCGGATGATTGGAACCAGGCTCGGGCCCTTGCGGCTGTCACAATCGCGGAATCCGCAACAGACGTCGACGGTGCGGCTCTTTCCAGCTTGCGGGCCATTCTACCCCGTCTTGAAGATAAGGTCGCCGCAAGCGAAATCGCAGCGCAAGTCGCCACGAGCCTGGCGGAGCGCAATCAACTCGAAGTCGCCATTGAGATACTCGATCAGATCCGGAGATCCGCAGCAGAATCACCCGATATAGATACACGCCAGACACTTCTCGCCATCGCGGCCGGCGCCTATGCCAGGATTGGCCGCACGGAAACCGCCCTCAACATTCTCCGCACGTTGGGCGACATAGGGCGGGATCATATTGCCCTGGCCGAGGCCGCAGAACAGATTGCGGCGCAAGGCCTGTCAATGGAAGCTCTTGCGCTCGCGGACCGAATTCGCGCACCGCGCCTGCACGTTCTCGCCCTTACAAAAATTGCATCCGCGCAATTGCAGCTCGGAAATACCCAGGCGACCCGAAAGACACTTGAGCAGGCAACGAATGCCAGCCTCGACATCCTTCGCCCCGTTGCGGCCGATTCTGCCGTGGCTGGTATCGCAGAGGCCTGCGCCCGTTTGTCCGACCATAGTGCCGCGGATGCCATGATCGAAAAAATTGGAAGTCCAGCATTACAGGCGCAAACTCGTTGGCAAATCGCGGCCCGGACGGATGGGAACGTTGTCGCGCTAACCGCCAAAGCTTTCGCGGCAACCAATGTCATCGAAAGCGCGTTCGATCGCGCTTCAGTGCTGATCCGCGCGTCCACCCAGATGGCAAAACAAGGCAAAACCGACGACGCGCAAGCGCTGTTTACCGCGGCATTGCGCGAATCCAGAGCGATTCAAAGCGATTGGTGGCGCGCTCGAATCTTCAGCCGGCTGGCCAGTGCCCGGCTTGAGTTTTAACCGACACCGCCATCCCGACGTAGCTTAACTCGCGTACCGCTTGTCGATGTCAATAAAGGCCGCCGTGTTCACAATGGCCTCCCGGTCCTTGAAAGACGCCATATCGGAGGCCATTGCCTCACTATGACCGTCTCGCTTGATCGTCTCCAGCACCCGTTGCATTGCCCGGATAGCCGCACGCTGTGTATCGCTGGGAATAATGACGATCTTGTAGCCAATTTCCGCCAGCCGGCTGGTGGACATCAATGGCGTCTTGGCCCCCAGAAACATGTTGATCAACTTTGGTCCGGGAATACGTCTGGCCACTTCCTCAATTTCAGCTTCGGTGGTCGGCGCTTCGATAAATGCGACGTCAGCGCCCGCCTCCATGTATTTGTGCATACGGTCGATGGCCGCATCAAATCCTTCCACCGCGATCGCGTCGGTGCGCGCAATGATAACCGTGTCGTCGTCTTCAGATGCATCCCGGATTGCCCGAATTTTCTGGCAGAACTCGACCTCCGACACGATGCTCTTATCGTCATAGTGACCACACCGTTTCGGGAAGGTCTGATCCTCGACATGGAACCCCGCTACCCCTGCCCGCTCGAATGCTTTTACCGCTGCTCGGGCATTCAGCGCATTTCCGTACCCTGTATCCATATCGGCAATGATCGGAATTTCGATGGCATCCACAATCTGCGCCAGGCGCGACGCAATTTCCGAGAGACTGATCAATCCCATATCGGGAATGCCTGTGCTACGCGCCGTCGCGCCGCCGCTGACATAGGCGGCGTTGAAGCCGGCGCTTTCAATGAGACGGGCTGACAATCCGTCATAGCAGCCAGGTGCGACGATGATGTCATCGCCAGCGATCAGTTTACGCAGTTTTGTCGATTGCCGCATTATTCCGTTCCCCATTGCGTCACATACCCCGTATCGGCGCCAGATAGGGCCGCGCGGCATGATGCTGTTTTTCAAAGGCCGCGATCCGGTCGCGGTAACCGATTGTCAGCCGGATATCGTCGAGCCCCTCTACCAGGCACTGCTTGCGAAGCGGGTGGATATCAAACCGAGTCGCGATACCGTCCGGTCCGGTCACGATTTGGGCTGGAAGGTCGATACCTATTGCTGCCCCGACCTCGGCATGAATCTGCTGCCGCATGGCTGTTGTATCTGGGACCACCACGGGCAACAGACCATTTCGAAAACAGTTCCCCGCGAAGATATCGCCAAAACTTGGTGCGATGACGGCACGAATGCCAAATGCTTTCAAAGCGTAAACCGCTGACTCCCGGGACGAACCGCAACCAAAATTGCGATCGGCAACAATGATCCCGGCGTTTCGGTAAGGCAACCTGTTCAGAATGAATTCGGGCCGCTCTTCTCCGTCTAAATCAAAGCGAAGGTCGTGAAACAGAACCGACGCCATTTCCGGCCCATCCGGCAACTTGTTGAAACGAGTCGGGCAAAGCTGGTTCGTATCAATATTCGCTTCATCCAACGGTACGGCGATGGCCGACAATGTCGTAAAGGCTTCCATGTTTACGCCCCCTCACCCAGCATCCGTACATCGGCCAATTGCCCGCGTAACGCCGTCGCTGCAGCCATTGCTGGGCTCATCAAATGCGTCCGGCCCAACGTTCCCTGTCGACCGCGAAAGTTCCGATTGCTTGTCGAGGCGCAGCGCTCACCCGGGCTCAGATGATCGCCATTGATCGCCGTGCACATCGAACACCCTGCTGCGCACCACTCAAACCCTGCAGCTTCAAATATTTTATCCAGACCTTCTGCTTCCGCCTGCTTCTTTACGATTGTCGAGCCCGGTACGACCATCACCGGCACAACAGCGCGTCCCGTTTTCGCCACCTCAGCCGCGGCGCGCAGGTCCTCGATACGGCCATTCGTACAGGACCCGATAAAAACCCGGTCAATCGGGATATCGACAAGGGGCGTGCCCGGCGCAAGGTCCATATATTCCAGCGCCGTGCGAACTTCCGCCTGTGCCTCCGAACCGCTCATGTCGTCCGGCAACGGAACACATCCGTTGATCGACGCCGCCTGCTCCGGCGTGATCCCCCAGGTCACCATGGGTGCAAGGTCCTTCACGTCGAAAACCACTTCCCGGTCGAAGACAGCATCACTGTCAGATCCCAGCGTCCGCCAATCTGCCATCGCGGCGTCCCAATCCGAGCCTTCCGGCGAAAACGGCCGCCCCTTCAAATAGGCGAATGTCGTCTCGTCCGGCGCAATCATACCGGCGCGGGCACCCGCCTCGATCGACATGTTGCAAACCGTCATCCGCTCTTCCATCGACATACGTCGAATGGTTGACCCGGCATATTCGATTACATGCCCGACACCCCCGCCGACGCCAATTTTGGCAATGGCGCTCAGGATCACATCCTTGGCAGTGACCCCAAAGGACATCTCGCCATCGATTGTAATACGCATCGTTCCGGGGCGTTGCAGCCACAGGCTCTGCGTCGCCAGGACATGCGCTGTATCGGAAGCCCCTAACCCGAAGGACAGGTTCCCGAACGCGCCATGCGTTGACGTGTGCGAATCAGCACCAACCAGAATCATTCCGGGCAGGGTCATTCCCTGTTCCGGGCTGACGACGTGCAATACCCCCTGCCGCGGGTCATCAAGGCCAAAATACGGAATGTCGTATCGAGCCATATTGATGGCCATCAATCCCAGCATGTTCCGAATTTTGGGATCGGCGATGCCATCCAGTCCCGCATCACGATTCCGGGTCGGCGCATAGTGATCCGCGAAGCCAATAACCTGCTTGGGATTCCAGATCGCATGACCGTCCCGTTCAAGCTTTTCAAAGGCATGCCGCGCGCCCTCATGCACAAGGCATCGGTCGACATAGACCAGTGTTTCGCCGTCAGCTTCCTCGGCAATGACATGGCGTTGCCAAAGCTTGTCGAACATCGTCTGGCCCAAAATTCACCCTCTCTCCAACAGTTCCCTGATCGGAACTACGGCGCCGTATCGGGCACCCGGTTCGCCGCTTCACGCCCCGCGATGCGACCACCAATAAAACATTCCGAAAGATTTGCTCCGGAAAGATACAGGTGTCCCCATATGCTGCCAACCTCACCCGCTTCATACAGTCCGGGAATCGGTTCGCCGAAAGGATTCACGATACGTTGCAGGGCATCATGCACCGGTCCGCCCTGGGTATTCGACACGATTGGCCAGATTTCGCCGACATAGAATGGCGGTGTCGCAATCGGCATCATTGTCGCCTGCGGCCGTCCGAAATCATCATCACCGGCGTTCTCGCACGCAGCATTCCAGCGCTCAAACGAGGCTTCAAGAACCGCACTGTCACAGCCAATAATCCCAGCCAGTTCGGCGACACTATCCGCTTTCTTCAACAGACCGTTCTCGACTTCCGCCAAGTTATCGGTGCTCCATTTATAGGGCGTCACATTGCTGTCATTGAAGACAACGCCGCCCATCGGATACATCGCGCGACCAACCTCGTCGATGACCGCAAAGCACGGCACATTGGGTTGCCGCATGGTCGACGCATCCATCGCATCAAGCGCACGATGGCCGGTATCCTGCAGATAGGGATCGTATTCGTTCATAAACCGCCGGCCCCGCCGGTCCAGCAGAACCCAGCTCATCGGGGTTTCCGCGGGGCGCACATCGGGTACCCAGTCGGGCAGACGTTTCATGCGGATACCAAATGGAAAGTCCGGATCGGGATGTCGGAAACCATAGGAGCCGTGAAAATGCCACATATGCCAAAGGTCTGCGCCGGCGGCGACCGCCATCCGCAACCCGTCACCGGTATTGCCCCGAAATGCGGCCGACAGAACCGGATTGATCTGCCAGTACTGGCGCTGCATCTCGGCATTCGCCTCGAACCCGCCACACGCTAGCACGACACCGCGACGGGCCCGAATTGATCGTGGACCATCGGGCCCTTCGACCCACAGCCCCTGTACCGCCCCGTCGGCACCGATAATCAACCGCCGCGCCGGTGTCGAAAACCGAACGTCTATCGCACGGCTGGCCATATTATCTTCCAGCACCTTCATCATATTGGTGCCGTTTCGCAGCGAACGAGCATGCGCATATCCGGTCGCCCGGTCGAAACCGGGAACTTTCTCGACCTCCAGGAAATACATCGAATCATGACCCGGAAACGGATAATTGCCCGGTCTGTCGATACGGGTCAGTTCCGCATCGTTCACCTGTGCGAGCCCCCGAACGAAGCCTTCAAGCTCAAACATGCCGTCGACGAACGCGGCAATCACATCATCCGGAGTCGTGCCGTCATTCGTCGTCTTCAGATAGGCAAAAGCCGCGTCCCGGTCGTCGGAGAGGCGTAACCCGCCCCCCGCGCAAATGGAAATACCGCCCAGATGCGGCATTTTTTCGACCAGCAACACCTCAGCACCGGCATCATGGGCCGAGATCGCGGATACAGCGCCGGCAAACCCATAGCCCACAACGATGACGTCGGTGCTGTCATCGAAATGATCGACAGCGGACGAAAATGAATTCGGTTCGCCCGTCACTGTTCAGGCGACACCCAGGCCAGAGCCTCTTTCACGAATCCGGGCAGCACGGCTTCATGTTCGGTGTCGATGTCAACAAAGGCACTCATACCGGCACGGAGCGTCGGTCCGCCGGCAAGGTCGTCGAGAATGAGCCGAATTGGTAGTCGCTGCACGACCTTGACCCAGTTTCCTGTCGCATTCTGGGGCGGCAGTATGGCAAATTCCGCGCCGGTCGCCGGGCTGATACTGTCAACCGTGGCTGTCCATTTCACATCCGGATACGCGTCTATTTCAATAACCGCCTGTTGCCCGCTTTTCACATGCGTAAGCTGGGTTTCCTTGAGGTTCACCTCAATCCAGACAGACTTGTCGGAAATGATGGCGAACAGCGGTTCCTCTGATTTTACGAATTCCCCCGGTTCCATCGTAATTTTACTGATCCGACCGGATGTCGGCGCGCGAACGACGGTACGCTGCAGATCGAGCGAGGCGCGATCATAAACCGCCTGCGCCTGCAGGAAAGCCGGATAGTCTTCGACCTTGAGCTTCGGGTTACCATTGAGCCCCGATAGAATCTGACGAATTTCCTGCTGCAAAATTGTAATGTTCTGTTGCGCCGAATTACGCTGCCGTCGCGCCTGATCAAAACTTTCCTCGGACGTATTTCCACGTGCCCGCAACTGTTCGCGACGCTTGAAGGTCTTATCGAAATACGAAAAATCGTCCTTTGCCAGCTTGAGTTCGGCCTGTTTCACCCGATACGTGGCGCGCAATGATTCCACGTCGTTGTTAATGCGTTGCAATGCCGCATGCGCTTCCGCCTGTTCAATCCGGTATGCTTCATCGTCGATCTGAAACAGCAATTGTCCCTTACGCACGGTGTCATGCTCACCGACATTCACCGTAAGAACCTTGCCGGAGACTTCCGAACTGACGGCGATCTTGTTTGCCTTCACGAATGCATTTTCACTGGTCACATAGCGCTGTCCGGTCACATAGACATAAGCGCCAACCAAGGCTGCTGCCCCTGGCAGAATTATCAAAAGCACCAGACGAAACAGGAATTTCAAAAAACGCCGCGGACGCCGCGGAGTATGCCGGACTACTTTTTCTTCTTTTTCTTGATCATCAGTCACTGGAACCTCCAAAACGCGCAAGGCGCGGCGCGCCTTCCTCATCGGCTTCATCCGCCGATTGTCGCGTGGATAAATTACTCATTATTGCAGTCAACAGCCCGCGAAGCGTTTCGCGCTCGTCCTTCGACAGCCCCTCAAGAGCCCCCTCCTGAACGTCATTTGCCAGGACAATCATCTTGCCCAGCACGGGCCGGGCACTCTCGGTAATAAAAAGACAATAAGCCCGCCGGTCACTCGCATCGGGCCGCCTCTCAACCCAGCCGGCCGCCTCAAGCCGGTCAACCATTCGCCCCAGCGTCATACGATCCACCTCGATCAATTCGGCGAGACCGCTCTGATTGATACCTTCGCTTCGCGCCAGAAACACAAGGACACGCCATTGCGATCGTGTCAGCCCGAGATCGCGTGCGCGATTGTCGAACTGCGTACGCATCAGGCGAGAGATGTCATTCAGCAGGAAGCCGAACAGATGTTCCACGGATTGACTGGACATGCGATCCTAAATAGATGCTTTGCTTATAGTAAGCAAGACATATAATAACACTTGTTACAAAAAACTTACCATTTACGATACTTTCATTCCGGCCATCCAAGCGGTAAATTCGCCAAAGATTGCGGAATCTGAAAAATGTACAATATCCCAGCGTTTTCGCGGTTCCGGCGATATATTCTTCGAATTTGCAAACTGAATTGATATCGGAACGCGTTTTAATGATTGCACAGACGTTGCATCTGGCAGACCTGCCGAACACTGACGGGGAAGCCCCCTTTTCTCAGACAAGAATTTCCGCGTGATGCCTGGTCGCAAGGAAATCACCCTTATCGCCATCAGCCTGCTTTTCGCCGCGGTTGTCGCCGAAATCGGTTTACGAATTGCCGGCATTGCCTTTCCGATCTTTCACCAGATGGAGCCATTGCGTGGCTGGGCGCCACTTCCAGGTGTCAGTGGCATGTGGCGCACCGAAGGCGAAGCCCATGTTTCCATCAACCGCGAAGGTTTTCGGGATCGGGATCACGAAATCGTAAAACCTCAGGGGACATTCCGCATCGCAATCCTTGGCGACTCGATGACCGAGGGGCTGGCGGTCCCGGTTTCAACGACATTCTGGTCCGTACTGGAAAAGGACCTCGAGACATGTGAGGCCCTGAACGGGCGAAAAGTGGAAGTTTTGAATTACGGCGTTTCCGGATACGGCCCGGCACAGGAGCGCCTGACATTGCGCAACAATGCCCTCAAATATAAGCCGGATTTGGTGCTTCTCGCGCTTTTTACCGGCAATGACATATTGAATAGCGAGCGCGCGCTCGATGGGCACAAGGATCGTGTCTATTATACGCTGGACCAGGGCGTGCTGACCCTTGATGACAGCAATACGCAAGCTTTCCGCTTCAAATGGAAACGGTTTTGGCGGACGCTTCGAAACGCCATCATCAACACATCCAACCTGTTTCAGGTCATTCGCGAAGGAACCACCCGACTCCGCAACCTGATGCGGGCTAATGATAGCGGCGATAGCAAAGCGGTATTTGCGCCAACCGGCCGTGAATATGAGGTATTCCGCGCCCCCAAGACGCCTGAATGGCAGAAAGGCTGGGCGACGACCGAGGCCCTGGTCACCGCGATACACAAAGACAGCGTCTCCAGCGGCGCCGAATTCCTTCTTGCCATTTTGCCCGGCCCTGTTCAGGTCTATCCGGATGCCGCGCTACGGCAAAATTTCGCAATGTCCCTCAATGTGAATGATCTAGACTACGCAGACCGGCGATTAACAGCTTTCGCCGCCAGCGCGGAGATCCCGGCATTGGCGCTCAAAGAGCCACTTCGGCATTTCGCGGACGAAACAGGCACTTTCCTGCATGGTTTCCCGAATTCCGTCCTCGGGATAGGTCATTGGAATGTCGAGGGACACCGGGTCGCCGGCGAAACGCTCGCGCGGAAAATTTGTGGCAACAGTCCTTAGCCGACATTCCCCAAGTAGAATGCCCTTTCTTGCATGTTGTCGATGTTTTGTGCCCCGAGCAAGCCGCCTGTACGACTTTCGCTGTTGTTTGGGCACCTGACCCAGGAACTGAGCGCGATTTCTGGTCTCGACAGCTTGGTTAACCCGGATTTTGTTGTGATCAACACCCCTTTGGACGGACCAATCGCGCCGCTTTTCCTCCGATTTTGTTGCTGAGGTCATCATCCTGGAACCGGTGGTGAGCGAAGGCGATGTATGGCTGCAAGGATGCGAGTGAACAGGTCACAGCTGACCGCGACTTCGGCCAGTTGGAACGTGATGGCCCGAGCATGACGCACCACCCTCGCTCCAGTTTTGATCAGCCTTGTTTGGAGGCTGGTCAGAGACCAATCAGCCACCTCTTCGGGTAGTTCGGTCCCTTGCAGTAAAACGCCGAG
>CALSRA010000040.1 GCA_943788635.1 uncultured Alphaproteobacteria bacterium | reverse complement strand
CCGTCGCCTACGGTGAACCGGATTCCGTCGTCAGAAAGGCTGCCGCCGGCAGCCGGAAGAACGATACCGGCGCCTCGAATCCCTTGAAGTGGCTGCGGGCCGGTTCGAGGGTGAAAGGCGTCAGGATTTCGGCGACAGCCGGGTCGCCGACGATTGCCTGTGACAGCACGATATCGCCACCTTCGCTTTCGCCCTGAAGACGCGCCGCCATATTGATGGTCGAGCCAAAATAGTCAAAGCGCTCGCTCAGCGTGACGGCGATGCAGGGCCCGCAGTGAACACCCAGTTTGATCACGATGTCTTCGCCCGCGGTGTCCGTATTGAAACCAATGACGCCCTGCTGCACCTGAACGGCAGCGTGGATCGCGTCGGCCGGGTCATTGAACGCGGCCATCACGGCATCGCCAATGGTTTTCACTACGCTGCCATTACATTGTCGGACCACCCGCGCGAGAAACGCAAAATGTTCACGGACCAGGCTGTAGGCGGCGGCGTCGCCGACCCGTTCATACAGGGCCGTGGAGCCGCGCAAATCGGTGAACATCAGTGTGACCTGCGATACCCCGACCTGATCGCCGGGACGGAGCAACTGGTCGGAAAACAGGTCACGGAATGTCTGCAATGTCGTGACCCGTTCCGCGGTCAATGCATCGCGGACCCAGTCACGCGATTCCACGATCATTGTGCGCTTCTGGGGTGATCGATTCACGGCGCGGATCACCCCGGCGGGGGCAATGTCACCCGTGGTGACGGATTCGGTCGCGATGATTGCGGTCGGAAAGCCGCCATCATCGACCGTAAAATCGGCCTCGCCACCGGCTTCCAGGGTTCGGATGCGATAATCGCCGGGCGGCAGGCTGGCTGGAATGTCGCGTTCCTCATTCGAAGCCAGCGCGACCTGGACTTTTACATGAGGTGTGGACATCGGGCCGAAAAGGCAGAATTCGCCGGATGGAATTTCCCGGATCGCCGGGTCCGGCTGGAAGGTCATTTCCACATTGCGGGAAAAATCGGTATCGTAGTCGATATTGCACGAACCGCAATGTGCCCCCTCCGGCAGTTGATCAAGCGTGGCAACGGAAAGCTTCGCCCCACGGCAGCGCGGGCAGAGCAGGTCCCAGTTTAATCCCAGTAGCCCGTCGGTGACGGCCTGCAGGCACATTTCAATGGTTTCCCGTTCCGGCGTGCCCCATTTTCGGGCCAGGGTCAGCGGTCGGATACGGATCAAGTCAACTTCCGGCGCGGTTGTTATCCAATCCGCCAGGCGTCGCGCCAGGCCATGTTCGTTGGGCGATTCCGTTATGCGGGCAAGGACACGGTCCAGCCGGTTTTCGGCATTGGATGTCAGTTCCGGTACCGGTATATCGAAGGGTGTCTCGCGTCTGCCGGCAGCCCAGGTATCGGCGCTTGCCGACATGGTGGTGAATGACTTTTCAAACCCACCGAAAAAGACTGTCTTCAGAAGCAGCACGCCCAGAAAATTCGCCGGGGTTGCGACCAGCGTATAATGTCCAATGGCGCCACCGGCGTTGTCCGGTTCCAGCCGGAATGTCGCGGACAATGTGCCAATCGGCCCCCGTGAGAATATCCGGTCATGGCGGAACCATTGTCCATCGACCCACTCTACCGGTATCTCCTCCCAGTCTATCTGGAAGGGGCCCTTGCGTGCGGTGGAAAAGAATCGGACCGAGCCGTCATCCTGCGGTACTTCCTCAATCACATGTTTGGGCAGCCCTGCGGCTTCGTTGAACCGCGCTGTATCCGCCATCGCCGGCCAGATCGCTTCCGGCGGTTCGGTGAAATTCCAGACATAGGTTTTGGTATAGCGTTGCATTGTGCCGCTTCAGGCGGGATCCTGAAAAAGGTCGATGGTCTGTATTTCCGGCCCTTCGTCGCGCCGTGGAAGGTCGCCGGAAATTTCAAACCAGGGCGCATTGTAATTTGTATAGATGTGCTGGGTTGGCCTGATGCCGGGGTCGCCGTCGAGCGACGCCAGTGGAATCGTGACGAACGGCCGTTCGCCGGTGCCGGGTTTGACCATGCCCGACCCGCACACACTGCAGAACGTATGGGTAAAGAACGCGGCGTCCGCGACCTTGAAATGTACCAGCAGGTCTTCGCCTTTCAGATAGCGCAGTCCTTCCGCTGCGATGGAACCGTTTGATGTATGGGCCGCGGCGCGGGCTTTCTGGCAGCGATTGCAGTGGCAATGATAGGCCACGCGGAACGGCGCACCGGCTTCAAATTCCGCGCCGCCACACAGGCAACTGCCGCGCAGCGTGCCACCGGATTCGGGCGCCGGGGAATCGGGCAGGACATCCGCGTCATTGCCCGGTTCAAAGGTGTCGTGCCGGGGCAGGTCGTCGGTGATCCTGTCCCAGACGGGGGTCGATGCGGCAAAGATATGCATCATGGGCCGGGTCTCTGGGTCGGTATCGAGGCAGCCTGCGGGAACATCGACTGTATCGCCATTGCCGGTTGAAGGGGTGACCGAACCGCAGGTCGAACAGAATGACCGGTGATATTCAGGTGACGACGGATAGCGGGTAATGGCCGCCGCGCCCGCCGTCAGATGGAAACGTTCCTTCGGGACCGAAAAATATGTGGCGAACGGTGCGCCATGCGCCTTGCGGCACCGCGCGCAATGGCAATGGCGCATGCGGTTGAAAGGGGCTTCCGTCTCCCATTTTACAGTTCCGCAAAGACAGCTCCCCTTGACCATTCCCATATCCTTTTTCGTTGGTGTCTGTATCCCGGCAAAACGTGTCGGAGATTAACATTGATTGACATTGATATGCATCCGCCGCCGCGCGCTACCAGTCACGTTGCCGGGATTGATTGGCAATGATGTGCATCGATTGACATCCATCGACATTTATCGACATCCGTATCCCGGGCAACATTGGCGACGTCCGGACCATGCCCCCTGTTTCGGATGATTGCCAAAGATGCGCATTGATATGCATATCGCAACATCGCGATGCGCCGGGAAGGGGCGTTGCATGGCAAGAAGTTGTGCAATACCAAGACAATCAAAAAAGATAAAAAAGGAATCATATCATATTTTATGTTAAAAGGCAATATTCAAGATTTTCGTCTTTCATTCCCGCGATGGATAATCTTGGCTCGTTCCGTTGAAGCTGTTTTGGTTACGGTCCATATGGCTGGCAGCTCTTATTGGTGGTGAGGGACAATGGCGACGTTACGGGATGTAACTCTGACCCTGGAATGGGAAAGCGCGGCCCCTGCCGGAGTGGTACGGCATCGCGATAGTCTGTTCGCAGGTGGGGTGGACCTGCTGCGGGATACGTTGCCCGGGACTGTTGCGGACAGCCTGATGGCGGCGGGCCCGGGCCAAACGGTGACCTTGCCAATCGCCGCGTCGGACCCGCCCGGTGCCGGTGCGGTGTTTGATATGCCGGTCAGCGGATTGCAGCATCCCCAGGCCGTGGGTGGGGAAGGCGTTTTGCGGTATGGCCTTTATTATCCCAGCACGCTGTTCGCCCTGCCGCCGGCGCACCAGACCCCACGCACGGTGCCTGTCCGGTATCTCGGCACGGAAAGTGGCATGATGCGGCTGGATATACGGCACCCGTTATCGGATTACGCGGTGACGCTTTCGGCGACAGTCCTGCGCGCGTTTGACGGTCAATCCGATGATCGCCCGGCTACTGATTGGGCGTATCGTCTGCTGGCCGGTCCGGGATTGCAGGCCTGCTGGCGCGGGACCGAGACGGTGTATCTGTTCGATGGCGCCTATGGCCGACCGGATGATTCGGCGGACCAAGACTTCTATGAACAGGCCCGTATCACCGCGCATATCGATCAGCGGGCGCAACGGACTGTCGGGGATTATTATGCCGGAATCATTCCGCCAGACGGCTGCATATTCGATCTGATGAGCAGTGCGCATTCCAATTTGCATCCGGAGCAGCGCTTTGGGTCGTTGACCGGCCTTGGCATGAATGCTGCGGAGATGACGGCAAACGCCGGGTTGACGGATTCGGTTGTCGCCGATTTGAATGCCGGTGCGCCGCTGCCATTCGCGGATGACAGTTTCGATGCCGCGATTTGCACGGTGTCGATCGATTACCTGACGGACCCGGTGCGGGTCATGCGCGAGGTTGGGCGTGTGTTGCGGCCCGGCGCCGGTTTTGCGGTAACTTTTTCCAACCGCTGGTTTCCACCCAAGGTAACGCGGCTGTGGACCGAGTTGACGTCCTTTGAACAACTGGGGCTGGTGACACAGTACTTCCAGCACGCGGGATGTTTCGACACACCGGCGACCGCTTCGTTCCGCGGTTTGCCGCGTCCGCCGGACGATCCCTATATCGGGCATACCGACGAATCGGATCCGGTCTTTGGCGTGGTGGGATACGCCCGCCACTGAAATTCACCACGGGACGCGTTAAAACAGTAGTCATGCTTTGAACCGCGCCGGTGGTATGGTCCGGGCAATAAATTTGACGTTGTTCTTAAATGTAAATTTTGGATTTGCGGGGGTATATTGCCGCCGAACCGTTACAGGACGGCCTCAGGGGAAAGAATCGGAACAGGCATGAAGACACCGGTAAGATCGCATGCCGAATTTCTGTCCAGGATTTGCGACCAGTTTCTGATTATTTTCGCTTGTATGGCGGTTCCGGCACTGGCGGCGTCGCTTTGGCGGATTGTCGATATCGGCTGGCAGCCTGTCATGGCGGTGCATGTAGCGCTCGCAACAGGGGCTTGGCTGATAGCCGCCTTCCGAGCGCGGATTCCCTATCGGGTTCGCGCCGGTTTTATTGTGCTGTCCTTCGTCATTGTGGCGCTGGGCGGGTTATGGTCCTTCGGGCTGGCGGCAGGTGGCGTTGCCTGGCTGGTTATCCTGCCCGTTCTGGCGACGGTGTTTTTTGGCATTCGCTGGGGCCTTTCCCTATTTGCCCTCGTCTTACTGTCTGCTGTGACGATCGGGACCCTGTTTGTTTTTGAATACCGCACGCCGGCCATGGACCTGGAAAACTGGCTGCGTAGCGTCCCGGTATGGGCGACATCCATTATATCCTGGACCCTGGTCGGCGGCAGCATGGCTGTCGCGGTTGGTGCCCTGAACAGGTTTTTTTCCGAGACGCTGGAAGAATCCCGGAATGCGACCACCGCGTTGGCGGAAAGCGAGCGGGAATATCGTAATATTCTCGACAATATGCTGGATACCTTCTACCGCGCGGACCGGGAGGGGGTCATCGTCATGATCTCGCCATCGGTCAAATTGCTCGCTGGTTATTCTCCCGAGGAAGTCATGGGCAGAAAGCTGACCGAGTTTTATGTGAATCCGGAAGACCGGAACGTGCTTATTCAGCGTCTTGAAGCCGATGGCGGCGAGGTCCTGGATTACGATGTGGAAATTTTTGACAGTGACGGCAAGCGGCGATGGCTGTCGAGCAGCACGCGATACTGGAAGGACGCCGATGGGGAAGTGCTCGGCGTTGAAGGGATCATTCGGGATATCACGGCAAACAGGGAAGCAGAAGACGCCCTGCGCCGTTCGCAGAAAATGGAAGCGGTTGGCCAACTGACCGGCGGCGTGGCGCATGATTTTAACAATCTGCTGGGTGTCATCATTGGCAATGTCGAAATGCTGGAAACCGAAATCGGCAACAACCCGAATGCGCGGCGCCATTTCAACGCGGTTGAAAATGCGGTGGGGCGGGGATCATCCCTGATACAGCGGCTGCTCGCTTTTTCCCGCAAGCAGTCTCTCTCACCAAGGCCGACGGCGATCGATGCGGTGACGCTCAGTCTCGAAGACATGCTGCAACGGACCCTGGGAGAAACCATTTCGTTGCGGGTCATTGTAGGTGCCAGTGACTGCGAGGCGCTGATCGATCCGCACCAGTTCGAGGATGCGCTGATCAATCTGGCGCTCAATGCCCGGGACGCCATGCCGAACGGCGGTGAGCTGACGATCGAGATCGACCATGTCGACCTTGATGAAGCTTATGCGCGCGAACAGAAGGAAGTGACCTCCGGCCATTACGTCAAGGTCGCCGTGGGGGATGCGGGTGCGGGCATGACGGCGGAAACGCTGGAGAACGTTTTTGAACCGTTCTTCACAACCAAGGAAGTCGGTAAGGGAAGCGGCCTTGGCCTGAGCATGGTTTTCGGTTTCGTGAAGCAATCCGGCGGGCATGTCACGATTGACAGTGTGCCCGGTGAGGGCACGACCGTGGTTCTTTATCTGCCGCAATCGCCGGAACCTGCTGTTGCGGAAGATGGCGCGGATAGCATGCCGGTGCCGGCGGGAGGGACGGAACGTATTCTTGTCGTCGAAGACGACAAGGACCTGCGCCAAATTCCGACATCCATACTGCGCGGCCAGGGTTATGACGTCGTTGAGGCCAGGGATGGCGCAGAGGCGGTTGCGTGCCTGCGGGACGGACCAGCATTTGACCTGCTGTTTTCCGATATGGTCTTGCCCGGTGGCATGTCCGGGAGCGAAATCGCCATTGCGGCAAGAAAGCTGCAGCCGTCGATCAAGGTTGTTTTCACCTCCGGGTATTCCGAAAATTTCCATGACCATTCGGGGGCGAAGACCCCCGTGCTGATCAGAAAGCCGTACCGGCGGGCGGTGTTGCTGGATACGGTTCGGGCCGCCCTCGATAACTCAGGCAATTAAGGGCGCCCGTCGCTGCGTTTTATGCGAGCGCGGTATGCATGGCATCTGCCACTTGCCGTATCCTGAAAGGCTTGCTGAGAAGGACGTCGCCTGCTTGCACGGCGTTATCGGCGCTCACCGTTTCCGCTGGATACCCCGACATAAAGACCACCTTGATATCGGGATGATGTGTGCGAAGGTCCCTGACAAATTCCGGCCCGCTGATACCGCCAGGCAAGACAACATCTGAAAATACGAGCCGTATGGCCGTTCCGTCAGTGAGCATTTTCCGGGCTTCCGGCACGCTGCCTGCTGCCATGACCCGGTAACCCAGTCGTTCCAGCATTGTTACCGCGAGGTCGAGGACACCGGAATCATCCTCGATCACCAGAATTGTTTCGCCCTTGCCCCGCGGCATGCCGGTCTCTGTCTTCACAGCCGGTTGCGACGGTACGGTTTTGGCGCGTGGCAGGAACAGTTTTATGGTCGTGCCGTGACCTTCTTCGCTGGCGATACTGACATGGCCGCCGGATTGTTTTGCAAAGCCATATACCATCGACAGCCCCAATCCGGAGCCCTGACCGACTTCCTTGGTGGTGAAGAAGGGTTCGAAGGCGTGGGCGGTTGTCTTCGGTGACATGCCGGTGCCGGTATCGCGAATTTGCAGCACGACGTAATCACCCGGTACCAGTTCGTCGACATCCGCCAGATCAGATTCATCCAGATGCAGGTTCGCGCTTTCGATTGTCAGCGTGCCCCCGGTTGGCATCGCATCGCGCGCGTTGAGTGCCAGGTTCAGCACCACATTTTCGATCTGGCCGGGGTCGGCCATTGCGTCCCACTGATCCGGGGCGGCGCGGGTCTGAATTTCGATCGTTTCGCCAAGGGTTCGGTGCAACAGGCTGATCATGCCCTGGACCAGATCGCCGATGGTGACCGCCCTTGGCCGCAGGGGCTGCTTGCGCGAGAACGCCAGCAATAGCTGTGTCAGTTCCGCGCCCCGCACGGCTGCCTGACGAATTGCCGTAATGCTTTGGTCGTGCTTGCCGTGATCATCTTCCAGCAGGTCGGTGTTGCCCAGGATGACCGCAAGCAGGTTATTGAAATAATGCGCTACACCACCGGTCAGTTGGCCGACGGCTTCCATTCGGTGGGCGCGGCGTAGTTTTTCTTCGGCGGCCTGGCGTTCTTCGATTTCGTGACTAAGGCTTTCATTCAGTGCCTGAAGGCGTTCGGTGCGTTCGGCAACCCGTGTTTCCAGCTCGCTGTTGAGCCGTTGCAGGTCACGGCGAAGGGTGACCTGTTCGGTCATGTCTTCTTCATTCAGCACCATGATGAAGGACCCTGTGACCGGGTCGCGCCCCTTGCGCGCCATGACCCGGTGGATACGCTCGCCTTCGCCAGTCCGGACGCTGACTTCCGCGTCAAATTGCCCAGCCTGGTCGACCGCGGACAGAATTGCTGTGCTCAGATTGTCGTCGGTAAAGCGGCTCGCCAGATCTGTCCGGCCCGAAGTCTCCGTCGCCTTGGCATAGCAGGCATGGGAGGCCGGGTTCTGTGACAGCAGGTATCCGTCCATGGTGAAGCTGCTGACCATCAGGGCCGAGGATCGCGCGGCTTCAAGCATGCGCAGCGCTTCGGGGTCTTCCTTGAATTCCAGTTTGCGCGAGGCTTCCACCATGATGGCATGGCGGCCGTCCCCGATCAGGATCGGCTGAATATCGACGATGACCGTTACCGGCGTTTCGTCCGGGTAAAGGGTCCAGGTTTCCTGAATGCGGCCGCTGCCCCTGGGCTGTTCCACGATCTGGCGCAGCCGCGTGCGCACGCTTTCGCTATCGGTGGAATAGTCGCGGATCAGCAGCGCCTCCAGATTGTCGACATGCCAGAACGCGAGCGCGCGCGGGTTGGCCCACCACATGGCGTGGCGGCTGACATCGAAAATCCACAACGGCGTATTCAATGCTTCGAACTTCGCGAGTTCGTGATGGCCGTGATAATGCGGCCGGTCGCTGGTCCAGTAATTCATGCAGATTCCGGGGGTTAAGACGGTATTAGGGCGGAAATTCGTTAAGATTTCCCAGTCGTGTCCAGTTCCGTCCTTCTGTTGCGTATTGTGCCGATTTCCGTATTCATAGGCGAAATCCGGTCATACCCGTTTCCGGGCAGGGGACCAATGCGGCAGATTGCCCTGCTACAGCAACATGCCCATGAAGGCAACAATGGACGCGCATCAGATCGCCATCTTGACGGTGACGTCATTTTTTACCTCGATGATCACCTCGGTCGCCGGTGCCGGCGGTGGTGCGATCCTTCTGGCAGTGCTGTTGCAGTTCATGCCACCATCGGCGGCAATCCCGTTCCATGGCTCGGTGCAGTTCGCGGCGAATATCTGGCGCTTCTGGCTGTTTCGGAAGCACATGAACTGGCCGATCATCATCCGCTTTTCGGTCTTGATGCCGTTCGGGATTGCCTTTGGTGTGTGGTTGTTCCGGGGCCTGCCGGCCGAGGTCGTACAGATCACCATCGGCATTTTTATCTACTCGACCATGGCGGGCCGGTTGTTCCGACCATTCCGAACGGAGATGCTGCCGCTGTGGACTTTCATTCCCGTCGGATTCATCGCCGGGGCGATGAACATCGTCGTCGGCATTTTCGGGCCGGTGGTGGGCGCGCTGCTCGTGCGGCGCGGCCTGCCCAAGGAAACGGTGGTCGGCACGATGTCGGTCTTCGGCTTCCTGTCCAACTTCCTCAAGGTCGCGGGGTTCACCTATGTCGGGTTCAGCATCGTCGACTATGGCCCGGCGCTGCTGATCATGACGCCCGCCGTCCTGCTCGGTACCTCGCTCGGCAAGGTCGTGCTCGGGCGGTTCAGCGAGGAATTGTTTCGCAAGGTCTTCCACGCGCTGTTGCTGATCATGGCGACCAAGCTGGTGTTCTATGACGGCATTCGCTGGATGTTGACGACGTAACGGCCCGCCGACCGGTTGTTATCGGCCCGTGTACACCGGGTTGCGCCGATTGATCCAGGCGTCGAGGCCTTCGCGAATATCTTCGGTGGGCACCATGCGGGCGAATTGTTCGCTTTCGATTTGCAGCCCTTCACCGATGGTCGTGTTCAACCCGCGAGTCACGGCGGTGATGATACGCGATGCCGCCAGCGGTGAGTGGCGCAGGATCCGCCCCGCCAGTTCGAAGGCTGCCGGCATCAACTCCGCATGGGGTACGACCCGGTTGACGAGGCCCAGTTCCATGGCCCGGTCCGGTGAAAAGCTGTCACCGGTCAGCAGCAGTTCCAGCGCGCGCTTGCGCCCGGCCAGCCGGGGCAGGCGCTGCGTCCCGCCAAAGGTCGGCGGGATGCCGATATTGATTTCGGGTTTCGCAAAGAGCGCCCGGTCGCTGGCGACGGCAAGATGCACGGCCTCGGTAATTTCGCAGCCTCCGCCGAACGCGATGCCGTTGACGGCGGCGATGACGGGTTTGCCGAATGCCTCCAGCCGGCCGGTCATGGCCTGCCCGCGCCGAACGAATGCCTTCACTGCTGCTTCCGGGCCCTGCTTCACGCTCTCGCTGAATTCGGGGATGTCACCCCCTGCGGAGAAAGCGCGATCTCCGGCGCCGGTCAGGATGACCGCCCGGACCCGGTCGTCATCCTCGATATCATCCAGCCGTTCCAGAAGCCGGTCGTTGGTCGCGTAATTCAGGGCGTTCAGTTTTTCCGGGCGGTTCAACGTCAACAGGGCGATGTTGTCCTGCACATCCATCAATACGGTTTTGGTCATGGTCTTCCATCCTGCTGTTCGGGGCGATTGACAGCAGGATAGGGAGGATGGATTATGAGATACACTCACTAGTCAGTATACTTAAATGGCCAAAACAATTCCCGCTACCCGTGACCGCATTCTGGATGCCGCCAATCGGCTCTTTTATGACGAAGGCATTCGGGCCGTCAGCGTTGACGCCATTGCCGAAAAGGCCGGCCTGACAAAGAAGACGCTGTACTACCATTTCAAGAGCAAGGACGACCTGATCGTGGGGTATCTCACGTCCCGCGATCAGCCCAATCTCGCGCTGTTTGCAAAATGGTTCGAGGCGGCCGATGGCGATCTGCCGGACAAGGTTGCCGCGATATTTGTTCAGCTCACCAAAAGCGCCCGGCATCCGAAGTGGAAGGGCTGTGGCTTTCTGCGTACGGCGGCGGAACTGGCCAACATGCCCGGACACCCGGCGGTTGCTGTCGGGGCGGCGCACAAGAAGAAATTCGAGGCCTGGCTGGCCGGGGAATTTCAGGGCGCGGGCATCCGGAGTGCGGACGCGCTGTCGCGGCATATCGTCCTGCTGCTGGATGGTGTGTTTTCAACCATGCTCATCCATCGGGACCCGGCCTATGCGGAAGCGGCCGGGCAGGCGGCGAAGGTGCTGATCGCAAGCGCGATGGAATGATCCCGGTTCCGGTACCTTCAGGGAAGCGCGACGGCGGCGAGCAGGTAACAGGCGGCGGTGGCTGCCGACCCGAGTGTCCGGACATGGTTCCATCGGGTCCACACAATTCCGTAGGTCCGCCAGTAGCCCGCGGTCTCAAAGGCTGACGGGGGCATTTTATCCAGGCGTTCGTTCATTGGAACATTGCCCCATAACGTCACCAGGAAAACGCAGGTCAGGTAAATTGCCGCCCCTGCGGTGATCCAGCTTACTGCCGGCCCCGCCAGATACCCGTTGGCGTAGATGGCTGTTGCAAGAGTCACCGGCGCCAGACCAAGCATCATGATCAGGAACAGCGACCGGAAAACGTTCCGGTTGATCCATTGCATCGCTTCGATGCCGCTGGCGGGGTGCGCGGCGATGAGTGACTTCATCACGAAGTCCGAGAAGGACTGGAAGACACCGGCAACCAGCCCGTTGCCGAGTCCTATCGCAAGGCATGCATATATCGGCCAGTCGGTTGGCATATCGCTCTCCATTCTTCAGGTACCGGTATCGGCCGGGCTATGCGGCGGCCGTGACGCCCATCCGCCCGGCGCGCGCGATCCAGGATTCCACTTTTGCAGCGCCGGCAAGTTTCACCGAACCGAACTGGACGACCTTTCGGGTTTTGACGCCGCAGAACCCAAGGACCTGATTCTTCAACACGCGCCGCGCCGGTCTCCAATAGAGCAACGTGTCGAGGAGGGGCGGCGTATCGGAGGTGACAATCACATCCGCTGTCTTTCCCGTCAGCAGCTTTTCCCAGCCCATCCCCCTGCTGTGGTAACGGTATCCGAACCCGGATGTCAGCGCCCGGTCCAGCACGGCCTTGGCCTTGGTCGGCATCGCGCCCCACCAGTACGGGTGCACGACCAGAATATGGTCGGCCCAGCCGATATTTTCCTGCCATTGCAGCAGATCGGGTTCGAGGGCCGGGCTGTCGTCGCCATATCCTTCAAAGTTCATGTCGAAGGACATTTTATGCAGGTCCATGCGCCGCAGTTCCGCGCCGGTCCCTGCCGCGCCCTGTTCATAGGCATCAGCAATACCCTCGCTTAATGAGCCGCCCTTGGGATGCGCGACCCAGATGAAGATGTTCTTGTTCATATCGGTTTCCTTTGCTTGACACTGTGTAAATTGACATGGCGTTAAGTATGGCTATGTTGACACCATGTCAAGTGCAAATACCGATACACGAACCCGTATTCTTATGGCGGCCCTGAAGCTGCTGGAAGCCGATGACGGCAGCGCCGTCCGCATGAGTGATATTGCAAAGGAAGCCGGCATCAGCCGCCAGGCCGTCTATCTGCATTTCCCCACCCGGGCGGAATTACTGGTCGCCGCCACGCTTTATCTGGATGAAATCAAGGATATCGATGGCCGGCTCGCCGCGAGCCGGAATGCGCCTGATGGAACCGCAAGGCTGGCTGCCTATATCGACGCATGGGGCAATTACATCCCGGAGATTTACGGGGTTGCACGGGCGTTGCTCGCCATGCAGGCCACGGACGAGGCCGCGAAACTGGCGCTGGCGGAACGGATGCAGGCGGTGCGTCACGGCTGCGCTGCCGTGGTTCAGGCGTTGGGCAACGACGGAATCCTGTCACCCGACCATTCGGCGGAACAGGCAACGGACATCTTGTGGACGATGCTTTCGATACGGAACTGGGAACAGCTCACAATCGAATGCGGCTGGTCGCAAGAAGCCTATATCGAGAAGACAAAGGTGCTGGCGACGGCGTGTCTGGTCAGCGACGAAAACTGATACGACAGCACGTTCCGCGTCGAACCTCGGCCCTAATCCACGGCCCGCGGGTCCATCGCGTCCTGTAATCCGTCGCCCAGGAAGTTAAAGGCGATGACCGTCACGAAGATCAGCAGCCCCGGCCAGACCGCCAGCAGCGGCGCGTCCCAGATGAGATCCTGGGCGTTGGTCAGCATGTTGCCCCAGCTTGCCACCGGCGGCTGGATGCCGAGGCCGAGGAAGCTGAGCACCGATTCGAACAGGATGATGCTGCCGACCGACAGGGTGGTGGCGACGATGATCGGGGAGATCGCGTTGGGCAGGATATGGGTGCGCATGATGCGTCCCGGCCGCGCGCCCTGTGCCACCGCCGCGCGGACGAATTCCCGTTGCTTCAGCGACAAGGTTTCCGCCCGGACCAGCCGCGCTACGGTGGTCCAGCCGAACAGCGCGATGATCACGACGATGCGGTAAAGGCTGACGTCTTCCGACTGGGTGATGCTTTCCGGCAGGCCGAGCTTGTTGAGGTCAATCGCGGCCAGCACGATCAGCAGCGGCAGCAGCGGCAGGGCGATCACCCCGTCGGTAAAGCGCATCAGCAGCGTATCCGCCCAGCCGCCGTGATAGCCGGCGAACAGCCCGATCAGCGTGCCGATGATTGCCGAGCACAGCGCCGCCACCATCGCCACCGCAAGCGACACGCGCCCGCCATGCAGCAGCCGCGCCAGCACATCGCGCCCGGCTTCATCGGTACCAAGCGGATGCGCGGCGGAAGGGGGCTGGAAGCGCTGGAACAGGTTCGTGGTTTCCGCATCGATACCGAGCAGGGCTTCGATCAGCGGCGCACCGAGCGACAGCAGCGCCAGCAGGATCAGCACGACCAGACTGCCGAGTGCCAGCCGGTGGCGCCGGAAGCGCCGCGCCATGCGCCTTGCATTGCTTTGTGGCGGCGAAGGGGGCGGGGTGTCGGTCACGGTGGTCATCGTTTGTCCGCCCGGCTGGCGATGGTGACGCGTGGGTCGAGCCAGACATATCCGATATCGGCGAGGAAATTTCCGGCCAGCGTCAGCACCGTTGCGATCATCAGCCCAACCAGTGCCAGGTTGTAGTCATTGCCGAGGATGGCGTCGTAGATCATCTTGCCCATGCCCAGCCAGGAGAACATGGTTTCGGTAATCAGCGCGCCGGAAAACAATGTTCCGAAGCTGAGTGCGATAACGGTCACCAGCGGGATCAGCGCATTCTGCAGCGCGTGATGGGTGACCATCCTGGTGGTGCTGACGCCCTTGGCGCGGGCGGTGCGGATGTAATCCTGCCGCAATGTCTGGATCATGCTGGCGCGCATGAAGCGGGTGAAGCTGCCGACCGAGGCAATGGTCAGCGCCGCGACCGGCAGCACCGCATGTTCCAGCCGGTCCAGCAGTCCACTGGCGCCGACGGTTGCCATACCCCCTGCCGGCAGCCAGCCCAGCGTGACCGAAAACAGGATGATCAGCAGCAGCGCCAGCCAGAAGGGCGGGATCGAGATGCCGGCAAAGCAGAACATGTTGATCGCATAATCGAGCGGTGAATAGGGCCGCAGCGCCGCGTAGATGCCAATCGGAATGGCGATGGCGAGCGACAGGATCAGACTGATGCCGAGCAGGAAGATCGTATTGCCAATGCGGCTGCCGATCACGTCCAGCACCGGCTGGCCATGGTTGCGCGAATAGCCGAAATCGCCCTGCGCGGCATTGCCCAGCCAGGCGAGGTAGCGATCAATGATCGGCTGGTCCAACCCGTATAGCGCCTTCAGCCGTTTGGCATCTTCCGGGGTCAGGTTCGGATCGCCCTGCACCATCAGGTCGATGGGGTCGCCGGGCATCAGCCCGATCAACCCGTAAACGGCAAAGGACACCACGAGCAGGACAACGATGCTTTCAAGCAGGCGTCCGGCGATATAGCGGAACAAATGCCCGTCCCCCGCCTATTCGGCCGTCCAGGTTTCGACCCAGTTCGGGCTGGTGAACTGGTGCCCCGTCGGCGTGACCCCCTTCAACCATTTCGGCATGATGAACGGGTTGGCGCGGAAATAAAGCGGCAGGGCCGGAAGGTCTTCGGCATACAGGCGCTGCATGTCGTGCCACAGTTTTTTCTGGGGCGCGTCTTCGCAGACGGTCTCCACGTCGTCCAGCACCTTGTCCATCACCGGGTTGCGGTATCCGGGATAGTTCTGTCCGGACCAGTTGTTTTCCGGTGTCGGCACCTGGGTCGAGTACAGGGTCGTCCGCGGAATGTTCTGCGGTGCGGAAACCCAGGCATACATCACCATGTCGGGGAACTTGCGCTGGCTGACGGTGTCGCCAAAGAACACCCGTGCCGGTTCGTTGCGCAGCCGCAGATCGATGCCGACCTGTTTCAGCTGGCTCTGGATGACCTGCTGGACCAGTTCGCGGGACTTGTTGCCCGCCGTGGTCATCAGTTCCAGTTGCAGCCGTTCGCCCTTTGCATTGTGGCGAATGCCCTGCTTGATCACCGACCAGCCCGCGGCATCGAGCAGCGCCTTTGCCTGCTTGGGGTCGTAGGCATATTTGGGCGTGTCGGGGTTGTAGACCGTATCCAGCGGGTTGGTCTGTCCATGCGCCACCGGCTGGTGCCCGGCGAAAAGCTGCTGGTTGATCGCGTTGCGGTCGATGGCGTGCAGTAGCGCCCGGCGCATCCGGATATCGGCCAGCACCGGATTGTCCAGGTTGACGTCGATATGTTCGTAGATCAGCCCGGACTTGTATTCGAAATCGAACTTGTCCTTCGCGCGTTTTTCGAAGGCAAGCGCCTGGTCGACGGTCATCCCCAGTTCGCCCGCGATATAATCGATATCGCCGGACAGCAGGTTGGCGGTCAGTGCGGCGGTGTTTTCAATAGCCTTGACGATGATGCGCTTGAAGGCGGGTTTCTGGCCCCACCATTTCGGATTCCGCTCCAGCACGATATGCGATCCGCTGACGACTTCCGCAATCCGGTATGGCCCGTACCACAGCCCCGGATTGGTCGTATCGGTCTCATAGGCGCTGCGTTTGCGGTATTCGACGGGCTCGGCGAAATTCGCTTCCTCGATATGCGCGGGCAGCAGTTCCAGCCCGCTGATCCCGGCGAAGTCGCAGGTCCGCTTGTTGACATGCAGGGTGAAGGTCTTGTCGTCGATCACATCGATGGACGTGATGCGCTCGAACAGTTCGGAATTGCCGAAGCCACTTTGCTTGTGCCGCCCGGCCTGCCAGGTGAACAGCACGTCCTTTACCGTGATCGGCGTGCCGTCGCCCCAGACCGCCTGCGGCAGCAGCGAATAGGTAACGGCGATCCCGTCCTTGCCGTCGGCGGTTTTTTCATTCTTGGCCCGGCCATTTTTATAAGTCGGCAGCTCGGTGCACAGCAGGCAGATCAGTTTCCAGTTCGGGTCGTAGATGGTGATCTGCCGCCGCGCCATTGCCAGCACGTAGCTTTTGGCCAGCATCGATTCGATGTTCGGGTTGAAGTTGCGCGGGAACTGGCTGATGCCGATGACCAGCGTATCCTTCGCGGCGAAAGCGGGCGGGGCGATGGCAAGGCCACAGACGAGGGCGAGGGCACACATCCAGTATCTGAAAAAGTTGCGTATCGGTTTGTCAGCCACGTCAGGCCTCCGTTTCGGTTACGGACGGCCGGGTTTGCATGCCGTCCCACCAGCGGCACAACCCGGGGCTCGTCTCAGCGATCGCCCTGCCTTCGGGCGTCTGCAGAAAGTAATGGTAGTTGGGAATCAGGTGCAGGTCTGCCAGGCTGATTGCGCCGCCGACAAGGTGGCTGCCGGATCCGATAAAACCATTCAGCACGGCAAACGCCTTCTGCGCCTTCGGCAGGGCGGCCGCGATGATATCCTCGTTCGGTTCGCGCCCCAGTATCGGCATCAGTATCCGTTGCAGGATGATCTGCCCCGCAGCGGTGCTGACGGCATAATTGTCCATGACCTGGATGATCTGGGTCATGCGGGCGCGGTCCCGTGGATCATCCGGTTGCAGCGCCGGTCCGTCGAAGGCTTCGTCGATATAGCGGCAGATCGCGAAGGTTTCATACAGGCAGAATTCGCCGTGCGTGAGGGCCGGAACCTTGCCGAAGGGATGACGCGCCCGCTGTTCCGTCGGGCAGCCCTGCGTGATATCGAACTTGTCCTGATCATAGGCGACGCCTTTTTCGCGCAATGTCAGGCGGACCGTGCGGACATAGGTGCTGAAATTCGGGCCGTGCAGGATGGGCGTCGTCATCGGTGGGGGGAATCCTTTGCGCTGTATACCGGTTATACCCGATACAGATAGGGCATGGTGCGCCGCGTTACAGATTCCATCACGAATTCATGACCAGATTTTTCAGTCCTTGCCGAAAGACCCGTGCCGGCCGGCGCCGCCCGCAAACTGTGCCGCGCCCTGAACGCCTTCCGCTTCGACGGCGGCCATGCCTGCCTTGAATTCGGCGCGCATGGCGTCTTCGACATTCATATCCCACTGCCGGTATACGGATTCGCGGTCGGTGTTCATGCAGAGCTGCGGAAAGGCGGCGATTTCATGCGCCAGGGTTTCGGCGGCTTGCCGGGATGTCCCGGCCGGCACGACCCGATTGGCAAGCCCCATCGACAGCGCTTCTTCGGCGCCGACGGGGCGGCCGGTCAGGATCAGGTCGAGCGCCCGGCCCTGGCCGATAATGCGCGGCAGGCGCACGGTGCCGCCATCGATCAGCGGTACGCCCCAGCGGCGGCAGAACACGCCCATCACCGCGTCTTCTTCCATCACCCGCAGGTCGGCCAGCAGCGAAATTTCCATGCCGCCCGCGACCGCATAGCCCGAAACGGCGGCGATCAGCGGCTTGGACAGCGCCAGACGGGTCGGCCCCATCGGGCCATCCGCATCCAGCTTGTAGCGTTCGCGTCGCGCGCCCGATGCGATGGCTTTCAGGTCGGCCCCGGAACAAAACGATCCGCCCGCCCCCCAGATGACGGCAACCCTGGCGTTTTCATCCGCATCGAAGGCCCGCAGCGCGTCGGCCAGGCCATCGGCTGTCGGGTTATCGACCGCGTTGCGGACTTCCGGACGGTTGATGGTCACGGTGGTAACCGGTCCATCGCGTTCGACCAGAACGGTATTTGTCATGAGTGTTTAGGCCCTCTTCCATTCAGCCTGCATTGTAGGCCGCGAATTTTCTTTCGGGGAAGGGGCGATGTCGCAACGAACGCCGCTGTCAAAAACGAACGGCGCGGCAAGGGTGAAACCCTGCCGCGCCGTTGCGCCGATAACAGTAACGTTTGTGATCGTGCCTAGGCGGCGCGAACGTCCTGCAGGAACTTGGCCACCTGCTCCTTCAATGCCTGGGCTTCGCCCGACATCTGGGTGGTGGAGTCCTTCACCTGCACGGCAACCTGGTTGGATTCGTTGGCACCATCCGTAACGGTTTTGATGCTGTCCGAAACCTCGCCGGTACGTGCAGAAGCCTGCTGAACGTTCCGGGCGATCTCGTCGGTTGCGGCACCCTGTTCCTCGACAGCTGCGGCAATCGATGCGGCGATATCGTTCACTTCATCGATTGTCTTGCTGATGCCGCCGATCGCATTGACCGCATCCGAGGTTGTGCCCTGCATACGGGCAATCTGTGTCGCGATTTCCTCAGTCGCTTTCGCTGTCTGTTCGGCCAGCGATTTCACTTCCGTTGCCACGACAGCAAAGCCCTTGCCGGCTTCACCCGCTCGTGCCGCTTCGATTGTGGCGTTGAGCGCCAGCAGATTGGTCTGGCTGGCAATGTCGTTAATCAGTTCGACCACGTCGCCGATGCTCTGTGCGGCGTCTGCAAGTCCGCGCATTGTATCGTTGGTGGTATTGGCCTCACTGACAGCACGCTGCGTGATGGATGTTGAGCGGCCGACCTGTCGGCTGATTTCGCCGATAGAGCTGCTCAACTCGTCCGTTGCCGAAGCGACGGTCTGCACGTTGGTCGACGCTTCCGAAGAAGCACTGGCGACAGCCGATGCCTGCTGGCTGGTACCGTTTGCCGTGCTGGCCATCTGATCGGCAGAGACCATCATGGATTCGGCCGCGGTGGTGACGTCGTTCAGTGCCTTTGTCGCCATGTCATCGAAGGACTGGCAGAGTTCACGCACTTTCTCGGCACGATCTTCAGCGACCTTCGCAACACGAAGCTGCTCTTCGGTACGTTCGGCTTCCGCCTTGCGATCGCGTTCGGCCTGTTCTTCCTTGGCCTTCTGCGCTGCTGCTTCTGCGGCTTGCGCCTGTTCTTCGGCAGCCTTGGCCTGGATTGCCAGGCGTTCGTTTTCGATGGCGTTGTCCTTGAAGATCTGGACAGCATTTGCCATCTCGCCGATTTCGTCTGTACGGTCACGCGCCGGCACTTCGATTTGGTTGTCGCCGTCCGCGAGTTTCTCCATTGTCACCGTCATATTGGCGACCGGTGTCACGATTGACCTGGCCATCAGCACAACGGTAGCGACTGAGAATACAACACCGACCACCAGCAAAATCCACATTTCGAGCGCCAGGATATCGATGGCGTCGACGGAAAGGGAGACATTGGCTTCAAGCTCTTCGCGGTGATGATCGATGACGCCGCCATGGCGGATACCGTCTTCACCCTTTGGTCCGGCCAGAAAGCCAAGCAACTCGGCGGCCTGCGGCATACCTGTCGAGGTCAAAACATGGTTGGCCATGCTCCATTCTTTGGACTCGCGCATGGCGACCAATTCCGGCTTCAGCGGTTCAAAGGCCGCGCGATTTTTGGCGAAGTTGGCGAGTTCCTTCTGCTGACCGGCTGTCAGCAGGAATGCCTGTGACTTCAGATCGGCGAAGCGGCGGGTGTTTGTTTTCCACTGGGCTTCGTACTGGGATTTGAAAGCCTCGTCGCCTGTCAGCAGGTAGGTCCGAAGACTACCGACCGCAAGGCCGAGGGAGCCGCGCACATCGGCCATCATTCCCAGCAGACGCTTGCGTTCCGGGGAAGCACTCTGGTTGCCCTCCAGGTCGATCATTTTGGTGATCGAAGCGCCCATGGCGGCTGCTTTGGGCTCGCCCTGTTCGGACAGCAGTTTCATTGCCGGAAATTCGTTCGCGCTATGCGCCAGCTTCTCGGCTTTATCCTGCGTGGCCTGGAATTTCGCCAGGGTGACCTTGAAGGCGTTCCAGCCTTCGACTTCCTTGGGGTCTTTCCAGTGTTTGACATACTCGTCGAGGGCATGAACGCTCTCTTCGATTTCATGCCATACAACGGCACGTTCTTTCTTGAAGTAGGGGTCGCCGGTAATCATCCAGGCGCGCAGTGACCCCAGGGAGGCATACACGTCCTTGACCAGGACCATCGCATTTATAGTGGTGGGAACCTGGATCTCGTCAACATCCGTAATGTGGTGATTGACCGACCGGGCATTGTACTGGGTTAAAGCGACAGCGAGTACGAGAAACGCGCAAGTTGCGCCGAATCCCGCAATCAGCCGCCCGCGGATACGCAATTTTGTGATATTAAACATTGTAAGCCTTCCGAAAAAAATACGCCTATCACGGATGTACCAACATCGCCCCCTGATGGGACGTGTGCGTGAAGCGCATCATGCGGAAAACTTCTTAACTATGTGTAAAAAGCAATAAAATTCAGTATGTTATGGTTAATGAATCTTTAATTCCCATAATTAATATAGTGCTTTCTGTATCTTAGCTGGCGGGCGCCGGGTTGGCATCTGACCATGCCTTGGGGTCGTTAAGGTACTCACGCACCGCGCCAAGGGCGGAGGGCTGAAAATAGTTCTCCTCTTCGGCGCAGGACAGTACATCCCACCAGGTTGCCAGCGCGTGTAATTTCACACCATGCGACTCAAGATTGGTGACGCCCTGCGGAAATATACCGTAATGGAAGATAACGAAGGTATGGGCGCAGGTCGCGCCGGCTTCGCGCAGCCCTTCGACGAAACTGATCTTGCTGCCGCCATCGGTCGCCAGGTCTTCCACCAGCAGTGCCCGGTCGCCTTCCTTCACCAGCCCCTCGATACGCGCGTTACGGCCGAACCCCTTGGGCTGCTTGCGGACATAGGCCATCGGCAGCATCAGCCGGTCGGCGATCCAGCTGGCGAAGGGAATGCCCGCGGTTTCGCCGCCCGCGACGACGTCAATTGATTCAAAGCCGATGGCTTCCTCGATCAGCTCGGCCCCCATATCCATCAGTTTCCCCCGTGCCCGTGGAAACCCGATCAGCCGGCGGCAATCGATATAGACCGGGCTGGTGCGGCCGCTGGTCAGCACAAACGGGTCTTCCGGCCGGAACAGGACAGATTCGGTTTCGATCAGGATTCGGGCAGTAATACGGGCGGGATCGGCGGCCATGATAAACCTCTTCGTTTGGCGGGACTGTCTGTTTACGGGATAGCCCCGCTTCGCCGCAAGCCGCGATCAGTTCGACTGTTGCCGGGACAGATACCGGTGGCCGTCGAACCCGGCGAATTGCTCGTCCAGAAGCGGGTGGTTGATTTCCTCACCCGTCAGGTCGGCTTCCAGGTTTTGTTCCGCCACATAGGTTGTGTGCGTCGCGTCGTGGACCATCACATGGTACCAGGGTTCGTCGCGCGGCGGGCGGGAACGCGCCATTTGGGCGTACCATTCTTCGGTTCCCTGATACACGGGGTCGACATCAAAGATCACCCCGCGATACTGGAAAAGCCGGTGGTGGATCAGCGTGCCAACGGAAAACAACGCGGTCGCTGGGGACATCGGGCAGGGTCCTCGGATGTTCAGGGACAGCAGCAGTTTAAGGATGGGGGGCAGGGAAAGCCAGTCTGGAACCGCCCGCATCTGGCCCGCGAATGCCGTGGCGATTCGGGGGCGCCCGATAGCCTGCGCCCCTTGTTATATGCCAGATTGATGCGGGAGATGCTGGAAAAGGGGGAAGATGATGAAGCTGGCAACCGCGACCGTAACGTTCCATGGCGACCTGACAAACAAGTTGCGCGCCATTGCCGCCGCCGGATTTACCGGGGTGGAGATTTTTGCGACCGATATCGAACCCGGCGGGATGGATGCGGCCGCGATTGGCGAGCTGGTGGCCGATCTGGGGCTTTCGGTGTCGACCTTCATGCCATTTCGCGAGTTCGAAGCCATGCCGGAACCCGCGCGGTCTGACAATTTCGACCGGGCCGAACGGCAATTCGATATCATGCAGGCGCTTGGTACCGATCTGCTGCTGACCTGTACCAATGTTTCACCCGATGCATCGCCCGAGCCGAAACGGGCCATCGCCGATTTCCACGAACTGGGCGAACGCGCCGCCGCGCGGGGCTTCCGGGTCGGTATCGAACCGCTTGCCTGGGCAGGCCATGTCAGCGACTACCGCGATGGCTGGGACATTATCCAGCGCGTTGATCACCCGAATGTCGGGCTGGTCCTCGACAGTTTCCACGTACTGGCGCTGGGCCTGCCCGTCGAACCCATCGGGCATATTCCATCGGACAGGATTTTCGACATTCAGATTACGGATGCCCCGTGGCTGGATATGGATCTGATGCCCTGGAGCCGGCAGCATCGATGCCTTCCGGGCCGGGGCGATTTTGACCTGGTTTCCTTCGTGCGCGCGATCAAGGCGACCGGCTATACCGGTGTGTACTCGCTGGAAATTTTCGCCACCGAAGCGGACACTGTGCCGCTGCCGCAACATGCCGTCGATGCACTGCAATCGCTTCAGGCGCTCATGGATACGGCCTAGCCTTTTACCGCCGCCTTCCGGGGCGGGTATTTCGGTTGTCGGTCCCGCTGTTAATACCGATACTGATTTCGGCAAGTTTTGTGTTGAGGGGGGAGAAGAAGATGTCGGCACGCGACTGGGATTCGCACCCGCCGTATATTCACGAAGGGTATAAATCGACCGCGCTACGCGGGCCGACAAAACCACTCGTACCATTGCCGCATACCTTATCCGAACGGACGGGACCGGTTTACGGGCATGAATGCCTTGGGCCGGATGATGCCGATCTGACGCTGAACAGCCGCAAGACCGGCGAACCGCTCGGCGAGCGCATTGTCGTTTCCGGCCGGGTGCTCGATGGCAACGGAAAGCCGGTGCCCGATACGCTGCTTGAAATCTGGCAGGCGAATGCGTCGGGCCGTTACAACCACGCCGTCGACCAGCATGACGCGCCGCTTGATCCGAACTTTCTGGGTGCGGGGCGCTGCGTGACCGATGCGGACGGAGTGTATCGGTTCCATACGATCAAGCCGGGCGCCTATCCCTGGGGCAACCATCCCAACGCATGGCGGCCGAACCATATTCATTTCTCATTGTTCGGGCCGACCATTGCGTCCCGGCTGGTGACACAGATGTATTTTCCCGGCGATCCGCTGCTGGCGCTGGACCCGATCTTTCGGGGCGTGCCCGAAGGCGCGCGGGACCGGCTGGTTTCATCCCTCGATCTTGGCGTGACCGAGCCGGATTTTGCCCTTGGCTACCGGTTCGACATCGTATTGGCCGGTCGCGGCGAAACCCCGATGGAGGATTGAGCGCATGAGCAGCAAACAGACGCCGTCGCAGACGGTCGGGCCGTTCTTCGCCTATGGCATGACGCCGGAACAATATGGCTATGACTTCGCCAGCATCGCCGGGGCCACGGTGGAAGGGATCGAAGACAGCGCCGCGGTGACGGTCGAAGGCCACGTCTTCGATGGCGCGGGGACGGTGATCGGCGATGCCGTGATCGAAATCTGGCAGGCCGATACGGAAGGCCGGTACAATCACCCGAACGACCAGCGGTCGTCCAATCAGGCCTTCAAGGGGTTTGCGCGCTGGGGCACGGGAACCGATCCGGAGAACCGTTTTGTCTTCCGCACCGTCAAGCCGGGTCCGGTGGATAGCGAACAGGCGCCGCATATAAATGTCATTGTCTTCATGCGCGGGATGCCGAACCACGCCTATACGCGCCTCTATTTTCCCGACGAAGTGGTCGCGAACGCGAAAGACCCCGTGCTGATGTCAATTCCCGAAGAACGTCGCGGCACCTTGCTGGCGGAAAAAATCGAACGCGACGGTGGCGTCGTATACCGGTTCGACATTCATATGCAGGGCGCCGCCGAAACCGTCTTCTTCGATGTCTGACCCGCAGCCGCATATGAAGCTGGGGCTGATCGGCGGCAATATTGCGGCGTCCCGCGCGCCATACCTGCACGGGTTATCGGGCGCACAGGCCGGAATTTCGGTTACCTATGATCTGCTGACGCCGGCGGAGTTAGGCAAGGATTTCGACGCGGTTTTTGCCGACTGCATCGCGCAGGGCTATCGCGGTATCAACATCACCTATCCATACAAGGAAGTCGCTGCCGGCAAGGTTCGGGTCGACGATCCGAATGTCCGGGCCATCGGCGCGGTCAATACGGTGGTGTTCGAAGCGGACGGGCCGCGCGGCTTCAACACGGATTATTCCGGTTTCGTTGCCGCCTTTCGCGCGACGTTCGGGGAGGTGCCGCCGGGCCGGGTCTGCATGCTGGGCGCGGGTGGCGTCGGCAAGGCGGTGGCCTTTGGTCTCGTCACGCTGGGTGTTTCCGAACTGCGCCTGATCGACACGGACAGGCCGCGCGCCGAAGCGCTTGCGGCGCAGTTGCGCATTGCGGCGCCAGCAGCCGATTTTCTGGTCAGCGACGATGTGGCCGCTGCGGCAGCGGGCGCGACCGGGCTGGTCAACTGCACCCCCGTCGGGATGGTCGGGTATGGCGGGACGCCCATGCCGGCGGCGCTGATGCGCGATGCGCAATGGGCCTTCGATGCGGTCTATACGCCAATCGACACCCAATTCCTCGGCGATGCGCAGCTACAGGGGCTGCAGATCATGAGCGGCTATGAGCTGTTCTTCCATCAGGGCATCGATGCCTGGACCATATATTCCGGCCACACGGCGGATACGGCGCAGTTGCGCGCCGCGCTGCAAACCATACCGGCGGATTGAGAGGACAAATGACCGACAGACCATACAAGGGGGTATTCCCCGTCGTACCGACGCCATTCACGGAAACCGGCGAACTGGATATCGAAGGGCAGAAGCGCATCATCGATTGCATGATCGATCAGGGCGTGGACGGCATGTGCATCCTGGCGAATTTTTCCGAACAGTTTTTGCTGACCGATGCGGAACGTGAAACCCTGGCAGAGGTCTGCCTGACTCATGTCGCGGGGCGGGTTCCAGTGATCGTGACCTGTTCGCATTTTTCCACGCAGATCGCCGTCGCCCGGGCGACCCGTGCGGCGGATCTGGGCGCGGCCATGATCATGATGATGCCGCCCTATCACGGGGCGACGCTGAGAGGCGGCGAAGCCGGAACCTTTGAACAGTTCGCGCAGATTGGCGCGGGTGCCGGCATTCCCATTATGGTGCAGGACGCACCGTTGAGCGGCATGGACCTGACCGTGCCGTTCCTGGTGCGGATCGCGCGGGAAATCGAACAGGTCGCCTATTTCAAGATCGAAACGCCCATGGCGGCGGGCAAGATACGGGCGCTGATCGAGGCTGGTGGCGATGCCATCGAGGGGCCGTTTGATGGTGAGGAAGCGATCACCCTGATGGCGGACCTGAATGCCGGCGCGACAGGCACGATGTCCAGCGCGCTGTTGCCGGACCTGATCAAGCCGGTACTCGAACATCACGTTGCGGGCCGTGCCGATGATGCCGCCGCCCAGTACACGAAGATCCTGCCGCTGATCAATTTCGAAAACCGGCAATGCGGGTTGCGCGCCTGCAAGACGGCGATGATGGAAGGCGGGGTGATCAAATCCGATCATGTCCGCCATCCGCTGCCGCCGTTGCACCCGGCAACGCGGGCAGAATTGCTGGCGCTGGCACGGGCGCTTGATCCCATCGTGCTGCGCTGGGGCAAATGAGCGACGCGCTGCATCTGATCGACTGGGGGACGACCAATGCCCGGTCCTATCGGCTCGACGCAGATTTCAACGTTGTCGATAAACGCGATAGCGGGTTGGGCATTCTGAATGTCCCGGGTGGGGATTTCGCGGCGGCCTATGCTGAATTGACAGCCGGCTGGAACGGGAAAAGCCGCGCGATCCTGTCCGGCATGATCGGCAGCCGCAATGGCTGGTTCGAAGCGCCCTATGCGCCCTGCCCGGCATCGATGGATGATGTCGCGCGGGCCGTCGTCGCACATCCCGAACGGCCCGGGATTGTGTTCGTGCCGGGGCTGAGCACCACCAACCCTGCCGGCCGTTTCGACGTGATGCGCGGTGAGGAAGTGCAGGTCTTCGGCGCCCTGGCGGAAGGGCGTGGTGAGCGGTTGCTATGCCTGCCGGGAACCCATTCGAAATGGGTCTCCTGCCGCGACGAAGCGATCCTGAATTTCGCGACCTCGATGACCGGTGAGGCCTATGACGTGCTGCGCCAGCATTCGATTCTGAAACTGTCGATGGAACCCGAGGCCGCGGCGCTGGACGGGGACTCCTTTGACCAGGGTGTTGCCGCGTCGAAGGTTACAGGCGGGTTGCTCGACAGCCTGTTTGGCGTCCGGGCGCTCGACCTGTCAGGCGCGGCGCGCCCGGGTTCGATGCGTGACTTTCTGTCGGGCCTGCTGATCGGCAGTGAAATTGCCGCGATGCGTGACATGTTCGCGGTTGATGGCGGGGTTACCGTCGTTGGCAATGCCACGCTGAACGACCGCTACATCCGGGCACTGCACGGCTATGACATCACCGCCGAGGCCGTGGCGAGCGAGGACGCGACGATACGGGGGCTCATCGCCCTGTCGCGCCGGGTTTCCTGGCCCAACCAGTGACGGAAAGGCAAAACGCGATGACGCTGCGTGACTATCTGAACGCGATGCCGGTTGTGGCGATCCTGCGCGGCTTGTCGCCGGATGAAGCGGTCGATGTCGCTGCCGTGCTTGTCGCCGCCGGGATACGGATCATCGAGGTGCCGCTGAACAGTCCGGACCCGTTTGTATCGATCAACCGGATTGCGGTGGCGCATGGCGACACGTGCCTGGTTGGCGCGGGTACGGTGTTGCGCGCCGAGGATATCGACCGGGTTGCCGATGCCGGGGGACGTCTTGTCGTGGCGCCGAATTTCAATGTTGCGGTCGTGTCCCGGGCCCGAACGCTGGGGATGATCTCGGCGCCCGGTGTGCAGACGCCGACCGAAGCCTTCGCCGCGCTGGATGCCGGTGCCGACGGGCTGAAACTTTTCCCGGCCGAAATTATTCCGCCCAAGGCAGTTCGTGCCATGCGCGCGGTGCTGCCGACGGATACGATCGTCCTGGCGGTGGGGGGGATCGGCGCGGATAACATGAACGCGTATCGGGATGCTGGCGTTGACGGGTTTGGCGTGGGGTCTTCGCTTTACAAACCCGGTATGACGATTGACGACATTGGCGCGCGGGCCCGGGCGCTCGTCGCCGAAGCTTTGTCGCAGCCTGCTGACGCCTGATTTAAAGCGGTTGCAGCCAATGCCGGCCGATCATCGGGGGCCGGGCGGGTGCGGGGTTGAGTTGTCGCCTGGATTCCCACATGTCCGAAATCACGCCCTGGAGGACGCGGGCGGCCGCTTCGCCGGCTCTGCGGGCATGCCGTCCTTCAAGTTGCCGTGCTGTGCGCGTCAGTTGTACGGCGCGTTCGCAGCGATGGTTCAGTTCCTTAAAGTCGACCTGCAGCATCGTTTTGACCCGTTGCCTGGTTTCGATCGTAAAAAGAGTAACCGGCTATCAGCCGAATATCTGTGATTGCCGTCACTTTGCCTGAACCAGCGAATATTCCCGCGCGGCGATTCAAGGTGTCGGAATATCTTACACTGTGGCTGCGGTATTGAATTTTGCCCTAACCTTCTGCAAATAATAAGAATTTATGTTCATCAGGAGGTGCCCGGACGAGAATTCGGCCGGAAAACTGTCGGAATATTTTACAATATGGTATTACGTTTGTTCAGGGTTTAGAAATATATTAATGATTACAGTGGCTTAGATTGGTGGCCCAATAATTGCTGTTTTGTCACTCAGTTAGAGAATTCTGGAGAGGGGATCCAGGGTGGGGTTCGTGCCACCGATATGTGGACGGACTATGATTGTCGAAGACGGACTGCGGCGGCCCAATTAATCGGGCCGCCGCTTTTTCTTTGCCGGAACGCCAGTGCTAGGCGATCTCGAACAATCCCGCAGCGCCCATGCCGCCGCCGATACACATGGTGCAGACGATCCGCTTGGCGCCACGGCGTTTGCCTTCGATCAGTGCATGGCCGACCATCCGCGCGCCGCTCATGCCGAAGGGGTGGCCGATGGAGATCGCGCCGCCATTCACGTTCAGCAATTCGTTGGGAATGCCAAGCTGGTCGCGGCAATACAGGACCTGCACGGCAAAGGCTTCGTTCAGCTCCCACAGGTCGATATCGTCCATTTTCAGCCCGTGCCGTTCCAGCAAACGGGGGACGGCATAGATCGGGCCGATACCCATTTCATCCGGTTCGCAGCCCGCTACGGCGAGGCCCCGGAAATATCCCAGCGGTTCCAGCCCGCGTTGCTCGGCCAGCTTCGCATCCATGACGACCGTTGCCGACGCACCGTCGGAAAGCTGGCTGGCATTGCCGGCGGTGATAAAGGCGTCATCGCCCATGACAGGCTTCAATCCGGCGAGCCCATCCAGAGTCGTGGTTGGCCGGTTGCCCTCATCCTGGGACAGCGTGACGTCTTCCGCATGGGTTTCACCGGTTTCCCGGTCGGTGACGATCTTGCTTGTGGTGATGGCCACGATCTCGTCGTCGAATTTCCCGGCCTGCTGTGCGGCTGCGGTGCGCAGCTGGCTTTGCAGTGAATATTCGTCCTGCGCCTCGCGGGAAACGCCATAGCGGCCGGCCACGGTTTCGGCTGTCTGGATCATGGTGTCGTACAGCGCCGGTTTGTGTGCCCGGATCCAGTCGCTTTCGTCGTGATAACTGTTGCGGTGTTCGTTGACCGTCAGACTGACGGATTCCAGCCCGCCCGCGACCATGACCGGGACGTTGTCGACGATGACCCGCTGCGCGGCCATGGCGATGGTCTGCATCCCCGATGAACAGAACCGGTTGACCGTCGCACCCGACGTGGTTTCCGGCAGCCCGGCGCGAATCGCGATCTGGCGCGCGATATTGCCGCCGGTGGCCCCTTCCGGCATGGCGCAGCCCATCAACACGTCTTCGACCGCGGCCGGATCAATGCCGGCGCGTTCAACCGCGTGGCGCACCGCATGCGCGCCCAGTTCAGCCCCGTGCGTGTCGTTGAAGGCGCCGCGATAGGCTTTGCCAATCGGCGTGCGCGCGGTGGAGACGATAACGGCTTCCTTCATGGGGCGTGTCCTTGTTTGAAAATTGGATGGGCAGAGTAGCGCCCCGGGGCGAATGGATGCAACGCGGCGGCGCGACGTCCTTTTACGGAATGGCTGGTTGATCCATACTCCGGCGTGATTGGATTGAACGGGATTAAGGGAAGCTGGCATGGCGCGAATGGAAGACCTTGTTGAATCGGAGCAAGCGCATCTGCGGCATCTGCCGTTGCCATCCTTCGAATCAACCCCCTGGATTGGTGGACCGGCGCTGTCGGAACGGCGGGTGGCGATCGTCACCACGGCCGGGCTGAGCCTGCGCGGCGAAAAGCTGTTCACGCGTGGGTCGGCGGATTATCGCGTCATCCCGGGTGATGCGGATACTGGCGATGTGTTGATGAATCATGTGTCGGTGAACTTCGACCGGACCGGGTTTCAGGACGATGTGAATGTCGTCTATCCCATCGAGCGGCTGAAGGAGATGGCGGCTGCGGGCGAGATCGGTTCCGTTGCCGACTTCCATTATTCGTTCATGGGTGCAACCGATACCGGCGAGATGGAATCCAGCGCCCGTGAACTGGCCGGGATGCTGAAGGAAGACCAGGTGAATGCCGTCATTCTGACCCCGGTCTGACCCAATTGCACGCGCGCCGTGAGCGCGCTTGCCCATTATTTCGAGGAAGAAGGTCTGGCGACGACCGCCATCGCGCTGGTGCGTGAACATGCCGAAAAAATTCGGCCGCCCCGTGCGCTGTGGGTGCCGTTCGAACTTGGCCGGCCGCTGGGCGCGCCAGATGAACCCGAATTCCAGAAACGGGTCTTGCGTGCCGCGCTGGCATTGCTGGAATCGTCGACCGGTCCGGTGGTGCTGGAAGATTTCCCCGATGATGCGCCGGGTGCGAAGGCGGAGGACATGACCGGCTGGGTTTGTCCGGTCAGCTTCGCGCCGCCGCCCGCCGAGGACCAGGGCCCGGCTACTGCGACGCTGCAGGAGATTGCAGAATTGTCCCCGTGGTATCAATTGTCGTTGGACCGCCGGAAGCGGACGATGGTCGGGGTCAGCGGATTGGAAATCGACGATGCGACACGGTTTGTGGCGTCCTTTCTTGACGAAACGCCGGCGGAAAACCCGATGCCGGATCGTCCGGCGGCTTTCGCCTTCAAGGACGCGTTTACCGATATTCTCGCCTATTACTCTGAAGCCGGGACGGCGCAACCCGGCACGCGGTCCAGTCAGGAGGTGCAGGATTGGTTCTGGCAGCAGACAGCAGCCGGAAAGCTGATGCTGGCGGTTCAGGAAGCCGCCCGGAACAGCGCGGATGCGGATCTGAGAATTTTTGTGGAAAAGACGATGCTGCCGAAAACCCAGGGCGGCTGAGTCAGGTCAGCCGAACCGATGCAGGGGGGCTGTCGCCCAGGATACGAGTGGCGACCGGATTGCCAGCCACAAATCCTGCGCGGCATTGAGACGGGCCTGGCTGCCGAGCGGTGAGAAATGCAGGAGGATACGGCTTGCGCCGCGCCGCCGGGCTTCGCGGACGGCGGTGTTGTGCTTGATGCCTGCGGTGAAATCGGCGGTCTCTCCGACCAGAAGAATCCGCCAGATATCCGGTCCGACAGTTTCTTCCGCCAGCATGAAGATGCCTGCCGCATGGGGGCGGGGCTGATCGATGCCAAATTCGGTGAATCCATAATAGACACTTGACTGGCTGCGGTATGTCACCGTCCTGCGTGGTATTCTGCCGCTGTCCATCGGAAATTCGCGCGCCATTACAATGCTCTCTCATTGTGTGGAGCCGGCCTCCGAATTCTGCCATATCGGTTGAGCCTGCGTTGCATCAAGTTTTACAAGATAGTGGGTTAACAAAACGTTAATGGACAACATGTTGTGGATAACTTGTGAATATTTTTGGTAAACATTTATGAAAGTTGAGCTTTTAGGAAATTGTTAACCGGAAATTCGGCGTGCGACCGCATCGCCAAAATCCGATGTATTAAGTTTTCCACCTAAATCGACCGTGCGACCGGCGGGATCGTCCAGTTGGGCGTCGATTGCTTCTTCGAGACGCCGGGCGGCGTCTTCCAGGTCGGTGCGGTTATGGCGATCGCCCAGCCAGGCCAGCAGCATGCTGGCTGACAGCATCAGTGCCGTCGGGTTGGCGGAATTCTGTCCGGCGATATCGGGCGCTGCGCCATGCGCCGCCTGTGCGATGGCACGGTCGCGGCCGGCATTGATCGACGGGCCGAGGCCGATGCCGCCGGAAAGCTCCGCGGCCAGGTCCGACAGGATATCGCCAAACATATTGGTTGTGACCACGACATCGAATGCGCCGGGTTTGCGCACCAGCAATGCCGCCATCGCGTCGACGATAAAGTCGTCGACTTCCAGGCCCTCGTATCCATCGGCCACTTCGCGGACGGTATCGTAAAACAGGCCGTCGGAGAGTTTCAGCACATTGCGCTTGTGCACGATGGTGAGTTTCTTGCGACGGGTCATTGCCAACTGGCAGGCGGATTCAGCGATCCGGCGTGACGCGTCGCGAGTGATCTTGCGCACGACCAGCGCCATATCCTCGGTCGGCATGAACTCGCCCGATCCCATGTACATCGACCGGTCGGCGTAAAAGCCTTCGGTGTTTTCCCGCGCGATGACAAGGTCGATGTCTTTTGCGAGGCAGGGCACGCCGGGCCGCGCCCGTGACGGGCGAATATTGGCGTACAGATCCAGGTTTTTGCGGAACCAGGGGGACAGGTTGATGCCGCCGTCTTCCGGCGCGGGATAGATCAGCGAGTCCGTCGGCCCGAGAATGACCCCGTCGCTTTCCATGACCTGCGCCTGCACGTCCTCGGTCAGTGTGGTGCCATGTCTGGCGTGACTGGACAGGCCGGCATCGGCTTCGGTCAGCGTCAATCCAAGATTGAACCGATGGTTCAGCGCATCGACGGCCTTTACCGTGGCGCTGGTGATTTCGGGACCGATGCCGTCGCCGGCGAGTACGAGCAGTTTCATGGATGGGGCTCCAGTTTCTTGTCAGGCGTTTGCGAGTATGAACAGGCGGCGGAACGGGAACAGGGTTTTGCCGTCGGATTCCGGTGGGTAGGCTTTGATGACGAGATCGCGATAGCGCGATTCAAATTCACCGCGCGCGGCTTCGTCAAGCGGTTCCAGGAATCGCGTCAACTGGCTTCCCTTGGTGTATTCGGCGACGGGATTGTCGCCGTCGAGAACCTGCATGTATTCGGTTTCCCAGATATCCAGACTTTGCGCGGTGGTAGAAAGCAGATTGCGGTACCAGGCGGGTTCCTGTGTCGGAATGGCATCGCGAATCGGTGCCAGCAGATCACGCCACGGGCCACCCTCGATCACGTCGCCGATCAGCCGATGCGATGGAGCATCGGTATTGCGCGGAATCTGGATGGCCAGTGTGCCGCCCGGTGCAACAAGGTCGAGCAGGTGCGGGAACAGGGTGTCGTGACCCGTGACCCATTGCAGCGCTGCGTTCGAGAAGATGACGTCGTATTGCCGGTCCGGCTGCCAGGCCGTGATGTCGCAATGGTCGAAGGTTTCGTCGGGACAGGCGGTGCGGGCGCGTTCCAGCATCGTGTCGGAATTGTCTAGCCCGATGATATCGGCGTCCTGCCATCGTTGGCGCAGCAACGGCGTAATGTTGCCTGGCCCGCAGCCAAGGTCGATGACGGATCCCGGTGTTTCTTGCGGGATTCGGTTCAGCAGATCGATTGCCGGCTGCATGCGCGGGCCCGCAAAAGCGAGATACTGGCTCGGATTCCATGCCATAAAGGGGTTCCTTGTCCGGGGCGGTGCGATTTCGTGGTTGCCCGGATTGATACAACGCTCTTACCGTAGGCCAAATGAAGCATCCAGTTCAAACGACGCCCGCAGATGCGGCGCAACTTCTCGCTATTCGTGGCTTGTCCTTTGTTGCCGAAGACGGTGACCGGCTTGGCCGTTTTTTGGCGCTGACCGGAATTGGTCCAGCGGAAATCCGCGTCCGGGCCGGTGATCCGGTCTTTCTTGGCGGCGTGCTGGACTTTTTGCTGGGCGACGACGCGATGGTGGTCGAATTCGCCGAATGGGCGGAAGTCGGTCCGGAAACGGTCATGACCGCGCGCCAGTTGCTGCCGGGCGGTATCGTCGAAAATTAGGGACGGTCGCGGCGCAGCACGGCAACGGCCTCGACATGGGCTGACCAGGGGAACTGGTCGATCGGCTGGATCGATTCGATCCGGTAGCCACCGGTCACCAGCGTCCGCAGGTCTCGTGCCAGCGTTGCCGGATTACACGAAACGGCGATAACTGTTTGCGCGGCCGATAATGCGATCGTACCCGCCTGCTCCCTGGCACCGGCGCGGGGTGGATCAAAAACGATGGTATCGAATCGTTTCAACTCGTCCGGGGACAGGGGCCGCCGCGCGAGGTCGCGGATTTCGGCGGCGACGGGCTGGCCCGCCGCGGCATAGCGTATCGCCTGAACCATATCCTCGTTGCCTTCATAGGCCTGGACGGGCCCAAGCGCGGACAGGGGAAACGACAGCGCACCGCAACCCGCGTAAAGGTCCGTGATCTTCCGCGCACCGGCAGCCGCGTCGCAAACCGCTTTCACGATGGCGCGTTCGCCCCCCTGGCTTGGCTGCAGGAACGCATCCGGCGGCATCGCAAGACGGGTTTTACCGAATGTGATCGTTGGCGCGCGCCGCGCCGCCAGCGGCTCATAGCCGATCGGTCCGTCCCAGCCGATGCGTGCGATGTCATGACGCTCGGCGAAAGCCGCCAGTGCCACGCGTTCGTCCATCCCCGGGTTTTTGCGTTTCGACGGGCGAAGCAGGATGTCGATGCCGGTATCTGTTGCGGTGACGATGAATTCCGCACGGCGCCCCAGCGCGGGGGTTCGGGCGGCCAGCGCCTTCAGATCGGGGATCAGTTTAGCGATCTCGGGCCGTGCGGCAGGGCATTCGGCGATGTCGATAACGTCATTGCTGCGGTTGGCGTTGAAACCGAATGCGACACCGCGCTTCTTGTGCATGCTGAAACGAACGCGCCGGCGCTCACCGGGCGGAATGGCAATGGTCTCGCGAATCGGGATGTCCTGAAATCCATGCCGCGCCAGTGTCAGGCTGATCTGATCGCGTTTGATATCGGCGACGGCACCGGGTGTGATGTGTTGCAGCGTGCACCCGCCACAGGTTCCGAAATGGCGGCAGGCTGGTTCCGTCCGGTCCGGACCGGGTGTGTGTGATGTACTGACGGTCGCGGTATACCCGTCATCGCGCTTGCTGCCCCTGATGATGTCGACGACATCGCCGGGCGCAGTGCCGGGAATGTAGTACGGCACGCCATCAACGACCGCGATACCATCGCCCCGCATGCCGATGCTTTCGACCGCGACCTGCATTGGTTCAGCGTTATTTGGAAAGGATTTGTTCATACTTAATAAACCTATAATAAAAAAGGTTCACGACTGCTAGTGTTGGCGATACTCTTATTGTCATTGTTCTTAGGGTAGTGTTTGGGTTGGGGCCAGTCGCATTAAAAGGCTGGCGGGTGTTGGGGCTATATGTCGTTTGCGACATTCTTCGGTTTTCTTGCCGCTATTGGCCTGTTCGTCGGCTCGATATTGCTTGCAACAAGCAATTTCGGTCTGTTTCTCGACGCGCCCAGTTTTATCCTCGTGGTCGGCGGTACCCTTGCGGCGACATTCGTAGGCCAGGAAGCACGATACGTCATCCTGGCGCTGAAGGGGATCGGCAGCACCTTTATTCCCCAGCGGGTCAATCGGACAATCCTGAATACGGAAGTCGGCCGGATAATCCGGTGGGGCTATCTGGTGAAGGAAAAGGGTTTTCTGCCGTTGGAGGATGAGATCAAGACAGTCGCATCCGATCCGTTTCTGGTCTTCGGCGTCGAATTGCTGATCACCGGGTATGACGGCAAGGACGTCCGCGAAACCCTGCAGGCGGTGGCGGACAATACTTTTGAACGCAATATGGTGCCGGCAAATATCCTGCGCTCCATGGGTGGGACCGCACCGGCATTTGGCATGATCGGAACGCTGATTGGTCTTATCGTGATGCTGGACGCAATGGGCAGCAATCCGGAAATGCTGGGCCCCGGTCTGGCGGTGGCGCTGAATACAACGCTTTACGGTGTGATGCTCGCGCGGATGATTTTTGTCCCGGCCGCAAACAAGCTGCAGCAGCGTCAGGAAATCCTGCGCTTTCGGCATGAATTGATGGTCGAAGGGTTTGCGTTGCTGGCAGAAAAGCGCAGCCCGCGCTTCATCCAGGATCGGATGAACAGCTTCCTCGATCCGTCGATCCGCTTCAACATCGATCAGCAGATGAAGGATCGGTGATGGCGCGCAAACGGCAAAATACAGCGCCTGAGGAAGACGAAAGCTGGATGACGACTTATGCGGATGCGATCACGTTGCTGATGGCGTTTTTCGTCATGCTGGTGTCGTTTTCCAAGGTGGATATACCGCGCTTCGAAGAAGCAATGGCCGGCATCAAAAAGGAGCTGGGGACGGATGAAGCGCCCAAGCGGCCAATGTTCAACCTGGCGCAAAACCTGAATTCGATTCTGGAAGAAGTGCAGATCGATCAGGAAGAAGTGCAGACAGGCTTTGACGAGGCCGGTGTGGTTATCGAATTTTCCAACCGCTCGTTTTTCCGTCCGGGCTCTGCCGAGCTGTTGCCGACGGCGCAGAAAATACTGGTCGAAATTTCTTATCAATTAGCCCAACCGCCGTATGACCTGTATTACGTGGATGTGGAGGGGCATACCGATGACGCACCGATCAATACACCCCGATTCCCCTCCAACTGGGAATTGTCCACCGCGCGGGCGACCGGGGTCGTACGTTATCTCATTACTTCCGGAACCGAGCCCGTTCGCATGAAGGCATCCGGCTACGCAGACGTGAAACCAAAATATCCGAATCGTGACCTTTTTGGAGAAGTGATCCCGGGGAACCGGGAGAAGAACCGGCGCATTTCAATACGGTTGCATCCTTGAATACCGCAGAAATGAGCCAAAAACGAATAGTTCGCATTGACCGAGAGAAAACGAATGCCATACTACGTCTCGGGGCGAATTTCTTGATTAATCCGCTAGAAGACTAGAGGGGAACTTTATGAAGGCTTCTGATTTATTTGTACGTTGTCTCGAAAACGAGGGCGTAGAGTACATATTCGGCATTCCCGGCGAAGAGAACGCCGATACGATGCTGTCGTTAAATGATAGCCCGATCGATTTCGTGCTGTGCCGGCATGAACAGGCAGCGGCATTTGCTGCCGATGTTTATGGACGTTTGACCGGCAAGTCCGGCATTTGTCTGGCGACGCTCGGGCCGGGCGCGACCAACCTGGTGACCGGTGTGGCCGATGCCAACATGGATCGTGCGCCGGTGGTGACCATTATCGGTCAGGCATCGACGACCCGCCTGCACAAGGAAAGCCATCAGAACATGGACGCGATTGCCATGTTCCGGCCGATTTCGAAATGGGCGCATTCGATTTACGACGAGCGGAATATTCCCGAAGTCGTGCGCAAGGCGTTCAAGATCGCCGAAGCTGAAAAGCCCGGTGCGACCGTCATCGAACTCCCCGAAGATATCGCGGAGAACAATGTAGACCTGCAGCCAATGAAAACCGGCAAAACGCGCCGTCCGGCAGCCGATCACAAGGCGATCAAGCAGGCGGTCGATATCATTGCGTCCGCGAAAAAACCGCTGATCATCGCCGGCAACGGCGCGGTCCGCAAACGCGCTGCGCAGCAGCTCGTTCGTCTGGCGCACAAGTCGGGCATCGGGGTGGTCAATACATTCATGGGCAAGGGTGCTGTACCGCGGACCGATCCGCATTGCCTCTTCACCATGGGCCTGCAGGGGCGTGACCATATCATCGAAGCAACCGATGCAGCCGATGTCATCATTTCTGTCGGTTACGATCTGGTCGAGTTCGCGCCGTCGTTCTGGAACAAGGGCGACAAGAAGATCATCCACATCGATTTCTGGCCGGCCGAGGTCGATACCGATTATCCGGTGGAAGTCGATATCGTGTCCGACGTGGCTGATGCGCTGTGGCAGATCAATGAAGAACTCAATGTCCGGTTTGACAATGAGGGCAAGCTGCCGCTGTTCAACATCGAAGATCACAAGAAGATGCGCGATACGATCCTCGATGATTTCGCCATGGAGAAGGACGATGCGTCCTTCCCGATGAAGCCGCAGAAGGTGCTTTGGGATGTGCGCGAGGCGCTGGGTCCGGATGATATCCTGCTCAGCGATGTCGGTGCCCACAAGATGTGGATCTCGCGCTATTATCAGTGCGATGTGCCGAACACCTGCCTGATTTCCAATGGCTTCTGTTCCATGGGTTTCGCCCTGCCAGGGGCGATGGGTGCGAAAGTCGCCCTGCCGGACCGCAAGGTTCTGGCAATCTGCGGCGATGCCGGGTTCCTGATGAATGTGCAGGATCTGGAAACGATGGTCCGGCGCAAGCTCAATGCCGTGATCATGGTCTGGATCGATGGCGAATACGGCCTCATCAAGTGGAAGCAGCAGAACCATTTCGACGGCAAGCATTCCGAGCTTTCCTTCGGAAATCCGGATTTCGAACTGCTGGCGCAGTCGTTCGGCATGTGGGGCAAGACCCTCACCGCCGCCGATCAATTGCCCGGGGCGCTGACGGAGGCGTTTGCGCAGGACGGGCCGGCGCTTCTCGCCGTTCCGATCGATTATGCGGAAAACATGAAGCTGACCAAGCGGTTGGGTGATCTGCAGTTTACGATCTGATTTCCTTGACTGCGAAGTATGCCCCAATGATGACAATCTGACTTTTCGGGCGATGCTGAGATAGCTGATTTTGTTAAAAAATAGTCACAGGGAGTGACAGGCATCACAGCATTGCCCGGAAGGTTCAGCGTTGATTGAGTTGGGGATTTTATGGGGTAGAGTAGCAGAAGGTCCGGCGCGATGAGTTTCAAGGTCAAGTTCTGGGGCGTTCGGGGCAGTATTGCCACGCCGTCACCCAAAACATGTCGCCTTTGGCGGGAACACAAGTTGCGTCGAGGTTGCCTGCGGTGGTCGTCGTCTCATTTTTGATGCGGGGACGGGAATTCGAAATCTCGGGCACTGGCTGTTGCGCAAGAATGTTTATGACGCGCATCTGCTGCTTTCCCACACACACTGGGACCATATCAACGGGTTCCCGTTCTTTTCGCCGGCCTTCCATGAAGGCAGTTCCTTTACGATCATGGCGGGCCATGTCAGCGACGACGGCGGTATCAAACGGATCCTTGCCGGCCAGATGACCATGCCGACCTTTCCGGTACCGCTCGAAGCGATGCGCAGTACGCTGAATTTCGAGGATTTCCGGGCGGGGGAAAATTTCAAGCTCTACGGTGATATACAGGTTCGGACGATGCCGCTGAATCACCCGTTCGGTGCGACCGGCTACCGGGTGGAATATAAGGGCAAGTCAATGTGTTACGTCACCGATACCGAGCATGTGCCCGGCAAGCCGGATGAAAACGTGCTGGCACTGATCGAGGGGGCGGATCTGGTGATTTACGATTCGACCTACACGGATGACGAATTCCCGGGCAAGGTCGGCTGGGGCCATTCCACATGGCAGGAAGGAATCCGGTTGGCGCGAGCAGCAGATGCTAAGATGCTCGCCATTTTCCACCACGACCCTGACCATGAGGATGGATTCATGGAACAACTTGAAGCCGAATCACGTTCTGTGTGGCCCGGCGCAATCGTTGCGCGTGAAAACATGCGTATTAATCTCCTCTAAACTTCGTTTTGTTATTCGACTGTTTATCCGATGTCAGTTGGCAAGGGATAAAGAGTCGCTTAATGTTGCAATATTGCTTGAGAATGGCTTGTCCGGACGGTAGTTTACCTGTTGAATGGTAAGTTGTTGGCCTCGTTGGCTTGGCCGCCAGATGAGCTTTTACCGCAGGGGGTGTTATGCTGAAGAAAATCTCTGAGAAAGTATTCGCGGTGTTGTCGATTTTTGCGCTGGCTGGATTGCTGGCTGCAACGTCGCAGGCCGAAGCTGCCCCCTTCAAGGTCGGGCCCAAGAAATGTCAGGAATGCCATACGGCGGAAGCCAAGGTATGGGAAGGCACTGAACATTTCAAATCGTTCAAGGGTATCCACAAGAACGAGAAAGCGAAGGCTATCGTCAAGGCGGTCGGCGACAAGCGGATGAAGCGGTCCGAGACCTGCACGATTTGCCATTACAGCGAAGAAAAGAAAGACGCGGGCGCCAAGCCGAAGCAGGTCGCCGGTCCTTCTTGCGAAAGCTGTCATGGCGCGGCTTCCGACTGGATCACCGTACACAATGATTATGGCAAGGGCGTCAAGCGCGATGCCGAACCGGCTGCTCACAAGGCGGAACGGTTTGCGAAGGCTGAGGCCGCGGGCATGATCCGGCCGTCGAAGTTGTTCGATGTGGCATCCAATTGCATGGCTTGTCACGGTTTGGCGCGCGACGAGCTGGATGCGAAAGATGCCGCGGCGATGCTCGACGCCGGGCACCCGTTGAACCCGGGTTTCGAACTGGTTGCGTATAGCCAGGGCACGGTCCGGCATCGCTTCTATCCGCCGAACGTCACCGAAAACCAGGAAATGACACCGGCCGAGATGTCGCAGATGTATGTGGTTGGTCAGGCCGCTGCACTGGTGAGCGCGACGCAGGCGATGTCGAAGTCCGATCACGCAAAATACAAGGCGGCACAGGAAAAGCGGATTGCAACCGCAACGGCTGTGCTTGAGGCGGTGAAGGGGCAGGTACCAGAAGCTGGCGCGCTGCTTTCCGATCCGAGCGTGGCCAATGGCCAGGCGCTGTCAGAGGCGGTCAAAGGCAAGGACCTGACCGGCGCTGTCGGCGGTATGCTTCCGAAAGAGTTTAAGTAAGTAAGCGGTCTTGTTGCTCGCCCGGTGGGGTGTTGAGTAGCAATCGGAAGCATTACGGGGGCTGAAGTTTTGGTGGAAGTCGCGGGAGTAGCAACGATGGAGCGGCCACAACGGTGGTCGACTCCTTTCGGTGCGGAGATGACGTCGGAAGACGTCGAGGGGCTTTTGCGCCGACCTGATATTGCGGCGATCGAGTCGGATAAATTTCCAAAACATACGCCATTGCACGGGGTGTTGCTGAACGATACGCGGATTGTCCGTTTCCGTTCCGGCGATATCGTTGTTCGCGAAGGTGATTACGGCAATTCGGCGTTTCTGGTTCTGGACGGCAGTTTGCGCGTTGTTCTGGCGCCGGAATTGCCGCAATCCATGCTTGGCCGGCAGTCGCGTCGCCGCAAGGGATTTTTCGAAGCGCTGTCGCAGCTCTGGACGAATTCGCGGGTCCCGGAAGTGCGCGATATTTCACATTACCAGTCCCAGGGGCTGCGGGGCGGTACCGGCAGCGCCAACGCGCGGGTATTCCTGCAGGACGTGCCGGCAGTACTGGACAAGCATCGTACGGCGAAGCTTGAGGATGGTGCCCTGTTTGGGGAGCTTGCCGCACTGGGGCGGGTGCCGCGCACGGCGACGATTTTTGCAGAGCAGGACGCCACGCTGTTGGAGATTCGCTGGCAGGGCCTTCGTGAATTGCGCAAGTATGATGAAGGCTGGCGCCGGATGATCGACCAGCGCTATCGCGAAAATGCGTTGAAGACGCATCTTCAGGAAAGCGTCATGTTCTCGCGCTTGGACGAGGATGCGCTGCAGGCTGTTGTCGATAAGGTGCTGTTCGAAACCTATGGCTCGTTTGACTGGAACGTTGCGTTCCAGAAGCAGCGGCAGTCCGGTAGCGCCAAGGAGCCGGGTATTGCGCGCCAGGGTGAGTATCCCGATGGCGTTCTGATGATCCGGGCCGGGTTTGCGCGGGTCAGTGTGAAGCACGGAAATGGCGAGCGGACCCTGACCTATCTCGGTGCGGGCGACCATTTCGGGTTGGGTGAGCTTTATACCGCCTGGAAGAACCCGGAAATTTCCGACATCGCGCTGTATACCTCTTTGACGGCGCTGGGTTATGTCGACGTGATTCGCGTTCCGGCACCGGTTCTTGAAGAGCATGTCTTCCCGTTCATGGAGGCTCCCGAATCGACGACAATGGAATTGGCTTCGACGCCGGTTGCCGATGACGCGATGATGGAATGGGCCGTGGAAGAGCGGTTTATCAACGCCACCCGGTCGATGGTTATCGAGTTGGATCGCTGCGTTCGCTGCGATGATTGTGTTCGCGCCTGCGCATCGACGCATGGCGGCAATCCAAGGTTCCGGCGTCACGGTCGTACGTTCGACAATATAATGGTCGCGAATGCCTGCATGCATTGTGCAGACCCGGTTTGCATGATCGGGTGTCCGACAGGCGCGATTCACAGGACGGTTGAAACCGGGATTGTCGTGATCAACGATTTGACCTGCATCGGTTGTGCGACCTGCGCGAATTCGTGCCCGTACAATAATATCGCGATGGTCGCTATCCGTAACAGTGACGGCCATACGATTACGGACCCGAACACAGGGAAGGCGATTTTCAAGGCGACCAAATGCGACTTCTGTGATGACAATCCAGGGGGGCCGGCCTGTGTCAGGGCCTGTCCGCATGGCGCATTGAGCCGGGTGCACTTTCAAGACTTCAATCCGTCGGGGGCAGCGTAATGGCACAGGGACGCTCGTCCGGAGCAATTGTGACTTTCGGCGTGTTAAGCATAGCGGTGTTTGCGGCCGCGGCATGGGCTTCGCATAAAGCCTGGCTGGATCTCGGTGATCCGTCCATCATCACCGGTTGCGTCCTGCTGGTCATCATGCTGTCATTGGGTTTCTTTAACGTGCGCAAACGCATGTCGATGGTGCCATTGGGCAGCGCGCGCTTCTGGCTTGCCTTCCATGTTGCCGCCGGTCTTCTGGCAATTGCGATGTTCTGGTTGCACGCAGGTCTGGTCTGGCCGATCGGCTTGTATGAACGTGTGCTGACTTTTCTTTTCTATCTCGTCAGTATTACCGGGCTGCTCGGTTACGGAATTTCCCGGATGTTGCCGCGTCGCCTGGCGCAGACTGAAATCGAAATTATCTATGAGCGTATTCCCGCTGAAATTGCTGAAATCCGCGAAAAAGTCGAAGCGCTTGTGTTTGAGTGCACCGAGAAAACCGGCAGCGATACCGTGGCGAAGCATTATATCGGTACCTTGAACTGGTTCTTTTCGCGTCCGCGTTTCTGGGTCAGTCACGTTGTTGGTGGCGACGCCGCCGGGCATTGGTTGCGCGGCCCGGGTGTTGCCGCGCGACGTTACCTGAATGATCCGGAAGTGGAATATTTCGATCAGGTTATCGAGCTGGGCGAGCTCAAATGTCTGATTGACCGGCATTACGCCTGTCAGGGGCTTTTGAAGAAGTGGCTCCTGGTCCATGTGCCGCTATCGATGGCTGTCATCATCATGGCTGTCTGGCACTTCATTCTAGTAAATGTGTATTCCCTATGATTACAGATCCGGATCGTTTCAGGCAGGACAAGAGCCCCTATGAGCGGCCGAACTTTCCGTTTCGTTGCGGAAGGCTCAGTTTTTGGGGGAAGCCATGTGGACGCGGCCCCTCCAGTGAAGGTTCCTGCGGCGGCGTCAGCGAATGCTCGCCTTATTTCAACAATGACCGATGGGAATGCCGGCGGTCGGTGCGAAGCGGCGGCCCGTGTGAAACCGGCCCCTTGCCGGATGGCAAGTGCTGCAACCAGCATGCGGCCTGCAAGCCCATTCCATCACTGCGCAACTATCGCGCCAGATTTACGATGCTGGCGGCGGCGCTCGTTGTTGCGCTGATTGCCGCGTTCAGTTTTTACGGCGACGATGCGCGGGCGATCAATACGGTCAACCCGGGTGAATTGTCCGGCGCCCATTCCAAGTTCACCAGCGCCGGCGGATGCGCGACCTGCCACGAGCCGCATGACCAGGATGCCGCAACTTGGCTCAAGGCGGCCTGGTCGCCTGGCACTTTGTCGCAATCCTGTGAGAGTTGCCACACCTTCGATGGTGCCGCAACGGCGCCGCATAACGAGACATTCAAAACCGCGGGTGGTGAGCGGCAGACCAAATGCACGATGTGCCATACCGAGCACAAGGGCGATAATACAAGTATCGTCAAGCTGGCGGATCAGCAGTGCAGCGCTTGCCATGAGAAAGCGTTCGAGAGCTTCTCGAACGGGCATCCGGCATTTAGCGATACCTACCCGTCGCGTCGCCGTACCGCGATCGCATTTGATCATACCAATCATTTTGGCAAGCATTTCGAAGACCCGCGTTTCGTGGACCGCGCGCCTAAGGACCGTTGTGTCACCTGTCATGACGCAGGCCTTTCCGGCCGGAATGTTCCGGTAAAGTCGTTCGAGCAGACCTGTGCCGGTTGCCACGAGGATCAGATCGGCGGCCGGGAACTCGTTGTCTTTGCCTTGCCTGAATTCGAAGAAAACCCGTTTGATATCGCAGCGGTTCGTGAAGCGTGCGGCCCTTCGGTGGCATCGCTCGAACAGGCTGGTGAAATCGTCGATACGGTGCAGGAGCGGATGGCGGATATCACGGAAGCCGCAGCGCTGAAGGAAGATCTCAAGAAGTTGCGGTTCGATCTCGGCATGGGCGATGGAGATGCGCCGGAAAGCGACGAAGAATACGAATCTGTTTCCCTGGAGGTCCTGCCGGCGACGGCGATCATGCTGCTTGGTCTTGAAGATGGCGAAGACATGGCGGAATACAGTGAGCCTGTCGGCGAGCTTGTGATGGGCATGGTTGAAAGCGGCGGCGAGGCATTGATGGAGAAAGTCGATGGCAAGCCTGGTGCCGCGACGCTGTTCTCCGGTTTGTCATCCGATCTGCTGCATCAGGTTGGTTGCGCATGGGCGGCGAATGAAGAGTATGAAGCGCCGGCGGAAGCCGTGGCCGGAGGTTGGTTCGCCGATGCCCTGTCACTGCGGTATCGCCCCGTCCGTCACGGCGACCCCGTTGCCAAGGCCTGGGTTGATCTGGCGGCGGCGGGCGGTGAAGGCGTCAGTGACGATATGCGGGATACGATCCTGTCCCAGTCAGACGGCCCTGGCGCTTGTGTGAAGTGTCACTCGGTCAACGAGGTTAAGGACAAGCCTGACTCGCTGCAGATTGCCTGGTCCCTGGGCGCGGTCTCCAAACAGCGGCATGTCCGCTATTCGCATGTGCCGCATCTGAACCTTCTCGGGTTGGGGCAGGCCTGTGAAACCTGCCACAAGATGGATGAGAATGCGGAATTTGCGGCATCGTTCAAGCAGTTCAATCCGCTTGAATTCGCCAGCAATTTTAAATCAATTGATAACCAAACGTGTGTTGGATGCCATGCAGAGGGCGAAGTACGTCAGGAATGCACGTTGTGTCACGAATATCATAACGGTCACGGTTTCAAACACCGTATGACGGAGGCGGGTTTGCCGGCAGATATCCCTTCGCCAAAGGAAACCGGCGGTTAGCGCGAATTTGCGACAAATTGAATTTGTGACTGGCGTCACATTACGTTGAAAGCCCCTTGGGGCATGTTATGATAACCCTCAACTGGGATGGGGCATCCGAGAGGACTGTTGTTATGAAGATGATGTTGATCTCCAGCAAGTTATTGCGGCGCTACGCGATTTTATGCGGCGCCGCTATGATGTTGTTTGCATTGCCGGCACAGGCCGATGAACAGGTCGCCGCAACCACGGCGGGCGACCCGCATGCCGGTATGCTGTCGGAAGAAAATTTCCCGAGCGCTTCGCAATGCGCCGTCTGCCATCAGAAAATTTACAAGGAATGGGCTTCTTCCAATCATGCTTATGCGTCCATTTCGCCGATGTTCCATAAATTCGAACAGGCAATCAGTAATCTGACGCAGGGAACAATCGGCACATTCTGTGTTCGCTGTCATCAGCAGGTTGGGACGCAGCGTGGCGAAAAACGCGAACTTCCGCTTTGGGAGCGCAGCCGGGTTTCCAGTGAAGGTATTACCTGCATTACCTGCCATCGTGTCACCGAAGAATATGGTCGCGGGCAAAATGGCGAACGTAATCTGAACGTCGGCAACATTCACCAGCCGGTGTACGGTTCGCTGAAGGACAGCAAGTTTGCCGATGTCATCGCGAAGAAAGATGAATACAAGATTGCGACGAACGAAAGCGAGCGTGGTGCCAAGTCGCATGCGAATGTCGTCAAGTTCGGTCAGATTTCGCAATCCGAATTCTGTGCGTCCTGCCATCAGGTTGCGGTCAACCTCGGCATCAAGCTTGAAGTCGTTTGGGAACAGTACCGGGATTCACCGGCAGCCAAGAACGGTGTGACCTGCCAGGATTGTCATATGGGTAAAGTCCCCGGGCGGGCGGAAGGCTATGAAACGGCCCCGGTCGCCATTGTGGATGGCAAGCCGATAAACCCGGGTCGTAAACACAGCAACCATGCCTTCTATGGGCCTGGTTATCCGATCGCCCATCCAGGCATCTTCCCGCACAATCCGGAAGCGGAACGCTGGACAATGCAGGAATGGTTGCAGTTCGACCATCGGGCCGGTTGGGGCACGGAAGAATTCGAAGAGTCGATCGAGGAAATCGCCGAAGTCTTCGAGGAGCTTGATAGCGCCGTTGAAGATCTCGCTGGCGGTGATGGCGATGCCAGGGCCGCATATGGCGAGCAGGTCGACGCGTTGTCCGGTTTGGTTTCGGATCGCACACAGCCACGCGTGAAGGAAGCGCTGGCGGCATTGATCGCAGCGAAAACGGCGGATGCGCCGGCAGTCACCGCTGCAACAACCAGAATGGCGTCGGTGCTTGGTGTTCGCTTCCCGGAAGCCTGGGAAGACCCCGGTGACCGTGAAGAGGCAAACGAAGTCATTCAGGAAAACCTGAAAGAGCTCGAATTCAAGCGGGAAATGCGTCGCCAGGTCATGGAAAACGGCAGCCGGGTTGACGGTCCGTTCTTCTCTGGCGAGCCCAAGGCCGGTAAGTCGCTTGATTTCAAATACACCATTGTTAATACGGATGACGGCCATAACCTCCCCTCGGGTTCGTTGGGGGCACAGCCGGAAATCTGGTTTAACGTCGCGCTTATCGATCCGGATGGCGAACGGGTGTGGGAATCAGGATATGTCGACAGCAATGGCGACTTTGCCGATGTCCATTCGCTTGATCTCGCAGCAGGCAAGATTGAATTCGATGAACAGCTGGTAAACTTCCAGACCAAGTTCCTGACCACCAATGTCAAGGGAACGGAACGGGAGATGTATCTGCCGGTCAGCTTCGATATCGATCAGCGCCCCTTGCTGCGGCCGATCAATGTGCCGACAACGGTGTTGAACCACCCGCCGTTCGTTCGAATGGAAGCCCGGTCAATTCCGCCACTGGGTAGCAGGGATGCTGAATATTCGATCCCGGCGGAATTGTTGAAGAAGCCAGGCAAATACCGGTTGGCAGCGCGTTTGCGCAGCCGGGCGGAGCCGATCTACTTCATGCGGTTTGTTGGTGCGACAAATGAAATGGAGCAATCGATGAACGAGTGGATGCTGGATTTCCATCCCTACACTGTTGAATTCGAAGTCAAATAGCATTTACCAGCGGCGTGCCGTGCGTGTGCCGCTGGGACTTTGATTTGGGATTTTGGGGTGTGTGCCACCAGGGCTGATAAACGTGACCCGGTATTATCTGACAGGGTTAGGCAGATAATAAAGGTCACAGGGAGTAAAGAGCGTGGACATATTTAAGAACGCAAGTCGTCGGGCCTTACAAGGTTCAATTTGGTCAGTGACTGTCGCAGGCGCTTTGGCGCTTTCCGGCGCCGCTTATGCGGCAGGTGAAGGCGCGGATGCGCCCCGGCAGATGTCGCCGACGGCGAAGCCTGTCGAGCATGACGCGAACGTTTTCGGGTCTGATCCGGCCTATGAGGACAAGCCTTACGACGCGGAAGAGCAGATCAAGATCTACGGCGGCAAGACCGCGGTAAATACGCCGCGTCCCCTTATCGAACTCGGTCGTCCGATATACACAGAGGGCAGTTACGGCGAAGGTACAAATCTTATTGGCCGCAAGAACCTGCTGTTTCCCGCCTTTAATGTCGCCGGCGATTGGCGGACGGCTGTTGCGTTTAACGACAATGGCGCAACGGAGACCGGCCAGGTCGCAACGCGTCTGAACCTGGAAATTGATTTACAGTTGACGGGTACGGAGCGGCTCCATGCCTTTATGCGGCCGGTTGATCAGGGCGGGCAGTTCACGCGCTATGAATTTGCGGGCGACGACCGCGATCAGGGTGAAGCGTTCTTTGACCTCAATCTCGAAACCTTGTTCTTTGAAGGCGATTTCGGCGCAATTTATGCCGGTCTTGCGGATGAATGGACGTCCCTCGATCTTCCTTTCAGTTTCGGGTTGATGCCGGTCATTTTCCAGAACGGTGTATGGGCCGAGGACGCCTTTGTCGGTGGCGCCTTTGCCATTCCGGCTTTGAACAGTCCAAAGCTTGATATCAGCAACATGGATTTCACGTTCTTTGCCGGGTTTGACAAGGTGACGACACCGGCAATCAAGGACGCTCAGGGCGCCTTGGCGGATCACGGTGTCCGTGTATACGGCGCCGCCGCTTTCGTTGAGACGCTGGAAGGCTATTTCGAAGCCGGTTTTGGCCGGGTCGATGGTCAGGGCGGTTTTGACGATCTCAGCTACAACAACGCGACACTCGCCTACACCAGTCGTTATGGCCGTTGGCTTTCAAACAGTGTTCGCGGCGTATGGAGTTTCGGTCAGGACGCAAACGGCAAGCAGCAGACCGCCGATGGTTATGCGTTGTTTGTGGAAAACTCACTGGTTACGTCTTTGCCGTCGACACTTGTGCCGTATCTGAACGCCTGGGTCGGTATCGATCGGCCGCAGCCGCTGGTTGATGATACGGGATTGTTGAAGAATACCGGTATCAACTTTGAAACGGATGCATTGACGGGTTTTCCGAAACTCGACGATACAGGCCAGGATACCTATGGCGGCGCTATCGGTATTCAGTATTTGTTTAATCTTGATCAGCAGATTGTCGTGGAAGCGGCAACCGTCCAGCCAATCGGTGGCGACGCCGTTGTTGGCCGCGCGGCGCAGGGATCGCAATATGCTTTGGGTGTCCGGTGGCAGTTGCCGATCGCGCAGACCTGGATCGTCCGGGCCGACGCTATGTATGGCTGGTTGGAAAACGTTGATGATATCGGCGGTGCACGATTGGAAATCCGGCGTAAGTTTTAACGGCGGACGGCGTTAGAGGGAGGAAGTATGGGCACGATAGTCCAGTTTGCGGCATTTGCAGTTCTCATCGGGTTAGCACTCTATGTTGCGCAATTGCTGTTCAACGGCATCAGAACGACGCAGCTCGCGACGGGAATCGTTGAATCGGAACGCTCCCTGATCAAGACGCGTGTTGCCGAAATCATGGGGAAATGGGATTTCGAACGGGAAAAGAACGAGTTTTCCTGGAGCGGCTTCCGCAAGTTCGAAGTTGCCCGGAAGGTTCCGGAAGGGGGCGGTATCTGCTCCTTCTATCTTCGTCCGCATGACGGCAAGCCGCTGCCATCCTTTAACCCGGGCCAGTACCTGACATTCCGGCTCGATGTCCCCGGTCAAGCAAAACCGGTTATGCGCTGTTATTCGTTATCGGACAGCCCGAACCCGGAATATTACCGGGTCTCGATCAAGGCCGTACCGCCGCCACGCGACAAGCCGGAGGTGCCGCCGGGCCTGTCCTCGAATTTCTTCCATAACAGCATTAACGAAGGCGATATTCTCGATGTAAAGGCGCCGGGTGGCCATTTCTACCTGGAAACGTTGAAGCATACGCCTGTTGTTCTGATTGGCGGCGGCATCGGATTGACGCCGGTCATGAGCATGCTGAACGACATCACGCGGTCCGGCTCGACCCGGGAAACGCATTTCTTCTATGGCGTTCGCAATCGTGCCGAACATGTCATGAAGGAGCATCTGGAAGAAGTCACGAAGAACCACGAAAACGTGCACCTTCATGTCTGTTATTCCAATGCGACGGATGACGACGTGCAGGGGCGTGATTTCCAACATGCCGGGCGTGTCGGCGCAGATCTGTTCAAGAAGGTCCTGCCGTCCAGTAATTACGAGTATTATTTCTGCGGTCCGCCGCCGATGATGAACTCGTTATTCGAAGGGCTACGCGAGTGGGGCGTGCCCGAAGACGATATCAATTACGAAGCTTTTGGACCGGCGACTGTCCAAAAGAAGAAGGAAGCTGACACAACCGGAGACAAGGCGCCCGCAGCCGCAGCGGAAGCCGGGTTCGAAGTGACCTTCAACAAGGCCGGGAAAACCGTGCCTTGGGACCCCGAAATCGGCTCTCTTCTCGATTTCGCCGAAGAAAACGGGGTCGATATAGATTTTGGCTGTCGCGCGGGGAACTGCGGTACCTGCATTACGGCTATCAAATCAGGCGACGTAGACTATATCTCCGAACCGGGTGAAAAGCCCGAAGCGGGATCATGTCTTGCCTGTGTTTCCGTGCCCAAAGGACCGCTTGTTCTGGACGCATAGTCCGAGCTGCGGGGGAGGGTTTTTTTGTTCTCGGCTTCGAGAAGCCGGAGCGGTATGGGTTAAGGAGAAAGTGATGACCGTTAGATCAGATAGTTTAGACCGTTTCATGGAAGGCGTTAAGAAACGCAATCCCGGCGAGTCGGAATTCCATCAGGCTGTGCTTGAAGTGGCCGCATCGGTCATTCCGTTTATGGCAGACCGGCCGCAATACCAGGAAATGCAGATCCTGGAACGCATGGCTGAGCCGGACCGGGCAATTCTGTTCCGCGTATGCTGGGAAGACGACAAGGGCAATATCCGGGTTAACCGCGGGTATCGGGTACAGTTCAACAGCGCGATTGGGCCTTACAAGGGCGGCATCCGCTTCCATCCGACAGTGACGCTTAGCGTCCTGAAGTTCCTGGGATTCGAACAGACCTTCAAGAACAGCCTGACCGGCCTGCCCATGGGCGGCGGCAAGGGTGGTGCGGACTTTAACCCGAAGGGCAAGTCCAACAATGAAGTGATGCGGTTCTGCCAGTCCTTCATGACCGAGTTGCATCGTCATATTGGCGAAAATACCGACGTTCCCGCCGGTGATATCGGTGTCGGCAGTCGTGAAATCGGTTACATGTTCGGCCAGTACAAGCGTCTCGAGAACGAGTTCGTGGGCGTCCTGACCGGCAAGGGGCTGGAATATGGCGGTAGCCTGATCCGGACGGAAGCGACCGGTTACGGTACCATCTACATGCTTGATAACATGCTGCAGCATGCGAAGGACGGAATGGAAGGCAAGAGCGTTGCCATCTCTGGTTCAGGCAACGTGGCCACCTATGCGGCCGAGAAGGTTCGGCAGCTTGGCGGCAAGGTGCTGACCATGTCCGATTCTTCCGGCTTCATTCATGACCCGGATGGCATCGACGCAGAGAAACTCGCCTACCTGATCGATCTGAAGCAGGTGCGTCGCGGACGAATTGAAGAATATGCCAAGGAATACGGCGTAACCTTCCAGGCCGGCCGCCCGTGGGGCGTTCCCTGCGATATCGCGGTACCCTGCGCAACGCAGAACGAAATTACTGCCGATGAAGCACGGTTGCTGCTCAAGAATGGTGTCATGGCGGTGTCCGAGGGTGCCAACATGCCGACTGAAATCGAGGGCATTCATGCGTTCCAGGAATCAGGCATCCTGTACGCGCCCAGCAAGGCGGCCAATGCCGGCGGTGTTGCGGTTTCGGGTCTTGAAATGAGCCAGAACAGCGCCCGGATTTCGTGGAAGGAAGAAGAACTTCAGGATCTCCTGAAAGGGATCATGAAGGACATCCACGACAATTGCGCCGAATATGGCGGTCAGCCTGGTGGCAAGGTCAATTACCTCGACGGTGCCAATATTGCCGGTTTCGTCAAGGTCGCGGATGCCATGCTGGCATATGGCGTCGTCTAGGCAGCCTGCACACGTAAAGTCTGCGGCACGTGTCGCGGAAGAACGGCCGGGATTATTGTCCCGGCCGTTTTTTTTTGTACTGCCGCCCACATACAGCACTCGTCCGGACACGCTATTTAATGGGGTTATTCCAAGAAAAAATACGCATAGGTAGAAGAGTTGGTGCGGCGATAACGCCTTGTAACCGTTGATTGTTGCATATTGGCAACGTCGGTGCGGTATATAATGTTGACCCTTGGCAAGGTAAACGTCGAAATCCGGTATAAATTATTGAAAATAAAACATAAATTACGATTACATGCACAGGTGAGAACGGCAGTGCAAAAGTTGGCCACGGAAGTGGCGTGATAATCTCGCTGCGGGCAGCGTAAAATGTTGCCACTTTGGCCCTTTCTGGTTGCAGGGAGGGCGGGAGATTTTAGTCGTGGATTTGTATTTGAAGGTTCGCCTTGCGCGTCGAGGTGGCATGAGCGAACGGTCGGCAGCAGGCCATTTCGGGATTTCGCGCGCGAGCGTAAAGAAGATGATGAGCTTTTCGGTCCCGCCCGGATATCAACGAACGGCTGAGATCAAGCGGCCCAAACTTGATGGCTTTACCGGCTTCATCGACCAATGGCTGCTGGAATGAGAACGCGGGAGCAATAATCCACCACTGAAGCGGCCAGATTGTCTGGTTGTTGGCCGGAGTAATCCGCACCCGGTTTGAAGTGCTGCGACGGGACGCGGAAATTGAATGCCTGAAAGCCAAACTTGCAGGCGAAGGCGACCCGGCCGAACTGGACGCGGCGTTCGAGGCGCGTTGCCGGGAGCTTGATGAGGAATTTGCATTCGTTGCTGAATCCAATATGGGCGGCGAATTTTTCGCGCCGGAAGATGCGGAACGGCTGCGCGCAATTGGTGAGCGGACCTGGATGTGCCATTTCGACCATACAAGGGGGCTGTCCTGGGAGGAGCAGGCGCGGCTCGGCAAGGTCGCGGCATCGGAAGCGCCGGAACCAGCGCGCCTGCTGGAAGACCGGCATGACCACAAAACGCCGGAATACGACCAGGGCGAACTCTACAATCTGTCCATTGCGCGGGGCACGTTGACCGAAGAGGAACGCAAGAAGATCAACGACCATATCGTCGTGACAATCGACATGCTGGAACAACTGCCTTTTCCCAAAGCACTGCGGCGCGTGCCGGAATATGCGGGCGGGCACCACGAAAAAATGGACGGTACAGGCTACCCGCGCGGACTGACCCGGGAGCAGATGTCCCTGCCGGCGCGGATGATGGCGATTGCCGATATCTTAGAGGCGCTGACTGCAGCCGACCGCCCCTATAAAAAAGCCAAGAAACTAAGCGAATGCATGCGCATCATGGGTTTCATGCGCAACGACAATCACATTGACCCGGAACTGTTCGACCTGTTCCTGACATCCGGAGTCTGGCGCGAATACGCGGAAATGTTCCTGCACCCCGATCAACTGGATGATATTGATATCCAGGACTATATGTCCGCCGGTTGATCGCCAATTATCGCAATTTCCCGCTGCCCGGATTTGCGTTATTATCCGGCGAAAATTTTCCCCTACTGCAAGGTTTAGAAGTATCGTGATTTCCCCGCGTCCGTTTCTTACCGGCCTTTTTCAGGCCGCTGTCGATGCCGCACAGCCGGCATTGTGCATTCCGTCTCACCTGCCGCCGAAGCCGCGTGGCCGCACCGTGGTCATCGGCGCAGGCAAGGCCTCGGCAGCTATGGCACGGGTGTTGGAACAGCATTGGGATGGCCCGCTATCGGGGCTCGTCGTGACGCGCTATGGGCATCATGTCGCCTGCGACCAGATTAAGATTGTGGAAGCCTCCCATCCGGTTCCGGATTTAGCGGGGGCCGCTGCGGCGCTGGAAATTCTCGAACAGGTTTCCGGGTTGACCGCGGATGATCTCGTCATCTGCCTGATTTCCGGTGGTGGCTCAGCGCTGATGACGCTGCCGTGCCGGGGATCAGTCTGGAAGACAAAATCGCCGTGAATCGGGCGTTGCTGCGCAGCGGCGCAAATATCTCGGAGATGAATTGCATTCGCAAACATATATCGGCGATCAAGGGCGGCCGGCTTGCCGCGGCGGCGGCGCCCGCGCGGGTCGTGACCCTGGCGATATCCGATGTGCCCGGCGACGATCCCGCCGTCATTGCATCGGGGCCAACCGTGCCGGACCCGACCAGTTTCGCGCAGGCGCAGGAAATACTGGCCCGTTATGGCGTAGTGCCACCGGAATCTGTCGCCACCTGCCTGCAACGCGCTGCCGAGGAAACGCTGAAGCCGGGCGACCCCCGGCTGGCCAATTGCGAGACGATTCTGGTCGCGGCACCGCAGGCCTCGCTGGAAGCGGCGGCGGCTGTCGCCCGCGCGGCTGGGGTGACGCCTGTCATTCTGGGCGATGCCATCGAAGGGGAATCCCGCGAGGTTGCCAATGTCTTCGCCGGCATCGCGCAGCAGGTCGCGCGCCATGGGCAGCCTGCTGCCGCACCGGCGGTGCTGCTATCGGGCGGAGAGACAACGGTGACCGTTCGTGGCGGTGGCCGGGGCGGCCGCAACGCGGAATTCGCGCTGGGACTGGCCATCGCCCTGGACGGTGCGCCCGGCATATCGGCCATTGCCTGCGACACGGACGGGATCGATGGTAGCGAGGATAATGCAGGGGTGATCGTAACGGCCGATACGCTGTCCCGTGCGGCGGCGGCGGGCATGAATGCGCGGTCCCGGCTTGCGGATAATGACGGTTACAGCTATTTCGCCGCGCTTGACGACCTGGTCATGACGGGGCCGACCCTGACAAACGTCAACGACTTCCGCGCCGTGCTGATTACGACGTAAGCCTCAGGCGGACCTGCGGATGACATAGGTGAAAACGTCGTCCACCTCGGTCCATTCGACCATCTCGTTGCCGGTCGTGTTGCAGAACATGCTGGAAATCGATAACCGAGGGCCGGGTCTGTCGCCAGAACGGTCAGGATTTCGCCGATCTCCACTTCCTTGATCGCGCGACGGGCCTTCAGGACGGGAATTGGGCAATGATGCCCTTTCGTGTCGAGTGTCTTGTTCATTGCCTGCTATCGGTTCCTGCGGAAAAGCATGTTGCCGCCCAGCCCCGCCAGAATCGCGATCACGATGGCGGCGATGCCATACAGGGCGCTGTGCTTGTGTGCAACACGGTAAAGGTCGGCTTCAAGGCCGGTCTTGTTGATGGTCAGTGGCATGACCTGTGAGCTTACAACGCGTTTGTTGTCGATCAGATACGTCCGGATATTATAGACGCCGACGGGGACATCGGCTGGGAAGAAAACCGTGCTGCGGAACAGCCTTCCGCCGACGATTGTCATGCGGCCTTCGACCTTGCCGTAATGCCCGGCCAGTTGCTTGTTTCGAATCAGTGCGTTGCGGTATTCGGCCGCGGTTGCGGGGTCGACATCGCCCAATGGGCGGATTTGCAGATATTCAACGCCTATCTGGTTGGTTTCGCGGAGCGGCAGCGGAAGCCATTCGTCAAGACTGCCGGTCGCGAGAACCTGATAAAAAGCGGGGACATTTTCAAATGCCACTTCATCGCCATTGACCCAGATTCCCGCAACCCGTTCCTTGTGACGGATGGTGGCGTTCACGGCAGGGCCTTCGACAATGACAACGACCTGCCCCTTGCCGGCGGTTGTGCCGAATAGCAGAACTTCCGTGCCGGTAAATCCGGCGGTGATGGCGACAAAGTCCTTCGACAGATCCACGACAACGGGATTTTCGGTGCTGGCGGCGGCGGTGCCCTGGAGGAGGACGGCCAGCCAGAGGCCGAATATGCTGACTGCCGCTATCAATGTGCCGCTCCGGTTACCATGATGAACAACTCGTCGGGGGTTGCAACAAGGTCGTAAACGATCTTGCTGCATACGGCGAGCACCATCAACGCCAGAAGGATACGCAGTTGTTCGCCGCGCAGTTTCGCGCCGAGCTGCGTGCCGATCTGCGCGCCGATCACGGCGCCAACCATCAACAGTAGCGCCAGTACGACATCGACTGTCTGGTTGAATGTTGCCTGAAGGAATGTGGCGTTGGCTGTGACGAAGATGATCTGGAACAGCGAGGTTCCGACCACGACGGATGTCGGCATGCCAAGCAGATATATCATGGCGGGCACCATGATGAACCCGCCACCGACACCCATGATCGCCGACAGGATACCGACGATGACGCCGATCAGCAGCGGCAGCAGCGCGCTGATATAGAGCTTCGACCGCCGAAACCGCATCTTGAACGGCAGGCCGTGCAGGAAATTGTGCTGATGCAGCTTGCGGCGGCTGCCGGCGCCGCTCCGGCTGCGCACCATTGTGCGCAGGCTCTCCACGAACATCAAAAGCCCGATGGTGCCAAGGAAGATGACATAGGACAGCATGATGACAAGGTCGATCTGACCCAGTTCACGCAGCACCCTGAACAGCCACACACCGAATGTGGAGCCGATGATGCCGCCAATCAGCAGGATGGAGCCCATCTTGAAGTCGACATTGCCGCGTCGCCAATGGGCGAGCACGCCGGAAACGGAGGATGCGACGATTTGATTGGCTTCGGTGCCGACGGCGACGGCGGGGGGAATGCCAAAAAATATCAGGAGCGGGGTCATCAAAAACCCACCGCCCACGCCAAAGATGCCCGAAAGCGTTCCGACCGCGATTCCGAGACTGAGAAAAACAATCACGTTCACCGAAATCTCGGCGATCGGGAGATACAAAAACATACCGGGGCCGCCGTAGTTCCAGGGCCTGCTGCGGGCCTGCCACTTCTTGGGTGGTCGTCGGCCGGTAAACCGGTTTATCGATCTGAAGGGCTTTGCCGCGCCCGCGATGATCTGCGCTTGTCCATTGATAGTCAATGCAGATTTGGAAATTCTCTTCAGGATAGCGGCTATTTCCTGAAGCTTTCCGCTTTGTCGTCATGAGTTCTTGCGAGAGATGAATTTGCGGTAACCCAATAGGTTGTCCTGGGTATTAAATAGCGCCATTTCGTAGTGCTTCGCCGCGGTGTCTTCACATGGGGTACCGGTGGCGCCGCCCGCGACTCGTCTGATAAGCTGCCGTCGCCGCATGTCGGCTAGTTGTAATCAGGGAGGTTCAGATGGAATACAGGCATATCCTATTCGATGTCAGCGAGGAGATCGCGACAGTCACACTGAACCGGCCCGAGGCGCGCAATGCCCTGACCCCCGAAATGCGCGAGGATGTGACGCATGCGCTGGGGGAGATCAAGAAGCGCGCGGGAAAGGACATCAAGGCGATGATCCTCACGGGGGCCGGCCGGGCATTTTGTGCGGGCGGTGACGTCAAGGCGATGGGCACGCGAAGCAATCGGGCACCCGACCAGCGCAACATGATGCGCGCCTTTCACAACACGCTGTTCGATTTGACGAATATTGAAGTTCCCGTCATCGCATTGGTCGATGGCGCGGCGGCGGGGGCCGGTGCGAATATCGCGCTGACGGCGGATTTCGTGATGGCGACCCCGCGCGGTTTCTTCATGCAGGCATTCGCCCGTATCGGTCTCATCCCCGATTGGGGCGGGTTTTACATTCTGCCGCGACTGATCGGGATGCAGAAGGCCCGTGAACTGATATTCACGGCGCGGCGCGTCTATGCCGAAGAAGCGAAGCAGATTGGCCTGATCTACGATGTCGTCGGCCAGGATACGGCAATGGAAGAAGCCCGGGCCTTCGCCAGGAAATTGTCCAAGGCGCCGACCGCCGCAATCGGCGTTGCCAAGAATATCCTTAACCAATCCTATAATCAGGATATCCGGACCCTGTCGGAAATGGAGGCGATGGGGCAGTCGATCTGCCGCGATACCGATTTCCACAAGGAAGCTGTTCGGCGCTTCGCGGCCAAGGAACCGCCGCTGTATGACTGGGAGGCCATGCAGAAAGACGGCGACGACTAGACAACATTATACTTTGGCCGGAGTTTCCGGGGTTGCGTTTGTTGTCCCTTCTCCGTCACAGGGGGGCTCATCGGGTTGATGACGCCTGCGGGATCGGGCGCGATTCCGGTAAGACGTTACCAATAACGTTAAGTTAACCGTCGTGGGCTACGATAATTCCGTTAATTTTGGCGCGGTCGTTAGAGGGTGACTGGCGCGCGGCAAAAGTTGCGGGAAATCGAAGCTGAACTGCGGGAGACCTGCCTTGAAACGCATTGCCTGCTGGATGAACGTTCTGGTGGTCTGTGTCTGGTGGTCAGGGGCGGACGCCGAGCCGTTTGTTGAAAGGGCGCAAATCCTTGTGGTTGGCGTGGTTTCATCAAACCCCAAGTCGCAGATTGTGCAGCTTGAAGCGATGGCCGGCTATCTGGCGGAAAGGCTCGGCGACGTCGGGATTTATGGCGGCGCTGCGATCGTCGCCAGGAACAATGCAGAGATGGCCCGCCTGCTGAGCGACGGCGCTGTCGATCTGTTTTCTGAAACTGTCTTTTCAGGTCTCTATCTCGAGGAAGCGGTCGGCGCGGAGTTCCTGCTGCGTGAATGGAAGAAGGGAAAATTCGAATACCGCACGGTTATTTTTGCCCGCAGTGACAGTAGCATCCGTTCTATTGAAGGATTGCGCGGTAAGACAATTGCTTTCGAAGATCGGGGGTCGACAAGCGCATTCCTTCTGCCGTTGGCCATCTTGAAGCACCATGGTTTCGAAGCGTCAGAAATTTCGCCAAGAGAGGCGTTTCCCGCGGACCAGGTGGGTTTCGCGTTTGCAAAAAAGGAAGTCAATATAGGGGCATGGGTGGCACGGGGAATCTCGGATGCGGGTGCGTTCAGCACCGGTGACTGGGAGTCTGCCGATAGAATGCCGGTGCCCCTGAAGACAAACCTGGTCATTATACATAAAAGCGAGCCGATCATGCGTTCTGCAAGCCTTGTTCGGGCGGGGCTGCGCCCGGAGCTGAAGGCGCGGATCAAGCAGATTCTGCTGGAAATGCATAATGATTCGGTAGGTCGGGATGTCCTGAAAAAATACCACCTGGTTGCCCGATACGACGAAATCACCGGCGATGCCGCGCGCGGGCTTGACCGGGCACGGCTGCTTTATCCGTTGGTGGCTGAAGAAATTCAATAAATGAGTATGGGTCTCAAAGGGCGCTACACGCTGGCTCTCGTCGCGCTTACCCTGTCCATCGTCGTGTTGCTGGGCGGGGCGCTTTTGTACCAGTTCCAGACAACGAACGAGGATATGCGGCGGTCCAGTGCCACCGTGGCCCGGGCAGCGTTGATGTCGCAGCTGGAAAAATACGCGCGCGATATGGCGACGTACCTGGCGGAAAATTTGGCGAACCCCATGTACGAGGTGGATGTCAATTCGATCGAGGAATTAGTCGGATCTGCTGCGGTACAGAAAGGCGTCAATTTCGCATTCGTATTTGATGCGAATCGCCACGTTTTGCATGACGGGTCGGTAGGCATGCAAAACTATGGCCGGGTACTGGACGATGGCGTGACGCGCCAGGCGGTGGAAACAGGCAAGGTCACGACGAAGATTGGGGAGAGTGCGCTGGAGGTCGTGGCGCCCATCGTCCTGGGTTCGCAACTCCTCGGCGGCGTCAAGATAAGCTACTCGCTCGAGACTGTTCAGGGTGACATTGCCGACCTTCAGGGTACTTTGGCGGCGATCAGCGCGGAAGGGACGACTTACTATCTCCTGAACGGATTGATCGTGTGCGCGAGCCTCATCCTGCTGTTGCCGATGCTCAGTATTCGTGTGGCTGATGGGCTGACGCGCCCGATTAAGGTGCTGTCGGGTCTGACCCGCCAGATTGCCGAGGGGCGGTACGATATCGAAATTCCTTTCGACCGGTCAGATGAAATCGGCGAGCTGGCGGTTTCGCTGAAGCGAATGGCAGGGGAACTTGAAGCGACAACGGTCTCGAAGGATTACCTGGATGACATATTGGGGAACATGCTTGACCCTCTGCTGGTCTTCGACAGGGATGGCGCTGTCCGTAGCGCCAATGCCGCTGCATGTCGGACCTTTCAGGCATCGCTTACGGAATTAACCGGGCGGCACGTCAGTGATTTCATGTCCGAGGATGAGCATCAGGATGCCATGTACGGGTTCTATCATGTGACCCGTGACGGTGGGCCAATCAGTCTGGAGGGCCAACTGAAGAAACCGGACGGATCAGGCGCGCTCGCGCTCATTTCATGGTCGGCTATCGCGGATTCACAGGAAAACGTGGGCCATATCCTGTGTGTGGCGCGAGATATCTCCGATCGCAAGCGCACCGAAGAGGCTTTGAGGGAAAGTGAGGAGCGATTCAGGGCCCTTGTGGCAAATTCGCCATCGGCCATTTTTCTGTCGGACCAGAAGGGGCGGTTTGCCCTGGTCAATCCACGCTTCGAAGAATGGTATGGTGTTTCTGCCGCTGCGGCTATTGGCAAGACTGCGCCGGACCTGTTTTCAGGTGACCTGGCGGCAGTTCTCATGCGCCAAAACCTGGCCCTGCCGGCCGGGGCAGACGATGCTGATCGGGAATTCGATGTTCCGTTCGCCGATGGTTCGGTGCATTCCGTCATCGTCACAAATTTTCCTGTTTTGGGCACGGACGGTGCGGTCATGGGCACCGGGACCCTGCATACTGACGTGACGGAACAGCGCAAGATCGAGGACAGACTGAAGCAGGCGCAGAAGATGGAGGCTATCGGTCAACTGACAGGCGGCATAGCGCATGATTTCAATAACCTGCTTGGCGTCATTATCGGAAATACCGAACTGTTGCAGGAAGAAATCGGGTCGCGTTCCGAGGGCGCGGAGACTGTCATTCGCGCGGCGATGCGCGGCGCCGAACTGACCCAACGGATGTTGGCGTTTTCCCGCAGGCAGCCGCTTCGCCCGCAACCGATCGACGTGAAATCGCTGGTCGAGGAAATGCAGGGAATGCTGTCGCGGACATTGGGTGAAACGATTGAATTCGGATTGTCGTCGGGAACAGATTTGTGGCACGTGATGGCCGATCGGGTGCAGGTGGAAAGCTCGCTTCTGAACCTCGCGATCAACGCGTGCCACGCGATGCCGGATGGCGGGCGACTGAGCATCGAACTGGACAACGCCACGCTTGACGAAGACTACGTTGCGACCCAGACGGAATTAAAAGCGGGCGACTATGTCAGGCTGTCGGTTTCCGATACCGGGCTTGGTATGACGCCAGAGATTGTACAGCATGTCTTCGAACCGTTTTTCACGACGAAGGATGTCGGCGAAGGCAGTGGCCTTGGTCTTTCGATGGTGTTCGGCTTTGCCAAGCAGTCCGGAGGGCATGTCACGATTTACAGCGAGCCGGGTCAGGGCACGTCGGTATCTCTCTACCTGCCGCGTGCAGAGACAGTCTCTAAAGTTGTGGAAAGCCCGACCCGAGAGGCCCATCCGCGGGGGCAAAATGAATCAGTTCTGGTGATAGAAGATGATCCTGATGTGCGGAAACTTTCTATTCGGATGTTGACGGGGCTTGGGTATCAGGTGACCGCTGTTCAGCATGTTGCGGCGGCCAAGGACGTCTTGGCGACGGACCAGGTGATAGATCTTGTTCTTTCTGATGTTGTCTTGCCAGGTGGGGTAAGTGGGCCGGAATACGCCGAAGAAATCAGTGCGACCCGAAGTGACCTGAAGTTCGTTTTCATGTCGGGTTATTCGGCTGAGGCCGCAAAACAAAACGGTCTTCTAAACTCAGATAAAATTTTTCTCAGCAAGCCATTTCAGACTCGGCAACTTGCCAGTGCGTTGCGTGCGGCACTGGACTGAGTGCCTGAATTCAGAGGCGCCTAGCCCTCCATCAACCCCGCGACCGTGAAGCCGCCATCGGCGGCGTAGGTGTGGCCAGTGGTGAAGCTGCATTCGTCAGAGGCGAGGAAGGCCGCAACACCGGCGATTTCCGCCGGCGTGCCGAAGCGGCCCAGCGGCATGCGCGTCTGCGCGCTGCCCATGAGTTCGCCTTGAACTTCGGGTCGCGTGAGGGTCGGTCCGGGTGCGACGGCATTGACGTAGATATTGTGCTCCGCGAGCTCGATGGCCATCGACTGGGTCAGGTTGATGATCCCGGCCTTGCTGGCCCCGTAGGCCGCACGACCACGGCCGCCGAAAATGCCCGAATTTGACGCAACATAAACGATGCGTCCGCCACTACCCTGCTTGACCATCTGTTTTGCCGCTGCCTGCCCGCACAGGAAACCGCCATACAGGTTTGTATCGATGACCCGATGCCAAAGTTCATCGGTCATTTCCAGGAACGGCTCGCGGTCCATCAGCCCCGCGCTGCAGGCGAGGATATCGAGCTTCCCCCAAAGCTCGACGGCTTTTGCAACGGCCGCTTCCACATCGGCGCGTTTGCTGACATCGGTAATGCATGCCTCTGCCGTTGCACCCGCATCACGCAGGGCGGAAACGGCGGCGCTGGCCTGGTCCGGGTTGATGTCGACGACAAGAATTTTAGCGCCTTCCGATGCCAGCTTCGTGGCAATCGCCTGGCCGATGCCATGCCCTGCACCCGTGATAAGTGCGACCTTGTTTTCAAAGCGCATCAAGTCTCTCCTGCTGTTCTGATATCATTCGGGAAGCGCGTCGCGCAGCAATGTCCCGAAGGTGACCATTTCCGGGCTTGTGACCCGATAGGTGTGGATGGCGTTGATAATCTCCGTTCCCTGTTCCGGGGTAGGCGGGACCAGGTCGGCGGGGATTGGCGGCAAATCGGCGATGATGTCATCAGCGGCTTCAATAATCGTAGTTGCGATCGATACCCGCTTTGCCCGTTCGGTGTCGCTCTTCAGCACCGGTTCCACGAGTGTAACCGCATGCGCCATATAAGCGGGCCACGGTGCGAAAAGCCGGTAAAGGCCGGGCACAAAAGGACTACCGCCCAGTATCGTGCCGATTTGCATCAGCAGGTCATGCTGGTCTTTCGGCAGGTCCGGCATGTTTGGCAGCTCCGGTAGCGGCGCCAACATCTTTGGTGGGGTCCAGTTTGGCCAGTCGGTTCGGCGGCCCTGCGGCTCGGCGCCCAGAAGCATTTTTTCGACGATGCCCGCGAACAGCAGGTTGATCGGCGAGACCCGGATAAAGTTCTCGCAGATATTGCGCAATGATGTCAGGCCAGAATCATCGACGCCCATTAACCGCAATGCGGCATGGGAAAGCTTTGGGAAAGGCTGCACATCGACCATTGCCGCCCGCTTCCAGGCGGTTTCCGGAATCGTACCATCCAGGAAAGCAGGGCGGCATGCGGCCCATGCGTATTCGAGGCAATTCGGCTTGGTCGCTACGTGGCGCTGCAATGAGGAAACATAAGGGACCGCGGAATAGGTGCGGATTTCATCATAGATGCGGGCAAGCTCTCCGCTTGCCTGCGATTCCAGTATTTCGGCCATGGCGGCGTTCTTTCGCTATCAGGTGTGTTCGGGGTGCCGGGGTTCTCTATTCCTGGGGATAGCGCCAGGGCGTTTCCGGCTGGTCGGCATCTTCATCGATGGTCCAGTGCGGCAGCGAAAATCCGTCTGCGACTTCGACATAAACCATCTTCACCCGCGTGCCGATGCCGACGCGCCTGATCATCTCCGGCGGGGCGAACTGGCCATCTGCCGTCATCAGGTTCCCGGCGACACGTAGCGCCTCATGTTCGCTGGGCGCGCCTTTCTGCGTATCCAGATCGGCGAGGATGACCAGATAGGGGACCTTGTCGCGGAAGGCCGGCTGGATCGGGTGGTGGACCTCCGCATAGGTATGCACTGTGCCTTTGCCTTCGACCGGCACCCATTCGCTTTCCCGCTCTCCTGTCCAGGGACAGGCGGTGGTCGGTGGATAGCGCAGCAGCCCGCTTGTCTTGCCGCGCTGCAGATGGAAACTGCCTTCGTGGCAATGGCGGAAGAAGTCCAGGTTTTCGTGATCCAGATCGTCGATCGTGAGCATCATGCCCATATATTCGCCCTGTAACGGCATGGTTCCCCCTCCTTTTATTTGTGGTCGCGGGCCATGACCATGGCCGAGCCCGTGCCCGGATTGGCCCAGCCCAGATTGGCGCTCACTTCGGCATTCTTCACCTGTCGGCAGCCACCTTCGGCATAATCATAGGTATGCTGCTTTTTGCCATCCGGGCCAACCGGGCAGGAATCGTCCACCTCGCCCCGCAACTGGCGGGTGTTCTCGATGACCATGTTCATACCGTGCGTATAGCCTTCGCACAGATGCCCACCCGACGTGTTGTTCGGTCGCCTTCCGCCCAGTTCGATAGCACCTGAAGAGACATAGTCGCCGCCTTCCCCCTTCTTGCAGAAGCCGTAATCTTCCAACTGCAGCATGGTGGTGAAGGTGAAGGCGTCGTAGGAGCCGGTGACATCGATATCTTCGGGCCCGACCCCGGCGTTCGGCCACAATATATCCCGCGCATAAAGGCCGGCGACGGTGGAAATCGGCCCGTGCTGGTAATGCATGTCGGCGCGTGGCTTGCACACCCGTCCGGCGACAGACTGGATCACTGCCGCACGGTTGCGACAATCCCGCGCCCGGTCCAGGCTGGTGACGATGATACAGGTGGCATTGTCGGTCTCAACACAGCAATCCAGCAGATGCAGCGGCTTACAGATAATCCGGGAATTGACCACGTCTTCCACCGTGTAGCGCTTCTTGTAATAGGCCTTGGGGTTGTTCGACGCGTGCTTGGAATGCGCGACCTTCACATGTGCGACCTGTTCCGGCGTGGTGCCGTAGTCATACATATGGCGCAGGAAGCTGGGTGCAAACATCTGGCCCGCGCTCTGCCAGCCATAGGCGCGATTATGGATCTGGTCGCCGTTGATGGGCACGGCGGACCGCGCGCCGGTGCCACCAATGCGGACCTGGCTGTAACCGTTCATCGCGCGGAAAATTGCGACGGTCTTGCACATGCCGGCTTCGATCACGCCCATGGCGATGCCAATCAACGCTTCGATGGAAGAACCGCCACCATGGACGTCCATGTAGAAATTGAGCCGGATGCCCAGGTCGCCAGCAACGAAATTGGCGAACGTGGAATCATTGCCGGAATAGTCCAGCATGCCGTCGATATCGCCGGCGTTCATCCCGGCATCTTCCATGGCATTGCCGATTGCCCAGGTTGCCAAGGCCCGGGTGGTTTCCTGGGAGCCCCGCCGGTAGCTGGTTTCGCCAACGCCGCAGACGGCGTATTTCCCGCGCAGGAACTTTTCCGATGATGCGTCGATTTCGCTGACGCTTGATAACGACATGGTATTCCTCCCCCGATGGCGCGCATGTGTTGCGCCCTGCTATTTAAGCACACCCGACGGGATGCCGTTCAAGGGCCATATGACGATGAACGCGGGATTTGTTCTGAAATCCGGCTATGGGGTCCAAAAAACAACAGCCGGTGGCCTTGTGGGGCTTCAGATAAACGGGTCGTACGACCATTGCAGCAACGCCTGGCGCTGCCGTCGGCGGCAGAAGATATCGCCTGGTTCACAATTCGCCCGGATCTGCCCCGCATGACGGGCGAAGCCGCGCCAGCGCTTGATCTGTTTTTCGTCGATTTCAAACAGGCGGCGGCCCAGCCAGTAGCGGCAATACCACTGGAACCAGCCGCGCGGGTCGGGGCCGAGAATCCAGCCTTTCTCGCGCCAGACGCTGAGCGGCTGCCGGCTCTTGATCCCGAAATAGTTGATCGAGGGATCGGCCGTTTTTCCGGTCTTCGCGTTCTCGAACCAGTCATCGGGCAGTTCGGGGCGGCAGTCGTTGCAGTATTTCCCCTCGAATACGCCCATTTCGAGCATTTCCTTTGGCGTGAAAAACGGTTCGAAGCCGGGCCCGAATTCCTGCCCAGGCGAAACCTCGATCCGGTAACTGTAGCCGGTCTGCATGCTGTCGTTCACGAGGACCGTGTCGCCGATTTCATACATATTCGAATTCCGCCTTCTTTTGCGGGCCATTCGCCATGATTCAGGTGACTTGTGAACCAATTGGCGGAAGCCTATCGTCGGGAGTAATATCATATAATTAGCGCGAATTGAGTGGACAGGCTGTTTGGGTGCAACATGGACATTCTCGCAATACTCAGTGCCTCCCCGATCGGGGTCGCCATCCTGGATACGGAGGATGGCAGTCGACTGTTTGTGAACCAGGCGCTTGTGACAATGCTCGGCGCTGCATCACACGAAGACCTCATCAATGGCGATATCGCCGATACCTGGGTTGATCAGGAACGTCTCGCGACGGCTTGGTCGATTTTCCGGGACAGGGGCACCCTGAGCAATTTCGAAGCGGAACGAAAACGGCTGGATGGGTCCCACTGGTGGGTGCTCATGCACTGCCAGCCGATTGATTTTGAGGGAAAACAGGCCGGTATCGTCTGGCATACCGATATCTCTGCGCGAAAGCAGGCGGAAGAGGCACGTGTTCGCAGCGAAACGCGCCTGTCAGAAGCCGTCGAAAATTTCTCAGAGTCTGACTCGAAATGATATCCATGTTTTCATGCTCTTGCCATCGTCGGGCGAGCAGTGAATGCTGGCGATCAGGAGCCATGCCTCCGCGCTTTCGATGGTTTCCTCGAAATCTTTGGCGAGACGGCGGTTACGACCGAGCCAAGCGAAGGTGCGCTCAACCACCCAGCGGCGGGGCAACAATACGAACCCCTTGGCGGCGTCGGAGCGCTTGACGATCTGCACGGTCCACTTCCCAAGTTTGGCCAGCGCGTCGCGCAACTTCGGTCCCGCGTAACCACCATCGGCGAAAACATGGCGCAACCGGGGAAAGGCGTGGCGTATCGACGCCAACAGCGCGGGCGCGCCGTCGCGATCCTGGATATCGGCGGCGTGAACCATGACGGCGACCAGAAAGCCGCCTGTGTCGGTCACGATATGACGCTTGCGCCCTTTGACCTTCTTTCCCGCGTCATAGCCCCGAACACCGCCGCTTTCCGTGGTGTTCACCGTCTGGCTGTCGATCACCCCGGCGGTCGGGCTGGTCGTGCGCCCAGAGGTTTCCCGCATCGACATCACCAGTTGGCGATTGATGACGTGCAAGGTTCCATCCGAGCGCCAAGCGTAAAAATATCGCTGGATCGTACTGCGTGGCGGAAATTCCCGGGGCACCATGCGCCATTGGCAACCGGTGCGCGCCACATAAAAAATCCCATTCACCACTTCTCGAAAATCCGTGGTTCGCGGGCGGCCTAATCGACGCGGCGGGGACAATAATGGCGAAATCAAACGCCACTCCTTATCCGTCAAGTCGCTTGCGTAACGAAGGCTCGAACGATCAAACTGCGGGCGGGTGATCTCAGTCCACATGTGTGTCTCCTCATTGCTTCAACACAAACGAGAGAATCACAACTTACTGAAATCACTCAACTCATTTCGGGCCGGACACTCAGACGGGTTCGCATTATTCGATCCCGATGATCGGCTGGTTTTCTGCAACAGGATGTTCCGGGACGTGAACCCTGAACTGGCACCCAATATTCGAGCGGGCATGACTTTTGAGGAGATGCTGCGCGAGAATGTCGAGAATAACCGAATCCTGCCGGCGCTCGGTCGGGAGGAAGCATATGTGCAGGAACGTCTGGCGACCCATCGAAATCCGCACAAACCGATCCTGTCGAAACGCAGTGACGGCCGCTGGCTGCTGTTGAAGGAAGAGCGAGCGGAAGACGGTTCCACCTTTTTGATTAACACTGACCTGACGCTCATACGCGAGCGTGAGGAAGAGCTGCTGCGGGCGAAGAATCGCGCCGAACGGCTGAGCCGGACCAAATCCGATTTTCTGGCAAATATGAGCCATGAATTGCGAACGCCATTGAATGCCATTATCGGGTTTTCTGAAGTTCTGTCCGGTGAGTATTTCGGCGCGCTGGGTTCGCAGAAATACCTGGAATATGCGCAGGATATAGGGACAAGCAGCAAACATCTGCTGCTGCTCATCAACGAGATTCTGGACCTTTCCGCGATTGAAGCGGGCGAGCGTCTGTTGAATGAGCGGGATGTGGTTTTCCGGGAGGTTGCCGAGGAATGTGTGTCGATATTAACCGGTGAAACCCGGCGGAACAGTATCAAGTTCGCAATGTCGACACCGGATGACCTGCCGGCGCTGTATTGCGATTCGCTGGCGCTGAAACAGATTCTGATCAATCTGCTGTCGAACGCAATAAAGTTCACGCCCAAAGGCGGCCGCGTGATTCTGGAAGCCGGCGTTGACGGTAAATGGTTCGATGTCACGGTCAGCGATACGGGACCGGGCATTGCGCCCGAAGATGTTGCCGGGATTACGGAACCGTTCGTCCGTCTGGAATCGGATGCATACCGGACACAGGAAGGGACCGGTCTTGGTTTGCCGATTGTGAAGTCGTTGATCGAACTGCATCACGGGGAACTGATAATCGACAGTGAACCCGGAACCGGAACGCGTGTCACGGTCCGGTTTCCGCTATCGCCGTCCGGGTGAATTGAACCGACCTGCAGCCGTGCCGCCATTGCCCAACCGCCCCCGCGTCCCCTAACATTCCCGAAAGCTGGGAAACGGGAAGGGACAGGGCGTGGCCCGAAACGGATTATCAATAGCGATTGTCGGCGCCGGGATTGGCGGGCTTGCCGCCGCGGCAACCCTGCGCCGGGTCGGGCATGATGTGGCCGTTTACGAACAGGCGCACGCTTTTGCACGCATCGGGTCCGGTATCCAGCAGGCGCCAAACGCTGTCAAGGTGCTGCGCGGGCTGGGCCTGGAACAGCGGCTCGGGCAGCTTGCGGCAAGGCCGGATGCACAGATGAACCGCGTCTGGGATACCGGCGAGGTCAAGTGGAACAAGCAGATGGGCGGCCCCATGGCCGATGATTACGGCGCGCCGTATTTCCACCTGCACCGCGGTGACCTGCACATGGCATTGGCCGAAATCGTGCCGGAAGAAATTGTGCATCGGGACAAGAAGCTGACCGGGCTGTCGCAGGATGCCGACTCGGTGACCTTATCCTTTGAGGATGGCGGCACTGCAACGGCCGATATCGCCATCGGTGCGGATGGTGTGCATTCGGTGGTGCGCGAGGCCTTGCTGGGCGTGGAGAAGCCGGAATTTTCCGGTCGCGTTGCCTATCGTACAACCTTTCCCGCGTCGTTGCTGGGCGACGTTCCGATTGACGACTATGCCAAATGGTGGGGACCGGACCGGCATATCGTCATCTACTACATCACGCCCGAGAAAGACGAAATCTACTTCGTGACCAGCACGCCGGAACCCAGTTTTACGACGGAATCCTATTCCGCGAAGGGCGACCTTGCGGAATTGCGCAAGGCCTATGCCGGCTTTCACCCGCATGTTCAGGCGGTGCTGGCGGCATGCCCGGCGGTCAATAAATGGGCGCTTTACGTGCGCGATCCATTGCCGCGATGGGGCAAGGGCCGGGTGACACTTCTGGGCGATGCCTGTCATCCGATGACACCCTATATGGCGCAGGGGGCGGCGACGTCGCTTGAAGACGCGGTGGTGTTGTCGCGCTGCCTGGACGGTGTTGGTGCCGGCGATATCGGTCGGGCTCTGCGCCGGTACGAGGACAGCCGCCGCGAGCGTACGGCACGTATCCAGACGATTTCGCGCCTTAACGATATGGAGAAGATCAAGGCGGAAACCGACCGCACCTATCGATATGACGCCTGGACGGTGCCGCTGGCGCCAATGCCTGTGAGCATCGACGAATAGGATATGGTCGCCGGGACGGAGACTGTGTTGCTGCTGGCCCGGCGCCGGGCTTCGATCTATGGTTGGCGCATGGTTTTCTGGCAATTGATGATACGGCTTTCGGAAGAGTGCCCGGACCGGCTTGTTCTTCGTCGGGTCGTGACTCGCATCATCGCCGGGCTGTTGTTCTGTACCGGCACCGTTATGGCGCTGCCCGTGTCGGCGCAACCGGAAAGCCTGCCGCCGGCAGCGGCGTTTCGGGGCAAGGTGATGCGCGACCCCGATACCGGCAGGCTTGTGTTGCAACCGCCCGTGCTTGAAATCCATGTCTGCGTCGACAAGGCCGATGACCCGGCCTGTGATATGACCGACCTGCAGGCAGCGCTCGACGGCGTTTCGCCCGGCGGGAAGGTCGTCATGCATCCCGGGATCTATCGTCAGGCAGCCTATGTCCGCTACGACAGAACCCGGATCGAAGCGCAGCCGGGAGCAGCCCTTGTCGGCACCCACGGTCGCCGGCAAGGCGGCACTCGTCATTACGGCGAACGATGTCGTCATCGACGGGCTGTCCTGTTCGGAAATCACGGTGCGCGACCGCAACGGTGCCTGCATTCGCCTGGAAGGCAACAACCTGACCCTGCGCAACGTGCACTTCTTTGATTCCGAGCAGGGGATACTGTCCGGCGGGGATCGCGGGTTGCTGTTGATTGAGGATAGCCGGTTCGAGAATCTCGGGCGGGCGGGACGGGCGCATGGGATTTATGTCGGCGGCGGTGAACTGATCGTTCGTCGCTCCATTTTCCTGGCGTCGAAGGATGAAGGGCACGAAATCAAGTCGCGCGCGGCGCGCACCCTGATCGAAGACAATGTGATTGCGTCCCTGGGCGCGGTCGACAGTTACCTGATCGATGTCCCGAACGGTGGCGTCGCGATCATCCGGCGCAATATCCTGCAGGAAGGCACGCGCAGTGCGAATGACGGCGCCGTCGCCTTTGCGATGGAAGGGGACCGCCATGAAAATTCTTCCATTCTTGTCGCGGGCAATCTGATTTTCATGGACCGGCGCCGCGGCACGCTGATCAAGGCCAAGGGCCACAAGGCGACGCTGTCGGGGAATGTGATCGTCGGGCCGCCGGGGCAATACCGGATCGGGGAATCGGTTCAGGCCTGTGGCGACCACGGCAATATATGTGTCGATGGGCGCGATGGGCTGAGCGGGCTTTCCGACCTGCCGCTGCCCCGTATCCCGAAACTGGGGCGCCTGTTGACCGAAACCGGGCTGTGGAAGCACTGACCTGGCGGCGCGCCGCGTCCCGACACGAAATATGCTGCTGCTGGACGTGCCGAAGCGCCCCTTTTACGATAGGGGCAACACGGTCATGCATCGGCCGGTCAACAGGGCGGGGAGCAAACACATGAGCACGGGGCCATCGAATATCGGATTTGTCGGCTGCGAATTTCGCAGTGCGGAAACGGGCAATGGCGCGTCATCGGGCGGGCATGGCCATGCGCATGGCGAACGGCGCGAGGTCTTCGTCAAGGGCACGCGGATCAAGACGGTGGATATCCATGCCCATTGCGCGGTGCCGGCGGCGCTGGCGGCGGCCGGTTTCCCGCTGGAAAATCCCGACCTGCTGATGGATGACGTCACCCACCCGCATCGCGGCGATGGATGCGCAGGGGCTGGACGTGTCCGCGCTTTCGATCAATCCGTGGTGGTACGAGCGGGACCGCGACCTGTCGGCGGAAATCATTCGCCTGCAGAACGAGGCGCTGGTCGAGATGTGCGCCGCCAATCCGGACCGTTTCGTCGCCTTTGCCACCGCCGCCCTGCATCACCCCGACCTTGCGGTGGAGCAGCTGGAGCACGCGGTGAAGAAGCTTGGCTTCAAGGGGGTTGGTGTCGCCGGCAGCGTTGACGGGCTGGAGCTCGCCGACCGGAAATTCGACCCGTTCTGGGCCAAATGCGAGGAACTGGATGTGCTGGTCTTCCTGCACCCCAAGGGCACGCGCGAGATGAACGAAAGCACCCGGTTCAACGGCAATGGCTTCCTGCAGAACACGCTGGGCAACCCGCTGGAAACCACCATCGCGCTGACCCATCTGATCTTCGAGGGCACGCTGGACCGGCACCCGGGGCTGAAGATCTGCGCCGCGCATGGCGGCGGCATGTTCCCGTCCTACGCCAACCGGCACGATGCGGTGATCCGCACCTTCCCGAACAAGGTCGGCAAGATTCCGAACAAAAAGCCGACGGATTACCTGCGCGACGGCCAGCTTTTCTTCGACACCATCGTCTTCACCGAAGAAGCCCTGCGCCACCTGATCGCCGAAACCGGCGCGGACAAGATCATGATCGGCACCGACTATCCCTTCCCCTGGACCAGCACGGAAGTCGATCTGGTGCTGAACGCCCCGGGGCTGAGCGACGATGACCGCATCGCGATTCTGGGCGGCACGGCGGCGCGGCTGATGGGGATCGACTGAACCGCCAGGCCGTAAGCTGCCGGGCGGTGGTTGCTAGCCTTTGAACTGGTTGATGATGGCGACCGCGATCGCGGCGGCAAAGATGATCCAGAAGATCAGCTTCCGGTTATCCGTCGCGGGCATCAGGCGGCCGATGGGGCCGCTGTCCTCTGTGGGGGCGTCATCTTTCATGTTGGGGGCGGGCAGGTAGGTCACCAGCCGCCCCGATATCGATTGCATGTCGTCTTGCTGCCAGTCGTCTTTTGGCAGCCGGGCAAAGATGGCGGTCAGGTCCGCCGAGGCGGCATCCTGCGACAGTTTTGACAGGCGCGATGCTTCCCCCCCACGGGTTCAGGCCCAGCCGCGACATGGCGGATAGGACGGTGAGGTTCTGTCCGCTTTTTTCTTCGGCGACAAAGGCGAAGAGAAAGTCGTTGAACCGGGAATGGGCGAGGGCATATTCCTGACGGAGTGCCATTTGGGTATCCTTTGTTCTATCGCAGGCGGATGGAGCAGGCGGAAAGCGGGTAATCGCAGCAGCGATCAGAAGTGCTTTTCCTGCATCCAGGCCTGTACTTGCCGGGTTGCCTGTTCTTCGGTGGTGCACGAGCGTCTTCGCACCAAGCGGGTGAGTTCTTCCGCCGTCCGGACCGTCGACAGGTCGTAAATCGTCAAAAATGTCCATGCTTCCATGGCGTCCCGCATGTATTTCCTCTTACGTATAACAGTATCGGCGGACTCGCCATCCTGAAATCCGAACATGAATATTTTTCCTCATGACCAAACCGGTCAAAATAAAACGAATTATTTGTGATTTTTAGTTTGTTATTACTTGCGGATATATGGGGTTTTTACTGGAATAATCAATGTAAATATTTGCCGGCCATCCCGCGGGAAAGCGGCTGTTTCCGGGTTATCCGGGGCAATACCGACACCGTTGCGCCGGGGCGGCGCTGTCGGTGAAAAAACCTGTTTCGATTGGCATTCATTGGCATCCATTGGCATTTATTGTCATCCCTTTGCATTTCGCCGCTTCACCTCACCCCGGCCCCTCTCCCCCCCCGGGGGCGGAGAGGGAGAATATTTGGCGTTACCCGGCTCTTCTTTAAGAAACCCTCGCCCCCTTGGAGGCTGAAGCCGCCGCAAAGCGGATTCAGGGCAGGGTGAAGGGGCCGCGCCGTCGGTGGCCGAAAAAACCGCCGGTCAATTGGCATCGATGTGTCATTCCTTTGCATCCCACGCCGCCGCCATGAAGCGCCGCAACACCGAACCCAGCACCATAGCACAAAAAAGAACAAAATAGCAACAATTGTCGTGGCAGCAACCCACCGCCATCACCATCTGCCCGCCCGGGCGCTCAGCCTTCGGCGATCACGGCTTCGACGTCGATCTCCATCAGCATTTCCTCCCGCGCCAGCCCGGCCACGATCAGCCCCGTCTGGCAGGGCTGCACCCCCTTCAGCCATTTGCCCCAGCACCGCATAGACCGGGGTGCGGTGCGCGCGGTCGGTCAGGTATACGGTTGTCTTGACGATATCGGTCAACGTGGCGCCCGCGTCCTGTAGCAACGTTTGCGTGCAGCGCATGGCGTTGTCGGCCTGGGCGGCGGGGTCGCCCGCGCCGATGAACGCGCCGTCGAAATCCAGCCCCGTCTGCCCCCGGATCCAGATACGGTTGCCCGCCTTTACCGCCATGCACAGTTCCAGATCGATATCCTCGCCGTCATGGGTCAGGGTCTGTTTGAACGGGCGGAAGCGCTGATGTGACATTTCATGTTCTCCTGTATCGGTTGTGGTAGCCCCGGCCCATTCATCATATAAAGGCACCATGCGGCAACGGGCCGGCACGATAAAATCCACGGGAGAATTCCATGAACGCGACCAAACTTCGACGGACCCTGAAATCAGGCGGCCATGTTTTCGGCTGCATGCTGTCCCAGATGGCGTCGACGCGGTTCGAACAGGTGCTGGCCGGCAGCACGCTGGATTATGCGATCATCGATTCCGAACACGGCTCGCGCGACCGCACCGAAATCCAGTCGCTCTGCGCCATGCTGCGCCATGCCGACATCACCCCGGTGGTCCGCGTGCCGATCCCCAAGGCGGAATACGTCGCCATGGCGCTGGACGCGGGCACGGCCGGCGTGCTGGTGCCCATATTGCGAAACGGTGGAAGAAGTGCAGGCGGTCGTCGCCACGGTGAAATGGCACCCGCTGAAGGGCGAATACCTGCGCCGCGCGGTGGAAGACAACGTGCTGCCCAGCCCGGAAACGAAGAAATAACCTGACCAAACCGGCGCAAGGAAATCCTTCGTCATCATCGGCATCGAATCCGAACCGGCCTACAAGAACCTGGACGCGATCCTGGATGTCGGCGGCATCGACGGCGTGTTCATCGGCCCGAACGACATGTCCACCTCGCTGGGCGTGCCGGACGATTATTCGAACAAGAAATACCTGAAGGTGATCGCCGATATCATCAAACGCTGCGAGGCGCGCAAGATCCCGGTGATGGTGCACCAGCAGACCATCGAAAACCTCATCCAAGGCCATCGACCTGGGCGCCCGCTTCATCCTGCACTCGACCGACGGCCGGATGCTGCAACGGATCATCCAGCAGGAAATGAACGCCCTGCGAAAGGCGGCGGGTGCTGGCGTGAAGGCGACGAAGGATACGGCGGGGACCGTGTAGGGGGAGGCGCAGGCGGAACGCGCGGGGCAGATCCTTCGCCCGCGCGTATCGCCGATCTGCTGTGATTGCCACAGCAGGCGGTTTCAGTTCACCCGCACGAAATAGCCGAAGGCGGCGAAGGCAAAAAAGATCGTGAAATTTAATCTCAGGTCTTCCTGAAGACCCAGTTGTTTATACGCGGCCAGATCCAGCGGCAGCCATGCCAGTATCTCCACGACATAGCCGAACGGATTGTGGCTCCGGACATAGCCCGACCGGTTGGCTGCCTGGCTGCTCAACCCCCGCACACCTTGTTAACCCCGGTCAGCAGTTACGCGATCGATATTACCTTTATCCAAATCAACATGGCCTCTGTCGTATTCAAGAATAGCGCAGACTGTTTCCTTGTAGCTAAGGGGCATCGCAGGTTGTTGCGGATCAGTCGAAACGGGACTAGCACTCTTAAAAGGCGCCAATATTCAATTAATGGTAGAGAAATGGGGGATATTGGACTACCCTGTTTAAGATGCATTTGAATTGATCGGTGTATCCACTGGGGATACAATGGGAGATGTAGAATATGGCTAGCAAAAAAGTAATTTTCGTTGCGTTCGCAATAGAAGATGAGACGCAGCGGGACTTTCTGAAAGGGCAATCGCTAAACACGTCCTCGCCGTTCGACTATGTTGATATGTCTGTCAAAAATCCCTACGACACAGATTGGAAAGCGCGGGTCCGGACCCGTATTCGCCGTTCAGATGGTGTTATTGCGCTTGTAAGCAAAAATTCCTTAAAATCGAGCGGCCAAAAATGGGAGATTCAATGCGCGAAGGAAGAAAAAGTAAAACTTCTTGGTGTCTGGGCGTATTCGGTTGATCGGACAAGTGTTCAAGGTCTAAATACAGTGCCTTGGAATTGGCCGAACATAACTAATTTTATAAACTCTCTCTAAACCCGCATTTCCCAAGTAAAAGGGAGAAGTCACTCCTCTGACGACAATTAATGTGTTATATTGCAGCATGTTAAGTGGGCTTAAGGCGGCGGATCATGGATCACCCAAAGGGTGCAAGCGAAACGGATGGTGCGCGGCTTAGTTTTGACCGACGGGTCCGGTTGGAATTTCATGGTTCGAAGATCAGTTCGGACGGTGGATTACTGTTGTTCCGGGAATTGGATGAAGTGCTTGGCCTGCACGACATTGCGGGCGGATTTCTGAGAGACACGCGAACTGGCCACAATCGCCTACACTCACTGGTTGGCTTGTTGCGCCAGTCGGTCTTTGGGCGGCTGGCCGGATATGATGATGTGAATGACGCAGACCGTTTATCGCTTGATCCGGTGATGCGGCAGGTCGTTGGAGGGCGTGCCGTTGATGCCAAGGCCGCGTCCGCGAGCCAGATGGGCCGGTTCGAGACCGAGGTGTTGGCGGCAACCGACAATCGCACTGTGCTGGCGGATTTATCAGGACACTGGATCGACCGGGTTCATGACCGCAACCCACCCAAGTGGATCACACTGGACATGGACAGTTCCGTCAGTCCCACCCACGGCGCACAGGAAGGAACGGCTTGGAACGGGCATTTCGGCTGCATGTGCTATCACCCGCTGTTCGTCTTCAACCAGTTCGGGCACCTCGAACGTTGCGCCCTGCGCCCCGGCAACGTCCACAGTGCCGACGGCTGGGAAGCGGTTCTGAAGCCCGTCATCGCGCGATATGCGGATCGTCACCTGATGCGGTTCTTCCGGGGGGATGCTGCGTTCGCCATCCCGGAGTTATACAAAACTCTGGAAGCGGAAAGCTATTTTTACGCCATCCGCCTTCGGGCCAATCGCGTTCTTCAGGGCAAGATTGCGCATCTGCTCAAGCGCCCTGTGGGTCGTCCGCCAAAAGGCGTGAAGCGCATCTACGGCGACTTCGAGTATCAGGCGGCATCTTGGGACAAACCCCGTCGTGTCATCGCCAAGGTGGAATGGCATCCCAGCGAGTTGTTCCCTCGCGTCGGCTTCGTTGTCACCAATCTGCCAATGGAACCAGACTGGATCATCCGGTTCTACAACCAACGCGGAACGGCAGAGCAGCATATCAAAGAAGGCAAGCAAGCGATCAACTGGACACGGTTATCTTGCAAGGGGATGGCGCAGAACGAGATCCGCCTGCAACTTCATGCACTGGCCTACAATCTCGGCGTTTTACTGCAAGGGACCGAACTACCCGAAGAGGTGGCTGATTGGTCTCTGACCAGCCTCCAAACAAGGCTGATCAAAACTGGAGCGAGGGTGGTGCGTCATGCTCGGGCCATCACGTTCCAACTGGCCGAAGTCGCGGTCAGCTGTGACCTGTTCACTCGCATCCTTGCAGCCATACATCGCCTTCGCTCACCACCGGTTCCAGGATGATGACCTCAGCAACAAAATCGGAGGAAAAGCGGCGCGATTGGTCCGTCCAAAGGGGTGTTGATCACAACAAAATCCGGGTTAACCAAGCTGTCGAGACCAGAAATCGCGCTCAGTTCCTGGGTCAGGTGCCCAAACAACAGCGAAAGTCGTACAGGCGGCTTGCTCGGGGCACAAAACATCGACAACATGCAAGAAAGGGCATTCTACTTGGGGAATGTCGGCTAAAGCAAGCCGAGGAAACAATGCGGAAAGCGCTTGTTGTTGGCATAGATTACTATCAAAGTATTCCAATGCTTCATGGGTGTGTGAACGACGCGCACTCAGTCAAGTCGGTTTTGGACCGACACGTAGATGGAAGTGTTAACTTTGGCACGAAGTTGATGACTGGTGTCGGTGAAGACGACATTGTGACTAGAGAGGAATTTAGGGCAACAATCGAAGATCTATTTTCCGGGGAATGCGAAATTGCACTCCTATATTTCGCGGGGCATGGCCATATTGAGACCACGGGTGGGTACCTTTGCGCCGGAGATACAAAAAGTGGTAACGTCGGGATCCCGCTTTTAGTGTCCGGCCCGAAATGAGTTGAGTGATTTCAGTAAGTTGTGATTCTCTCGTTTGTGTTGAAGCAAATGAGGAGACACAACATGTGGACTGAGATCACCCGCCCGCAGTTTGATCGTTCGAGCCTTCGTTACGCAAGCGACTTGACGGATAAGGAGTGGCGTTTGATTTCGCCATTATTGTCCCCGCCGCGTCGATTAGGCCGCCCGCGAACCACGGATTTTCGAGAAGTGGTGAATGGGATTTTTTATGTGGCGCGCACCGGTTGCCAATGGCGCATGGTGCCCCGGGAATTTCCGCCACGCAGTACGATCCAGCGATATTTTTACGCTTGGCGCTCGGATGGAACCTTGCACGTCATCAATCGCCAACTGGTGATGTCGATGCGGGAAACCTCTGGGCGCACGACCAGCCCGACCGCCGGGGTGATCGACAGCCAGACGGTGAAAACCACGGAAAGCGGCGGTGTTCGGGGCTATGACGCGGGAAAGAAGGTCAAAGGGCGCAAGCGTCATATCGTGACCGACACAGGCGGCTTTCTGGTCGCCGTCATGGTTCACGCCGCCGATATCCAGGATCGCGACGGCGCGCCCGCGCTGTTGGCGTCGATACGCCACGCCTTTCCCCGGTTGCGCCATGTTTTCGCCGATGGTGGTTACGCGGGACCGAAGTTGCGCGACGCGCTGGCCAAACTTGGGAAGTGGACCGTGCAGATCGTCAAGCGCTCCGACGCCGCCAAGGGGTTCGTATTGTTGCCCCGCCGCTGGGTGGTTGAGCGCACCTTCGCTTGGCTCGGTCGTAACCGCCGTCTCGCCAAAGATTTCGAGGAAACCATCGAAAGCGCGGAGGCATGGCTCCTGATCGCCAGCATTCAACTGCTCGCCCGACGATTGGCAAGAGCATGAAAACATGGATATCATTTCGAGTCAGACTCTTAGATATTATGACGTTTGCGAATGCTTCTAATGCAAGGAACAAGATAATTATCCTTGATAGCTGCCACAGTGGTATTGCAGGAAACCCTACAGGGCATGCAGCCTTCGCCGAATTATCGGATGGTATAACAATATTGACAGCGTCAACTGCAGATCAGTACGCAGGCGAGGAAAATGGTTCTGGTGTTTTTACCGACCTATTCGTCGATGCGTTAAGTGGTGCTGCAGCAAACCTCATAGGCGACGTAACGCCCGGGGCTGTCTATGCGCATGTTGATCAGTCCTTGGGGCCATGGGGGCAGCGGCCTGTTTTCAAAACGAATGTTCAGAATTTTGTTTCACTGCGTAAAGTCCAACCATCAATACCGTTAGATGATATTAGGAAGATTACGGAATTTTTTCCAAATGCTGGGGTGGAGTTCCAGCTCGACCCTGCGTATGAGCCTGAACGCGACACAGAGCAGTTAGCTAAGTACGGTGAGCCTGATCCTGACAAGACTCCTATTTTTTCGGTCCTCCAAAAATTGAACCGTGTAAACCTTGTCGTTCCTATCGACGCACCGCACATGTGGCATGCTGCGATGAACAGAAAAGCCTGTAAATTGACAGTGCTAGGTGAGCATTATCGTCGCCTTGTAGAAAGGAATCTCCTATAGATTCAGGTTGATGGGATATTGGATTCTTATAATTTGGCCTGCCGTCATGGTGTTTGGCCGGTATGCGTTACTATCCAGCCCAAAAATTACTATCGCTAGATGATTGTTTGATAGTGTTTTCGCGATGCGAAACGTGGACAATATCTTATTTTAGCTATTGCCTTGATCAGGGGTCCGTAGAGAGTTTAGTGTGCTAAAACTAGAAAACATAGATAGCATATATCTGGCAATAGGATTTTTAGTGCCGGGGCTTATCGTTTTGTTTATACGAGCGCAGTTCCTGACAGGGACAACTCCACCGCATGCGCAATCTATGCTTAGTTATCTTACTATTTCCGTCATTTATTACGCTTTTGTATTGCCGATTATCGATTTCGTATTAAGTTTTCGTGAGCAAAGTTATTTGCAATTTATTGCATGGTTTTCTCTCATTTTTGTAGGGCCTGTTTTTTTTGGATTGTTGCTTGGGGTAAATATACAAAAACAAATATTTCGCAGAATTCTTCAAAGTATAGGGCTTAATCCCGTTCACGTGATGCCGACAGCTTGGGACTGGAAGTTTGGCGGTATGAAGGAGCAATGGGTGCTCGTAACCCTTAAAGATGATGCATGTATTGCTGGGTTTTGTGGGGCCGGTTCCTTTATTTCGTCTGACCCAGATGAGCGTGATATTTACATTGAATTGATTTATGATATTGGGGAAGATAACAATTGGTATCCCCGTGGAGAAACCAGCATATTAATTGCGCATGGTGAAATAAAGACTGTGGAGTTTTGGCCTCTTAATTCTTAGGAGAATATGAATGCGAAATGACGAAAAGCCACCGATAAGGCAGACAGTTAAGGAAGGTTTTCGACCTACTACTGATCGCGGTTATAAACCTAAGCCGCAAGGTGGGCATCAACCTGCTAGCCAAAATTCTCCGGCGAATCCGCCATCTAGCCCGCCCAACCAAGGTAGCGGTGTGAAGAAAAAATAATTCTACGTTAGCTTAAGGTTGTGGCAAAAGTGCAAAAATTTATAGCTTGGGCACCTCGTGGTTTTCTAATTTAACGACATAGTACATATATACTCATCCACCCGCACCACCCCCTGGCAAGTCAATCGTCAGGATCAGCGTGCTCAGGCTCTTGCCGTGCACGTCCTGCGCCAGCGACCGGGTCACCCCGCCGCCGAGCGCGCCTTCGATGACGAAGTTGAGCGCCCGCAGTTTCGGCAG
>CALSRA010000039.1 GCA_943788635.1 uncultured Alphaproteobacteria bacterium | reverse complement strand
GGACGCAAATATCGCGGCCCCATCCGGAATGTTTTCAGTACCCTGCAATTCATACCGAATACCCAGGATGACGCGGACACAGAGCAGCATCAAACGGACCCAGAAACGCGCAAGTACGGAGAAACTCTGCCGGGGAAGGATGATGAACGGCAGATACAGCAACGCCATTACAAGCGTCAGCCCGTAAAACACAGTGGCAAATAGCAGAGAACGGATCATGTCACCTCGTTTCGGGCAATCGGCGCAATCGGCTGGATCATTTCGCGAATCCAGACCAGAAGATACTTGTTGTACTCACCAAACAGCAGCAGCGCCGTTCCCGGCCAGCGCCACCAGTCCGCGAGGCGGACATGCCCCGGAAAAACGGGGTGGGGCAGAATCGTCACCCCGGCCATTGCTGACCGAAATTCCAGCAAACTGCGGGGCATATGATAGCTCGCCGTGACGAGATGCAGAGAGCGAAAATTTTCCCGCACCAGCCATTCGGCCGTTTCACGGGCATTGCCGCGCGTATCATCTGCCGAATAGCCCAGCACGATGCAGCAATCCAGGGATTCGGGCGACCGCCGCGATATCCGCAGCAGTTCCGCAACATCCACGCCGCGATGAACGCCGGACACAAACAGTTTCCGGGCCTGGCCGGATGCGAGCAGCGCAAGGCCTGCTTCGAGCCGCAAACTGCCCCCTGTAAGCACCACGGCAGCTTCAACCGGCGGCTCGCCCGGCAGCGGTGCCTGGGGTATGGACTGAATGAAAATCGGAAAGCCCGCCCCCCATAACAACACCACAATGATGGGAGCAAGAACGGCGATACGGCGACGGCGTGACCGTAGGAAGCGGCGCGGAGGCATCTGGCCGTTCTAGAGCATCTGACCCAGCGCGCGCAACACGGTGCGCCGCGCGGTCTGGCGTACGATAAAGGCCGCCAGAATCGGCAGACCGGCCAGCACCGGCCAATGCCAGGCCTGAAACAGGAACAGCGGTACCAGTTCAGTGTCGAGATTCGATGCCGCAAACGCGAGCCCCAGCAGCGTGGCGATGCCGACAGCCGAGCCGACAATACCGCCCTTCAATCCCAACCCCAGCGCATGGGCCTGAAACTGACCGGCGATATAATCGTCATGCGCACCAATCAGGTGCAGGATTTCGATCGCATCATTATGCACCGCCAGCCCACTGCGGGTTGCGAAAATCACCACCGTTACGGTCGTCACCCCGATCAGCGTCACCATGACGAAGGCAACCAGTTCGATAACCCGCAAGAACGTCACAAGCCGGTCGCGCCATAACTGGTGGTCATCCAGCCCCGCGCCCGGCACTTCTGTTTCAAGTCGCTGTTTTAGCGACGCAATATCGGTATCTTCCTCGTCGATGCGCACGTCGATGATACGGGGCAATGGCAGATCGGAAATAGGCGCATCCGCACCCAGCCAGGGCGCTAGCAGGTTCGCAACCTCCGCCTTCGGCATCGGTGTCGCCGACTTGACGCCGGGTGTCTTCAACGCCAGCCGTGTGGCACGTTCGACCTGGTTATCCAGCGCCGCTTCATCGTTTTCATCCACGCCAACGATATGAATTGTGACAGTACCGGTCAGCCCGGCGCTCCAGTCCGAGGCAAGCCCCGAAACCAGCAGCGCCCCCGCCAGGGTCATGGTCGCCAAATAGACCATCAGCCCGACAATCCACGGCAAAATGCGGACGGCCGGGTCTTTTGATAGTGGCAGGTCTACATGCGCGCCCAGCATATCAGGCGGCGGCCTTGCGGATTTCGACACCGCCGTGATTCAGGTGGATTTCGTCATGCTTGAACCTGTCAATCAACGCCTGGTTATGCGTTGCAATGACAACCGTCCGTTCCCATCCGGTTCAATTCTTCAAACAGATAGAGCAGCCGCACCGCAATCGCATCATCGACATTGCCGGTCGGCTCATCCGCCAGCAGCAGGCTGGGTCGCGCGATAACCGCACGGGCGATGGCAACCCGCTGTTGTTCCCCGCCGGACAGGGTGGTCGGCAGGGCAGCGACATGTTCTTCCAGTCCAACCCAGGTCAGCAGTTCGGTGACATGGGTTTTGATCTGGTCTTCCTTCACACCGGCGATCCGCAGCGGCAATGCGACATTGTCAAAAACCGACTGATGGTCGAGCAACCGGAAATCCTGATAGATGACACCGATTCGCCGCCGCATTTCTGTCCGGGCCCGCCGTTCGACCTTTGTCACGTTCTGCCCGAACAGTGTCACGATTCCGCGGCTTGGATGGTGTGCCAGATACATCAACCGCAGCAGCGACGATTTGCCGGCACCGCTGGGGCCCGTCAGAAAATGGAAGGATGCCGACGGCAAATTGAAGGAAATATCCCGCAACACTTCCGGTCCGGCACCGTACCGCATACCAACATTTTCGAATCGCACCACGCTACTACACCAATCGTCCCACTGATTTCGGACGGAACACGCCAATCGCGCGCGATGTTACACCGTCAAGATCACAATGCCCACAATGGTATAGGGTATCCCTTCCAGCAAAGTTTCCCGCACTTCTTGCCATGTTCCAGAAGGCTCCCTATAAAGATTCAAAGGCTATAGGCTGTTCGCCCGCATGATCATTACCTGTCCGAATTGCGCATCGCGCTTCAATCTCAAGGACGAACTCCTCGGCGAAAAGGGGCGCAACGTCAAATGTGCCAAATGCACCCATCGCTGGTTCGCCGAACCGCAGGCTAAGACCGCTGCCGCACCGGCCGCACCACCGCCGCCTGCGCCGCCACCACCTGCGCCGCCGCCACCTGCACCACCGCCCCCGCCCGCACCGCCGCCTGCACCACCACGGCCGCCTGCGCCAAAGCCGCGCGATGCCGATGCCGATACGCCAGATGAAGATGCTGATTCGGACGATATGGATGCGGCGCCGACACCACCGCCCATTCCCACCGAAGAAGAAATCGCCCGATACCAGTCACGGCCGGTAAAATCCCGATCGCTCCTGCTCTGGTGGATCGTGCTTTTCACCCTGATTGTGCTGATGTCGCTCGGGGCGATATTGTTCAGCCGCGACATTGTTTCGGTCTATCCGGCTGCGAACAAGCTTTACGCGGCCGTCGGAATTCCGGTCAATACGCTTGGATACGGGCTGGAAATCCCGAATCCGGAAACATCCCAGCGAGAAGACGGTAGCGACAGGATCATCATTGTTACCGGCGAAATCAAAAACACCACCGGTGACGTTCTGGATGTGCCGCTATTGCGTGGTGAGCTGAAGAACGCTCAGGGCAAGACACTGTTCATCTGGTCTTTCAACACGAAGGAACCGCGCGTCCTTGCCGGCGAAGGTGCGGCGTATGAAACGGAAATAAAGAACCCGCCGCCGGGTGCCACCGAACTGAATATTTCGTTCACCCGGCAGGAAGAAATCGACGCCGAACGTCAACAGGCGCGCGAAGCGGCGACCAATCCGACCGACAAACATTAGGGATCAAACCCAGGCCGCAACGCCAATGGCGATGCACGGCGCGGAACCGCTTCTTCAGAACTGTTTCAGCAACCGATCGATATAATCCCGTTCAAGCTGCGGGCGTTCGCGTTCCGAGGAACGCCGCCGCAATTCGTCACGGATATCACGGGACCGTTGCAGGTCGCCCTTATCAGGAATCACGACCTTATCGGAACTGGTGCCCTGCGCGCCCTCATTCTGGTCGCGGCCAAACGGGTCCCGGTTTTGCGACTGCTGCCGCCCCGGCATCCGTCCCTGGCCGCCGGGCTGCGCCCCGCCCATCTGTTGCTGCATTTGTTGCATTTGCTGCATCGCCTGCTGCATTGCCTGTTGCAGCGCATCCAGCGCCTGTGTCTGCGGATTTACCGCTTCACCGGGCTGCCCCTGACGCAAGGCCCCCGTTGACTGGCGCATCGCCTGTTCCGCCTGGCCAAAGCCCTGCGGCACCTCGCCGGTCATTTCCGCATAGCGCTGCATCATGTCGCCAAGCTGACGGCGCAGGGCCTCCTGAACAACGGCGTTGGCCGATGACTGACCCGGATTCTGGCCTGCTTGCGGCTGCCCGCCCGGATTCGGCTTTCCCTGCCCCTGACGCCCGGTCTGGCTGCGATTGCCCTGTCCCTGCTGCGGGCTTTGGCCCGGGTTGCCGTCGCGGCGCTGCATATCCTGGCCACGCCCCTGCTGCTGCGATTCACGGAAGGTCCGATCCAGCAGATCCTTCTGTCCCTGGGTCAGGTTCTGCATATCCTTTATCATCTTGGACGAGCGGCTCTGCTGCTGGTTCTGCCGCGGCTGGGCTATTCCCGCCCGCATATTCTCCAGCCGGCGCTGCAGTTCCGCCAGCATCTGCTTGGCCGCTTCCTTGGCACCGCTTTTTGCCATCTCGCGGATCTGGTCCATCATGTCCTGCAGATCCTGACGGGTCATGTATTCCTGTGACGGATCCATCTCCTGCAACTCACCACGTTCCGCCTGCTCCCGAAGCTGCTTGGTCAACTCGTCCATGTACTTGTCCAGCGCCGTCTGCAATTCCTCCATCAGGCGATCGAGTTCCGCGTCGGGCGCGTCGCGTGACAGGGCATCCTGCAGTGCCTGCTGCGCCCGGCGCAATTCCGCTTCGGCAAGCGATACCGCACCGTTTTCAACCCGCAACGCGGTTTCCCACAACAACGTCTGGACCGCCGCAAGTTCCTCACCCTGCCAATCCTTCATGAGGCGACGCGCCGCAAGATCAAGCGCCATAAACACGACAACGTCATTGGCAAACAGGTCCGGCAGCAACCCAATCGTCTTCAGCGCCCGGGCGACGGCTTCGTGATTCGCGTCAGGGTCTTCGGCCAGTTTCTTGCGTTCCGCGACGATCTGCCGGGCGACGGGATGATTGAACACCCGTTCCGGCAGGTTGAACGTGACCGTCTCGCTGGTCCCGGTCTGACCAATGGCATCGCTCGCAATCAGTGTCAGCGTTACCGGCAGACCGGCCCAGGGGTGAGGTGTCAGGTCGCGGTAGTAATCCCCCGTGACGTCACGCGGATTCACGCTCGGCAATGGCACGTCGAATTCCAGGGGATCGCCATTTTCGTCGCCTTCGCGGCGAATGACGGCCCGGACCTTTTCTACACCGTAATCATCATTCGCAGTGTAGGACAGATGCACCGCCATCTGCTGCGACGCTGCCGGTGGCTGTGCGAACGCCACGGCAGGAGCGCCATCCGGTACCACGGTGACGCCCCAGCTATCGACCTCGTTTTCGTCCGACACCACGCCAATCCTGGCATCCGACTTCAGCGTATATTCAATACGGTAACTGCCCGCAACGACCGATTCGAAATCGGATCGTGCGGTACCGGTCACCAGCTGTGGAACCGCATCACCACCGGTAATCTGCGCCAGTAACACGCTACCGGCCGGCACAGAAACATCCGTTACCTTCTTGCTTTCCGCCCCGGTCAGGAAAACCGGCGGCCTGCCGGTATAAGCCGGCGGCGTAATCCAGGCATCCAGCGTCACCGCCACTTTCGCCCCCAGAAACCCGGTATCGGGCTGAATGGCGCGCAGCAGATGCGCCGGTGCATCCCGCCCGGCGGCAAAAACGGAAACAGCCAGCAATGCCCCCAGCACAATCCGGATCGCGAACGGATCACGCCGGATCAGCTTCGGGCGCGGCAGGCCGGTGCGAACATTGCGCAGCTTTTCCGCCATACGGGCCCGGTGCAGCTCCCATAACTGCGCGCCCTCGCCTTTCGGGTCCGGCGTCGCAATTGTATCCGCCAGCGCATCAAAGGGGCGGTGGGGCAGGTCATTTACCTGTTCAAGGCGCCGTTGTGCGGCAATCCGGTCGGGAACCTGCAAGTGACGGAAACCCAGCCAGGCAGCCCGCAGGAACGCAAGCGCGAAGGCGGCCAGAAGAATGATATGCAGCCATCCCGGCAGCAGCGGCAGGAGATCAAGCAATGCCGCCACCAGAAACAGCGTGGCAATCTGGGCAACCGGCCACAATGCAGGCCAGGCGCCTTCCCAGAACAGGGCCAGACGGGAAAGCGAGACGCGGAGCGCCCACTCTTTCGGCGTATTGGGCGATTCACTCATGATCCAGCATCCTTCGATCTAGCGAAGATGCTGGATTATCACACAGATTGTTGCCAGTCCGCCAGCGAATCAAGCTTCAACAATTCGTCATAAGACGGGCGGCGCCGAACGATCGCGAAACTGTCCCCATTGACCAGAACCTCAGGGATCAACAGCCGCGTGTTATATGTCGATGACATGACCGCGCCATAGGCGCCGGCAGACATAAAGGCGAGGAGCCCGTCCTGAGCCAGCGGCGGCAGGTCCCGGCCCCGCGCGAATGTATCGCCGGTTTCGCATATCGGGCCGACAATATCAGCAGGCGACGATTCAACACCCGGTTCAGGCTGCGCGACCGGCACAATCCGGTGATAGGCTTCGTACAGCGCCGGACGGATCAGATCGTTCATCGCCGCGTCGACAATGACGAAACGATGCGACAGGCCAAACTTTTCGTAAATCACGCGCGTGACCAGTATACCGGAATTACCGACCAGCGAACGCCCCGGCTCAAAGATCAGCCGACAACCCAGATTCCCGGTCGCTTCCAGCACCATATTGGCATAAGCCTCCGCCGAAGGCGGGTTTTCGCCGTCGTAACGGATGCCCAGACCGCCACCTAGATCGATACTGTCGATCGTATTGTCATCGGCGCGCAATTCCCGCACCAGATCCGCCACATTCGTGAAAGCCGTTCGCATCGGCGCAAGATCGGTAAGCTGCGAGCCGATATGCACCGCGACGGATACCGGGCGGATCCCCGGAATTGCCCGTGCCTTGGCGAAAATCTCCCGCGCCCGGCCGATATCGATACCGAATTTGTTTTCTGCACGGCCAGTCGAGATTTTTTCATGCGTCTTGGCATCAACATCCGGATTGACCCGGATTCCAATTTCCACGGTCCGCCCGCCGGCCAGATAGCCGATTGCATCCAGTTCGGGTTCCGATTCGACATTGATCCGGTAGATACCCTGGGCAATCGCATATGCCAGTTCATCGCGTGTCTTGCCGACACCGGAAAAAACAATCTTTTCCGGCGGAATGCCCGCCGCCAGCGCCCGGCGCAACTCGCCCTCCGACACCACATCGGCCCCGGAACCAAGGCCGGCCAGCGTACGGATCACCGCCAGGTTGGAATTCGCCTTCACCGAATAGCAGACCATCGCGTCCTGCCCGCCAAAGGCGTCCGTAAATGCCGCAAAACGGCGGGTCAGCGCCGCGCTGGAATAGCAGTAAAACGGGGTTCCCACCGCCGCCGCGATATCGGCAAGCGACACATCCTCGGCATGCAGCATGCCGCCGCGATAATCAAATTCAGCCATGTCCTGGTTCACCGCGGGTATTGCCTGGGGTATTCGCTATTTCGGTCAGGCGGTTTGGGATCGCCCTTCTTGCCACAGGCGGCGAGCGGGGCCGTCAGTGCCAGGGCCAGCAGCAGAACGGTCATAAAACGGCTCACAGGAAACGCTCCTTTGCAGCGGCAATCGCCGCCCTTACGTTAACAACAGCGGTACCGCCTTCACTGGTCCGGCTGGAAATCGACGATTCGACCGACAATACCGTAAAGACGTCTTCAGTAATGCGCGGTTCGATCGACTGCATTTCGGCCAGCGTGACCGCATCCAGCGCGCAATCGGATTTTTCCGCCAGACCGACAATGGCGCCGGTCACATGATGCGCGTCACGGAACGGCATGCCCAGCGCCCGCACCAGCCAGTCCGCCAGATCTGTTGCTGTCGGATAACCATGGGTCAGCGCACTGGACATCGCATCGGGCATGACCTCCATATCCGCGACCATCCCGGCAGTCGCGGCAACCATCAGCGACAGGCTGTCCGCCGCGTCGAAGACCGGTTCCTTGTCTTCCTGCATATCCTTGCCATAGGCGAGCGGCAGCCCCTTGATGACCGTCAGCAGCCCCATCAGCCCGCCGAATATCCGCCCCGCCTTGGCCCGCGCGAGTTCCGCCGCGTCCGGGTTGCGTTTCTGCGGCATGATCGACGAGCCGGTTGAATAGCCGTCCGACAGCCGAACGAAACCGAATTGCGGCGCGCACCAGATCACCAGCTCCTCCGCCTGTCGCGACACATGGGTCGCGCAGATCGCCGCGGCCGACAGGAATTCCAGCGCAAAATCCCGCGCCGAGACCGAATCCAGCGAATTCGCCATCACCCCGTCAAATCCAAGCGCCTGCGCCGTCATTTTCCGGTCGATGGGAAAGGACGTCCCGGCCAGCGCGGCAGCGCCCAAAGGCGATTCGTTCAACCGCTTGCGGCAATCCACCAACCGGCCCCGGTCGCGCCCGTACATTTCGACATAGGCCAGCATGTGGTGGCCAAACGTCACCGGCTGCGCCACCTGAAGATGGGTGAAGCCGGGCATCGGCGTCGCCGCATGTTCTTCCGCCTTGTCGATCAGCGCTTTCTGCAGGGTCGCAAGCTGCGCGTCCAGCCCGTCGATGGCATCCCTTGTCCAAAGCCGCAGATCGGTCGCGACCTGATCGTTGCGGCTGCGTCCGGTATGCAGGCGCCCGGCGGCATCGCCGATCATCTCGCGCAATCGTGATTCCACATTCATGTGGATGTCTTCCAGCGCGGTCTTGAATTCGAAGCGCCCGCTTTCAATTTCATCCAGAACGGCATCAAGCCGGAAAGAATTGAATCGCCGTCCGCCCGGGTTACGATGCCCTGTTGTACAAGCATGCGGCAATGCGCCTTCGATCCGGCAATGTCCTGGGCGTATAATCGCTTATCGAAACCGATGGAGGCATTGATTTCAGACATGACGGCATCCGGCCCGGCGGCAAACCGCCCGCCCCACATGGCGTTGGCCTTGGAATCGTTATTGGAATCAGACCCGCTCATGCTGAACCGGCCGGAGAAAAGATGAAAAAGCTGTCGTTCATATCCACAATCATTCTGGGCATCGCCTTGGCGACGGGAGCCATGCCCAAACAGGGTATCGCCGCGCCGCCACTGGAAGGCTGGATGGCGCAATTTACCCGCAACGCGCCGCCACTTCCAGCACCGGAAACGGAATTCCTTACGGCATCGGGCGAGACGGTGAAATTAGGCGCGTTCCGGGGCAAAGTCGTCCTGGTAAATTTCTGGGCGACATGGTGCGCGCCCTGCGTCCGCGAGATGCCCTCCATCGACCGGCTGGCCGCAGCCATCGGTTCGGAAGACTTCGTCATCGTCGCGGTCAGCGAGGACCGCAAGGGCGCCGAAGTCGCGGTGCCCTTCCTGAAGAAGCTCGGCATCAAAAATTTCACATCGTATTTCGACACGCGCATGAAGCTGGCGCGCGGCTTTCGCCTGATCGGCATGCCAACGACCTATCTGATCGACCGCGAAGGCCGGATCACCGGGGTCGCTGGCCGGAACGGCGGAATGGGATTCGCCCGAAGCGGTGGCGCTGGTTCGGGAACTATTGAAAAGCCGCTAGACCGGATCAGGATCGATACTGGGCATCCATCCTGATTTAATTCAGCGGGTCGGGACGGGCTCGTCGCCGCGATAGTCGTAGAAGCCGCGGCCGGTCTTGCGGCCGAGCCAGCCGGCCTCGACATATTTCACCAGCAGCGGGCAGGGCCGGTACTTTGTATCGGCAAGCCCTTCATACAGCACGTGCATCACCGCCAGGCACGTATCCAGCCCGATGAAATCCGCCAGCTCCAGCGGCCCCATCGGATGGTTCGCGCCGAGCTTCATGCGCGGTGTCGATGGCGTCGACCGAGCCGACGCCCTCGTACAGCGTGTAGATCGCCTCGTTGATCATCGGCAGCAGGATGCGGTTGACGATGAAGGCCGGGAAATCTTCGGCCGACGCGACGGTCTTGCCCAGCGCGATCGCCAACTCGCTGAACCGCGTCGAAGGTTTCCTGTCGGTGCGATGCCGCGGATCAGCTCCACCAGTTGCATCACCGGCACCGGGTTCATGAAATGCATGCCGATGAAACGGCCGGGCCGGTCGGTGCCGCAGCCAAGACGGGTGATCGAGATCGACGAGGTGTTGGAGGCGATCATCGCGTCCGCGACAGAGTGCGGCACCAGCGTCTTCGAAGATCTGCGCGCTTGACCGCTTCGTTCTCGGTCGCCGCCTCGATGACCATATCGCAATCGCCGAAACACGGCATAATCCGGCCTGGTGATGATCCGGCCCAGCGCGGCAGTCCGGTCGCCTCGCTGATCAGCCGCGGCGGACCTGGCGGTCCAGATTGTCGGTCGATGGCCGCCGGATCCAGCGCGGCGGTTCGACATCGAGCAAGCGCACATCGAAGCCGGACAGGCGCGACATGCGCAATGCCGTTGCCCATCTGGCCCGCGCCAATAATGCCGATCGTCTTGATCATGTCCTGAATCCTGCCCTGCCGGCGGCGCCCGGGGCCACAGGACTGATTACGCTGCTTGTCGAGCTCTTCGTCGAGTTCCGGGACAGCCTGGAACAGATCGCCGACCAAGCCGTAATCGGCGACCTGGAAGATCGGCGCTTCTTCGTCCTTGTTGATGGCGACGATCACCTTGCTGTCCTTCATCCCAGCGAGATGCTGGATCGCGCCGGAAATGCCGACGGCGATATACAGATCCGGCGCCACCACCTTGCCGGTCTGGCCGACCTGGTAGTCGTTCGGCACGAAGCCCGGCATCGACCGCCGCGCGCGAGGCGCCGACGGCGGCACCGAGCTTATCGGCGACCTTTTCCAGCATGGCGAAGTTTTCGCCGTTCTGCATGCCGCGCCCACCGGAGATCACGATCCTTGGCGGAGGTCAATTCCGGCCGCTCCGACTTGGCTGATTTCCGCACGAAGGAGCTGGACAGCCCGCATCGCCGGTACCGGCAACCGCTTCAACGCGGCGGCCGCCGTTCGCTGCGGCTGCATCGAACCCTGTGGTCCGCGACCGTGATGATCTTGATCGCATCGGAAGACTTGCACCGTCGCCATGGCGTTGCCGGCATAGATCGGGCGCACGAAGGTATCGGCATCGACGACCTCGGTGATCTCCGAGATCTGCTGCACGTCCAGCAGGGCGGCAACACGGGGCATGAGGTTCTTGCCCGTTGGTCGTCGCCGGGGCCAGCACATGGCTGTAATTCGCCGCGAGATTGCCACCATTGGGGCCAGGTTCTCGGCGAGGCTGATTGCCGTATTCCGCCGCATCTGCACACAGGACCTTGCCAATGCCGGCGATCTGGCCGCGGCTCGGCCACGCACGCACAACCGCTGCCGGCGACCAGCATGATCCACATCGCCGCCGATTTCCGTCGCGGCCGTGACCGCGTTCAGTGTGGCGGGCTTTACGACCGAGCCGTCATGCTCGGCAATTACCAGATTTGCCATGATCAGATCACCTTCGCTTCGTTCCGCAGCTTGTCGACGAGTTCGGCGACATCAGCCACCTTCACGCCTTCCTGCCGCTTCGGCGGGCTCGACAACCTTGAGCACATTCAGCCGGGGTGCCGTTTCGAGGCCGATATCCGCCGGGGACATCGTGTCGATCGGTCTTTTTCTTCGCCTTCATGATGTTCGGCAGCGACGCATAGCGCGGCTCGTTCAGGCGCAGATCGGTGGTCACGATCATCCGGCAGCTTGACGCTGATGGTCTCCAGACCGCCATCGATCTCGCGGGTGACTTCGGCCGAACCGTCGCCGACTTCAACCTTGGACGCGAACGTGGCCTGGCTCCAGCCCAGCAGCGCGGACAGCATCTGCCCGGTCTGGTTGCTGTCGTCATCGATTGCCTGCTTGCCGAGAATGACAATATCGGGGCTCTTCTTTCTCGACCACGGCCTTCAGGGCCTTGGCAACTGCGAGAGGCTCGAGGTCTTCGTCCGTCAGGACCAGAACGCCGCGATCGGCGCCCATTGCCAATGCCGTGCGGATGGTTTCCTGGCACTGCTGGACACCGATGGATACGGCGATCACTTCGTCCGCCTTTCCGGCCTCCTTGAGGCGCAGCGCCTCTTCGACGGCGATTTCGTCGAAAGGGTTCATCGACATTTTCACATTCGCCGTTTCAACGCCGGTACCGTCCGATTTTACACGAACCTTGACGTTGTAATCGACGACCCGCTTGACGGGGACGAGGATTTTCATCGCTATAAATTCCCTACATTCTTGGCAGACGCGGAGCCCTGTTTAGGCCTGCCTCGAAACCGTGTCAAGGCGACGCCCCGCGCCGTTTTGCCGCTACAACCCGCTGCCAGCAGGCCGTTGGGTGATCGCGACCACGCGCGCCCGCACCCCGAATTCGGGCAAATATTCCCCCGGCGGGGCGACGTCCCACCACCATGAGCTGTCATCCGGGGGCAAAATGATGCCGGGCAGACAATTGTCGAAATTTTCCACCGCACCATCGCGATCGACAAATTCGTGGCGCGTATCGGTGATCAGGCAGCAAATAGCGTCAAACTGCTTGAGGTAATCCAGATGCGCCTGAACCATGCTGTGGATCACCCCGGTCTGTTCCGCTGGCGTCAACGATACGTGGTGCGACATGAACTGCAGGGGCAGCACCGCGAGCTGCGAGAGTAGATTGGCGGACACGACAAAATCGACCGTGGCGTGATCTTCCGGCAGTTTTGGGCGCGGGCGCGGCAAAATGTCCGACCCATGCGCGACCCCTTCCAGCAATCCCGGCACCACCCCCGAAATATCCCGTTCGACAAGGCGTATATTGGGAAACCGGCGCGCGGTCAGCCGTGTCGGCCATAAATGGGCAGCATCAACCAAAGTCACGGTTTCAAAAGCTGCTGAAAGGTCCGCCAGCGGAATATCCAGCAGCGGCCCGGAACCAAGCACAAGTGCCTGGCGGTGAGATGTACAGCGCGCCATGGCTATTCGAATGGCATCCTGCGATGCCTGAAGATGCGGCGCCCAACGCTGCCGCCAGCGCCGGTGCCTTGCACGGAATGCGATTAATTCGCTCAGGTACCCTGTGCGCCGTGCCCAGCCGGGTGCGGGTGTCAGCGCCCAGTGCAGGGCTTCAGGGATCATTGCCGCGCCGCAATCAGCGGTTTGCGCCAGGCACCCACAGCACATCCCCGGCGCCATTGTCATTACAGGCGCGCGCCAGCACGAACAACAGATCGGAAAGACGGTTCAGATAGGCGATAACGGGTGCGCTGACAGCTTCCGATGCCGCCAGTTCTGTCACCAGCCGTTCCGCGCGACGCGTTATCGTACGGCCAAGATGCAGATATGCCGCCGCGGGCGACCCGCCGGGCAGGACAAAACTGTTCAGAGGCGCCAGGTCCGCGTTAACCCGGTCGATTTCACCTTCCAGCCAGACGACCTGGGCTTCCGTGGCGCGCAGGGCCCCCGAACCACGGGCCCCGTCCGCCGGCGTGCACAGATCCGCGCCAAGATCGAACAGATCGTTTTGCACCCGGGACAGGATCCCGTCGACATCGCCGTCACAGTGCAATCGCACGAGGCCAATCGTGGCGTTGGCTTCATCAACGGTTCCCGTCGCCGCAACCCGCAGGTCATGTTTTGCCACACGGCTGCCGTCGCCAAGCGAGGTTTCCCCCTTGTCGCCGCCACGGGTATAAATTTTTGTCAATCGAACCATCGGCTGTCAGTCCTTGCCAGCCAGGATCAGTACGATGGCGAAAAATGCCAGCGCCACGCCCTGCATCACGACGCGCGCACGCATCAGCTTGTTCGAGTTACGGCGATGAAAATCGCTGCCACTCGCCATACCCACGATGCCGAAGATCAGCACGCCTAGCGTGGCGATCATCGCCAGAACCATCAAAACGACGAATAAACCGGACATATCCAACGATATAGCGTGTACCGGGGGGCTTTGACACGTTAAATCGTTTGGCTGCGACGGAGACACGCATCTCAGGGAGATTAAAGTGAACGAAGAATTGCGCGCGCGCCTGATGGGCATATCGACCGGTACACTGACCTATCAGCTGCTGAAACGAAACATCCGCAACGTCTATATGCGCGGCGTCCTGCCGTTGCACCCGCTACAGGAACGGATGGTTGGTGTCGCCTATACATTGCGGTTCGTGCCGATGCGCGAGGATATTGCCGATCTGGCGCTATTGGCCAGCACACAGAATTTGGCGCGGCGCGCCATTGAGGAATGCCCCGCCGGTGGCGTCCTGGTGACCGATGCACGCGGTGACCGAGACAGCGGCACAATCGGCGATATCCTTATCACCCGGCTGAAATATCGCGGCGTCGCAGGCGTGGTCACCGATGGCGGCGTCCGCGATGCGGATGCAATCGGCGACATCGGCCTGCCGGTCTTTGCGTCCGGACCTTCCGCACCCGCCAGCCCGACGGCACATTGCCCGGTCGGTCTTCAGGAGCCCATTTCCTGCGGCGGTGTCGCCGTCTATCCCGGCGATATCATCGTCGCCGACGGGGATGGTTGCGCGGTTCTGCCGCAGGCACTCGCCGAAGAAATTGCCCGGGACGCCGCTGCACAGGAAGGAATTGAAGAATTTATCCAGAAACTGGTCGCCATCGGTCGACCCGTCATCGGCACCTATCCGGCCAGTGACGCAGTCCGGGCGGAATATGAAGAATGGATCAAGGCAGGAAAGCCGGCGCTTTAAACAAAGACCGTCGCGAAGGGCGCCATATTTCTTGCTGCTAGCTTTTGGTTCGCCCCTTGGGACGGCCCTTTACCCGGCCATTTCCCGACCGGTTCAGGCGCTCCACAGGTGCCGGAAACACTAGGACCTTGGCCCCTTCGGACATATCTGCCGGCTGAATCATATCACCCGTGCCGGTCAGGGCCGGCGCAACGACGGAAACGACTTTCTGGTCAACCGGGATTACCGCTGCAAGCCCCCCATGTCGATAGCGGACAGTGCAACTGGATCGACGACCGTATATACGCAATTCAAACATGAGACGCCCCCGATCTCGCTACCGGACTGTTGAGTCACTGTATCGCTTCGCGGCCTCTGGTCAAGGCCGTTTCGCACTGCGGCGAGAACTGTCCAAACCCCGCCGCCACGACTGCCAAATGGGTCCCGCCACGGTCGGGTTCAAGCGCGACAAATGCCGATTTACAAAGCCCTGGAAACGGAAGATCATCCGTTAACTGCAAAAAAGTCCTTGGAATAGCAGGTCGAAACGACTAGATTCGCAAAGTCGATGGCACGATAGCCCGTTTGGCTCGTTACGGACTACGCAGGTATTTAACCTCGATACAGCCAGTCGACAGGCCCGAGACAGTGAAGGTCCGGGGTTGTAGATCCATACAAGTCTAGTTCTCAAGATGGCGCCCTTCCGAAAGGGCAAACGGGTTAGAACGTTTAACAATGCATGACGGAAAAATGAGACAAGGTCAGAATCCCAAACGATCCCGCGGTCGTGGCGGCGGTGGTGGTGGTGGTGGCGGACGCAGAAACGTGTCCCCGCGGCATCAGAACTTCGACAGCAACGGTCCCAGCATACGTATTCGCGGCAACGCAAGTCAGGTCTATGAAAAATACCTGCAACTGGCGCGCGATGCGAACGCTGCCGGCGACCGAATCAACGCCGAAAACATGTACCAGCATGCGGAGCATTATTTCCGCATTCTGAACGTCGATGACGGCGAGGGAAATCAGGCCCGCAATAATAACAATCGTGGCAATGGCAACGAATCACGCCAGCCTGATCGCCAGCAGAACGGCGAACGGTCGCAAGCCGACGACACTGAAAACACCGAAAAACAGGCCGACGATCAGGCCCGCGACGCAGATTCCGAACAGCCGCGCCGCGACAAAGAGCCAGCATCGGATGCAGAATCGTCCGACGGCCAGAATACCAGCCGACGGCCGGCTCGACGGCCAAGACGCGCCCCTGTCCGGGCCGCGAATCCCGACACCGGAAACGCTTCGGATACTTCGGAAGGCACGGTAGCCCCCGAACCAAAGGTCGAAGCTGAAGTTATTGTTGAAAAGCCGGTCGTCGAAACCGCGCAGCCTGAAGCCGCGGAAGAACGCGTTATCGATTAAATTGCGGTCGGTACGCCGAAACCCGGCATTGCGCTCCCATTTGTCCCAAACCGTTACCGCCTGTCGCAGAATCAGCGACGGCGGCAACGCGGGTGGCATTACCGCCGTCTGTCCGCAGATCGATGCCTTTTGGGAGGGGCAGGGTGGGCAATCGATCAACGGCTTTCCGGAAACCTCGGATGGAAACCATCTTCCGTCCCCGGCATGACTGGATAATCGCCCAAGACAGCCGCGCTTTCAGTGATGAAGGTCACAGCACGGTCGTTTTTTATTTTTATTTGCGCTTTGCGTGGCGGTGGATACGTTTGCCGTATGAGCGACACACGCAAAAAACGGCCGCCGCGCCCGGTGACAGCGCAATCGCTGGAAGCCGCGGCATTGGCTTATCTCCATCGATTCAGCACCTCAGCGGCAAATCTGCGTAATGTCCTGATGCGCCGCGTGTACCGGGCGGCGCAGGCCAATGGCGACGATCCATCAGATGGCGCCACCCTGATCGACGCATTGATTGAACGCTATCTTCGCGCCGGACTGCTGAACGACACCGAATACGCGGCCGCGCGCACAACGACACTGCACCGGAACGGCACTTCGAACCGGGGAATCCGAATGCGGTTATCCGCGAAGGGCGTCCATAGCGATGATATCGACCAGGCACTGGAATCCCTGGCCGAGGAAACCGGAAACAGCGAACTACGCGGCGCATACAATTACGCGCGACGCCGGCGGCTTGGGCCCTGGCGGAAAGCCGACCGCGACACCTATCGTGATCGCGACATTGCATCGCTGGGACGACAGGGATTCGTTTACCAGATCGTCCGGCGGGTTATTGATGCGCCGGACGTCGCCGCACTGGAAGAAGACCTCGAATCGGACTGAAAGTTACGGCGCGCTGGCGCCAAGCAATGTCGATAGCGATTCAACATTTTCCAGGTCGTCTACGATTGTCAGCATCTGCTCCGTCTTCGCCGCCCCGACGATCGGTTCGGCAAGGCCGCGGAACTTCGTCTGCAACCGCCGCCAGGTCAGGTCCAGGTCCTCGACCGGATCGCTCAGATCCGCATGACCCTGCAACACCGTACCGTCGCGCAAATGCACAACCACAATGGACTCATTCCGTTCCAGCGTATCGTCGCCGATAACCGCCGCGCGCGCACAAAGCGCCATGACATCCGAACGGCCGATAATCGCATCGCCGAACGTATCCAGCCGCCCCGTATCGACCCCGGCCAATGCCAGCCCGACCGCAAACCGCAGGCTGAACTTGGCCTCCAGCCCGGTTGAGGGCACCGGAATATTGCACATGCGCAGGCAACGCGACGTGACCCGTATTTCAATCCGGTCAATCGCCTCAAGATCAAAGCCGGGGTTGTCCCGGCAGACCCCGGCCGCATCGATCGGCCCATGGGTGCCATAACAGGCAGCATGATATTTAAACCGCATCGTCGGCAGTAAATACCGTTCACCCAACCCGTCGAGGCCTTTTTCCGGCGCGAATGTGTCGGTCTGTGTATCGCCAAACCCCTGTAGACATTCGATCACCGCAGCATTGGCGGTGAAGCCGCGTGACGCCATTTCAGCAGCAAACAACCCGTTCTGGGCGGCCTTTCCCGCATGCAGTGGCTTGCACATCGTGCCGAACATCGATTTCAGGCCCGCCGCCTGGGTTCCCGCGATTCCAAGCGCCACGGCAGTGGTTTCCGCATCGAGGCCGAGTAGTCGCGCCGCCCCCGCGGCGGCACCAAAATGGCCGACGGTCGCCGTGGCATGCCAGCCATGCGCATAATGGCCTTCACCCATGATCGCGCCGACCCGGCTTTCCGTTTCAACACCGGCCGCGAATGCCTCGATCACAGCCCTTCCATTGGCGCCACGACGTTCCGCCAGCGCCAAAACCGCCGGCATGACAGGGGCTGTCGGATGGCCGTTCAGCAATCGCAGCACGTCGTCGTAATCCAGTGCATGGCCGGCCGAACCATTGACCAGTGCCGCCTGCCCGGCCGAAACCTTCCTGCCGATACCGATCAGCGTCGCCTGCGCGGCGCCACCTTCCGCCGCGACATAATCAGCCAGCTTCTGCGTCAATGGCTCCAGCGCGCCCGCCATCGTCACGCCGAGCCAATCGAGCAGGCAATGCTTGGTGACAAAGACGACATCTGCGGGCAGCGCATCAAAGGCAATTTCGGTTGCGTTTTCAGCCAGCAGCCGGGTTATTTCCGAAGATTGCCCCGCCTGCTCAACAGCCTGTTCCACCATTTTTATCCCCCGTCTCGGTATCGGATGCACTGCGCTGCGCCTGCGCCACGCCACCCGGCATGACGACGAACCGCCGCCGACTGCGCGCCGGTGCGGCAACCGGCGTCGCGCCGTAAATCTGTTTAATGGCCTCGACCAGCAACACGCCGGAAAACCGCTGAAATAACCGGTCGCCAAGCCGTTCAAACGCCGGCGAAGAAGACAGCAGCAAGCGGCTTCGGCTCGGCGGCATGTATAAGGCCCGGGCACTGTCGACCGGCGAGAACAGACTGTCCTGCAGCAGCCGTCGAACCTGCCGGCTGGTATAGGGCTGACCATGCCCGAATGGCGTCCGCTCCATTCGCGCCCATATGCCCCGGCGGTTCGGCACCACGATCATTAACCGCCCGCCTTCGGATAACACGCGCCAGGCCTCGCGCATCATGCCCCGCAGGTGCTCGCCATGTTCAACCGCATGCACCATCAGCAACCGGTCAACCGACAGGTCGGCAAACGGCAATTCAGCTTCATCGACCAACGCAACCAGTCCGGCTTCATACCGGGGCCAGTGCATCACACCCTGTTGCGCCGGCATTGCGGCAATGACCCGCTCCGCCTCGCCCCGGAAAGAGGTGAGATAGGGCACCGCATAGCCGAGCCCCAGCATCCGCATGCCACGAACATCCGGCCATAGGGCACGAATCTGGCGACGAATCATACGCTGCGCCACATGCCCCAGCGAGCTGTGGTAGAACTCGTTCAGGTCGACAACATCGTTCCACATACCCGCAGCCTATCACAAGGTGATCCCCTTGCCGCCAGCAGATAAGAATGACGCGCTGCAAACCGGCACCCTGCAGAAATTACTGACAGCACAGGGCTTGATCCTGCGCGGCGCTTTCCACCCCACAGACGAAGACGATGCGCCGACGGGAACCGGAACGCTCATCATGGTCGGCAATGCCGGTCCGGAAATGTGGCAGACCTTCCAGTCAACGCATCCGGACGGGGCCGATCCGCTAAACCACTGGACCCGCCAGGTACTGGAAACGGTTGCGGAACGCACCGGTGCGACCGCGTTGTTCCCCTTCGAAGGCCCGCCCTACTGGCCATTCCTGCGCTGGGCCGCGCGGGCAGAGGGTGTTTATCCATCACCACTCGGCATGATGATTCACCCCCGGTTCGGGCTTTGGCATGCATGGCGCGGGGCGCTTGCCTTCCGGGACCAACTGGACCTGCCGGAACGTACACAGGCCGCCAACCCCTGTGACACCTGCAGCGACAAGCCATGCCTGACGGCCTGTCCCGTATCGGCCTTTGGCAACGCCGGCTATGACACCACCGCCTGTGCTGCCTGGCTGCGTGGGTTGGGTGGAAGCGACTGTGTGACGCGCGGCTGCGCTGCCCGGCACGCCTGCCCCGAAGGCAAGGGCTATCGTTACGAACCGCCACAGGCGGCCCTGCACATGGCGTCATTCGTCGCAGGCCGGCCAGACAACGGCTTACGGTTGCGCGACTATCGGTCGGAAGACGCCCCCGCGCTGGCCCAGCTGTTTTATGACAGCGTCCACCACGCCGCCGCAGATGAATCCACGCCAGCACAACGCTCGGCCTGGGCACCGAAGGTTCCGGATAAAGACTGGATTCACAGCCGCATGTCAGCTTGCGTGACCTTTATCGTAACGCAAGGATCGGTAATTTCGGGATTTGCCAACCTCGAACAATCCGGCCTTATCGATATGTTCTACGTCCATGCCGACCGGCAGCGGCTTGGTGTCGGCCGGCTGCTGTATCGCCGCATTGAAGGCGCGGCCCGAAACATGGGCCTGCCGCGACTGACCGCCGATGTCAGCATCACCGCCCGACCCTTTTTCGAATCCATGGGCTTCACCGTCATCACGCCGCAGACCATCACCCTGGACAGTGTCGAACTGAGCAATTTCGTAATGGAAAAACCGCTTACGCGATCGGCGCCGCTTCAGCCTCGATAACAGCAAGGAATTGAGCGGCAAAATCACGCAGTTTCGCCGCCCCGACACCATGCACTTCCGCGAACTGATCGCGGGTCCGCGGACGGCTTTGCGCCATGTCCTGCAGCGAACGGTCAGAGAACACCACATAGGCTGGAACACCGCGTTCGCTGGCCAGTTCCCGGCGCAGTTTCTTCAAAACACCCAGCAGCGCCGAATCTTCCGGACTGAGGCCAGCCGCTGCTTCCCGCGCCAGGGATTTCGTCGTTTTTTCCCGCCGCACCGTATTGGCGCGATAGGCGAATGCCGCCTCGCCGCGCAACAGTTTCTGTCCGTCCGGGGGAATGGTCAGCCCGCCAAAGCCGGCCACATCAAGGTGCAGATACCCTGCCGCGACAAGCTGGCGGATAATCGAGCGCCAGATATCCTTGCTGCGGTCCGCCCCGGCGCCGTAGGTCGGCACCCGGTCGTGACCCGCAGTGCGCACTTTTTCCGTATTGGCACCGCGCAGCACATCAATGATATGCGACGCGCCGAAGCGTTCCCCCGTTCGTGCAATCGTGGCAAGCACCTGCTGCGCTTCCGTCGTCCCATCCGCCATCTCGACCGGATCGATGCAGACATCGCAATTGCCGCATTGATCGATTTCATCGCCAAAATAGGCCAGTAGCGCACGGCGGCGGCAGGTCGACGCTTCGCAAAAGCCGATCAATGCATCCAGCCGTTTGTGTTCACGCCGGCGGCGGTCATCGTCACCACTGTCTTCCTGTTCGATAAACACCCGCCGCATGCGGATATCATCCAGCCCGTACAGCATATGCGCCATTGCATCACTGCCATCGCGCCCGGCACGGCCGATTTCCTGGTAATAGGCCTCCATACTGCCTGGCAGGTCGGTATGCAGCACGAAGCGGATATCCGGTTTGTCGATCCCCATGCCAAAGGCGATGGTCGCCACCATCACGCTGCCCGGTTCGGTCATGAATGCATCCTGATTGGCATCGCGCGCATCTTTTTCCATTCCCGCATGATAGGGCAGGGCCGGAATGCCGTTTTCACACAACATCTGTGCAACCGATTCGGTCTTCTTGCGTGACAGGCAGTACACAATGCCGCTTTCATCGCGATGCGCATTCAGGAAATCGAGAATCTGGCGGGTGCCACCCTTTTTCATCTCCACGGAAAGCCGGATGTTCGGGCGATCAAACCCGGCGACGAATATTTCGCCTGTGCCGCCAAACAGCCTATCGGCAATATCCCTACGCGTCGTCTCATCGGCTGTCGCTGTCAGCGCCGCGATTGGAATGCCGGGGAACAGATCGCGCAACCGCGCCAGTGCCTCATAATCCGGGCGGAAGGCCGGTCCCCATTGGGAGATACAATGGGCCTCGTCAACCGCGATGAGCCGCACCGGCAGGCGCTGCAACGCCGCCAGCATGCGGTCTGTCATCAGCCGCTCGGGCGAAAGATAGAGCAACCGGGTTTCGCCGGCGGCAACCCGGCGCCAGGCGTCGACGTTTTCCGACCGTTCGCGAGCCGAGTTGATGGTATCCGCCGCAACACCGGCGAGCCGCAACGCGGCGACCTGATCATGCATCAGGGCGACCAGCGGCGAGACAACGACGGTCAATCCCCCCAGTACCATGCCCGACACCTGGAAGCACAAAGACTTGCCCGACCCTGTTGGCATCACTGCCAGCGCGTTATGGCCGTCGAGCAACGCCTGTACGACCGGTTCCTGTGCGCCCCGAAAATCGGTAAAGCCGAACACGTCATGCAGCAGCTGCCGCGCCTGCGCCCGCCTGCCCACGGCGCTTTCTGAGTCGTCATGTTCCTGGATAGTCATCCCGGGTCCGATCTTAAGCCCTCTCACGCCGAAGCCGAACCTTAAAACAGAGGGCCGGACACGGCGCGCGGCGGGTCAGCGGCTTGATTTGCTGCGGTTGTGGCGCAGTTCGTTTTCGCTCAGCTCCAAACCGACATAAATAAGAAACGAATCGGTCGCCATGCCGGGGACCAGCGGAATGGAGAGGGTGAGGACATCTTCGAAGGAGATCGATTTTCGGCTGACATATGCCGCGTTCGTCGTGAACGTCTGTCGGCTCAAAACATTTCGCTGCCCGTCGGTCACTGCGACGAAATACGGAATTTCAGCACCTTCAGCCCGATTCGCCGGCCCACGCCGTGTGAGGATCCTGACGGTCAGGTCGACAATGAGATCCTCATCGTCCAGCAGGCAGGTACCGTTTACCCCGCTCTACCCAGGCTTCAAGCAGGACATCCGTCGGGTCGCGCCCGGGTCCCGGATTAAAGCGCGTAACCTCACTGAGGTCGCGGAGCACTTCCACGTCCGGACAGGCGATCCTGTTATCGTTTCCCCCACCGCAGGCCGCTAATACGAACCCAGCCGCGAAAAGTATCGCCGCGCGCCATGACATGATGCGTCGTCTCCCGCCAGCCTGTCGGATCAGAGGTCGCCGTGTGCGCCGTCGCAAAGCGGGTGATTCGCCGTGTATTTACAGCCGCAGAAAAAAACCGACTTACTGCGCGGTGCGACATACTCCATCGGCGACATTCCGGTGCCTTTGTGGCTGCCGTCGCAAAAGGGCTGCGACTTGCTTTTGCCACAGGCACACCACCAGTAGCTTTCTCCCTTGGTCACTTCGACCTCGTATGGCGCTTTTTGTGCTATTACCGGGTCCGTCATGGCTTGTTTCATCCCCGTGCTGGATATATTAGGTTCGCGCCGGTGGCTGCCCGGACCGGTCCGGGTCCCTTGCCAGCAGAACAAAAGATTGAGGGTTTTTATGGGCACCTCGCAGCAGGGCGTCAAGCGAATGTACGACGATACCAAACTACGAATGCGTCACTAGCGATGGCTGTGTACACCGATGTCGGTGACGAGGAACTCGTCGCATTTGTCGCCGCGTACGATATTGGCGAGGTCGTATCCTTCAAAGGTATCGCGGAAGGTGTCGAAAATTCGAACTATCTGCTGCAGACAACCAGGGGCAGCCACATCCTGACGCTCTATGAAAAACGCGTCCGGCGCGAGGATCTGCCCTACTTCCTCGGTTTCATGGAGCATCTGGCGGAACAGGGAATCGCCTGCCCGACTCCCCTGCACGCGCGCGACGGCAAGGCATTGCGCGAATTGTGTGGCAAGCCGGCTGCGATCATAACCTTCCTGGAAGGCATGTGGCCGCGTCGCATCCTGCCGCATCACTGCGCCGGGCTGGGCGAAGCACTTGCGGGAATGCATCTGGCGGGTGAAGCATTCCCACTGACACGGGCAAACAGCCTGTCGGTTGAATCCTGGCGGGCGCTGTTCGAATCCTGCGCCGCCCGCGCACATGAAGTAAAACCCGGGCTCGATACATTGCTGGAAACGGAAATCGGCTTCCTGGAAGCACACTGGCCATCCGGCCTGCCGTCCGGCGTGTGCCACGCGGACCTGTTTCCGGATAACGTCTTTTTTCTGGGCGACCGGTTATCCGGCGTCATCGACTTCTATTTCGCCTGTAATGATTTATTCGTCTATGACGTGGCGATCTGCCTGAACGCCTGGTGTTTCGAGCGCGATGGCAGTTTCAATGTCACCAAGGCGCAATTGCTGTTGTCCAACTATCGCAAGAAACGGCCGCTTTCGGATGACGAATTGCAGGCCCTACCCATTCTGGCCCGGGGCAGCGCCATCCGCTTCCTGCTGACCCGGCTGTATGACTGGCTCAACCATCCGGAAGGCGCCATGGTCCAGCCGAAGGATCCGCTGGAATATCTTGGCATCCTGCAGTTTCACCAACAGGTGCGCGACCCGGGGGCATACGGCTTGTGATGGCGGAAGAATCAAACGACGTGGTGGAAATTTTCACCGATGGCGCCTGTAGCGGAAACCCGGGCCCGGGCGGTTGGGGCGCGATCATGCGTTATCGCGATACCGAGCGGGAATTGAATGGCGGCGAAGCGGAAACCACGAACAACCGAATGGAAATGCTGGCGGCGATTATGGCACTGGAAGCCATGAAACGGCCGATCAAGGCGATTGTCCACACCGACAGCACCTACCTGCGCGACGGGATCACAAAATGGATCCATGCCTGGAAAAAGCGAGGCTGGAAGACCGCATCGAAAAAACCGGTCAAGAATGTGGATCTGTGGCAGCGCCTGGAAACCGCGATCGCGGATCACGATGTCGAATGGCGCTGGGTCAAAGGGCATTCAGGCCATCCGGAAAACGAGCGCGCGGACGAATTGGCCCGCGACGGCGCAAGGGCCTTCGGCGGAAGGCAATAGCCCTCCGCCGAAAAGAAACCTTACAGCGCTTCGAGAACGTTCTCGGCGCTGGAAATGCTCAGCGCGCCGCCTTCTTCTTCATTCAGTGTCTTGACCACACCGTCTTCGACGACCATCGCGTAACGCTTGGAGCGGACACCGAGACCACGTTCGCTGAGATCGAGTTCCAGCCCCGCCGCCTTGGTAAAGTCGCCACTGCCATCGGCCAGCATCGCAATATTGTCACCGACGCCCTGATCCTTGCCCCAGGCGCCCATGACAAAGGCGTCATTCACGGAAACACAGGCGATGGCATCAACGCCTTTCGCCTTGATTTCAGCGGCATTGTTCAGGAAACCCGGCACATGCTTCGCCGAACAGGTCGGCGTGAAAGCCCCCGGAACAGCAAACAGCACAACCTTGCGGCCTTTGAAAAAATCATCCGTTGAAACAGCGCTGGGTCCCTCGGCACCCATTTCGTAAAGCGTCGCCGACGGAACCTTATCCCCTACCTTGATCGTCATTTTCTTCTCTACCTTCCCATGTTGAATTCATTATCCGACATATGTCTGCGCAGATACTTATTTCCGCAACCCGCCAAGTCCAGCGCGATTTGAAAAAAGGCCTGAAATTTATCGGGATACGGTGCTTTTTGTGCCGCCGGCCCGCCCAACCGTATCTAGGACAACATCGCTGGTCAGAAGTTCCGGCAAGGCAATCCCGTTCGGCGCCTCTGGCCCGTAAACCGCATTGAACGGGATACCATAACGCCCAAACCCGGCGAGATACGCCGCAATAGCCGGGTCAGGACGCGTCCAGTCCGCCCGCATTGGCGTTATATCATCACGCGCCAGCCAGTCCGCCACCGCGCCATGGTCCAATACCAGCCTCTTGTTGACCTGGCAGGTGATGCACCAATCCGCTGTCACATCGACAAACACGACCCCGCCATCGGCGACAATCCGGTTCAGCGCAACCAGGTCAAAGGTTTGCCAGCGACCCTGCAGTGTTTCCGCCGGGACCGAATCCGGCGAACGCCCGATGGGCAGAACCAGCGACGCCACCGCAAGCATCAGCACCATAAGGCCGGAATGCCGTCCGATTCTGGACTGGGGCATACGCCGCAGTGCGAAGACGACGCCAATCAGCGCCATCATCGCACCCATCAGGACAGCGCCTTCCACACCGATCTGTGCCGATACAACGCTTAACAGCCAGAGCGCCGTGACCACGAGGGCCCAGCCCAGCAGACGGCGCAATGTGACCATCCACGGTCCCGGGCGCGGCAGCGCCGTCGCAACACGGGGAAAGGCGACAACCGCCAGGTAAGGCGACGCCAGCCCGATTCCCAGGGCCGCAAACACCGCCAGGATTTCCCCCGTTTCACGGCTGAGGGCAAAGCCGACCGCAGTACCGACAAACGGTGCGGAACAGGGCGTCGCCAGCAGCGTCGCAAACGCCCCGGTCAGGAAATGGCCGCCAAGCGACGGCGCACCACCGGCTGCCAGGGCAAAGCCCGAGAGCCGTTGCGGCAAATTTATTCCGAATAATCCGAACAGGTTACAGGCAAACAGCGTCACTACAACGATCATGAAAGCCAGAAAAACCGGCTGCTGGAACTGGATCCCCCAGCCTGCGGCAAACCCCGCCACTTTCAGCCCCGCAAGGGCCACCGCAATGACCATCATCGACGCGATGATACCACCCGCCGTCGCCAGGAAACCGGCGCGCACCGCAGCAGTACTGCCACCGCCATGGCTTACAGCCGATAACAGTTTGATCGACAGGACCGGCAGCACACATGGCATCAGGTTTAAAATCAGACCACCCAAAACGGCCAGCAACAGCACATACCAAAGCGCCAGCGGTTCCGTCGCTTCTCCGGGCACGACATTACCCGTGACCGCAACGGCCAACGGATCGCCCAGCCGCACGGCGAAGGTTCGTTCCAACGAACGGTCACCATCCACCACCGTCACGACAAACGCATCGCCGTCCAGCTTCGGCGCGGACGCCCCGGCACCTTTCAGCTCCAGCACCGCGCTTTTCCGGTCGCTTCCAAAAACCGCCACAGGCTTGCCAAACAAGGTATCCTGCGGTGCTTCGACAAAAATATCGGGCGCGTCCAGAACCGTATCGCTGCGCAATGCAACCTGCAGCACCGGTTCCGTGCCCCGGTTGACCAACACGATGTTTTCAAGCGAAAGCCCCTGACCGGTATCCGGCCCGGGAACCATGGCCGCGAACCGGTCTATCAGCGCGGTTTCAGCAGCCGGGGCCGCATCACCCGCCGGCAAATCGAACGTCAGGGCAACCTCATACGGGATGCAGATGTCCTTGCAGGTCAGGTATCGGATATTGCTTTTCAGCCGAAGCGGTTCACCCGGCCGATCCAGCTTGGCCGTGATCGGCAACAGCACCTCATCCGAATATCCCAGAGTCTCCAGCCCGAAGATGGAGAAGCGCTGCGGCGCAGGCCAGGCGAGCGTCGCCGCGCGCAGATTGTCGGACCCCTCCCAAACGGGTTGCGGCGGAAACCCGGCATCGCCCGGTGAGCGCCAATACAGTTTCCAGCCGGGCTTCATGCGAAAATGCAGGCCCAGCTGCACCGTTTCATGGCCACCGACAGCTTGTGTCATCGACACGATTCGCGTGTCGACGTGATCATTACGGTCCCAGGCACTGGACGCCGCGACACCGGTGCCGGGCAGCGCGAGGCAGAAAAGCGCGCCCATTGCCGCCAGTATTTTCAGGATATCGCGCAAGTGTCCGCTTTCCTTTACCGATTCGCAATAATGCTGTGGTCTATATAGTCGCATGGCAGCCGAATGACGTGTCACTTTTCTGTCAAAGAGACTTGAACTTTTGCTGCGCTGCAAAAATGTTATAGTCAGTCAGATGATATTGCCTGTCCCGGTTCCGCTGTAAACGGGCGAATGGCGGAACAGGGCGTCGATAAGACAAGGACGCATCATGAATGAAGACAACAGTGCTGATGGTTATCTGAAAGGCCAGTTGCTGGTCGCCATGCCCGCGATGCAGGATCCCCGGTTCGAACATACCGTCATATTCCTGTGCGCGCATAATGCCGACGGCGCTATGGGTCTGATCGTGAACAGACCACTGAAAAAATTAAGTTTTCCGGAACTTCTCGACCAACTGGGTATCGCGCGCGGAACATCCGATATTAACATCGGTGTCCAGTATGGCGGCCCCGTGGAAACTGGCCGGGGGTTCGTTCTGCATACGCCCGAATACGAGCAGAACGGCACGATTTCAGTCGATAATAGGGTCGGGTTAACCGCGACCGTGGAGATATTGCGCGATATTGCCAGCAACCGCGGTCCGCGGCAGTCACTGCTGGCGCTCGGTTATGCCGGGTGGGGCCCAGGACAGCTCGAAAATGAAATTCAACAGAATGCCTGGCTGAATGTTCCCGCCGATGACCATCTGCTGTTCGATGAAGGCATTGAATTGCGGTGGGAACGGGCCATCGGCAAGCTGGGAATCGACCCGTCGCTGCTGTCTGACCAGCACGGCCACGCCTGAACCGGATCAGTCGTACATCGGCACCACGGGCCGGGGATCTGTACGCAGGACCGCGTAGCAAACGTGATCCTGCCAGATACCGTTGATTCGCAGGTATCGGCGCGCCAGCCCTTCCTGGATGAACCCGCTTTTTTCCAGCAATCCCCGGCTTGGCCCGTTTGATGGCAGACATGCCGCCTCTACCCGATGCAGACCCAGCGTTTCGAAGCTGAAATTAAGCAAAAGCTGCAGCGCTTCGGACATAAACCCCCGGCGCGCGTGCGGTTCGCCGATCCAGTAACCGACGCTACCGGCCTGCGCCACACCCCGGCGGACATTCGACAGGGTGATTCCGCCATACAGAGTTCCGTCGGCGCGGTCGAAAATCAGGAAAGAATAGGTAATCCCGTCACGCCATTCGGCTGCAAACCGTTTCATACGGCGCCGGAAAGCCGCCGTCGAGGTCGCATCCCCCGGCCATTTCGGTTCCCAGTGTTCCAGAAACGAACGGCTGACCTCGCGAATTTCAGCCCATTGTTTTTCGTCCTGGCGCTGCAAAGGCCGAATGACGATCTTTGGGCCAACCAGACGAACAGACGGTTCGTTTTGCGACAGTAATCCAAACATCCGTTTTCCGTCACATCTCCGCTGGGATCCTAGAGGATAAACTCAGGCATATTGCAACGCCGCCGGACGAAAGCTTTCAACAATGCTTTCAAAATCCTCCAGCCCTTCAAGCGGGCCAACGGCAGCCAGCGTCGGTTGCCCGGCAAATATCTTTCTGGCCACGCGCCTGACGGCGTCAAGGTCAACCGCCTCAATCTTCGCGATCTGCTCTTCCAGCGGGACAATCCGGTCAAAGATCAGCAAATGTTGCGCCATCTGCTCGCAACGGGTCGAGGTGGATTCGAGCGCCATCAGCGTCGATGCTTTCAACTGGTTACGCGCACGGACAAGCTCGCCCTGTTCAAGCGTATCCGGCAACCGGCGCACTTCCGCCGCGATCGCGGGCATCAGTTCGGCAACCATCTCTGGCCCCGTACCGGCATAAACCGAAAGCATGCCGCAATCGGCATAGAAGGCATTGAAGGCGTATATGGAATAGACCAGCCCCATATTTTCACGGATTTCCTGAAACAGGCGGGACGACATACCGCCGCCGAACAGCGAACACAGCACCGTGGCTGCATAGAAGTCGTCATCGTGATAGCCGATGGCAGGAAATCCGACGACGAGATGAACCTGCTCCAGCGCGCGGTTTTCACGATACTCACCACCGCGATACACGCCGGCCGCCGTTTCACGGGTCGAAGCGCGCTTTAGCCCGCCGAAATGTTCCCGCGCCAGCGCAACGGCTGTTTCGTGGTCGATATTACCGGCGGCCGTGAGAACCATCGCCTCAGCGCCGTAATTGCGCTGCATATGGCCCATGATCTCGTCCCGCGTCATGGCTTCCACGATTTCCGGCGGCCCCAATACCGGACGGCCAAGCGGCTGATCGGGATAGGCCGCGCTCTGGAAATGATCAAAGATTACGTCATCGGGCGTGTCATGCGACTGGCCGATTTCCTGCAGCACGACGGTACGCTCTCGCGCCAGTTCCTCCGGATCAAACACCGAATTCTGCAGGATATCCGCGAGAATATCGAAGACAAGTGGCGTATCGTTCTTCAGCACTTTTGCATAATAGGCCGTATGCTCGCGGCTGGTATAGGCGTTGATCTGGCCACCGACATCTTCAATTTCCCGGGCGATATCCGCCGGACTGCGCCGCGCCGTGCCCTTGAACGCCATATGCTCCAGCAAATGGGCAACACCGTTGATGTTCGCCGGCTCGTGACGCGTTCCCGCCCCGACCCAGACACCGGCGGAAACAGTCTCGACCGTGTCGACCGTGTCGGTAACGACCCGAAGACCATTCGGCAGGGTTGTCATCTGAATCCGGCTCATGCGGCACCCACCAGGCTGACGTGATTGCGTATATATTGCTGAACGGTCGCCAGATCATTTGGCAGGACCTCAATCCGTTCCGGCCGGGAATGCAGGTCGGCAAGCGACGGTGGCAGCGCAGGATAAACACCCGACGCTTCCTTGACCGCATCGGGGAATTTTGCCGGATGCGCCGTGGCCAGCACGACGACGGGTGTTTCTTCATCTTTATGTTTTGCCTGGGCGGCGGCGACGCCGATGGCGCTGTGCGGATCAAGCAGATAACTGCTGCTGCGCCAGTTGTCGCTGATGACGGACCTGGTTTCGGCATCGTCGAGACAATAGCCATCGAACGTGTCCTGCGCGCGCTGCCAAAGGTTGTCGCCAACCGACAACGTCCCCTTTTCACGGAACTCCGTCACCGCCGCGGCAGTCGCGGCGCCGTCGCGGCCGTAGAGTTCAAACAGGAAGCGTTCGAAATTACTGGATACCTGGATGTCCATACTGGGGGAAATCGTCGGCGTCACACCGGCCATTGTCAATGCGCCCGTATCGAAAAAGCGCGGCAGGATATCGTTGACGTTCGAACCGATGATAAACTGGCCGATCGGCAATCCCATGGCCCGCGCGGCATAGCCGGCATACACGTTGCCGAAATTGCCCGTCGGCACCGCGAAGGACACGGGACGGTCCGGCGCGCCCAGCGATACCGCAGCGTGGAAATAATAGACGATCTGCGCCACGATCCGCGCCCAGTTGATCGAATTGGCGGCAGAAAGCCGGATTTCATCGCGGAAGGCGGTATCATTGAACATCGCCTTCACGAGGTCCTGGCAGTCATCGAATGTGCCTTCAACGGCCAGCGCATTCACATTCTTCGACGTCACCGTCGTCATTTGCCGGCGCTGGACCTCCGACACGCGTTCATGTGGGTACAGGAAGAAAATATCGATCGCATCCCGGTCCTTGCAGGCCTCGATTGCCGCCGGCCCGGTATCGCCGGAGGTCGCACCGACGATGGTCACGCGCTCGCCACGTTTTTGCAGCACATGGTCAAAGGCCCGACCAAGGAACTGCATGGCAAAATCCTTGAACGCCAACGTCGGTCCGTGGAACAACTCCATCACCCAAAGGCTGGGGGCGAGCTGATGCAGCGGCGCAACGGCCTTGTGTCCGAAATCCCGATAACTTTCTTGCAGAATTTCATCCAGGTCTGACGGATCGATCGTCCCGCCGGTAAACGGGCCAATAATACGTGCTGCCAGTTCCGGGTAGGACAAGCCGCGCAGGCCACGGATGTCGTCAGCACTAAACTGCGGCCAGGTAACGGGCAGGTACAATCCACCATCCCGGGCCAACCCGGTCAGCAGCACTTCGTCAAACTCCAGTTCGGGCGCCTGCCCGCGAGTGCTGATATACCGCACTTCATTCCTTTCGGCCTGTCACAGGGCGGCTAACCTATCCACACCTTGTTACACAGGCAAGACCCGATACAGATCATCCGGGAAGGTAGCGTTGGCGTAAATGAGCACGGAACGCGGTATCGCCCAGCGGCTGGCCGGTCGCCTGTGCCAGCAAATCATTGGTTGATAATCGCGACCCCTGACCGTGAATATTCGACCGCAACCAGCGCATCAAAGGGGCGAAATCGCCGCGCCCCAGTGCCGGCTCGATCGTCCCGTCTGCCTGCTTCGCCGCGGCGAATATCTGTGCCGCGGCCATTGCCCCAAGGGTGTAGGTCGGGAAATAGCCCCAGGCACCGTCGTACCAGTGTATATCCTGCAGGCAACCCAACCGGTCATTCGGGGGCACAACACCCAGCAATTCCTGCAAGCCTTCGTTCCACGCCCCCGGTAGGTCGTGCAACGCCAGATCACCGGACAACATTGCCCTTTCAAGCCGATAGCGCAGGATCACATGCGCGGGATAGGTCACTTCATCGGCATCCACGCGGATCAGGCTAGGCGTCACCCGCGTCGCCATCCCAAACAGGTTGTCAGCGCCCCATAACGGCCCCGTGCCGTCAAATGCATCGCGAATGACCGGCGCAGCCCATTCCAGGAACCCTGCCGAGCGACAGACCTGCATTTCAACGAGCAGTGACTGGCTTTCATGCATGGTCATGCCACGCGCAAGCCCTACCGGCTGATAACGCCAGTCCGCGGGCAATCCGCGTTCATACATCGCATGGCCGGTTTCATGCAGCACGCCCATCAGAGCCTGGGAAAAGTCCGCCTCGTCATAGCGGGTGGTGATTCGGCTGTCTTCGGGCACGCCGGCCGAAAACGGATGGAGACTTTCATCCAGTCGGGCCGATTCGAAGTCCAGGCCGATTGCCTCTGCCATTCGCCGCACAAGCACCCGCTGCTGTGCCGCCGGGAACGGGCCCTGTGGTAATTCGGGTTCCGGCGCGTTGCTTTGGCGTGCCAGCACATCATCCAGAAACCCGGGCAGGAACGCGGCATAGGAACTGAAGACCGGATCAATGCTAGCGCTACGGCCATCAGGTTCGTAGGCGTCCAGCAAGGCGTCATACAGGCTTGTACCAAACGCTTGCGCTAATGCTGCGCCTTTGTGGCGGGTGAGCGCCAGAACCTCTGTCAGGGACGGCAGGACGGCGGCAAAATCGCTATAGTGGCGCGCCGTACGCCAGATCGTTTCGCACGCACTGGCCGCCATCGACAGGGCTTCGACAAGATCCGCCGGAACGGCTGCCGCATGGGCGTGGCGACGCCGCATTTCACGCAGGTTGGCTGACTGCCAATCGTCCAGTTCGGCGCTTTGTGATTCGGCGCGGGCAAGCAGGTCGTCCATCGCCGGGTCCGTCAGCGCACCATGACGAACAACCGCAAGCGCCGCCAGCTGATCCGCGCGCGGCGCGGCACCGCCGGGCGGCATCATTACCGATTGATCCCAATGCAGCACATTCATCGCGTTGCCAACCAGCGCAACACGACGAAACCGGGCCTCAAGGTCGCGATAGGCCGGCGGGGCGGCGGCGTTGTCAGTCACGTTTTCGATGGTAGACGATATAAACAGCCACAAGCGATACCGCCAGAAGGTACCAGGTCAGGGCATATTCAAAATGGTTGTTGGGCAGGTCGATACGCCATTGTTTGCCGACCGGAAAATCGCCTTCAACATCCTCAACCGCCGAAACGATATAGTGGCTGGGCAAACTGTCCACACGCGCCGCTGCGGCCATCGCTACAGGGTCGATGAAAAACCAGACGTTTTTTGCCGCGTCGTTGTCGGGAATAAAACGGCCCTGCCCCTTCGCCAGCCGGACAATTCCTTCAACCGTTACCTCGCCTTCGATTTGCCCACCGGCACGGGCCGTGGGCTTGCTCCGTTCCGGCGGCACCCAACCACGATTGATCAGTTCGGTGCCCTTTCCATCGGCGCGGCGCAATGGCGTCATCACATGGATTCCCGGATTTCCACGCATAGACCGGGCAATAAGATGGATTTCGCGATCATGCAGGTAGGTGCCGGTCACGCGGACACGGCGGAATTCCATATCGTCTGGCGCCGCAAGAACCGCGGAAAGGTCAATCGCTTCCGCTTCGGAACGGGTATTCAACTTTTCGATAAGGTCGGCTTTCCACGTATACCGGTTTGCCTGCCACGTACCGAGCGCCAGAAGGATAATCAGCATCGGCACCGAAAGCAGGGTAGGCCAGAACTGCGGACGAAATTTCATCGGTATTTCGGCTTTCCGTATGTGAAGTCAATCGAAGGTTTTGGAACCGGTGTCGCCAGACCTGTGACGATACTGCAAGGCAATCAGAACGGCCTTGAATGGTCGCAGCAGCAACATCGCGCCGCCAAGAATAGCCGGAATCCATAAAACCGCGTGTAGCCACAAAGGCGGCCCGAAAGCGGTTTCGACCCACAAGGCCAGGCCGGTAATGATCGGTCCGATGATAAATATTACGAAAACGGCCGGACCATCACCGCTATCGGAAGCCTTCAGGTCAAGATCACAATATTCGCAAGTAGCAGCAATTTTCAAATAGCCGTCAAACAGTCGCCCCGTACCGCAACGCGGACACCGGCACCGGAGCCCGGTTGCAAAGGGCGACTGTGGCGGGAAAGTTTCTGCCATAAAGTCGTTATCAGCCGCCCCACCAGTAAACGCAGATGAACAGGAACAACCAGACAACGTCGACGAAGTGCCAGTACCAGGCTGCCGCTTCAAACCCAAAATGATGGTCGGGCTTGAAATGGCCCGCGCGGGCGCGGAAGAAGCAAACGATCAGGAAGCCCGTTCCGACGATGACATGGAAACCATGGAAGCCGGTCGCCATGTAGAATGTCGATCCGTAAATACCGCTGGTAATGCCAAATGCGGCATGGCTGTATTCGTATGCCTGCAGCGCGGTAAAGGCGAGCCCCAGGATAATGGTAAGCCCAAGGCCGCGCATCAGACCCTTGCGGTCACCTTCGATCAACGCGTGATGTGCCCATGTTACGGTTACACCGGACAACAGCAGGATCAGCGTATTCATGAAAGGCAGATCAAAGGCGTCGAAGGTCTGGATACCTTCCGGCGGCCATACCCCGCCCGCGACTTCATAGGGCAGTTCTTTCGGCGCCAGTGAAGCGTCGAAAAAGGCCCAGAAGAACGCGGCAAAGAACATCACTTCGGAGCAGATGAACAGCGACATGCCATAGCGCATGCCCAGCTGGACAACCGGCTTGTGATGCCCTTCATGTTCGGCTTCACGAATGATATCGCGCCACCAGAACCAGCCGGTCAGGACAAGCAGGATCATCCCCGGCGCAATTTTCCAGAGGCCGGTCTTTTCCATCATCGGTTCCATTCCAGCACCGAAGAAATCCGGGTGCATGAACAGGACCAGCCCAAAGAACAGGCTGCCGGCGGCTATCGTGCCGACAACCGGCCAGGGGCTCGGGTCAACAAGGTGGTAGTCGTGGGTTTGTGCGTGTTCTTCGGCGCTCATATCCGTTCTCACTCGCTCTGGTTCAATCTGTCGTCCCGGCGCAAGTGCCGGCTAATTCAGTCCTGCCGGCTTTTTCGCCGGGTGACCCACAAGCGCCGTTTTCGCTTGCGGCTCGTCCTGTTCCGCACGGAAAAATGTGTAGGACAGGGTTATTGTTTTCACTTCGTCCAGATTCGGTTCAGTATCCATTTCAGGGTCTACGTAAAATGTAACCGGCATATCCACCGACTGGCCTGGATCAAGTTGCTGTTCGGTGAAACAGAAACATTCGATTTTTGAAAAATACAGGCCCACCTTCTGTGGCGTAACATTGAAGGTTGCCGTTCCCGTATTGACCGTCGATTCCAGGTTTGTCGCCCTGTAATAGGCAACGGCCGTTTCGCCCAACCGCAGTGTCATTTCGCGTTGCAAGGGTTCAAAACGCCACCCCAGATGCGAATTCACCGAACTGTCGAAACGAACCCGGACTGTCCGGGCAGACACAGTATCACTGGCTTCCGCCGCAACTTGGGTCGTACCGCCATATCCCGTGACACGGCAGAACAGATCGTAAAGCGGCACGGAAGCGAAAGACAACCCGACCATGCCTGCAACGACTGTCACGCAGGCGAACATGGTATTCCGGTTCCGGGCATCCTTGCGATTAAACATGATGTCAGCCACCGCCCATGCGAACGATTGCGACGACATAGAACAGCACCGCCAACCCGCCGAGCACGAATAGCATGGTCAGGTTCTTTGACCGCAGGCGTCGGCGCCGCAGGTTCTGTTCGCTGTTTTTATCTTCGTCTTCTGCCATGGCATCCGTCGAAATTGCGTCAGTACTATTATTCATGCGCCTTACCCGACCGTTCCTGCGGGTAAATCGAACATCATCGTCGCGAACAGGGCAAACAGATAGAAAATGGAATAACCGAACATACGTTTTGCCGAACGATGGGTTGCGTCGAAACACACGGCAATCGCTGCCGCCAGAAACACCAGCCCGAGCACAAGGGCGACACCGCCATATATCCAGCCAACAATTCCAAACCATGCCGGCGCAATCGCAATCGGCAATAACAATACCGTATAAAGCAACATCTGCTTTTTGGTCTCGGCCTCGCCGGCGACAACGGGCAGCATCGGTATGCCGGCCTTTTCATAATCACCACGCCGGTACAGCGCCAACGCCCAGAAATGCGGCGGCGTCCAGAAAAAGATCAGCGCGAACAGCAACAGCGATTCGACACTGACAGACCCGGATACGGCAGCCCAGCCGATCATTGGCGGAAACGCACCGGCAGCGCCGCCAATAACAATATTCTGCGGCGTCCGGCGCTTCAGCCAGATTGTATAGACGAAGACGTAAAACAGGATCGAAACCGCCAACAGCCCGGCCGCGGCAAAATTGACGGCCAACCCCATCACTGCCACTGAGCCGACAGCAAGCACGACACCAAAGCCCAGCGCATCGCCCGGCGCAATTTTCCCTGTGGGAATCGGACGCCCCTGGGTCCGCGTCATAACCGTATCGATATCGCGGTCATACCACATGTTAATGGCACCGGCCGCACCGGCACCGACAGCAATGCACAGCAGCGCCACGACAGCGATCAGAGGATGGATCGATCCCGGCGCAACAATGACCCCCGCCACGCCGGTAAAGACGACAAGCGATACCACCCGTGGCTTGAGCAGGGCGAAGTAATCGCCCGGCCCGGCCTCGGACAGTTCCAATTCGCCTGCGCGGATTGCTGTGTCACTCACCTTTTAACGCTCCCTCAAATCCAGCCCGCCGGGGCTACTTGATTTCCGGCAGGTGATGGAAGCTATGGAACGGTGGCGGCGAACTGACGGTCCATTCGAGCGTCGTTGCCCCTTCGCCCCAGTAATTGGCTTCTGCCCTGCGGCCCGCGACCATCGAATACCACATCACGATCAGGAAGAAGATCGTCGACCCGGCGGTGACAAAGGCACCGATGGACGACACCATATTCCAGCCCGCCAATGCGTCGGGATAATCGATATACCGCCGCGGCATACCCGCCAACCCCAGGAAATGCTGCGGGAAGAAGGTCACGTTGACGCCAATGAAGGTCGTCCAGAAATGCAGCTTGCCGGCCCATTCCGGATAATGCCGTCCGGTCATCTTGCCGAACCAGTAATAGGTTCCGGCGATGATCGCAAACACGGCGCCCAGCGACAGCACATAATGGAAATGCGCGACAACATAGTAGGTATCGTGCAACACCAGATCAACACCTGCATTAGCCAGCACGACACCGGTCACCCCACCAACCGTAAACAGGAAGATGAACCCGATCGCCCAGAGCATTGGCGTATCGAAACGGATCGAGCCGCCCCACATCGTCGCAATCCAGCTGAATATCTTCACACCCGTTGGCACCGCGATCACAAGAGTCGCTGCCACGAAATAGGCCCGCGTATCGACGCTGAGCCCCACCGTGTACATGTGATGCGCCCAGACGATGAAACCGACGAAGCCAATGGCGACCATCGCATAGGCCATTCCGAGATAGCCAAAGATCGGCTTGCGCGAGAAGGTCGAAACGATGTGCGAGACAATGCCGAACGCCGGCAGGATCATGATGTAAACTTCAGGGTGACCGAAGAACCAGAAAAGATGCTGGAACAGGATCGGATCGCCACCACCATCGGGCTTGAAGAAGGACGTACCGAAGTTACGATCCGTCAACAGCATCGTTATGGCGCCGCCAAGCACCGGCAGCGACAGCAGCAGCAGGAAGGCCGTTACCAGCACCGACCAGGCAAACAGCGGCATCTTGTGCAGCGTCATGCCCTTGGCACGCATGTTGAAAATTGTGGTGATAAAGTTGATAGCGCCCAAAATTGATGACGCCCCGGCCAGATGCAGCGCAAATATCGCCATATCAACAGACGCGCCTGGATGCCCTTCCACATTGGATAGCGGTGGATAGACCGTCCAGCCCGTACCGGCACCCTGACCAATTATCGCCGACGAAGCCAGCATCAGCAGGGCCGGAACCAGCAGCCAGAAACTGATATTGTTCATGCGCGGGAACGCCATATCCGGCGCGCCGATCATCAACGGCACGAACCAGTTGCCGAAACCACCGATCAATGCCGGCATGACGACAAAGAACACCATGATCAGGCCATGCGCGGTGATGAACACATTCCACTGCTGGCCATCCGGCGAACCGTCTGCGTTGGTCATGTACTGTACGCCGGGCTCCATGAGCTCCATGCGCATGTAAACCGAAAATCCACCGCCAATCAGTGCAGCGAAGACCGAAAAAAACAGGTACAACGTGCCGATGTCTTTGTGATTGGTCGAATAGACGAAGCGCTTCCAACCAGTCGGATCCGCGTGTGCGCCAGCCATGTCTTTGCCTCTCCTCTAAACGCTTCAGTCTGCGGTGCTGTTGTTCGCGACCTTTACGGTCGGCGACGCACCATCATCCGATTTCGCGAATTTCACTTTCGCTTCCTCGACCCATTTGTCGAATTCTTCCGGCGTCACCGCCTGAATAGCAATCGGCATATAGGAATGGTTCGTGCCACAAAGTTCGGAGCAGAAACCGTAATAGACACCAGGCTCATTGATCTGCACCCAGGTCTCGTTCAACCGCCCGGGCACCGTGTCCAGTTTGACGCCAAGCGACGTGATCCCCCAGTTATGGAGCACATCATCGGAAGTCATGAGCAACTGAATCTTCTTGCCTGCCGGCAGGATGACCCGATTGTCGGTATCCATAAGCCGTTTCAGCTTCGGGTTCGCCGCGATGTCTTCGTCGGTGACCATGGTCGCATCAAAGCCAAATCCGCCGTGATCGGGGTATTCATAGGACCAGTACCACTGATGCCCCGTGATTTTCAGCGTCATATCCGGATCCTCAACGCGATCCGCGTAATACAACAGATTGAAAGACGGAATGGCGATCAGCACCAGAATGATGACCGGTACGATTGTCCACGCAACTTCGAGCAACGCATGATGCGTTGTTTTCGACGGGGTCGGGTTGGCCTTCTCGTTGTACCGGAAAATGACCCACAACAGCAGCACCATCACGAACAGCGAAATGATTGTCGCTATCCACGTCAGCGCGTCATGGAACACATCAATACGTTCCATGGTCGTCGATGCCGGCGCCTGCAGACCCAGCTGCCAGTCACGCGGTTCCGACGCCAAGGCGATGCCGCCGTACAATGCGGTACCCGCAGCACCAACAAAAGCCGCCGCAATCGCGGCAAGTCGTGATCTCACGATTGCTCCCTCCATCCCAAACGGAAACTCCCCCATCCCTGTATCGGATCTAAATCCGATAGTTCCACGGAAACGCTTCCACAGTGGCGCATACTACCCGGCAATGACGCCATATCAAGCACCACGACGGCAACCAGCACGCCAGACAACCAATTAAGCCAATTCGTCGCACTATTACCGCATCTACGTCGTACCAAGTAGTCGGCGCGACACTATGCCGCAAAATCGTAACGAACCCTTAAACTCAGGAACTGTCACTTTCTCAAGTATAGACACAACAGATTTTAAATGCAGCAAAGACCCGCTGAATACTTATTCTTTTACATTATCTGACGGCGCGGCCTCCGGACCGCAAACCAGGCAGCGTTCACGCCCCGCCAGATCGGCGCAGCGTTCATGAACCTTCAGGCCGGCGGCCATTGTCAGCACCGCAACCGCCTCGCCCTGCCCATAACCAAATTCCAGCGCTGCGAATCCGTCCGGACGCAACAATCGCCGCAGGTCCGCTGCTATCATTCGCAATGCATCCAGGCCGTCCGGACCGCCATCCAGCGCCAGGCGCGGTTCCCAGGTCGCAACTTCCGGTTCCAGCCCGTCGATTTCACCACTCGGGATATAGGGTGGGTTTGAAACGACAATATTGAAGCCACCTTTTAAAGAATCCGCCCAATCGCCAACGATTACGGCAGATCGGCCAGCAAACCCCGAAGCCGCAAGGTTCTGCGCGGCGACCCGTGCCGTTGCCGGACTACGGTCCACGGCGATGCCGAAAGCCCCGGGCAACTGCGACAACAGCGCCGCAAGCACACACCCCGTACCGGTCCCGAGATCGAGGATCTTCAATGCCACCGTCTTGTCCGGGGTCCGCGCCAATACCGCTTCAACCAGCGCTTCCGTATCGGGACGCGGGTCGAGCGTATCGGGCGTCACCGTGAACTCCATGCTCCAGAATTCGCGCCGTCCGGTCAGGTGCGACAATGGTTCGCGCGCCACGCGGCGCGCCACCAGATGCAGGTAGGCGGTTTCGTCCTCTATCGGGCGTTCGGGATATCCGATCATCGTTTCCAGGGTCAATCCGGCCGCATGCCCCAGCAGCAATCGCGCCTCCGCTCTGGCATTGGGTATTCCGGCAGCGGTCAGCCTTTCGGCGCCAAGCGCCAGACCGGTGCGGATATCCATCATTCCAGGCTGGCCAGCCGCGCCGCCTGGTCATCGGCGATCAGAGGATCGATTATTTCGTCCAGCGCCTCCCCCGTGACAACCTTATCGACCTTGTACAGGGTGAGGTTGATCCGGTGGTCGGTCACGCGGCCCTGCGGAAAATTATAGGTGCGGATACGTTCGGACCGGTCGCCACTGCCAACCTGACTGCGCCGGTCTGCCGCCCGCTCGGCATCAAGCAACGCGCGTTCGTGATCGTATATCCGCGCCATCAGGATCTTCATCGCCTTCGCCCGGTTTTTGTGCTGCGACTTTTCATCCTGCTGCGAAACAACGATGCCGGTCGGCAAATGGGTTATCCGTACGGCACTGTCTGTCGTGTTGACCGACTGCCCGCCCGGGCCGCTGGCGCGAAAGATATCAACGCGCAGGTCCTTGTCTTCAAGGTGTATATCGACCTCTTCGGCTTCGGGCAGCACCGCGACAGTCGCCGCCGAGGTATGAATCCGGCCACCGGCTTCCGTTGACGGCACGCGCTGCACCCGGTGAACGCCGGATTCAAATTTCAGCCGGGCAAAGACGCCCGCCCCGGAAATCAGCGCAGAAGCTTCCTTGTAGCCGCCCAGTTCATTGTCGCTGACGCTCATCACCTCGAACCGCCAGCCCTGAAGATCAGCGTAACGCTGGTACATGCGGAACAGTTCCGCCGCGAACAGCGACGCCTCATCCCCGCCGGTCCCGGCGCGCACTTCCAGAATCGCATTCTTCTCGTCAGCCGCATCCTTGGGCAGCAGCAATACCCGCAGGTCCTGTTCCATATCCGGAAGCCGTTCCCGCAACGCCCGGGATTCCGTTTCCGCCATGTCGCGCATTTCCGGGTCGTCCGCCAGCTCCTGCAGATCCGCCAGTTCGGACCGAGCCGATTCGAGTTCCTTGATTTTTTCGACGACAGGCGACAGTTCCGCGTATTCGCGGGAAAGCCGGGTGTAGTCATCCGGCCCCAGGTCGCCCGCAGACATCAACGCCGTCAGCTCTTCCTGCCGCGCAACAAGGCTCGCATATTTTTCGTTTTCGCTCATTCAGTCCTGCTTTCCATCATCGCCCAGGCGGAAGAGCTGCCGCAGCAGTCGGTCCGCCATCTCCATATCCATACTCTTGTCCCCGTCGGCGGCGATATCGCGTATGGCATTGCTGGGTTCGTGCAGCAACCGGTTAATCAATCGCCGTGACACTTCGGCGGCATCGGCATCCGGCGACGCCTGCAGGATTTCCGCCTGCAACGCCTCGAACCGCGTTCGCAGCGCCACAATTGCGGGAACCGCGTCACGGCTGGCATGTGCTCGTCGCCAGGCCTCGACTTCCTGATCAATGATATCCCATGCGGCTCCCGACGCCTCGGTCCGCGTCGACCGTCCCTCCATGGCCACCCGTTCCAGATCATCGAGCGTATACAGGAAGGCACCGTCCAACTCGCCTGTTGCCGGGTCGATATCACCCGGCACCCCGGCGTCGATCAGCAGCACGGGCCGATACCGCCGCTGCCGCAGCGCCTGATACATCGCTTCGGGACCCACAAGAAACCGGCCGGTCCCGGCTGAAGTTACGATGACTTCCGCTTCCTGCAGTGAACTGTCCAGCGCATCAAAGGGAATGAAATGAAATCCGCTGCGGCGCACTGCGGCTTCCGTCCGACGCGATGGGCCACTTTGCAGAATCCGGGTGACGCCCATGGCGCGGAACTGGTCGACGATAATGTCAGCCATATCGCCAAGACCGACAATCAGCACCGTCGAAGACGAAAGATCACCCTGCACATCCCGCGCGATACGCCCCGCAGCGGCGGCAATCGATACCGGGCGATGGCCGATTTCGGTTTCTGTCCGCACTCTTTTTGCCGCCGCATACGCCGCCTGGAAGACCGCATCCAGCGCCGCACCGACCATGCCATGCGCCTGCGAAAACCGATGCCCTTCGCGAAATTGCCCCAATACCTGCGGCTCGCCGACGGTCTGGCTGTCCAGGGATGCCGCCACCGCAAACAGATGCCGCAGGGCCGCATCGCCGTCCAGGCAATAAACCTGGTCTGCGATTTCGCTTTCCGCCACGCCTGCGTTGCGGGCAAACAATCCCCGCACGACCCGTTCCGCCTGCCGGGGGTCCGTCACCACGGCCTGGATTTCAACCCGGTCGCAGGTCGACATGATTACCGCTTGCTCTATTCCCGCCGCCGCAATCTGTTCGAGGACCAGCGGCGCTTTCGATTCATCGATGAACAGGCGGTCGCGCAACGCGACGGTGCTGGAGCGATGGTTCGCCCCGGCAACGAATGGCACTGCCCGCGAATCCGCCGGCATGGCTTCGCTAACGGTGGCGGGCGAGGTATTCCGGGAGGGAGGCCAGCGGGACCTCTTCCTGCTCGCCCGTATCCATGTGACGCACGGTCGCGGCGTTGCGTGCCATTTCATCCTCGCCGATGATGACGGCGGCGAGAACATTCAGCCGGTTTGCCCTTTTCATGCGACGGCTCAGATTACCGCTATAGGCCAGATCGATGCGGAACCCTTCGCGACGCAGGGTTTCCGACAATTCGAGCGCAATTTTTTGCGGCTCCTCGCCAACCGGCACCACCGCAATCGGCCGCGGTGCAGCAGGCGCATCGCCACCCAGCAATGCCAGCCGCTCGATACCCCCGGCCCAGCCGACACCTGGCGTTTCGTTGCCACCCATCATGCCGATCAGCCCGTCATAGCGTCCGCCCGCGATCAGCGCACCCTGCGCGCCCAGCGCATTGGTGGTGAATTCGAAAGCGGTATGGCAGTAATAATCAAGCCCGCGCACCAGCCGTGGGTTAAGCGTATAGACGATACCCAGCGCGTCCAGACCTTCCCGGACAGCGGCAAAATGGTCCTGACTCAGCGTGTTCAGGAAGTCGGTAAAGACGGGCGCATCGGCAATAATCTTGCGATCACCCTCATTCTTTGAATCAAGAATTCGCAGCGGGTTGCGCACCAGCCGTTCCTTGCTATCCGCCGACAGGTCTGCTTCGTACTGGCTGAAATAATCAACCAGCGCCGTGCGGTATGCGGTGCGGCTTTCCGTATCGCCAAGGGTATTCAACTCCAGGGTCGCCAATTCGATGACCCCCAGTTCGGCCAGCACCCGCGCGCCGCAGGCAATGACCTCGATATCCGCCTGGGGCTGCGCGACACCGATCAGTTCAACACCAATCTGGTGGAACTGGCGCAGGCGGCCCTTTTGCGGCCGTTCGTAGCGGAACATCGGGCCATTGTAGAAAACCTTGAGCGGCGTCAGCTGCGCCAGCCCTTCGGAAATGAAACTACGCGCGATCCCGGCCGTATTCTCCGGCCTCAGCGTAACCTCGTCGCCGCCCTTGTCGGTGAAGGTATACATTTCCTTCGTGACGATGTCCGATGTGTCGCCCAGTGTCCGCTTGAATACCTGGCTGAATTCGAAGATGGGTGTCGACACCTCCTCAAACCCGTAACACAGCGCGACATCACGCGCGCAGTCGGTGACCCGACGATGTGCGCGTGTCTGTTCAGGCAGAAGATCGTGCGTGCCGCGAACGGGCTGTAGCTGAGCCATGAGAAAATGCCGTCAGTGTCTTGTTTAAAAGGTGGCGGCGAATGTGCTCGCACATCCCGGAAATATCAAGGGCCGGATCAATCTGTTCCGGAATCGCACTATCGCGATGTCGCCGTACCGGCTTTCAGCAAATCGGCGTCAAGCGCTACATCGTTCAGAACGATCCCCTTCGACCCGATACGCGGAATGACCGCGCCATCGACGAGAATTTCCAGTCCACCGGCATTTCCCGTCCGCATGATAAGACCGGAATCGTTCGGCGCACGATAGGCATCGCCCTTGCGCAACAGGCGCGTCAGCAGCAGATTACCTGCTTCGTCTCTCACCTGCACCCATACGTCTTCCGACGCCCGCAGGACAACGCGGGAATCGGCGTTTTCGGTACCGTAGACGCGCGGGCTGTCGGCGCCGATTGCCGGCGGCGCCGGCGGCCCTGGCAAAGCAGCCATGACGTTTCCGTCCGCCTGCGCGGAATCATTATCCGAATCCGCTGTAACCGGCGGCGAACCATCCGATATCGCCGTGGCCGGAACTGCCGTCTCCGCAGGAGCACTGGGTAACGTTGAAGCGACCGTTGTTTCCGCAGTTTCAGACGCACTGTCCGGCACGTCTATTACCGCCGCATCGGATGATGCCCGGGCCATTTCGGCGGCTGCGGGTACGGAAGATTCCAGGGTTTGTGTGATAGGCTCTTCAGGCTGTGCAGGGACGGACGCTGATACCAGCGGCGCCGCGTTCCCGACGGCCGTTTCGGCGGCTTCATTGACGCTCTGCGCGTTGTCTGTAATCGTCGCGACCTGCTCTGCGGCCGCAACGGCTGGCGTTTCAGGTTCTGCCGATATCACGGGCGGTTGCGTTGGTTCCTGTGCCGTCACGGGAGGAACCGGAGCGGGCGAAGTATCGACAGTCACCGGCTTCAGCGGCGCGGGTGTAACAGCCGGCATTTCAGGCTGCGGTGCAGGCGCCGCCGGCATCGATACGGGCGTATTGGACGCCGGCTGATTTTGCGTCACCGGGCTTGGCGACTGCGCCGGTTCCGCCTCTGATCTCGATTCGGTCGCATCTTTGCCCTGACCAATCAATTCCAGGAAACTTTCGGGCAGCGCCGGGACCAGTTCGGCAATCGGCCGATCCTTCGATGACAGAAAAACCCAGCCGCCATAAACCAGCGCCATGACGATAACCGACATCAGCAGGATTACGCCGCTCGGGATCTTTCCTTCGGACTGTGGCGACGGAAACACAAGATGTGCTGATTTGGCGAGCTCTTCGGTTTCTTCCTTGAAGCGCTCAACGATCTCCGGGCCGTTCAGCCCCAGAAATTCGGCATAGGCGCGCACGAAACCGACCGCATAGGTCGCACCGGGCAAGTCATCCAGGCGCTCTTCTTCGATCGCGACAAGGTAAACATGACGGATACGCAACTGTTCTGAGACGTGACGCAGGTCATATCCGAATTCAGCGCGCTTCTCGTTCAAAAACTGTCCAGCCGTCTGACGGACCTGCTCGTCCGCCTGATCGTCGGGTTCATCTTTGGTTGTGCCGCTGTTCTGTAATCGTCTCAACATCGCGCGCCATTCAGGTCAGACGAAAGAATCGACACACCCCGCCACATGGCGTTCAAGACACGTGTCAGGCTGGGCGTTGCAACAAATAGGAAATACTGCGACAACGCGTGAATACGTTTTTACAATATTCAAACATGTATCTACTGGCAATAACGAATGTATTGTCTTTAAAACCTAAAAGTTACGCGTGTATTAACGCCCTCATTCGGCATCGAGTCCATACGCGGTATGCAATGCCCGTATAGCCAACTCAGCGTAGTCCTCGGATATCAGCACGCTAATCTTGATTTCTGAAGTCGAGATGACCTGAATATTGATGCCTTTTTCCGACAGGGCCTGAAACATGGTCTTTGCCACACCCGCATGCGACCGCATGCCGACACCGATGACAGACACTTTTACGACAGCAGGGTCGACATTCAGGTCGCCGTATTCAAGGGTATCCCGAATCCCTTCCAGGATCTGAACCGCGCGATCCTTGTCCGTCTTGCCGACCGTAAAGGTCATATCGGTCCGCCGACCGTCGCCGGACACATTCTGGACGATCATGTCGACATTGACGCTCGCGTCAGAGAGCGGCCCGAAGATGCCGGCGGCGACGCCGGGTTGATCGTCGACCCCGACCAGGGTCACCTTCGCTTCGTCGCGGCTATAGGCTATGCCGCTCACTACCTGCTGTTCCACGATTTCTTCCTCGTCCACGACGAGTGTGCCCGGCAGGTCCTCGAACGTGGACAACACCTGCAGGCGCACTCTCTGGTTCATTGCCAGCTCGACGGCACGGGTTTGAAGTACCTTGGCGCCTTGTGACGCCATTTCGAGCATTTCCTCATACGTAATCCGGTCGATTTTCTGCGCGCGCGGTACAATGCGCGGGTCCGTCGTGTAAACGCCGTCGACATCCGTATAAATATCGCAGCGGTCCGCGTCCAAAGCGGCCGCCAGCGCCACTGCCGTCGTGTCCGATCCGCCCCGACCCAGCGTCGTGATACGGCCCGAGGGGGCAATGCCCTGGAAGCCCGCTACGACCGCGACCTGACCCTCATCGAAACGGCTCAGGATTCCCTCAGTACCGACCCCGGTAATTCTGGCCTTGCCATGCACGTCATCGGTATGAATCGGTACCTGCCAGCCCATCCAGGAGCGGGCCGGGACACCAAGGCTCTGCAGCGCCAGCGCCATAAGGCCGCAGGTCACCTGCTCCCCCGTCGCAACGACGGCGTCATACTCACGCGTGTCATGGAGCGGGCTGATCGAATTGACCTTGCCCACCAGGTCGTTGGTAATACCGGACATGGCGGACAAGACGACGGCAACCTGATTGCCCCGGTCGTATTCCCGTTTTACCAGTCCGGCAACGTGGCGGATGCGATCAAGATCGCCCACTGACGTGCCGCCGAATTTCTGTACAATGCGCCCCATGGACCCTGAATTCGTTCTATTGCCGGATGTCCCGGAAAAAAGCGGCGTATGCATACGCGCATGACGAAACAGGTGCAAGCCGTATCCCGCCGGGAAGAAGGAATGAGCCCATGAATCCAGATACGACTGTCGACCCGGCGGAGGTCGAGAAGTTTGCGGCAATGGCCGCCACATGGTGGGACACCGAAGGACCGTTCCGTCCGCTGCATCAGATCAACCCGATCCGCCTGCGGTTTATCAGGGACCGGCTGGCGACGCGGTTTGACCGCGATCCCAATGGGGAGCGGCCGCTGGAGGGCCTGCGCATCGTCGATGTCGGCTGCGGTGGCGGCTTGCTGGCGGAACCGCTGACCCGAATGGGCGCGTCCGTCACCGGCATTGATGCCACCGGAAAGAATATTGGGATCGCCAGCACCCACGCGACGGAAATGGGCCTGGACATCGACTACCGCGTGGCCACAGCGGAAGCACTTCATGCCGCGGGCGAACAATTCGATGCCGTTCTCAATATGGAAGTGATCGAACATGTCGCCGATGTCGATGCCTTCCTTGCGGCGACGGCCGGATTGACCAGACCAGGCGGGTTGATGTTCCTGGCAACCCTGAACCGGACCGCAAAGTCATACGTCCTGGCGATTGTCGGTGCGGAGTATATCCTGCGATGGCTGCCGAAAGGCACGCATGACTGGCGACGCTTCGTCAAACCGTCCGAGCTGGCGGGCGGCTTGCGGACGGCGGGCATGAACGTGGTCGAATTTTCCGGCGTCACGTTCAATCCGTTTACGGATCGCTGGTCACTGGCCCCCAAGGACCTGGACGTCAACTACGTCGCGGTGGCGGAAAAAAGCGAATAGGCCGGTTTTCAGCTATCGGTATGCTGGATCCAGGGAATGTTTCCGAATTCGACGCCTTCTTCGGAAAGTTCCGAGACTTCCTCAGTCGTCGCTTCGCCATAAATATTGCGCTTTTCGGTTTCCCCGTAATGAATTTTACGCGCCTCTTCGGGAAATTCGGAACCGACGTAATCGCAATTCTGTTCAACCGCGGCACGGACTTCGAGCAGCATATTCCGCATCGCTTCAGGCGACGGCGCATTGTCATCCTGTCCGCGGCTCGACCCGCGGGCTATAGATGGCGCCATGATCGCTTTGTCTATCTTCGCATTGCCGCAGTTCGGGCAGGAGAGTTTCTTGCCCTTTTTCTGCGTGTCATAGGCCGCGCTATCCTTGAACCATGCCTCGAAGACATGGTCATTTTTACAACGAAGATTGAATGAAATCATGGTGCTGAGACCCGTTCCACAGTAAATTTCCGCAAATCGGAAAACCAAAGATGGTGCGTTGCAGCCTAAGCCGCAAGAATTAATTTTTGGAAAACATGGTCCCCCACGGAATGCACAGCCACGACCGCCCGCCCTCAGACTGGGTAATACGTTTTGCCAACCGGGTACCGGCAGGTGGTCGCGTACTGGACCTCGCCTGTGGCGGCGGCCGGCATGGCAGGTATTTTCTGGATCGCGGACACACCACCACATTCGTCGATGTCAGAACCGAATTTCTGCATGATCTCGTCGATCACCCGGTCGCCGAAATCATCGAAGCCGACCTTGAATCCGGGAGCGCCTGGCCATTGGGCAATCGGCAATTCGACGGCATTGTCGTCACCAATTATTTGTGGCGCCCCATCCTGCCGCTTATCATCGCCGCTGTTGCACCAGGCGGCATCCTGATTTACGAGACATTCGCCGACGGTAACGAAGCTTTTGGACGTCCCCGCAATCCGGATTTTCTGCTGCGCCGCGGCGAGCTGCTGGAAAAGTTAAGAGGCCAATTGAGCATCGTTGCATTCGGCCAATGCATTCAGGAGAACACCAGGGTGGTTCAGCACGTCGCCGCCATGAGAAAGCCATGACATACGAAATCGAAAAAGACGGCTTTACCGCCAGTGACGACCCGGCACGGATCGACCTCGATACGGTGCACGGCTTCCTGCATGGTTGCTATTGGGCGGAAAGCATCCCCCGCGAAACAGTCGAAAAATCGCTCCACCACTCGCTGGTCATGGGGCTTTACAGTGACAAACAAATGGTCGGTTTCGCCCGGGTCGTGACCGATTACGCGACCTTTGCCTATATGGGTGACGTCTTTGTTCTGGAAGACTGGCGTGGCCGTGGCCTGGCGACCTGGCTGACACAATGCCTTGTCGACCATCCGCAATTGCAGGGGATGCGCCGTTGGCTGCTGGCAACCCGGGATGCGCATAACGTATACGCCCGGGCTGGCTTTACGCCCCTGTCCAGCCCGCAAACGATGATGACCATCCACGACCCGGATATTTATAAGGCGAAGCCGTAATCCCGCTCCGGCCTGCGACGCGGGTTCACCGGATTCATTAAGCGCCTTTTCGGCCGTCCTACCCGAAGGTTATGATCACCCGGCCGCCGACAGTTTCTCGTCGAGCTTGCCTGCGTCATCCAGCGCGAATAACTCATCGCACCCGCCGATATGTTCGCCATCGATGAAGATCTGCGGCACGCTGGTGCGTCCGCCCGCCCGTTCTACCATTTCACGCTTGCGTTTGCCGTCCATCATGACATCGACTTCGTCATAAGTGACATTCTTCTGTCCCAGCAGATGCTTTGCCCGGTGACAGAAGCCGCAAAACGGGCTGGTATAAATTTCGACCTTTGACATATTCAATCCTTCTCCGCTTCCACCGGTAATTACCGTATTATCCCGCATTTCCCAAGTAAAAGGGAGAAGTCACTCCTCTGACGACAATTAATGTGTTATATTGCAGCATGTTAAGTGGGCTTAAGGCGGCGGATCATGGATCACCCAAAGGGTGCAAGCGAAACGGATGGTGCGCGGCTTAGTTTTGACCGACGGGTCCGGTTGGAATTTCATGGTTCGAAGATCAGTTCGGACGGTGGATTACTGTTGTTCCGGGAATTGGATGAAGTGCTTGGCCTGCACGACATTGCGGGCGGATTTCTGAGAGACACGCGAACTGGCCACAATCGCCTACACTCACTGGTTGGCTTGTTGCGCCAGTCGGTCTTTGGGCGGCTGGCCGGATATGATGATGTGAATGACGCAGACCGTTTATCGCTTGATCCGGTGATGCGGCAGGTCGTTGGAGGGCGTGCCGTTGATGCCAAGGCCGCGTCCGCGAGCCAGATGGGCCGGTTCGAGACCGAGGTGTTGGCGGCAACCGACAATCGCACTGTGCTGGCGGATTTATCAGGACACTGGATCGACCGGGTTCATGACCGCAACCCACCCAAGTGGATCACACTGGACATGGACAGTTCCGTCAGTCCCACCCACGGCGCACAGGAAGGAACGGCTTGGAACGGGCATTTCGGCTGCATGTGCTATCACCCGCTGTTCGTCTTCAACCAGTTCGGGCACCTCGAACGTTGCGCCCTGCGCCCCGGCAACGTCCACAGTGCCGACGGCTGGGAAGCGGTTCTGAAGCCCGTCATCGCGCGATATGCGGATCGTCACCTGATGCGGTTCTTCCGGGGGGATGCTGCGTTCGCCATCCCGGAGTTATACAAAACTCTGGAAGCGGAAAGCTATTTTTACGCCATCCGCCTTCGGGCCAATCGCGTTCTTCAGGGCAAGATTGCGCATCTGCTCAAGCGCCCTGTGGGTCGTCCGCCAAAAGGCGTGAAGCGCATCTACGGCGACTTCGAGTATCAGGCGGCATCTTGGGACAAACCCCGTCGTGTCATCGCCAAGGTGGAATGGCATCCCAGCGAGTTGTTCCCTCGCGTCGGCTTCGTTGTCACCAATCTGCCAATGGAACCAGACTGGATCATCCGGTTCTACAACCAACGCGGAACGGCAGAGCAGCATATCAAAGAAGGCAAGCAAGCGATCAACTGGACACGGTTATCTTGCAAGGGGATGGCGCAGAACGAGATCCGCCTGCAACTTCATGCACTGGCCTACAATCTCGGCGTTTTACTGCAAGGGACCGAACTACCCGAAGAGGTGGCTGATTGGTCTCTGACCAGCCTCCAAACAAGGCTGATCAAAACTGGAGCGAGGGTGGTGCGTCATGCTCGGGCCATCACGTTCCAACTGGCCGAAGTCGCGGTCAGCTGTGACCTGTTCACTCGCATCCTTGCAGCCATACATCGCCTTCGCTCACCACCGGTTCCAGGATGATGACCTCAGCAACAAAATCGGAGGAAAAGCGGCGCGATTGGTCCGTCCAAAGGGGTGTTGATCACAACAAAATCCGGGTTAACCAAGCTGTCGAGACCAGAAATCGCGCTCAGTTCCTGGGTCAGGTGCCCAAACAACAGCGAAAGTCGTACAGGCGGCTTGCTCGGGGCACAAAACATCGACAACATGCAAGAAAGGGCATTCTACTTGGGGAATGTCGGATTATACATCACACTACACTGGCATGGCGTAGAATGTGGCGTCAGTGCCGCGGCCTGACAACCCTGGAAAGCGCCAGAACATCCACCGCTACAGCCCCGGCGCGCTTCAGCGCCCGGGCACATGCTTCGGCTGTCGCGCCCGTCGTCAGCACATCGTCAACCAGCAGCACGCGCCTGCCCCGCAGCGATTCCTGCCATTTGTCACGCACCGAGAACGCGCCCCGCACATTCCGGATGCGTGCTGTGCGGGACATCCGGCCCTGCGTACGTGTGTGCCGATGCCGGACCAGAAGATCCACCACAACCTGGTTTTCTGAAATCCGGCCCAGCGACTGGGCCAGCAAAGCGGCCTGATTGTAACGGCGACGAAACAGGCGCCATCGGTGCAACGGCACAGGCACAATCAGGTCCGCATCCAGCAGAAGTTCATGACCTGCCCTTGCCAGCCACCGGCCGAACGCAGGCGCATCATGCGTCCGGTCGGCATGTTTGAACGCAAGGATCAGCCCCCGGCTGGACTCTTCATAGGCAAAAACGGCACGGGCACGGTCAAATTCGGGCTGCCGGCGCGTGCAGGCAGCGCATAACGTACGTTCCGGCACCACATACTCGAACGGGTAGCCGCAGCAGGCGCATTCCGGCGGCGCCAGAAAACGAATACTGCTCCAGCAACCCGCACATAGCGCACCCTCATCCTCTATCGTGACACCGCAGACAGCACAACGCGGCGGCAAAACAACGTTCAGCACCGCCCGTCCCAGGGGCGCAATGCGGAACGCAGTCACCATCAGGGACCGAATTCCGGGAAAACCAGGGTACCATCCCGCTTGATCTGTTCAATCAGTGCGATTTCCCAGGTGAGGTACTGGTTCATCGCTTCCTCCACCGTGCCTTCACGGTCATACGGCAGGTAGTAAATATCCTCCTTGTCGGCGGCGAGGCTGGTAAAGCCTTCTTCCATCGGCTTGCCGGCGGCGCGCCAGGCATCCGTTCCCCCCTCCAGCACAAGGACTTCCGCGTCAGTCAGCGACGCCAGATCAGCGGCGCCAAGCTGCACCAGCCGCATATCACTGCCTGTAACGACAATGCGCCGTGATTCCGGCATACGGGTCAGTGCATCCACCAGTCGCGAACGAATGGCCCACCAGGCACCCGGAATGTGACCATCGCGATAGGCAAGGCTGGTACCGAGATCGATCACCGTCATGCTGTCAGGATCCAGCTCGTCCACGGACAGGGACGGCACCGTCAGCGCCGTAACCTCCGGAACTGGCGATATGAAGGCACCCGCTTCACAGGGCAAATGCGTCAGCCCGTCCTTGAGAATATAGACATCCGTCCAACCCATCTGGATCAACCAGCTTGCCGTCATCGTCGCGCGGACGCCGGTATCATCGATCAGGACGATCCGCGCATTTGCTGTACCCACATACCGGTCCGTCGCCTGCACGAGCTGCCCGCCCGGCGCATGCCGCGAACCGGCAACATGGCCAATTTCATATTCTTCCGGCGAGCGCACATCGAATACGAACAGGGTCCGTTCTTTGGACTGCCCCTGCCATTCGCGGAGCGTATCCGCCTCAATACTCTGGACACCGTATTTGCGAGCCACCTGTGCAGCGGCGTCCAACGACCAGTCGAGCGCCGTCTGCGAAACATCGCCGTATTGGCGGTCCGCGCCGTGTTCGAGCGCCAACCCGGCCAGATGCCAACCCATCGTGCCGTTCTTCAGCGCCATGACGCGGTTCGGCGTCCCGGCATTGATCAGCGATTGTGCCCCGATGATTGACCGGGTTCGTCCGGCGCAATTGACGACGACAAGCGTATCCGGGTCCGGGGCAAGGTCGCGAACATGCCGGACCAGTTCCGCACCCGGGGAATCGATCCCGCCGGGAATGCTCATGCGGTGAAATTCATTCATCGGCCGACTGTCGAGGATTACCAGGTTTTCGCCGGCATCCACCCGGGCCTTCAAATCCTCGGCGGATATATTCGGGGTGTCATACCGATGCTCGATATGTTCACCGAACACTTTCGAGGGAACGTTCATGCCGCTGAACAGCTCAAATCCTGCCTGACTCCAGCCTTGCACCCCACCCTGAAGGATCGAAAGGTCGTTGTAGCCCGCAGCAGTCAGGATTTTGCACGCCCTTTGGGACAGGCCATCCTCGTCATCGATCACCACCAACCGGATCGCCGCACGCGGCACAAGGTCACGAATGCGAAGTTCCAGAACGCTGAGTGGAATATTCACCGCGCGCAGCAGGTGGCTGCGCCCGAAGACCCCTTCTTCGCGGACGTCAATGACAGCCAGTTCAGCACCATCGTCGAATGCATCCCGCAATGCTTTCGCATCGATTGTCCCTGCCATCGCAAATTCCTCCGGTTTGTCGCTTTTCACGATTCTAGGCGGAATCGCAACGCGGGCTCAAGCCGGACCGCATTGCCCCTGCCCCGAGTGCGCGCCATATTGTCGGCAATGTCCGATCAAATGAATGTTTTCGACCGCCGCGTGGTCCGCACGCACCGCGACCGTGCCGCGCCCGGACTTGCCAAGTTCGACTTCCTGTTCCGCGAGGTCGCGGACCGGCTGGCCGACCGGCTGCTCGACATTTCGCGGGAATTTCCGCTGGCGGTCGATATCGGCAGCCATACCGGCATGCTGCGCGATGCCATTTCGGCAAACAGCCGGATCGGAACCCTGCTGCAGGCCGATATTTCAGAAGCGATGGTCCGTCAGGCAGGCGGTCCCGCCATCGTCGCCGATGAAGAGGCCCTGCCTTTTGCGGAAGGCCGATTTGATCTGGCCGTCAGCAATCTTTCCCTGCATTGGGTCAACGACCTGCCGGGTGCATTGCTGCAGGTTCGTCGCTGCCTGAAACCGGATGGATTGTTTCTCGCGGCGACGCTGGGCGGCGATACGCTTATCGAATTACGCGAATGCCTGATGGCGGCGGAAATCGAACTGCGCGACGGGGCCAGCCCCCGTGTATCCCCATTCCTGGAAATCCGGGACGCGGGGGCGCTGATGCAGCGGGCCGGTTTCGCGTTGCCGGTCATAGACACCGACACCATTACCGTGACCTACGAGAACGCGCTGAAACTTTTGGCCGACCTGCGGGGAATGGGCGAAACCAGTGCGGCAGTGGTCCGCCCGCGCGAATTCACCCGCAAGGATCTGTTTCTGCGCATGGCGCAACTTTATCAGGAACGCCATGCGGGGCCGGATGGGCGGATCAACGCAACGTTTGAGGTCATCTGGCTACATGGCTGGGCACCGCATGAAACCCAGCAACAACCCCTGCGCCCCGGCAGTGCGGAGGCACGCCTGGCAGATGCATTGGATACGGCGGAAATTCCGGTAGCCGACAAGGCGCGGCCGGAATGAGCCCCTACAGCAGGTCCCGGAGGATTGCCACCAGCGGAATATCGGCAGGCGGCATCGGATAATCACCAAGGCGCGCCGGGCGCACCCAGGTCAGTTCCTGGCCTTCCAGCGGCTGCGGCGTGCCCTGCCAGACGCGGCAGGCAAAAAGCGGCATCAGCAAATGGAAATCATCATAGGTATGGCTGGCGAAGGCAATCGGCGCCAGGCAGCTTTGCCGTGTATCGACGCCGATTTCTTCCTGCAGTTCGCGGATCAGCGCGATTTCCGGGGTTTCGCCTTCATGCACCTTGCCGCCGGGAAACTCCCATAAGCCCGCCATGGCCTTGCCGGGTGGACGGCGGGCGATAAGAACGCGGCCATCGACATCGACCAGCGCTCCTGCCGCGACCAGCACGATGGGAAGGTCTTTCGCGGCCCCGTCAGGGCCACCGGCTTCCCAGCAGCCGGACGGTATGGCGCGGCCGTCTGTCAGGACCTGTAATCCGCATTAATTTCGATGTAGCCGTGGGTCAGGTCGCAGGTCCATACCCGCGCTTTGCCACGGCCAAGGCCGATATCAACCGCGATATGGACGTCCTGTCCCTTCATATGCACGGCAACCGGCGCTTCGTCATAACCTTCGACCAGCTGCCCCGATGCGGTGATCTTCACGCCGCCCATCGAAATCGAAAGCTTGTCGCGATCCGCCGGCTCCCCGGCCTTGCCAACCGCCATCACGACCCGTCCCCAGTTCGCATCCTCGCCGGCAATCGCCGTTTTTACCAATGGGGAATTGGCGATGGACAACCCGATCTTGCGCGCCGAAGCCGCCGAAACCGCACCGGAAACGTCAATCGTCACCAGTTTCTGGGCACCTTCGCCGTCGCGAACAATCTGGATTGCGAGATCGGACATGAGGTCTTCAAGCGCGCCGCGAAATTCTTTCAGATGCGCATCCCGAGCCGATGTCACGACTTCATGTTTTTTACCTTTGCCGGTCGCGCAGAGCAGCACCGTATCGCTGGTCGATGTGTCGCTGTCGACGGTAATGCAATTAAAGGACTTGTCTGTGGCCGACTTCAGCAACGACTGCAAAACCTTGGGCGGGATCTTCGCATCCGTGAAGACAAACCCCAGCATTGTCGCCATATCCGGCGCAATCATGCCGGAGCCTTTCGCGAAACCCGCAATCGTCACTTCGGCGTCGCCGATTTTCACCTTGCGAGAAGCCGCCTTGGGAAAGGTATCGGTCGTCATGATACCGCGGGCCGCCAGTTGCCAGGACCCGGGCTTCACGGATTTGAACAGTTTCGGCAGGCGACTGGCGATATAATCGGGTGGTACCGGCTGCCCGATCACGCCCGTGGACGCGACAAAGACTTCCTCTTTCTTGCACCTGGCGAGCTTCGCCGCGGCTTTTACCGTCGCCTCGACAACCAGGTCCCCGGCATTGCCCGTAAACGCGTTCGCATTGCCCGAATTCACGACGACCGCACGAGCAACCCCACCGGAGAGAACCTTTCGGCACCAGTCAACCGGCGCGGACGGGCATTTGGACGAGGTAAAAACACCCGCAATCGCCGTCCCCGGTGCCAGACAGGCCAGCATCATGTCCTTGACCTTGGGGTCGGCTTTCAGACCGACATGCTGCCCTGTCAGCGTAACGCCCGGTATTTCCGGTATCTTCGGAAAACGGGCCGGGGCCAGCGGGGATATTTTCAGCATTTTCGACCTATTGTGGTGCCGGTGCCGGCGCCAAAGGTGCGCCATCCAGATTGAAACGCTCAACCTTCGCGTCGTCAACGAGCTTTTGCATAACCTCGATAGCGACGTTGCGGCCAGCGCGCTGCATTAGCTGCGGCTTCAATTGCTCAAAAGTCGGCGGTTCGGTCTTGCGCCGTTCGACCACCTGAATCACGTGATAGCCGAACCGGGTTTTTACAGGTGCCTTGCTGACCTCGCCATCCGTCATTCCAAACGCGGCATCAGAGAATGGCTTGACCATGTCTTCCCGCTTGAAGAAACCAAGATCGCCGCCGTTGGACGCGCTGGGACCCGTCGAAAATTCCTTCGCCGCATCCTGGAACGCCTTGCCAGCCGCGATATGGCCAATAACATTTGTGGCGTCCGCTTCGGTCTTCAGCAGAATATGCCGCGCGTGCACTTGCTCGGTCGGCGGGTTCTGCGCCAGGAACTCGTTATACTGGTTCTGCAGAAACTCCGGCGCCATATTCTGTTCGATCAGCTTGTTCAAATAGGAATCGGCGATGATCGCATCTTCAAACTGCTCCACGCGCGCTTTCACGGCAGGGTCATCGGCAAGATTATTCTCACGGCCCTGCCTGACCAGCAATGACTGCTGAATCATCCGCTCCAGCAGCCGCGGATAAACAGATTCCAGTCCGCCCTGTTTCACGTTGTCCGGCAAACCTTCATACTGGCGCAAAATTTCGCTGCGCATCACGTTTTCGCCATTCACCGTCGCAACCGGGATATCCTGCCCCGCCTGCGCCATCGCCTGGCCGGAAAAAGCCATTGCCGACAACATTACCGCAACAACGGCAACCACATTATTCAGACGTGGCATGCTTAATCTCCTTCAGAATACGGAGGATATAACCCTCAAGAAATCAGACAACGGCATAAACCACATACGGTTAGAAGGCACAAGAGTATGCGACCGCATCGGCTCCACGGCGTTGACAGTCGATGCCGAGAACCTTATTTGACTGCCCTAGTATGCCGCGATGTGCGGCAATCGGGCCCGCTGTCAAAAAGTATGGCTGGCTCTAGTCCTGCAACCCCGGATTCGAGGTTCTCATGATCGGCGGCATGCTCCGACGGGTATTTGGAACCCCAAACGACCGTTTTATCAAGACGTTACAGGTAACGGTCGATGCTATAGGCACAGCTGAAGCAGACGTCGAATCGCTGAGCGACGACGAGCTCCGCGCGCGCACGGACTGGTTGCGGCAGCGGCTTGCCGATGGCGAAACCCTCGACGACATCCTTATCGACGCCTTCGCCACCATTCGAGAAGCCGGGAAACGGGCACTCGGACAACGACATTTTGATGTGCAGCTGGTTGGCGGCATGGTGCTGCATCAGGGCAAGATCGCGGAAATGAGAACCGGCGAGGGCAAGACGCTTGTCGCCACGCTCGCCGTCTACCTGAACGCCCTGGAGGGCAAGGGTGTTCACGTCGTCACGGTCAATGACTATCTGGCCAGCCGCGATTCGGAATGGATGGGACAGGTTTATAAATTCCTGGGACTGACGGTCGGCTGCATCGTCCACGGTTTGAGCGATGATGAACGGCGCGAACAATACGCCGCCGATGTGACCTACGGAACGAATAACGAATTTGGCTTCGATTACCTTCGCGACAATATGAAATTTTCACTCGATGAAATGGTCCAGCGCGATTTCAACTTTGCCATTGTCGATGAAGTCGATTCGATCCTGATCGACGAGGCGCGTACGCCGTTGATCATTTCGGGCCCGACTGACGATTTTTCCGAAATGTATCAGAAAATCGACAAGTTGATCCCGAAGCTCGTGCCGGAAGACTACGAGAAAGAAGAAAAACAGCGCAGCGTAACGCTGACCGAAGTCGGTACCGAGCATATCGAACAATTGCTCGAAGAAGCTGGCCTGGTCACCGATGGCAACCTGTACGACTCGCAGAATATCTCCATCGTCCACCATGTGAACCAGGCGCTTCGGGCGCATACACTGTTCCAGGCGGACAAGGATTATATCGTCAAGGACGACAAGGTCGTCATCATCGACGAATTCACTGGCCGCATGATGGACGGTCGGCGGTTTTCAGAAGGACTGCACCAGGCGCTGGAAGCGAGAGAAGGCGTCACCGTCCAGCAGGAAAACCAGACACTGGCCTCGATCACGTTCCAGAACTTTTTCCGGCTTTACCCCAAGCTGGCCGGCATGACCGGTACGGCAACGACCGAAGCGGGCGAATTTGCGGAAATTTACAGCCTTGAAGTCGTCGAAGTGCCGACAAACCGGAACATGGTCCGGAAGGATGAGGACGATGAGGTATATCGTACAAAGCGCGAGAAATTTGAGGCTATCGTCAAGCAGATCGAAGAGTGCGGCAAGCGTCAGCAGCCCGTCCTGATCGGCACGGTCAGCATCGAAAATTCCGAAGAACTTGCCGCCGGCCTGAAAGAGCGAAAAATCAAGCACAGCGTCCTGAACGCACGCCACCATGAGCAGGAAGCGTTCATTATTGCGGATGCGGGTGTTCCCGGTGCGGTAACGATCGCCACCAACATGGCCGGTCGCGGTACCGACATTCAGCTCGGCGGCAACCTGGAAATGCGGCTGCTGCGTGAATTCGACGGGGTTGATGATGAAGCCCTTCGCGAAGCGAAATCGAAGGAAATCGAAGCCGAGATCGTCGAAAAACGGAAACAGGTCCTGGATGCCGGCGGGTTATATGTGCTGGGCACCGAACGGCACGAATCGCGCCGGATCGACAATCAGCTTCGCGGCCGCGCCGGACGTCAGGGCGATCCTGGCGCCTCTAAATTTTTTGTATGCTTGGAAGACGACCTGATGCGCATTTTCGGGTCCGATCGCATGGATTCAATGTTACGCAAGCTGGGGCTGGAAGACGGCGAAGCGATCATTCATCCCTGGATCAACAAGGCGCTTGAGAAAGCCCAGCAGAAGGTCGAGGCACGCAACTTTGAAATTCGCAAGCAATTGCTGAAATTCGACGATGTGATGAACGATCAGCGCAAGGTCATATACGAACAGCGCAAGGAACTGATGCGCGCCGAGGACGTTCAGGATGATGTCCTCCAGAATGCGCCAACAGGTGATCGAAGACCTGATCACGAGCTGTATACCGGATGGGACCTATTCGGATCAGTGGGAACTGGACCGGCTGCATGAGGAATGCCTGCGTATCTTCGGTCTGGACCTGCCAGTGCAGGACTGGGGCAAGGAAGAAGGCATCGCCGACGAGGAACTCGAAGAACGCGTCAACGACGCTGTCGGACGGAAAATGGCGGGAAAGGCTGCGAATTACGGCGCCGAGCTGATGCGCATGGCGGAAAAAAGCCTGCTGCTGCAGATCCTCGATCAGAACTGGAAGGAACATCTGCTGCAGCTCGACCATCTGCGGCAGGGTATCAACCTGCGCGCATACGCCCAGCGCGACCCGCTGAACGAATACAAGAGCGAAGCGTTCACAATGTTCGAGGCCATGCTTGGCGGTGTCCGTGAAACGGTAACGACCGTGCTATGCCATATTGAATTCGAGACTCAGGCGCCGCCGGAACAGATGTTCCAACGCGATCAGCCGGAAATGGTGGAAATGCGCAGTGACCCGGCGCTGGCAGGCGATGGTGACGCTGGCGTTGCCGTGCGACGGCGGCCAACGCCAGACCAGATCGATCCGAACGACCCCGAAACCTGGGGAAAGGTACAGCGCAATTCAGCCTGTCCCTGCGGTTCAGGCAAGAAATACAAACACTGCCACGGCAAGCTATAGAATTTCGCGGCAGTCTGGTTCGGGCGACGCTTTGCCAAAGGCGCTAACAGCCGCATATGGACGGTATCAGGCGGCCTGTCCTTCGCCAATTTTCAGGAATTTTTCGCGACGCTGTGCCCGCAGCGCCGCACCGTCGAACCCCCGCAAGGCATCCAGCGCCTGCGCCAGCGCGGCGCCAACGGCATCGATGGTCCCGAGGGAGTCACGATGCGCGCCACCAACCGGTTCCTCCACAATGCGGTCGATAACCCCGAACTGCAGCATGTCATGCGCCGTGAGCTTCAGTGCCTGCGCCGCATCCCGGGCCTGATCGACACTGCGCCACAGAATCGACGAGCAGGCCTCCGGTGCAATCACCGAATAGATGCTGTGTTCAAGCATCAGCACCGTATTCGCCGCCGCCAGCGCCATGGCACCGCCGGAACCGCCCTCGCCGATAATCACACTCACCAAAGGCGTCTCCAGCCCGAGGCAGGTTTCAATGGACCGCGCGATGGCTTCGGCCTGGCCACGTTCTTCCGCGCCGATACCCGGATATGCGCCCGTTGTATCGACAAAGGTGATAACCGGAATCCGGAACCGGTCAGCAAGACGCATCAGCCGTTGCGCCTTGCGATATCCCTCGGGCCGCGCCATGCCGAAATTATGGTGGACCCGCGCTGTGGTATCCGCCCCCTTCTCGGTGCCGATGACAACGCATGAATATCCCTGAAACCTGCCCATTCCGCCAAGAACCGCGGTATCTTCGCCATACGAGCGGTCGCCGGCGAGCATCGTGAAGTCGTCAAACAACGCGTTGACGTAATCGATACAATGCGGCCGCTCGGGATGACGCGCCACCTGGACCTTCTGCCAGGGGTCGAGGTTCGAATATGCCTGACGCAACTGCCGGTCAGCCTCGACCTGCAACCGGCCGACTTCATCCGCAATATTGATATTGCCGGAATCAGAAAGATGGCGCAGTTCCTCGATCTTGTTTTCAAGTTCGGCGATCGGGCGTTCAAATTCGAGAAATGTATTCATGGAAAGTCCGGTTCAATAGACGGGGTTATCGGGCTGTGCCGGTATAAGTGCCATGCGCCGCCAGCGCCAGCGGATGGGCACGGTCGACCAGCGCATGCAGGCGCGCATCAAGAACATGCGTATATATCTGTGTCGTCGAAATGTCGACGTGGCCGAGCATTTTTTGCACGCTGCGCAAATCGGCACCATTCGCCAGCAGATGACTGGCAAAGGCATGCCGCAGCACGTGCGGGCTGACGAGCCGGGGGTCGATATTTGCCGCGATAGCGAGCATTTTCAGCATCTGGGCAAAACGCTGGCGGGTTATATGGCCTTCCGCCCCACGCGACGGGAACAGCCAGCGTGATTCGCCGCCACCGGGAACATGAGTTCGACGAACTGTTCGGTATTCGTCCACCGCTTCGCAGGCCGGCTCGTTCAGTGGCACCAGCCTTTCCTTGTCGCCCTTGCCGCGCACCACCAGAAATTCGCGATCCCGGGCACAGGTGGATAGCGGGAGGCTGACAAGTTCCGAAACACGCAACCCGGTCGCGTAAAGCAGCTCCAGCATGGCGATGAGGCGCCGGCCATTGGCGCCTTTTTCCGCCCGCGCCGCAGCCAGCAATCGGGATACGTCTTCCTCACTCAGAACCTTAGGCAGAGGGCGGCGCTGGCGCGGACTATCAAGAACGACCGTTGGATCGTCCCCGCGGATGCCATCGACATGCAGAAAACGATAAAACTGCCGGATTGCGGAAAGCCGTCGCGCCGCCGTGCTCGCAGCAACCGTTGCATCGAAGCTGGCCAGATACCGGCGAATGTCTTCGCTTACAGCAGCTTCAACCTTCACCCCGTGTTTATCGAGATAGCCGATACAGGCCTCAAGATCCCGGCGATAGGCCGCCAGTGTATTGGATGACGCACCACGTTCGGCCGACATCATTTCAAGGAACGATTCGAGCAATTCCGAGATGGCCTATAATCCCGCCTGCACCGCGATTTCGATCGCGAGTTTTCGCGCTTCCTGTGGCAATCCAACAAGACGCAGCGCCAATACAATTTCAGTGCTTGCGGTCGTATCCAGTTCTGCCACGCCGGATTCGCCCAACATCAATGCCGCAATCAATATCGTTTCACCCCGTCGGCCCGCCTTCGATGCGCGGGCAAGCATTGTCCGGTACGCGGGATCAGGCGATACTGTCATGCGCGGGCCTGAGTCACCCAGCAATGCACGGAACTCATCATCGTCGACAATGATTCCGGCCGCAGACAGCAACATAAAGGCATCTGCAATCCGGTTTGCCGCAGTGTCCGGCGACGTGTTGTGCAGCGCCGCGCGCCAGGCCGCGGCACCAGCTGGGTCGATCCTGACGTCCCGCACCACCGGCAGCGCCGGCGCAGACGGCTTCGGCAGGACATTAAATGTGGTCACGACGACGCCTCGCTGAACACCACCGAACGCGGGCCTGGCCGCTTCGGTCGGCGCGGCAGCGGCGAGGGCCGCATTCACCGGGTCAGCCCTGGATTCAGGGGCGGGTATCGTGGCTTCACTGTTCTGCCCGGTTTCCGCCAATGTCGCGATGGCCCACAGGCTATCGGCAGCGATAGCGAATTCCGGGTCACGGGCCGCTTCCTGCCGCAGTGTTGCCCGCCACCGTTGCGCCAGATCGGCACGATCCAGCGCGAAAAGCGCCCGGCTGGCATCGGCCGCGAACCATATCAATTCATTGCTCGGCGATAACCCCGTCAGCAGGGTTTCGTAGACATGCACGATCAGCGCGTAGCGGCCATCCTCATGGGCAAGGGCCAACGCCTTCTGCACGACAGCCGCCCGGGCCGCCGGAACAGCATGCACGAGCGCCGCCTGATACAGCAGCGCCCTGCCCCGCGGCGTGCGGGTCACATCGGCGATGCTCAATGCATTGTCCAGATCATCCGTGGAAAACGCGACACTGGCATATACTTCCGCCAGCCGGTCCGCTGTCATCGAACCATAAAGTGCTGCACGTTCCGCCGCTTCAAGACGGATTTCAATTGTCGTATTGGGACTGCTGCCAATCAGCCCCAGTTGCGGGGGCGTCGCCCGTTCAAGCGCATCTGCAGGTACCGGAATATTAGCGGTCCGCATCAGGGACAACAACAAGGGCGTCGGGCTGACAAGACTGTCGACCACCGTGGCGTTGCCGGATACCAGCTGATCAACAAGCGTGAGATAGGCCGGATCATCCAGTTGGCCGGTTTCCACCAACAGGCTGGATCCGAGCGAGGCGCCGGCGGTATCGCCCTGTATTGCCTGGCAATAAATCAACAATTTCTGCCAGAACAGGTCGCCTGGTTGCAGCGGCTGCCGGGCGGCTTCCCCGCACGCCCCCCCGACATCGTTGCGCAGCAGAAAATTTTCAGCCCGCAAACGCTGAAGATTCTGGTCACTGTTCCGATTCGGCGCAACATCGGCAAGTTCCGACGAGGACCCAAGCAGCCCCATCGCCTGCAACCGTTCAACACGCGAAACAATCAGGCTGGCGCCGCCTTCATCACCACGCGGCGGCAGCGAAGCCGCCGTCAGCAACAAGCGGCGCACGATATCCCGCATGGCAGGCGATTGCGTGGTCGCGGGAAGGCGCTGAATCAGCCGCCCGATGAGATCCCGGGGCATCCCCTCCCAAAGCGCGCCGCCAAACCCACCATTGTCAGCATAAAGCGAGCCCGCTTCATCGGGTTCCGGACCGCTCAGGGCGTTGACTTCGATATTCTGGATGCTGCGGTGCGGCGTCTGAACGGACGGTGCACTTTCCAACGGGCCGGCCGGCAGCGCCTGCTCGCCCTGCGGACCGGCAGCCGGCGCGACACGCTCCCGCGGCACCAGCCTTACGGGTCCGGACTGCGCCAGCACGGTTGGTGATATATTCACAGGTCCCTGCCGCTCGGCGGCAACGGCTGCAACCGGCAGCCATACGGCCGCCAGCACAGCCAGCCCTCTAGCGCGGGAAGCGATCATCACTAAGCACTTTTTCGACCTTTTGTGACGGGGCCGGAATATCCCATGTTGCGAGGAAGGCGGCAAACCCGCCAACGGCGACAACAAGCAGGATTGCGAGGAATTTCGTGAGACTTCTCATGGAATCCTTTTCAGGCCGAAACCATACGTTCAGTTGAATGCAACGCTATTTCTTGACTATGTCGATTCTACGGCAGTTTATAGGCCTCCGATACCCGATTCAATCGATCTACCAACGTCGTGCCGAAGCAATGACCTCCCATGAAAAACTGATATTACCGAAATCCCTTGTGCTGGTGGGCATGATGGGCGCCGGCAAGACATCCATCGGCCGCAGAGTCGCTGCGCGTCTTGGTGTTCCTTTTGTCGATGCCGATGACGAAATCGAAGCCGCCGCAGGCTGTTCCATTGAGGATATATTCGAAACCTACGGCGAAGCCGAATTCCGCGACGGGGAGCGGCGGGTTATCGAGCGGTTGCTGGATAGACCGGTACACGTGCTGGCGACAGGCGGCGGCGCTTTCGCGGACGCGGAAACCCGCAAGGCAATACTGGGGCGCTGCATTTCAATCTGGCTTCGCGCGGAGCCGGATGTGCTATGGCGGCGGGTCAACCGCCGGTCGGACCGGCCAATGCTGATGACGGAAGACCCGAAAGGAACCCTGGAAAAGTTGATTGAAAAGCGCTACCCGCTATACGCAGAAGCGGATATCACGGTCGAAAGTATTGATGGCCCGCCGGAAGATGTCGTTAATTCGGTAATCGCCGCCGTGAAAACATACATTTGCAATAAAGGAATTTCGGCATGAGCGGCTCTGAAACGGTCCATGTTAATCTGGGGGACCGTAGCTATGATGTGCTTGTCGGCGAAGGGCTGCTTGCGTCGGCCGGCGACCACATCAAGCCGCTGATGAAACTGGACAGGACCGTCATCGTAACCGACGAAAATGTTGCGCCGCTTCATCTGGAAACGTTACAGCGCAGCCTGGAACTGGCGGGTATCAGCAGCGACGTCGTCATCCTTCCGCCAGGTGATGGCACGAAAAGCTTTGCGCATCTTCAGACACTTATCGATACCCTGCTGTCGCATCGGATCGAAAGATCCAGTTCGCTGATCGCGTTAGGCGGCGGCATGATCGGCGACATCACCGGGTTCGCTGCAGCGGTGTTGTTGCGCGGTATCGACTATATCCAGATCCCGACCACATTGCTGGCACAGGTCGACAGCTCGGTTGGCGGCAAGACCGCCATTAACGCCTCACAGGGGAAGAACCTAATCGGTGCGTTCCATCAACCGCGACTTGTCCTTGCGGATGTCGGCATACTCGATACGCTGCCGCGGCGCGAATTGCTCGCCGGCTATGCGGAAGTCGTGAAATACGGGCTGATCGACGACCCAGAATTCTTCTACTGGCTTGAAGAGCATGGCGTATCGCTGTGTGAAGACAATCTGGAAGCCCGCCGACATGCCGTTGTCAAAAGCTGTCAGGCGAAAGCAGCAATAGTTGCCGCGGATGAACGTGAATCCGGGCAACGCGCATTGCTTAATTTTGGCCATACCTTCGGCCACGCCCTTGAAGCTGAAACGGGATACGGCGGGATCATGCTGCACGGCGAAGGTGTCGCCATCGGCATGGGCATGGCGTTCGACCTGTCCGTCCGCATGGGTTTATGCCCGGCTGAGGACGCGGCGCGGGTCCATCGCCATTTCGAAATCGTCGGCCTCGAAACCGTTTTGAAACCAGTACAGGGCACCGTATGGGGTTCAAAAGCGCTTCTGGCCCATATGCGCAAGGACAAGAAAGTACAGGACGGCAAGATGACCTTTGTTCTCACACGCGGCATCGGACAGGCATTTCTCAGCCGGGAAGTGCGTGAAGAGGATATTCTTGAAACCCTGGAAGAAGCCACCGCCGGATGACCCTCGTCGATACAGCCATCCTTCTGGCGATTCTTGTCCTGCTGCTGTTTTCAGCGTTCTTTTCAGGATCGGAAACGGCGCTGACCGCGGCATCGCGGCAACGACTGCACCAACTCGCCAAGCAGGGAAACGCGCGCGCGCAGGTCGTGCTCGACCTGTTTGATCGAAAAGACCGGCTGATCGGCGCCATTCTGCTGGGCAATAACGTCGTTAATATTCTGGCATCGGTTTTGGCCACATACACTTTGCTGATTTTCTTCGGCGATGCCGGTGTTGCCTACGCAACGCTCATCATGACGCTGCTGATTGTCATTTTTTCCGAGGTATTGCCAAAAACATATGCCATCGGCAACGCGGACCGGGTCGCGCTGGCTGTCGCCCCGATTATCAAGATTCTGGTATTCGTGCTGTCACCGTTAACCCATTCGATTCAATTGCTGGTCCGGCTTTCGGTTCGGCCCTTCGGAATCAGGCTGGGTGATGAACTTGGCCTGACCCAGAGCGAAGAGGAATTACGCGGCGCAATCGACCTGCATGCCGGGCCGGACCCGGAAGTCCGGCATGAACGGCTCATGCTGCGCAGTATCCTGGATCTTGACGATGTTGCCGTCGAAGACGTCATGACCCATCGCCGGAATGTTACCCTGATCAACGCCGACGACCCGATCGAGGCGGCACTCGATCAGGCGCTGACAAGCCCGTATACGCGTATCCCTATTTACCGCAATGAGCCGGACAACATTATCGGCATCCTGCATGCCAAGCCGCTGCTGCGGGAGCTGCGGGCGAAAAATATGGAAATGACCACAGATGACCTGCTGGCGCTCACCGCCAAGCCCTGGTTCATTCCGGAAACAACGACGCTTCTGGACCAACTGGAGGCATTCCGGGAGCGACGGGAGCATTTTTCCATCGTTATCGACGAATACGGCGCAACAATGGGAATTGTGACGCTGGAAGATATTCTGGAAGAAATTGTCGGCAGCATCGAAGACGAACAGGATATCGCCGTTCCCGGCGCCCGGCGCCAGACGGATGGCTCTTACGTTATTGCCGGATCCGTAACGTTGCGCGATCTGAACCGCGAATTCGAATGGGCATTGCCCGATGACGCGGCTTCGACGCTGGCAGGCCTGATTCTTCATGAAGCACGGCGCATTCCCGAACCCGGCCAGCTTTTCACGTTTTACGGCTTCCGGTTCGAAATTCTGCGGCGTCAACGCAACCAGGTTTCGTCAATCCGGGTGCGCCCCCCGGAAAAAGCCGAGGCAGAAGACGTTTTCTGAACGCCAGGCGTCGCCACGGGAAAAATCAAGCGTTCCACAGGCTGTCCTGCCTTGTCATAGCCGCCTGCCACGATCATACTGTTTTCTATGGATCATTTAGGAAAATCCATTGTCGGAACTTCGCGGAACGGCAATCAGGCGCTGGGCTGCGACCATCCGGGATGCGCTGCTGCGGCGACGCATCGCGCGCCGAAGGGCCGTGAGCAGTTAAATGACCACCACTGGTTCTGCCTGGAACATGTCCGCGAATACAACAGCCAATGGAATTTTTACACCGGCATGACGAACCGTCAGGTCGAGCAGGAAATCCGCAATGATACTGTGTGGCGGCGACCGACATGGCCGCTGGGCAGCGAAAAAGGCGGTGCATTCAGCCCGCGCACCAGTTTCCGTGACGATCTGGGCGCATTCGAAGCGGCCGCCAGCGCCCGGCGCCAGCAGAAACAACACAGCAAGGACGATACCCAAACGCCCACCCATATTCGCCAGGCGTTGCAAATCATGGAGATTGAACCGCCAGTAACCTTGACCGAGTTGAAGTCGCGTTATAAGGATTTAGTCAAACAACTACACCCTGATGCCAATGGCGGCGACGCGAAGGCGGAAGATAAATTGAAGGACATCAATCAAGCCTACGCCACGATTAAGAAATTTCTCGCAGCCTAGCATCCCATTATTGCTTCAAACACGACTGGACTCACGTATATGAACACGACCGACAGCCCAGCCCGGGCCCACGAACTCGACGCGCCCGACATTGAGGTTTCCGTTCGCCAGGTTTTCGGCCTGGACAGCGACATGGTTGTCCCGGCATTTTCGGTCGGGTCCGACTATGTGCCTGATCTGGACGAAACCTACGTCTTTGATCACGAGACCACGATGGCGATCCTGGCCGGCTTCGGCCATAACCGGCGCGTCATGATCCAGGGTTATCACGGCACCGGTAAATCGACCCATGTCGAACAGGTTGCCGCGCGGCTGAACTGGCCCTGTGTACGCGTCAATCTGGACAGCCATATCAGCCGGATCGATCTGCTTGGCAAGGACGCGATCGTGTTGCGCGACGGCATGCAGGTAACGGAATTTCGCGAAGGCATCCTGCCCTGGGCACTGCAGGGCCCGTGCGCCCTGTGCTTCGACGAATACGACGCCGGCCGACCTGACGTCATGTTCGTGATCCAGCGAATCCTCGAAATCGAAGGCAAGCTGACCTTGCTGGATCAGAGCCGGATTATCCGTCCGCACAAATTTTTCCGCTTGTTCGCCACGGCGAATACAGTCGGTCTTGGCGATACGACCGGCCTGTATCACGGCACGCAGCAGATCAACCAGGGCCAGATGGATCGCTGGAACATTGTCACGACACTGAATTACCTGGCCCATGAGGTCGAGGAACAGATCGTCGTTGCAAAGCTGCCGACCTACGACAATCCGGAAGGCCGCGCCATGATCGAAAAGATGGTGGCCCTTGCCGATCTGACCCGCGCCGGGTTCATCGGCGGCGACATTTCAACCGTCATGTCACCCCGCACGGTCATCACCTGGGCGGAGAATACGGATATCTTCCACGATATCGGTTTTGCTTTCCGCGTCACGTTCCTGAACAAATGCGACGAAACGGAACGGTCAATCGTCGCTGAATACTATCAGCGCTGCTTCGGTACTGACCTGCCTGAATCCGGCATCCTGCAAGCTGCGAGCTGACGGCGCGGGAATGAGCGAGGGCGAACCCCCAATCGAGAGTTTCAAACGCGCCGTGGCGGCCTGTTTCCGCGCGGTGGCGGATGATTCCGAAGTCGATGTCTCTTTCACGGCCGAACCGCCGGGCGTCATCGGCAATCGTGCGCGGTTGCCGTTCCCGAGCCGGAATTTGCCGCAGGATGAAGTCGCACAGGTCCGGGGTGAAGCCGATGCACTGGCGCTGAAAATGCGCCACCACGACCCATCACTCCATGCGCGGCTGAAGCCAGGGGGCGATGTCGCGCCGGCAATCTTTGAAATGCTGGAACAGGCGCGCGTCGAAGCCATTGGCGCCAAACGCATGTCCGGGCTGGACGATAACATCGCCGCGGCGCTGGAAGACCGTTACCGTCGCGAGGGGCTGCACCGGGTTACCGAACGCAATGATGCGACCATGCCGGAAGCCGTACGCCTGATGGCGCGGCAGATGTTTACCGGCGCCGAACCGCCGCCGGCCGCACAGGGCGTGTTTGATCAATGGGAAGCGGAACTGCGGGACAAGATCGGTGCTGATCTGGAGGAACTGAGTGCGTTCGTCAATGATCAGGCGGCGTACAGCCGGGCAGCACGCCAGCTGATTACCGACCTCGATATCGAAATCGGCATTGAAGACGAGTCCGAGGACAGCGAAGCCGGTGATGACGAGTCGGACGAGGATTCGATGCAATCCGAATCGGAGGATGAAGGTGGCGATTCGTCCGACGCAGCCGGGGAAGCCGGTGGCGATTCCAGTGAGGCCGAAGGCGGTGACGAGGAAGACGGCGACACCAATCCGGAAGATTCAGACGGCGAGATGATGCCAGCGGATGGCAGCGAGGAGCCAGGCGATCCTGGCAAGCGCTGGCGGCCGGAGCACGACCTGTCCAATGTCCCACGCGAGCCATTCTACGCGGCCTATACCGAAGCCCATGATGAAGTCGTCCTGGCGGAAACCTTGTGCGATCCGGAGGAACTGACCCGGTTGCGTCAGCTTCTGGATCAGCAACTGGCGCAGTTGCAGGGCCTGATTGGTCGCCTGGCGAACCGGTTGCAGCGGCGCTTGCTGGCGAAGCAGACCCGGTCCTGGGATTTCAATCTGGAAGAAGGCATGCTGGATACGGCCCGCCTGGTGCGTGTCGTCACCAATCCGCTTTACCCGCTGTCCTTCAAGCAGGAACAGGAAACCGACTTCCGCGATACCGTTGTGACATTGCTGATCGATAATTCGGGATCGATGCGCGGCCGACCGATCACCATCGCCGCCATGAGCGCTGACGTCCTTGCGCGGACGCTGGAACGGTGCGGCGTCAAGGTAGAGGTGCTGGGCTTTACCACACGGGCCTGGAAAGGCGGACAGTCGCGCGAACAGTGGATTGCCGAAGGCAAGCGCCCGAATCCGGGGCGGCTGAACGATCTGCGGCACATCGTCTACAAAGCCGCGGACGCGCCCTGGCGGCGGGCCCGCAAGAATTTGGGCCTGATGCTGCGCGAAGGGCTGCTGAAGGAAAATATCGACGGCGAAGCGTTGATGTGGGCGCATGATCGGCTGATGGCCCGCCCGGAACAGCGCCGCATCCTCATGGTCATTTCCGACGGGGCGCCGGTCGATGATTCAACGCTGTCAGTCAATCCGGGCAACTACCTGGAACGGCACCTGCGCGATGTCATCGAATATGTAGAAACGCGCTCACCGGTAGAGCTGATCGCCATCGGCATCGGCCATGACGTCACGCGCTACTACAAACGCGCCGTCACCATTGTCGATGTCGAACAACTGGGTGGCACGATGATGGAAAAACTGGCGGAGCTGTTCGACGAGGAATCCAGTCGCGGCACCGGTGCAAGAGGACCCAAGCGACGCTGATCGTATCGCGCGCGGTGTCAGGCCAGATATTGCGTGAAAAACCCGAGCGTTCGTGACCAGGCCAACTGGGTATCACCCTCATCGTAGCGCGCCCCCGTCGGGTTGGCGAAACCGTGATTTGCCTCATACCAATGCGTCGTGAGCGGCTTGTCCGCCACCTGCATCGTGGATTTGAACCCGTCGACCATTTCCCGGTTGATCCATTTATCTTCGGTAGCGAAATGACCCATAACCGGTCCTTTCAGCTTTTTCAGATCCGCTGCCGGGCGCGCCACATTTCCGTAATAGATGACGGTTGCATCGACGGGCGCCGCAATCGAGGCATTCAGCGACCAGCCGCCGCCGAAACACCACCCAACAGTCCCGACCTTGCCGTTCGACGCTGCATGCGCCCGCAACCATTTCACCCAATGCGCTGCCGTCTCCGTCGCCGCTGCAGGGTCAACCGCAGCCATCTGCGCCTTCGCGGCCTCGGGCGTCTTCGCCACGGAACCGCCCATCAGGTCAATTGAAAGCGCCAGGAAACCCTGTTTCGCATACTCTGCTGTCACGGCCTTGATCTGGTCGTTCAGCCCCCACCATTCATGGATGGTCACAATTGCCGGTGCCGGCGTCTTCGCGGGGACCGCCAGCCAGGCATCGATTGGCGCACCACTGGCCAACTTGGCAGTCTGTTGTTTCAACCCCGCCGCAGCAGCACGGGCCAGGCCAGGATCCGCCAGGACTGCCGCCAGCGGCACGCCCGCCAATGGCGCCGATGCCATTCCCTTGAGGATATCGCGGCGTGCCAGCATGGATCATGCCCTTCTCATTGAATTCATTCAGGATCATGACTTTACGGCACTTTACGAACGGATCAATCGTACAATTGCGTAATTGTTCGACAAAAAAGTCGCGACGATCAACGGCATTTGGGGGAAGGAAACCGGACAACGGTCGGTAATACCGGGTTTATGCTGTCAACAAACGGCAGAAACAGGCACATCCGCTACGATGTAGCGGACGCCGTCGGGTATAAAAATATTAGGCCAGAAGTGTGGGCTGACAAGTCGCGTCAGCCGCTAGACCGCGTCAGCTGGCTGTAGCACTCGCGCGCTGGATCCGCTTTTTCAGCCGCTGACCTTCAAGTGTCAGATGGCGATTCGATGTGCCGAGCAGATATGCGTCCAGGCCGCCGTTCTTCTCGATCGTGCGGATCGTGCTGGTGCTGATCCGCAACTTCACGGACTGGCCGAGGGCATCGCTCAGCAACGAGGAGCGCTGCAGATTGGGCAGAAAGCGCCGACGCGTCTTGTTATGTGCGTGGCTGACATTATTTCCGGACATAACGCCCTTGCCGGTGATGCTGCAACGTCGAGACATAATCAAACCCTCAATAAAAATTCAGGCCCTGCACGGTATTCTCGTGAAGGCCGCGCTTTTTACGGCAACCACGGCGGTCCGTCAAGGCAGAGCGGCAAATTATCCGTTTCCCAGAAATGCTTCCAGCAATTGCCGTGCAGCATGGGCCGGCGTGATATCCCCCCGCGCAACGCGCCCCTCCAGCGATTCCAGCGAGGATGCCACGCCCGGATGCGCGCGAAGCGCCTCGATAAGGGAGTCGCTGACTTCCGACCATAACCAGGCTTTCGACTGCTGCGCACGCCGGGCCTGAATTTCGCCACTGGCATCCAGGGCTGTGCGATAGGCGCCAACCTGTTCCCAGGCCTCTGCAATACCCATCCCGGTAAGCGCGGAACAGGTTTCAACCGGCACCTGCCAGTTGGGCGATGCCGGGCGCAACAGATGGATCGCATTGCGATAATCAGCAACCGCATGCCGCGCAGCAGTTTCAAACGCCCCATCCGCCTTGTTGACCAGAACCAGATCGGCCAGCTCGACGATACCCTTTTTCATACCCTGCAATTCATCACCGCCCGAAGGGGACAACAGAAGCAGGAACAGATCGGTCATATCCCGGACCGCCGTTTCAGACTGGCCGACGCCAACGGTTTCCACCAGCACAACGTCATAACCCGCTGCTTCGCAGACCGAAATCGCCTCGCGGGTGCGCCGGGCCACCCCACCCAGCGACCGTCCGGCGGGCGACGGGCGGATAAAGGCACGGGAATCACGACCCAGCGTTTCCATACGGGTCTTGTCCCCCAGAATCGAGCCGCCACTGAGCGACGATGACGGATCAACGGCGAGCACCGCAACCCGGTGGCCCTGTTCAATGACATGATTGCCAAAGGCTTCAATAAAGGTCGATTTCCCGACCCCTGGCACGCCGGAGATGCCAATCCGGACGGATGGCACCCGATGTGGCAGCAAGGCATCCAGCAGGGCTTCCGCGCGCGGCCGATCATCACCGCGATGCGATTCAACAAGCGTTATCGCCCGACCCAGCGCCCGCCGGTCGCCGCTGCGGACTTCCGATACAAGCGAAGCGACTTCGGCCTCCATGTTATTTATCCTTGTCACCAAAAGCCTCGCTCGCCGCTTTGTCGATCCGGTCACGAACGGCATCGTCCAGTTTGTCATACTCCGCACGACGCTGGCGGAAAATTGTCATGGCTTCACTGAGCAGCTTTTCCCGTTCGGGATCCGCCCCGGCTTCAGTTCCGGTCTCATCGTCCTCTTCGGATGCCTGCTTCGCCGCCAGCCTCCCGGCCGGCGATTCCTTCAGGCGCCGGGCCTTCTTTCGGCTCTCGCGGCCCTTCTTGTCCATGAATATACGTTCCAGCAACCAACCGATCATCGCAAAGAATGCCCCCGCTCATGCCAGTATTTTTGCCATCATGACTTCATCAACGAACCCGCCATCGACAAACAGCGAGTCACGTTTCACCCCTTCAGAAACATAACCCAGCCGCTCATACAGCACTTGCGCCCGCGTGTTGGGCGCCATGACGGTCAGTTCCAGCCGCCGCATCCGGCGACGCAGCGCAAAGGCTTCCATTTCCTGCATCAGTGCCGCGCCAATGCCGCAGCCGGAATGTGCCGCCAGAACGCCGACACCAACCGTTGCAGTTAACCGGTTCCGCTGGAAATCGCCACAGGTCACCACCGATTCACCAACCACCATATTGCCCTTCCAGGCACTGAGCAGCAGATAGTGTGGTGTCTCGTAAAATCGCTCGATGATCGCGTACATCTCGTCAACGGATCGCGCCCGTTCGCCCGGACTGCGCAGAAAGTAGCTGCTTTCCGACAGAAGTTTTTCGCCAAACCGAAACAACGGCTCCGCGTCATCCATGATCGCGGGGCGGACTTGATAACCCTCCCGGACGGCGGATGGACCGCTATTCGTCGCGGCCAAGCGCACGGCACAACAGGATGTAAAGCTTGCCGACATCCGCGGTCATGAAAGTGGAATGCAACAGGTTTTCCGGATCCGCGCCCTGCGCTTCGCCCAGCAGGCGATCGAACTGATCGACGTAGCGCATGACGTAGTAGCGCATATCCGGGTTGGTTCTGATTTTTTCGGTAATGCCCGCCGTTGCGGACGCCGGTTTGCCGCGCAGCAGGGTCCGTGTAAAGACGCCTCGGTCGCCCCGCACGTAACGCTTCCAGTCGGCTTCAGAAACCTCACTGTGCAACACCCGGGTCAGATCAATGGCGGTGGAATCGAGATCCTCGACAATGAAGCGTGCCGTCTTCAGGAACAGGTCGCGACGCAGGGTCATTTCCTGATCCGCCAGACTGCGGGCCTGTTCCGCCGCATCGGCTGACGCCTGCGTCAGTCGGGTCGATTGCTGATCAAACACCTGACCGGTGCGTTCTGCCTTGCGGATGGCATCGTCCAGCGCTTCGTTGATGTTGCGGCTGCCGCCCTGGACCTTTTCCGCCACGTTCTCGAACGTACTGCGGGCGCGTGCCGCCGCTTCGGTCATTGCCGGCCCCTGTTTCGCGAGCGCATCCATTGCCTCCCGAATCTGGGCATTCGCCGTTTCACTGGTTTCGCCGACGGTTTCGATCTGCTGACGATAGGCCGCCGACAGTTCCGACAAACGCGCTGCAACCTGATCCGACGCCCCAGTCAGGCCGGATGATTGCTGGGCGAAAGCATCGCCGATCAATTGCATGCTCCGCACGGCGTCCGCGGCAGCGCGCGATAAATCCTCGGCCTGTACGCGCAGCCCCTCGCGATTGTCGTCAACCTGCATCCCGGCCTGCATGGATGCCGTCGTCAGCCGCTCGCTCTGCTCATTGAATCGCTCGCCAACGTCCCGCATCAGCCGTAGTGCCGTCTGCACGGATTCATTCAGGCCACCGGATTCACTGTGGAAGGCACGCCCGGCTTCCATGATCCGCTTGATAACCTGATCCGACACCGCAACCAGCTGATCGACCTGTTGCGCCAGGGTCTGGCCAATTTTTCCGGTACTGACACTGGCGTTTTCCGATGCCGCGTTCAGCAGTGCGGCCTGTTCATCAACCGTTTTTCCGACCGCCCGGACCTGCTCGTCGAGCGTGGCCACCAGCGCGCTGAGCGCCCGATTGTCTTCTCGCAGGCTTTCACGAATACGCTGTGCTGTTTTCTCTGCCTGTTCAGACGAATCCGACAATTCGCTTGTCTGCTGGCGAATGACGTCACGGATTTCACGCACCTGATGCGATGCATGGTCCGAGGCAGCACGCAGGTCGTGGCTCTGTTTTTCCAGTATATCGCCCACCGAGCGCGCCTGCCCCGCCGCCCAGTCGGCCGATTCCCGCAACGCCTGGGCCTGGGCGCGCAGCAGGTCGCTGATACCCTTGGCATGGTTCGTTGCCGGCTCCATGGCCTCGCCAAGCTGCCGGCTGCCCTCGCGCAGAACCGAACGGATTTCGTCAGCTCGGGAACCGAGCATGGTTTCGATCTGCTCCGCCTGGTCCGAAGCACGCTCGGACAACGACGACAGCGACGTCACCTGCCGCTCCAGTGCCTCACGAATTGCATCCGCCCGAATTGCCGCCAGATCAGACGCTTTGGAAACATCGCTTGCCTGGGCGCGCAAGGCATCGCCCATCGTGCCGACCTTCTGCGCCGCGATTTCACCAGCGCGGGACAAGTGTTCGCTATGCCGGACCACCGCCCCATCGATTTCACGGGCCTGATCCCCCAGGCCAGATGCGACCCGGCTCAGTTCCGTGCCCTGCGCCGCCAGCGATTCGCGGATACTTTCCGTATGGCCGGATGCCTGTTCAGCGGTCTGGGCAATATCGTTGACCTGCTGATGCATCGCCGTCATCAAATCGTTCGCATCCGTGACCATACGCTCGATGGTCGTCGCCAGATCGTCAGATCGCCGCGACAATCCTTCATCGATCCGCATCAGAATTGTGTTCGTTGCATCGCGCAGACTGACACCGAGCTTGTCGACCCGGCCGGTCGATGTCGCAATCATGTCATCGACAGCCGATTCATGCTTGCCAAGCGCCGTTTGCAGCGTTGTCTGAAGCGACGTCGCATGGCGGCTCAATGCCGACCCCAGGCGATCTATTTCCTCGCCAGTCCGCGTCGCCACATTGGTCAGCGCATGCGACTGTATATCAAAGGACTCTTTCAGTCTTTCCGTTACACGGGCAGTCTGCTGGCGAAGTTCGACCGAAATATCCTGCGCCCGGGCCGCCGCCATCTCGCCCGCGGAATTCAGGTCGGAAGCGCCCTTGCCCAGCGCCTCGCCGATGGCATTCGAACGGGCCGTCGCGGTATCCGCCGCGCGCGACATCGTCTCGGTATATTCCCGAAACAGCGCCCCCATATCCTTCACCTTGTCCGCCGCCCGTTCGGATGCCGCTTCAAGCTGCCCGGCCATGTCATGCAGGGTTGTTGAAATTTCTTCCGATTTTTCCAGCGACCGGCGATGCACCACTGAAAATTCCGACGTCTGCCGGTCCGTAATCTCCCGGACCGCCGTTTGCTGGGTTTCGAACCGGTCTGCCAGGGCGGACAGCGCGCTTGCCTGTTCCGACAGAATGCCGCGCAATTCGATCACTTCGCTGGACGCACGTTCCGTTGCATCATTCAGCACGCCGGTGTGCTGCGACATCACATCGGCGACGTCATTCAACTGGATCGCCGCCCGGTCACTGGCGCGGTTCAACGCATCGGTCTGTTCGCGCAACAAATCCGCCACCGTCCGGATACGCGATTCCGCTTCCTCCGCCGGGTAGGTCAACAGATCCAGATGGCGTCGCAAGGTTTCGGTATGGTGCTGTAATTCCCGGTTCGGCCGCACGAAAACGAGTATCAGCCACAGGAACGCCAGTGGCACCGCGACACCGGCCGCGACGGCCGCAACTTCATGCGGCAGCATGGCGCCGAAAAATGCCCAGCCGAGATAGGCCTGAATGTACCAGACTGACAAACCGAGCCACACCAGGGATACCGCGATGCCCGCGCCAAACAGACGGCGCGAAGAGCGAGCCGCCCGCGCTGCGACGACCGACAGGTCCTCGCTTGGCACATTCTGTATGTGACGCCCCGACCTGGGCAGTTCTGTAACATTTGCCGGCATGCCCGAACCCTACGCTTATTCAGAAAAAAGATACACGCATATCGGTTGCATTGCGACCGATTCAGGCCGCATCCCTCTGCTGGCGGATAAGCTGCATGATCTCATCGGCGGCAGTGGGAATATTCGTGCCCGGGCCATAAATTGCGGCAACACCCAGGGATTTCAGCTCGGCATAATCCTGTGGCGGAATAACGCCACCGCAAACGACAAGAATATCATCCGCCCCTTCTGCCTTCAGCGCATCGATCAACCCAGGTACCAGCGTCTTGTGGCCTGCCGCCTGCGACGATACCCCAATAATGTGCACGTCGTTTTCAACAGCCTGCCGCGCGGCTTCTTCCGGCGTCTGGAACAGCGGGCCGATATCGACATCGAAACCGATATCCGCGAAAGCGGTCGCAATAATCTTCGCACCGCGGTCATGACCGTCCTGGCCAAGCTTGACCACCAGCATGCGCGGACGACGGCCTTCTTCCGTCGCGAATGCCGCAACGGCAGTCCTGATTTCGCCGAATGCGACGTCATCGCCATAGGCACCGCCATAAACACCTGAAATTGCGCGGATTTCAGCACGATGGCGGGTGAAAGACTTCTCCATCGCATCGGAAATTTCGCCAACCGTTGCACGCGCCCGCGCCGCATCCACCGAAAGTGCCAGCAAATTGCCGGTACCGTCTGCGGCAGCCCGGGCAAGCGCCTGAAGGCTGGCTTCGCAGGCCGCTTCGTCGCGATTGGCGCGCACATCCTTGAGGCGCCGGATCTGCGCGTCGCGTACTTTGGTATTGTCGATATTCAGGATATCGACCTCGTCCTGCTCGGCTGCCTGGTATTTGTTGACGCCAACAACAACTTCCTCGCCCCGGTCGATCCGGGCCTGGCGGCGCGCCGCCGATTCTTCGATCCGCAGCTTGGGAACACCCGCCCCAACGGCCTTGGTCATGCCGCCCATTTCCTCGACCTCGGCAATAATCTTGCGGGCTTCGG
>CALSRA010000038.1 GCA_943788635.1 uncultured Alphaproteobacteria bacterium | reverse complement strand
CGGACGACAATAACCCATTGAAAAAATGGTGATCCCGGCAGGACTCGAACCTGCAACCGTCGGATTAGAAATCCGATGCTCTATCCGGTTGAGCTACGGGATCATGGCCGCAGCCGCCCAACCCGTGCCGACGCTCAATGCGTCCAGGGCTGGGTGCGTTTGTAATTGAAATTATCCGCATAGGCCTTGGGCTGAATCCGGCGTTCCTTCGGATTCTGTACCGTGTAGGTCCAGCCATTGCGCTCCGCATGCGCCACCGCTTCGTCGCGCGTCTCGAAGTTCAGTCTGACCTGGGCGCGGGTATCGGTAGAGCCGGCCCATCCCATCAGCGGATCCGGGTCGGCGCGGGCGCCGGGTTCGAATTCCAGAACCCATTCACCGGTTTTGCCACGACCTGACTGCATGGCGGTTTTTGACGGCTTGAAGATGCGGACTTCCATATCTTTTCCACTCGTGTTGGCTTTCACGGTAAAGCCGGCGCAGGCTTTACAGCGGCAGCGGGATACTGGTCGGGGCGGCAGGATTCGAACCTGCGGCATCCTGCTCCCAAAGCAGGCACTCTACCAGGCTGAGCTACACCCCGATGGCGGGTTTCTAGGCCCTTCCGGCCGGTTTCGCAAGCCCGGCGAACGCCCGAAACGCAACGAATTGCCCCCAATCGCAACAAAGAGTCCCGGAATAGTCCCGGACTCGAACAGAAGGGAAACAGCTGCAAGGGATACAGTATTAGCCTGAAACGATGGAAATTGGATTAACCGCTGAAACCCGGACACAAAAAGGCGCCCGGCCGGAACCGGGCGCACGCCAGTATGGAACAACATCGATTTGCCAGACGACCCAACGCTGGCCGACAGCCATGCACGATCATGGAATCACTTCAGGATTGTTCCATTGACGAACCATCAACCAGGATGACACATTACGCCTAACTAGAACTAACCATTAAAATTCCATCCAGAACGGAACGGAATAGGCGCATGACCGCTATTTTTCTGGACGCCGCGCTACGCGACATTCCCGCGGAAACGCTGCAACGCCGAATCGAAAATTTCCAAATTCATCGGCGGGCGCTCGACCAGAACGAACAGGCTGCTATCATTGCACGCTGGAAAGAACTTAATCCGGATCACAGCGACACAGCGCTGCAGGATTGAAACAGGCACAAAAAAGTGACGGCCAATGACTCAAGTCATTTCCCCTGCACGACCGGCATAATAACCTGACACTATAAAGGGATATGATGCACTCAACCTAAAGGGTATTATAGCACCGTATTGGTCGATAAAAGATGAATCCCAGCAATTCATGGTAAAAGTACTGCACGTATTTTCGTTTTTTCGCCCCGATTTCACCGGAGAGGGCGTCTATTTCGAAAAAATTCGGGTCCATTTTGACAATAGCGGCATTGAAAATGACGTTCTTGCGGTGAAAACCCGCGATCGGGCCGCTTCGCCGAGCCGGTCCTGCGGCGTAGGGGATGTTGCCTATCTGGGGTTATTCGACAATGCGGGCATTGCCGTGTCGTTCAAACTGGCCTGCTGGCTGATTGCCCATGCACGCCAATACGATACCGTACATTTTCACGCTTTCGCCGACCGATATTTTGCCGGGCACCTGATTTGTAAACTATTCGGTTTGCGAACACTGCAATCCTGTACGCTTGATGACAGCCCCGATAACATTGTCACAACCTACCGGACGGTGTGGCAATGGCTGATCCGCTTGCTGATACGCCTGCCCGACACCTACATCACGATAAGCCCGCAACTGTACAACGCCGCACGGACAATCGTCCCGGCGGCAAGAGTTTGCCTTATCCCACAAGGCGTTGAAATTCCTGAACGCGCGCAAGGTCCCTCGGACGAAATGCGACGATCCCAGGGATACAGCCCGGACGATATCGTCCTGCTTTTTGTCGGCGGCATATGCGAACGCAAAGGCGTCGATTTTCTGATCGAAAACATGCCACGCCTCCTGAAGCACAACGAGAACGTGAAACTGTTGATTGTTGGCCCGGACCTTGAGGATGACTATGCCGAAAATGTCAGAAACCGTGTCGACGCATTGGGTCTGACGGCGAATGTCCGCTTTTGCGGCGCCGTGGATGATGTCAGCCCTATTTACCGTTTTTGTGATATGATGGTGTTTCCGTCACACCTTGAAGGGTTCGGTAACGTACTCCTGGAAGCCATGGCGCATGAATTACCCGTTGTTTCACGACGATTGCGCGGCGTAACGGACAGTTTCATTACCGACCGGGAAACAGGACTGCTGTTTGACAATGACGATGAGTACATAGCCGGGGTGCAAAAGCTGATTGCCGATCAGGAATATCGCAAGAAGATCGGAAATGCAGCCCTTGAGGCCGTCACCAGAGACTATAAAATGTCCGATATCGCATCGCGTTACGTTGAACTTTATACCAATACGGTGAATGCAAATGACGACTGATGCAATACTTCTGCAGCTACCCAGCCCCCCGCACCGGAATGTTTTTCGGGAATGGGCTGGCGGAATGGGCACCTCTTTGCCATCCGACAGGGATTGCTACGGGCACGATCAGAAGTACTACGATATCCCCTTTTCGAGCTTCCTCTACATTGCCCGTTGCCTGGAGCAGCAGGACATTGCCTACACCTATGCCGACTTTCAGGCAAAAGAGGTTTTCGACAAGGACGAATTTCTGGCGTTGCTGAAACGCGAGGCCCCGAAAGTCCTGATTACGGTGATCAATATACCCTCCTTCGCGGACGATCTGTCCCTGATACGGGAGGCGAAAGCCATCCTGCCGGACATCGCTGTCATCCTGATGGGGCCGATGGCGAAATGGTTCAAAAAGCAGATCCTGTCCGATGGGGATGCAACTGTCATCATGGAGGAATCAGAAGAACTTCTTGTCGCCGATAACGTAAAATCCCTGGTCGACGGAAAGGCACTCGATACCTTGCAGGGCTGCAGCATCCTTGCAGGCGACAGGGTCGTCACGCTGGACGCGCGCACCCCAATGAAAGACCTCAGCTTCATCGACTTTCCCGCCTATGAACTGTTGGATTTTTCGCGATACGTTTCTGATTTCTATACGGATGAGCGGGTTCCCTATGCCCCGGTCTTCACGACGAAGGGTTGCCCCTATAAATGCGCCTACTGCCCCTACCCCTTCGGGTTCGGCAATCGCGTTATCTACCGCGCCCCCAAACTTGTCGGCGACGATATCCAGTGCCTGAATGAAGAATTTGGCGTGAAACAGATTCTGTTCCGTGATCAGGTCTTTACGCTCAACCCGAAGCACGCCAAAGCGGTCTGCAACGAATTGATCAGCAGGAACCTCGACATCTCCTGGGTTTGCGAAACGCGCTACGATCTCATGGATCAGGAGATGCTTGATCTCATGTACCAGGCTGGGTGCCGGGAGATTCATTACGGACTGGAGTCAGCCGACCCGGAAATGTTTGCGGCGGTTGCAAAACCTGACGGCAAAGGGTCGCTTGAACTCTTCGAACAGGTCATGGCAATGACGAAAAAGCGGTGCATAACAGCCCATGTCCACCTGATCGTCGGAATGCCTGACGAAAGTCCAAAATCACTGCGCAACACGAGAGACTGGCTCCGTAAGGTCAAGCCGGATTCAGTTCAGGTTGCCTATTTCATGAGAGTGTCCGATCTTCTGTGTATTCGTGATCTGGTCCATGCTTCCTGAGAGGAGCAAGGACGATGACGATTTCCAAGGAATTGCTGGACGAACTACTGAAGGGCTGCGAGCGGCCTTAGAGTCTGACTCGAAATGATATCCATGTTTTCATGCTCTTGCCAATCGTCGGGCGAGCAGTTGAATGCTGGCGATCAGGAGCCATGCCTCCGCGCTTTCGATGGTTTCCTCGAAATCTTTGGCGAGACGGCGGTTACGACCGAGCCAAGCGAAGGTGCGCTCAACCACCCAGCGGCGGGGCAACAATACGAACCCCTTGGCGGCGTCGGAGCGCTTGACGATCTGCACGGTCCACTTCCCAAGTTTGGCCAGCGCGTCGCGCAACTTCGGTCCCGCGTAACCACCATCGGCGAAAACATGGCGCAACCGGGGAAAGGCGTGGCGTATCGACGCCAACAGCGCGGGCGCGCCGTCGCGATCCTGGATATCGGCGGCGTGAACCATGACGGCGACCAGAAAGCCGCCTGTGTCGGTCACGATATGACGCTTGCGCCCTTTGACCTTCTTTCCCGCGTCATAGCCCCGAACACCGCCGCTTTCCGTGGTTTTCACCGTCTGGCTGTCGATCACCCCGGCGGTCGGGCTGGTCGTGCGCCCAGAGGTTTCCCGCATCGACATCACCAGTTGGCGATTGATGACGTGCAAGGTTCCATCCGAGCGCCAAGCGTAAAAATATCGCTGGATCGTACTGCGTGGCGGAAATTCCCGGGGCACCATGCGCCATTGGCAACCGGTGCGCGCCACATAAAAAATCCCATTCACCACTTCTCGAAAATCCGTGGTTCGCGGGCGGCCTAATCGACGCGGCGGGGACAATAATGGCGAAATCAAACGCCACTCCTTATCCGTCAAGTCGCTTGCGTAACGAAGGCTCGAACGATCAAACTGCGGGCGGGTGATCTCAGTCCACATGTTGTGTCTCCTCATTTGCTTCAACACAAACGAGAGAATCACAACTTACTGAAATCACTCAACTCATTTCGGGCCGGACACTTAGACATTACCAACCCGCCCTTCCGCTAAGATTGTCATATTGACGACACGAAAGGGCGGGTATGATCCGGACATGCTGTCCTTCAGAAGCCATAGCCGCAATCATTCGATAATCGGAAAAATGTCGCGCACCATTTTTGGCGTTATCTGCGGCGGCATTGCGCTGCAGGCCTTGTACTGCGGCAACGCTGCCGCAGACGGCCCGAAAATCCGGATCGCGCCGATTCAGATGATCGAAGAAGACCGGGATGCCAGAACCATCGGCGGCCTGACATGGCGCGGCGGCTTTGCCGTGACGATAAAGGATCCCCGCTTTGGCGGACTTTCGGCACTGCAGGTCAGCGCCGATGGCAATCAAATACTCGCAGTCACCGACAAGGGAGAGTGGTTTCGCGCCGAACTGACCTATCGCGACGGAATGTGAGCGGCCTCGAAAAGGCCGAAATTTTCCCGCTTCTGGGGCCGACCGGACAGCCGATCACCGGCAAGACCAATTCAGACGCAGAATCCCTGGCACAACTTGGACCAAACGACTTCGCCGTCAGCTTTGAGCGGGTCCACCGGATATGGCGTTACAATGGCGCACCTGACCCGGCATTGGCATCGGCGATTCCGGTTCCCGCACCGGCCCGCTTTGTAAAACTGCCCGACAATGGCGGTATCGAGGCGATGACGCCGCTCTGCGACGGCCGGCTGCTGGCAATTGCCGAACGCAGCCGGAAAGCACAGGGAACAGTCGAGGCCTGGGTTCAGGCGAAATCCGGATGGCGCGCCCTCACATATCCCCTCGCCGCAGGGTTACGGCCCACTGGTGCGACGACCTTGCCCAATTGCGACATTCTGGTTGTCGAGCGCAGCTTCAGTCTCATTTCCGGGCTCGAAATTAGAATCGTCCGGATACCCGCTGCCGAGATTGATGGCGATACTGCCCTGCAGACACGTGAAATTGCGCGGTTCCAGCCACCAGTCTCAATGGATAATTTCGAAGGCATTTCCGTTCGGCAAAACGAGCATGGCGACGTGCTTGTCTATATCGTCTCCGACGACAATTTCTCACCGCTGCAACGGACTCTGCTGGTCATGTATCGCCTGGACGACACCGCGCCCTGAAGATGCTAGCCCTGTGGTTCGCAGTAAACGCCGCGATTTCGCAATTTACCACATAAGGCGCCGGCATCGGCGACTCCCACAGGCGCGGCGTACAATCTGTAAAAAATACCTTTTTCCGGCACCTCGATCCGGCGAATATCGGCGCGCAACGCCCCCAATAGATCACTATTACGCCGTGCAAGTTGCTCCCATCCACGACGAGCGTTCGAAAGATCGCGATAAGACGCGAGATGCACGCCTTGCTGCGGTGCTGCGCTCGCGATCTGCCTCGGTGCCGCAGGCGGAGTCGGCGGCGTCGCTTCTTCCGCAGCCTCATCCGCCACCTGTTTTCCAGAAGAATCGGAAAGGTCGCTGGCAGCCCGTTCTGGCAAGGGCGGTGGCGGTGGTGGACGATTAGCGATTTGTGGCACCGGCACAGGAACCGGCTTTTGAATCACCTCAGCAACAGGGGCCTTGGCTTTTGGTCTGGCGACGGGGACAGGCGGCAACCCGCTCCCGGTCGGTGATGCGAGTGTCAGCGCTTTTGGCGGTGATGGAACAGGACTTGGTGCGGAAATCGGCGCGGCACGAACCGGGCCCTTCTCTGTCGAAACTGGCTTCGGTGGTGGTGGCACCGGCGGCGTAATTCTGGCTGTTTGAAACTTTCGCGGTGCCGGCACGGAAGGCGGACGTATCGCCCGGGGCTTCGGCCGTGGCGGTACCACACGAGGTGCCGCAGTCACGCCAACGCCAGCTTTCTTGGACGCTGTGGCAACAACAGACGGCTTTACCGGAATCTGTGGCGGCGCCCGATTGCCGCCAAAACGGGGCTCCTTCAACAGCACCGAATCCATCGCCGAATTAACATCTAGCGTTTGCGTAGATTTGGCGGGCGTCATCTTCACTGGAACGGGCGGTGAAGTCTTCGGTGAGCGGGCTGGGACAGGCGTCGGCGCGGCCGTCGCGACAACCGGCTCTTCCTTTGGCGGGAACGGCAGCTTTGCAGGTGCTTTGACGACGCCAGCAATCGACGTTCCGTCGCTGCGCTCGAATGACAGCAAATTCCGCGTGCGTCCCCTGCTGCCACCCGTTGCCCCAATGCGCTGGACCACGTAATGGCCGACCTTGGGCGCATAGTAGAACACGACTTCCCCCGGTTCTTCCCGGCCACAGGCAACGACAAAGGTATCGAAAACATTGCCGAGTACCTCGACATCCTCCTGGCCCGTTACCGAACAGGACCAGGCATGCTCCCACCCGAATGGTGGACTGCTTGTCGTGACCGTTGAACGAAAACGGAGCGTTGCGCCGACCTTCATGGGAAAGAGTGATCCTTCCACATCGCGGATGAATCGCCGGCCCGAGCCGGACTTTTGATTATTCCATTCCAGCGCCGGCAACAGTGGATTAAAGCCGGTCACCTGCCGGTCACCGGCATCGCTGAGCCAGCGAACCCGCTCGCCCTCTATCGCGACCACCTGCCAGCGCACGACTGGATTATCAAATGTATACCTGTCGCCAACCCGATATTTGGGATCGCCACTGTCCTGCGCCCCCGTCACGGGCACAACCGTGGCTTCGGGGGCCTTGCCACCTTGCAGGAAGTCCAGTCCCGGCAACGTGTTGCATCCCGCCGGCAACAACAGCAGCAAACAGTAAAACACCCGAAAGCGCATCGTCCCGGGGCTCCTTGTCACGAGGTCACGCATTTTCATGAAACGCCAGTATAGCGCAGATATGCGTCTCATAAGACACTATATCGCCACCATCAACTGTGGCTTCGAAACGGACCCGATCAGAAACCGATACGCCCGAAATTACTGGGAAGAAGAGGCAACTTCCACGCCCAGAACTTCCGGCGTCAACATACCGGTCCGGCGTGTCAAAAGATAACTGGCGATCCGCGCATCATAATCCGCGGTGATCAGCTTGATCCGCGCATCGGACACTTCACGCTCCGCATCAAGAACATTCAGCGCCGTTTCCTTGCCGGATTCCCGCAAACGCTTTTTCGCGTTGAAAACCTCAATCGCGATATTGACGGCGTTCTGCAGCAGATCGACACGGCGGCGGCCGGTCATCAACTGGTCCCACGCAACGCGGACATCTTCTTCAATCCGGCGCGACGCAAAATTATAGGTATCTTTCCGGGAGGCAAGTACCCGCGAGGCGACCTCCAAACGAGCGCGTGTCCGGAAGCCAGAAAAGAATTCCCACCGCGCCCGCACCAGCAGCGACTGATCGCGCTGGATGCCTCTGGTGGTCGAAATATTATCCTGGTAATCGATGGCCCCGACCAGGTCGACCGTCGGATAGTACTCGGCCTTTGCGATCCGCCGTCCTTCACGGGCGATATCGGTCTGGAACCGAACCTGCCGCAATGCCGGATGAAACTGCCGTGCCTGCTCTACCGCCGAATCCAGGCTTTCGGGAATCAGCGATTCCTTGGGCCGAATATCCTCCAGCCGCGCAATGTCCGGCATATGGCCGAATAACTGGTTGTAACGGGCCAGCGCTTCCTGAAGACGGCCTTCGAAAGCCACCCGCTGTTCCTTGGCGACCTGCAGCCGGGACTTCGCCTGCAGCACGTCAACCGCGATACCGGACCCGCGCTGAACACGTTCATCTTCAAGTTCCAGCTGTGTCCGGATTGTCTTTTCGGTCGTCTGGGCAACCTTGATCAGTCGCACGTTGCGCAAAATTTCGAGATACTGGTTCAACCCCAGAAAGGTCAGCTCCTGCCTGGTGTTTTTCAGAGCCATTTTCTGCTCGAGCACGCCGGAATTCGCCGCATTCAGCCCGACCTCGTCACGGAACCCGTTAAACAGGTTCTGCGTTGCTGTCAGTGTCAGTTTATCGCGCCGCATGCTGAAGGCATCATCACCGGCGGCCCTGCGGTCAGGACTGTCCGTGCGCTCATAACCGGTATCACCAGTTAATTCGAGGCGGGGGTAAAACGCGCCATACGCCTCATCCACGCGGGCTCCAGCTGCGGCCGCATCGTTGCGCGCACGACGGATATCGGGATGCTGGATCAGAAGGATGGAAATTTCCTCCTGCAGCGTCTCCGCGGATACCGAAGCGACACCACCGGCGACCGAAACTGCTATCCCGGTGAAAAGCGCTAACGACCAGTTACGCAAGAAGCGAACTCCCCAAATTTACTCTGACAGCCGATACTTTATGGCATTCGACTGAAAACACCTATTATTCTCCAGTACTAATAATAACTTAGCCACTGGTAAAACAGGTTTTTATTTTAACCCGCATTTCCCAAGTAAAAGGGAGAAGTCACTCCTCTGACGACAATTAATGTGTTATATTGCAGCATGTTAAGTGTTGCAAAGACGTTACACATCAGCGCTCCCGAAACGCCTCATTTCGCAACTTCAATACCGGTTTTATGAAGTAATTCAGTACGGAACGCGTTCCTGTATGGATATCGACGGTCGCCTGCATGCCCGGCGTTATCGGCAACAGGCCCTGCTCTTCCCCGAGATAGGTTTTTTCCGTCCGCACCACAACCTGGTAGTATGGTACTCCATTCGGGTCCAGATTCGTGCTGGCGCCGATTCGGGCGACGACGCCGTCAAGGCTGCCGTAGCGGACAAAATCATAGGTCGAAATCTTGACCACCGCGCGCTGGCCTTCCTGCACATAGCCACGGTCGAGCGGATTCAGGTGCGCTTCGACAACAAGCCGGTCACTCAGCGGGACAATCTCCATGATCGGTTCGCCCGGCCGGACCACACCGCCGATTGTGTGGTAGCGCATATTCTTGACGACCCCGTCGATCGGACTGCGGATCACCGTCCGCAGCACCTGGTCCGACGCTTCGTTTAACAGCGCATCCACCCGGGCGATCTGCAACTCGACACCGGTCAGATTTTCGATGCTGCTCCCCGTGGCTTTTTCCTGTTCTTCCTCATAGCGTGCCTGGGCTTCCGAAAGGGATGACTTGGCCCGGGGTATCGATTCTTTCAGCACCTCGGACTCACCGGCGAGTTTTTCGGCTTCCCCTTCAAGCTGCAGGTGCTCCATCCGCGGCGTCAGCCCTTCCGACAACAGGCTCTGCGACATGCGAAGCCGTTCACGGGAAAAGGCCAGATCATTCTCGACCGACCGGTGCTGCGCCTGCAGCTGCCGTATCTCGAGCCTGCGCTGGGTAATCTGTTTTTCCAGAACCGAAAGGGTTATTTCCAGTTCACGTTTCCAGGCCCCGTATGACCGTTTCTCCGCCAGCACCAGTTCGGGACGACGCGCGGCTTCCTCGGCCGGGAACTTAAGTTCCGAACCGGTGATCTGTGATTGCAGCCGCGCCTTGCGCAGCACCAGCCCATCGCGCTGTACCACTATTTCGGCACGGTTGGTTCCCGCGCCGGCCAGATCAAGCTGGACGAGCACCTGACCGGTCCGGACCCGGGCGCCTTCCTCGACGTCCAGCCGTTCAATAATGCCGCCTTCAAAATGTTGCACGACCTTCATCTGTCCCAGTGGAACGACTTCGCCCATCGCTACGGATACTTCATCAAGCCGCGCGAATGCCGACCAGATGAGCAGACTGGCAAGAAGCGCACAGACCAGGATTGCACTGACGCGCAGCGTCGGGACCTTGCGCGTGGCAACAAGCGCATCGAGGCGGCTCATGCCGGCTTCCTCCCCTGTTCAGCGGGATCATCGGATACCGGTTTGGGACCGGGCTGCAACTTGGCCAGCACCTGCCCCGCAGGTCCCGCCATCGTGACCCGTCCCTTGTCCAGCACCAGGATTGAGTTGCAGGCACCCAGCAATGCCGGGCTATGGGTCACAAGCAGGACCGTCGCCGTCTTCGCATACGCTTTCAACGCCTCGGCAAGTGCCAGTTCAGCGTCGCGGTCCAGGTTGCTGGACGGCTCATCCATGATCAGGATCGGCGGCTGGCGCAGGAACGCCCGTGCGATCGCGATCCGCTGTTGCTGCCCGGTTGAAAGCCCCCGCCCCCCTTCCGCCAGGTCGGTCGCATAGCCATCGGGAAGATCGACAATATAACTGTGCGCCCGTGCCTGCTCGGCCGCGGCGATGATTTCCGCATCATCGGCATCCGGGTGCGCAATCGCGATATTGTCGCGGATCGTCCCGGCAAACAGCACACATTCCTGCGGCAGGTACCCAACCCATTGCGCCAGTTGCCGCTGGGTAAACTGCGCGATATCAGCGTCATCCAGCAGCACCCGGCCGTCGGTCGGCGCATAAATGCCCCTAATCAGTTTCAGCAGGGTGCTCTTGCCCGAACCGTTGGCGCCGATAATGCCATGCATGCCGCAAGGGCCGATGGCGCCGTCGATCCCGTCAATCGCCGCCGGCGCATCCGGCTTATAGGCAAAATTCAGTTTCTCCAGCCTGACGATACCCTGGGGACGCGCCATCTCGACCCCTTCTTCCTGCCGGTCCGATGTCATCCCGAAGACTTCGTCCAGACGCTGTGACGATTCCCGAAACTGCATCAGCATGCGCCATTGCGACACCAGCTGGCTCATGGGACCGACCAGCCGGGCGCTGAGCATGTTCGCTGCAATCAGTGACCCGATGGTCATCTGCTGTTCCAGAATTGCCAGCGCGCCAACGGTCGTGACGACTACCGTCGTGCTCATGGTCATGATGTAGCCCAGGTTATGATAACCGTCGCCCGCCTCGCCGCGTTGCAGCGCCGATTCGATTGCCGTGGCGTGCCGGTCCTCCCAGCGGGGCTTCAGCGTCTCGCCAAGCGCGAGCGATTTTACCGTGCTACGCCCGGCAATCAGCTCGTTCATCAACCCTTCCCGGTTCAGGCCGGATTCCCGTTCGGCGGAGGATGCCTGCCGCATCACGTGCCCCGACCGCCATGCCAATACCATGAAAAGTGGTATGAAGACGAGCAGCACCCAAGCCACCGGCGGGGCAATCATCAGAATTACAAAGAAGAAAAGAATGGCGAATGGCAGGTCGAGCACAAGCGTCGCCGAAGGGCCCGACAGCATGTTTCGAACCGTATCGACATCCCGGAAAACCGACTGCCAGAACGTCGCCGGGCGCGATTCGAGCACCCGTAATGGCAGCGAAACAACTTTTTCATAAAGGGTGCGTCCGACGCTGGCATCCAGCCGCAGCGCCACATTCTGAAAAATCCGGCTGCGCGCCTGCCGCAGGACAAAGTCAAAACCGACGATCAACCCCATACCGATGACGAGTCCCTGCAGGGTCGTCATACCGCCCTGGAAGACCACCCGGTCATAGACCTGCAGCACAAACACTGGAATCGAGAGAACCAGAATGTTGATAAAAAGCGATATCAGCATCAGGTCCCGAAACGCACCTCTGGAATCCCGCAGCGCGGATCGCAACCAATGCCTGTCGTGTTTTTCAGCCAAACCCTTGCTCCATCGCGAAGATTCTCTAACCTCAGGATTTAATTATGGTTAACACCAGTATATTCGAAATAAATTTTATCTAACGTGCCCCAATTGGGGGATGCATTCTGACCGTAATTCGGGTTTATTTCACAATTCGCGAATTGTAGCATGTATCCTTCCAGGTCAGGAGAACAGTATATGGCGTATCCTACGCCGACGGCAGGGTCTTTGGAGAGCGCCCCGGCAGGCAGCATTCAATCACCCGCCCTTTCAGGGTCAATCGTATTCGACGCGGCGTCTGACTCGCCTGTCATGCTGCCCGATGGACAGTTCGCCAGCGACGCAACCTATCGCCAGCAGGGCGATGACCTGGTCCTGACCGGACCGGACGGCACAACCGTCACCGTCGAAGGCTACTTCCTCGCCGATCCCGCCCCCGACCTGCTGACCCCCGAAGGCGGCCGGATGACCCCGGCCCTGGTCGATTCCTTCACCCCACCGGAGACCACCGGCCAGTATGCGCAGGCCGGGCAGATTGCCCAGGCTGCGGAAGCCATCGGACAGGTTCAGGACCTTTCCGGCCAGGTGACCGTTGTCCGCGCCGACGGCACACGCGAACAGCTTGCCGCCGGCGATGCGGTCTTCCAGGGCGATGTCGTCGAAACGGCCGCGGGCGGCGCGGTCAACCTTCTGTTCGTCGATGAAACCACATTCGCGCTTGGCGCGGATGCCCGGCTAGCGCTGGATGAAATGGTGTTCAACCCGGCCACGCAGACGGGATCGTCGTCCTTTTCCGTGCTGAGAGTCTGACTCGAAATGATATCCATGTTTTCATGCTCTTGCCAATCGTCGGGCGAGCAGTTGAATGCTGGCGATCAGGAGCCATGCCTCCGCGCTTTCGATGGTTTCCTCGAAATCTTTGGCGAGACGGCGGTTACGACCGAGCCAAGCGAAGGTGCGCTCAACCACCCAGCGGCGGGGCAACAATACGAACCCCTTGGCGGCGTCGGAGCGCTTGACGATCTGCACGGTCCACTTCCCAAGTTTGGCCAGCGCGTCGCGCAACTTCGGTCCCGCGTAACCACCATCGGCGAAAACATGGCGCAACCGGGGAAAGGCGTGGCGTATCGACGCCAACAGCGCGGGCGCGCCGTCGCGATCCTGGATATCGGCGGCGTGAACCATGACGGCGACCAGAAAGCCGCCTGTGTCGGTCACGATATGACGCTTGCGCCCTTTGACCTTCTTTCCCGCGTCATAGCCCCGAACACCGCCGCTTTCCGTGGTTTTCACCGTCTGGCTGTCGATCACCCCGGCGGTCGGGCTGGTCGTGCGCCCAGAGGTTTCCCGCATCGACATCACCAGTTGGCGATTGATGACGTGCAAGGTTCCATCCGAGCGCCAAGCGTAAAAATATCGCTGGATCGTACTGCGTGGCGGAAATTCCCGGGGCACCATGCGCCATTGGCAACCGGTGCGCGCCACATAAAAAATCCCATTCACCACTTCTCGAAAATCCGTGGTTCGCGGGCGGCCTAATCGACGCGGCGGGGACAATAATGGCGAAATCAAACGCCACTCCTTATCCGTCAAGTCGCTTGCGTAACGAAGGCTCGAACGATCAAACTGCGGGCGGGTGATCTCAGTCCACATGTTGTGTCTCCTCATTTGCTTCAACACAAACGAGAGAATCACAACTTACTGAAATCACTCAACTCATTTCGGGCCGGACACTAAGGATTCCAAGACGAAACCGCATTGAGGGAATACCGCGTGAAATTGCCTGAAGTATCCGATAGCCGACTGGACTGGAGCGCCACCCCCCGCCCGGAACTTGACCTGGACAGGGACGAATTGTTCGAAGGCGTGGTCGGACGCCGGATCGCCGCCTTTCTGATTGATGTCTGCATCATTCTGGTAATGGGCGTCGCGCTTTGGGCGCTTGTCTTTCTTTCCTTCGGGCTCCTGTCCGTCCTGCTGACATTCGCGCCGCTCATTCCGCTTGCTTATCATTCCCTGATGATCGGCAGCCCGCGCTCCGCGACGCTGGGCATGCAATTCATGTCCATCGAAGTTCGCGCCCAATCCGGTGGCAGACCAAGCCTTCTGCAGGCATTTGCGATGACGGCACTGTTTTACTTTTCGATCGCGCTAACCACATGCCTGATCCTGATCGTCGCCCTGTTCAATGACCGGCGCCATTGCGTGCATGATTACCTTTCAGGGACCGTGGTCATAAAAACCGACGTCAAACCGTAAAAATCGTGCCAAAATTCTACCGAATTGCGTCCTCAACGTTATTTCTCTAGATTTTGGCGACGATGACAAATCAGCAAAAGCCCAGCAAACTGACGTTCTACCGGTCAGGTCCTATGCCCTGCCCTTACATTCCGGGCCGGGTCGAACAGCAGCTTTTCACGGAACTTTCAGGTCCGGAAGCCCGGGATCGCTATGATTCCCTGTCGCAAACCGGGTTTCGCCGAAGTCATCACATCGCGTACCGCCCCTCCTGCCAGGGATGCAGTGCCTGTATCCCGGTTCGAGTTGTCGCATCCGAATTCCAGACCAGCCAGCGCTGGCGTCGCATATTGCGCGCGAACGCGGATCTGCGCTGGTCCGACATGGGCACCCGGACCAGTGAAGAGCAGTTTGAGCTGTTCCAGCGTTACATGGCGACCCGCCATGGCGGCGGTGACATGTCACGCATGACCCGAAACGACTATTTCGAGATGATTGCATCCAGCCCCATCGATACCGCGATCATCGAATACCGCGACGGTCAGGGCGATCTGGTTGCCGCCTGCCTGACGGATCGCACAAATGACGGATTTTCCGCCGTATACAGCTTCTATAATCCCGAGCTAAAAAAACGGAGCCTGGGCAGCTTCATCATCCTGTCACTGATTGACCGGGCGCGGATCGAACAGCTGCCGTTTGTGTATCTGGGCTACTGGATCGAAGCGAGTCGCAAGATGAGCTACAAGATCCACTTCGAACCGATTGAAGGCTACGGCGTCAACGGCTGGCGACCGCTCAGCGAGTTCATCGTCTCGCCAAACGGCTGATCCTGATACTTTTCCTACTGAATCGGGCTACTTGAACCGGTTGCTGCGCGGAAATCCCTTCGGCGGCATCCTGCCGGCCTGCGCCCGCTTGCCGATCCATTCGCGCAAATCGGTTTCAGTCCGGGTGCGTTCCCCGCTTTTCCAGCTCAACCCTTTTTCGCGCTCGAAAATCATGGCGTCTGCCAGCCCGCCATCCCGGTAGCGTTGCAGCAATACGCCGCGGCCACGCGCCATTTCCGGCAATTCCGAGATATCAAACAGCAGCAGTTTCCGATTCTCACCGACCACGGCGACAGTGTCGCCCTCGACCGGGGTACAGATCTTCGCCTCGACATCGCCGGACACGTTCAGAACCTGCTTGCCGGCCCGGGTCTGGGCAAAGACCGCCCGCTCATTCACGATGAAGCCACGCCCATCGCTGGACACCACAAGCAGTTTTCGATCCGGTTTGAAGATGAATATGGAAACGATGTCATGTCCCTGCGCCAGGTCGAACATCAACCGCAACGGCTCACCGAAGCCCCGGCCGCCGGGCAGTTTATCCGCCCCAATCGTGTAGAACCGGCCATCTGTGGCAAAGACCAGCACCTTGTCTGTCGTTTCCGCATGCAGGACGAAACGTTCCCCGTCACCTTCTTTATAGCGAACGTCGGACGTGTCCTGCAGGTGGCCTCGTGCAGCGCGAATCCAACCTTTTTCGGAACACAGCACCGTCACCGGCTCCCGTTCGATCATCGCTTCCAGCGGAATAACGACATCAGACGGCGGCGTACCGATTTCGGTCCGGCGGGCGCCGAGTTCGGTTTTGGGCCCATACGCCTTGCGAATATCGGAGATCTGTCCCGCGATCATCTGCCAGCGTAATTCCTCACTGCCCAGCAACTCGTTCAGGGACGCCTTCTCTTCGCTCAACGCCGTGTGCTCCTTGCGGATCTCCATTTCCTCGAGCTTCCGCAAGCTGCGCAGCCGCATGTTCAGGACCGAATCCGCCTGTAGCTCCGTCAGGCCGAACGCGGCCATCAGTTCGGCCTTGGGATCATCCTCCTCGCGCACAATCCGGATGACTTCATCAAGATTCAGGTAGGCAATCAGGTAGCCATCCAGAATTTCCAGCCGCCGCTCGATATTGGCCAACCGATGCTGGGAGCGTCGAATCAGGACGACCTGCCGATGATCGAGGAAGGAGGTCAGAACTTCCCGCAAATCCATCACGCGGGGCACCTGATCCGCATCAAGCACATTCATGTTCAGCGAGGCACGCGTTTCCAGGTCGGTCTGGCGGAACAACGATTCCATCAATACCGAGGCATCGACATTGCGGCTCTTGGGTTCCAGAACAAGCCGGACCTCGGTCGTCGATTCATCCTGGATATCAGCCAGCATCGTCAGCTTGCGGTTATTCAAAAGATCGGCAATTTTCTCGATCAGTTTCGACTTCTGAACCTGATAGGGAATTTCCGTCACCACGATATTGTAGCCGCCGCCCTTGGTTTTTTCCGTTTCCCAGCGCGCCCGCAGACGGAAGCCGCCGCGCCCCGTACGATAGGCTTCAACAACGTTTTCCCGGCTCTCAACCAGTACGCCACCCGTCGGAAAATCCGGCCCCGGGATGAAATCGACCAGCTTTTCGATCGTCGCATTCCGATGCTTGATCAGATGCAACAAGGCGCTGCAAAGCTCGGCGACGTTGTGCGGCGGGATACTTGTCGCCATCCCCACAGCGATACCGGCCGCGCCATTGGCCAACAGGTTCGGGAAATTCGCCGGTAACACCATCGGTTCGGCGCCTTCGCCGTCATAGGTGTCGCGAAAATCGACCGCATCCTCGTCAATACCGTCCAGCAGGGCCTTGGCGACATCGGTCAGGCGCGCTTCCGTGTAGCGCATGGCCGCCGGGTTATCGCCATCGATATTGCCGAAATTGCCCTGTCCATCGACCAATGGGTAACGCACGGCAAAATCCTGCGCCAGCCGGACCATGGCGTCATAGATCGCCGCGTCGCCATGCGGATGGTACTTACCCATGACATCACCGACGATACGGGCGCATTTCTTGAAACCGGCGCTCGGATCGAGCTTCAATTCCCGCATCGCGAATAACAGGCGCCGGTGGACGGGTTTCAGCCCGTCACGGACATCCGGCAACGACCGCGACATGATCGTCGACATCGCATAGGAAAGGTAGCGTTCGCCAAGCGCATCGGCGAATAAAGTGCTGCGGATTTCACCGGCTTCGGGGGATTGGGCCATTTCAGAAAACTCTAACGAGATACAGGGTTAAGCGTTCGGCAACATGCCACATATAGTGTCAGTCGTCGAGGTTTGAAGCCACCACCGCTGCCATTCGACGCAGGGAATGAAGCAGCCGGTCACGCGAATCCGGCAGTTGCCCTTCCTGCGGGGAATAGATATGCCGCTGCAGGAAATAGCCGCTGATTGTCAGGCCGGCGACGATATCCGCCGGCCCGGCCACGCCGTGCCCCAGCAGGAACGGCGGGTAGCGGCAACAAGCGGTCCCGGTAGGGTTCCCCGGCAGACAGCGACACCGCCCGACCACTGCGGGGCGAGACATAAGCGAGCCCGTCATTGGCACCCGTCGCCGCACAGCATGACAGATCCAGCCCGAATCCCAACTCACCGAGCAGGCCGATTTCCCAGGCGACAAGATGTGCCGCCCAATCGTCGCCATCGAGCGCCGCCACCAGCGCCAGCGTCGCCGCGAACAATTCGGGGTGCGGTTCGCGCTCCGCAAGGCAGACATCCAGTATGGCGCATGTCGAATCCAGCGCCGCCAGACGATCGGGGCGGTCGAGCAACCGCGCCGCATGGCCTTTCTCAAGCTCAACGGTGAAATTTCCGAGATGCTCCTCAAGCCGGGCGCGCCAGGTGGCGGACAGCAGGTTTCCCTGTTCCAGAACGCCACGATTGCGGCGCGACTGCCCGCCGCGCACCACGCCGGCAAACCGGCCATGTTCTTGCGTCAGCAGCTTCAGAACCACCGACGATTCGCCGTGCCGTCGCGCCGAAAGAACGATACCGCGATCCATCCATTCCATTCTGCATCTTACCCCAGCCGGCGCGCCCGTCGAACGGCTTGACGGCAACTTTTCACATGTCAGAATCAAATCGAGCATTTCACAGGAGGAAGCAGCGATGGTTCAGGTGGCAAGCGCACAATCCGCGACTCAGGCCGATAATCCGGGCCATGCCGCGCGGTTACTGATCCGCAACGGTACGCATCGCGGCCACACGGCGGGGCTCGCCCCCGGTTATGTGCAGGCCAACCTCGCGATCATGCCGGTGGAAGACGCACAGGCTTTCCAGACATTCTGTCAGTTGAACCCGAAACCCTGCCCGATGCTGGCCATCGGGCAGCCGGGCGACCCGAGCCTGCCGTCACTGGGAACAAATATTGACCTCCGCACCGACCTTTCGGGATACCGCGTGTTCCGCAACGGCGAGGAAATCGACGTTACCGGCGATATCAGCGAATACTGGCGGGACGACCTTGTATCCTTTCCGCTTGGCTGCTCGTTTTCGTTCGAGGAAGCCTTGATTCAGGATGATATCCCGTTACGCCATGTCCAGCGTGGCGAATGCGTTGCAATGTACCGGACCAATATTGAGACCACGCCTTCGGGAAGGTTCGGCGGCAAGATGGTGGTTTCCATGCGGCCGATGAAGTCGGCCGACGCCATCCGCGCCATCCAGATCACCAGCCGTTTCCCCAATGTGCACGGCGCGCCGGTTCATATCGGCCTGCCTGAAGCGATCGGTATCGACGATCTGGAACAACCCGTTTTCGGGGGCGCGCCGCCAAGAGTACAGGATGATGAAATCCCGGTTTTCTGGGCCTGCGGGGTGACACCCCAGGTCGCCATCGAGCAGGCGAAACCGTCCTTTTGCATCACCCATTTGCCGGGGCACATGCTGATCACCGACATAAAGAACAGCCACCTGTCGATTCTCTGACGGTCGCGAGGTCAGCCGGTGGGGAAATCCAGCCCCATGTTGCGGTAGTGTTCCGCCTTTTCCTTCCAGTCCTTGCGGACCTTGACGTGCAGGAACAGGTGGACCCGGCTGTCGAACATTTCCTCCAGTTCAAGCCGCGCCGCCTCGCCTACGGCCTTGATACGACTCCCGCCCTTGCCAAGGACCATGCCCTTCTGGCTTTCGCGCTCGATGATCACAACGGCGGAGATCCGGTGGCTGCCGTCCTTCAGCGTCTTCCATTCTTCGGTTTCCACCGTCAACGCATAGGGCAGTTCCTGATGCAATTGCAGGAATAACTGCTCGCGCACCGCTTCGGCGGCCATCATCCGCATCGGCATATCGGAAAGCTGGTCTTCGGGAAACATCCACGGTCCCGGCGGCACGTTGCCGGCAAAGTGGCGCCCCAGATCCTCTACCCCATGGCCTTTCAGCGCTGAGATCATGAAGGTTTCGGCGAACCGGCCACTGGCGTTGATTTCTTCCGCCAGGCTGAGCAGATTGGGACGCGCGACCCGGTCGATCTTGTTCAGTACCAGTGTCCCGCCGCCGCCTTCCGGCAATGCTTCGACGATGCGGCGCGTATTGCCGTCGTAACCGCGCTCGCTATCGACCACGACAGCCACATGGTCCGCTTCGGACGCGCCCTTCCAGGCGGCATCGACCATTGCCCGGTCCAGCCGCCGCTGCGGCTCGAAGATACCGGGTGTATCGACGAACACGACCTGGCTTTGCCCATTGATGACAATGCCCAGGCAACGTGCCCGTGTCGTCTGGACCTTCGGCGACACAATGGACACCTTGGCCCCGACAATCCGGTTGATAAGGGTCGATTTACCCGCATTGGGGGCGCCGAGAACAGCGACAAATCCAAAGCGCATGGCGGCAGGTTCAGTCATTCACACCCAATACCTTCAATAATGCCTTGGCCGCTTCCTGTTCCGCGACCCGGCGGTTACCGCCGCTGCCGACAGCAGTATGCGTGTCCCCGGCAGCGACCTCTATTGTAAATACCGGCGCATGATCAGGGCCGGCCCGTTCAACAATCTGATACACGGGCAGCGGTTCCCCGCGCCCCTGCAACCATTCCTGCAGCGCTGTTTTGGCATCTGTCGGCGGCGTACGCGAGCGCGACATCATCGGCTGCCAGTATCGTTCGATAAATCGCACTGCGACAGGCAATCCCCCATCCAGGTAAAGCGCCGCGATCACCGCTTCACAGACATCGGCCAGCAATGACGGGTTTTCCCGCCCCCCGGAGTCGTCCTCTCCCCGGCTGAGCACCAGAAACGGACCCAACCCGATTTCACCGGCAACTTCCGCCAGCGCGTCCCGGCGCACAAGAGCGGCACTGCGACGTGCCAGCTTGCCTTCCGGTTCATCAGGGAAATGCCGGTACAGCAGTTCCGCCACGACCAGCGACAGGACCCGGTCGCCAAGGAACTCCAGCCGCTCGTAGTTATGGCCGTGTTCGTCGCCGGCACTGCCATGAGTCAGGGCTTCATACAGCAGACGCGGATTGCCGAAAGTGTGCTGGAAGACCGGCGCCAGATGTTCTGCCGCCACCCGCCCCCGGATCAGTCGATACCATTGAACAGCCGGTCATACCTTATGGTGAACGGCCACTTCCAGACTTCCCAGATCCGTGCCGTCCCATCGGTCGAGAAAAACATGAAGAGCGCCTTTCCGACCAGGTTTTCCGCCGGAACGAACCCTACTGAATCCAGAATCCGACTATCGGATGAGTTGTCGCGATTATCCCCCATGGCGAAATAATGCCCCTTCGGCACGACATAAACATCCGTATTGTCGTATCTGGCGGTATCGCCACTCATTTCAAGAATTTCATGCCTGACGTCGTTCGGGAGGGTCTCCTGATATCGCATGGCGGTTCCAAACGGCACCCGGTCGAAATGATAATCCGCGATACGGCGTCGTGTCACAGGGTCACCATTGATATGCAGGATACCGGACAAAACCTGGATCCGGTCGCCGGGCAACCCGACGATGCGTTTGATATAATCAGTGGTGTTGTCGGCAGGTAACTTGAATACGGCGACATCACCCCCGTTCCGGCTGGCTTTCGAATATCCGCCCATTGAACAGCGGCAGACTGAACGGGAATGAATGCTTGCTGTATCCATAGGAATATTTCGAAACGAACAGGTAATCACCCTTCAGAAGGGTCGGGACCATGGACCGGGATGGAATATTGAACGGTTCGAACAGAAACGTCCTTACGACCATGGCGACAAGTATGGCGAAGCCGACTGTGCGAATCGTTTCAGCAATCCCGCCGCCGGAATCGACCTTGGCCTTTGCTTTCGCGCCGGTTTCGGCGCCTGCTTTCGCGCCGGTCTCGTTCTGCGATTTATCTGACGCCATGGGTCGCCTCTGCCAAAAACCGGCCGTTTATGGTGTTCCGGCGTTGCCGGTGTCAAGGTTACCGGCACTTGCCGGCACCGCGAAAATTATCACAACCGCATTGGCCAACCCGGACTCGTCGGTCAGCGAAACCTCGACATGCGCCACCATACCGGTTGGTGTCAACGATTGCATTCGCAACAATGCCCCCCCGGCAAGCGACATTGTGGGTTTGCCGGACGGAAGGTGCACGACTTCCATATCACGCCAGAACACCCCCTTGCGGAAGCCTGTGCCCAGCGCCTTGGAACAGGCTTCCTTCGCGGCAAACATCTGCGCATAACGGCCGCCGCGATTGAATGGCCGGCGTTCAGCCCGGCGCCGTTCCTGTTCGGTATAGAGCCGTTCTTCAAATCGCCCCGGAAACCGCTTCAGTGTTTCCTCGATACGACCGATATCGCAAAGATCCGTGCCAAGACCAATAATCATGCGCTTCGAGCACCCTGAGAATCCGCCCGGGCATTGTCCATCAGCGACCGCATCCTCCGCACCGCCGAGTCCAGCCCGCTGAAGACCGCCTCTCCGATAAGGAAATGACCAATATTCAGTTCCCGAACAGTCCCGATCGCGGCCACAGGGGCAACATTGTCAAAGGTCAGACCGTGGCCGACATGGCATTCCAGCCCAAGCCTCTCCGCGTAAGCTGCCGCTTCCACAATGCGCGCCAGTTCGACTGCCTGCTCAGCGCCTTCAAGGTCGGCATAGGCCCCCGCATGCAGTTCTACAACCGGCGCGCCAAGCGCAACCGCTGCTTCCAGCTGCTTTGAATCAGCCTCGATGAACAGCGACACCCGGATGCCCGCATCGCCCAGTTGCCGAACAACCGGTTGCAGATGATTGTGACCGCGCACCGCATCGAGGCCACCTTCGGTTGTCCGTTCCGCGCGTTTTTCCGGCACGATGCAGGCCGCATGTGGAAGATGGCGCAGGGCGATATCGACCATTTCATCCGTTGCGGCCATTTCGAAGTTCAGCGGCGCATCCACTTCCTCGCGAATTCGCCGGATATCGTCGTCGCGAATATGCCGGCGATCCTCCCGAAGATGGGCGGTAATGCCATCCGCGCCTGCCGCTGCCGCAAGTTTGGCCGCCCGTACCGGGTCGGGATACTCGCCACCGCGCGCATTCCTGATGGTCGCGACATGATCGATATTCACACCAAGGCGCAGCTTCGAATAGGCCGTCATCCATCACATCCTTTCAACCGGCTGCAGTCAGCCCCGTTCACGTTCCACCAGCCCAACAGCAGGATCGGCCCGAAGCCCTGCAATGATATCACTGAGCTGGTCGACATTCGAAACCTCGATATCAATCTGCAACTCAAAAAATTCTGTCGACCGGTCGCTGATCTTTAGGTTGGTAATATTGCCCTGCCCGCGTCCGATCACGCTGGTCAGCGCCGCAAGCGCGCCCGGCCGGTTCGTCAGTGTTACCAGCAACCGCCCGACACGCCCGCCTTCTTCGCCGGCACCACCTTCCCAATGCACATCAACCCATTGTTCTGGCACATTGACGAAATTCGCCAGGGTTTCGCAATCAGTGGTGTGAATTGTCAGCCCCTTGCCCGTCGACGAAATGCCGATGATCTGGTCACCCGGCAAAGGATGGCAACAGGTCCCCAGGTGAACAGCCATACCCGGGATCAGGCCACGGATCGGTACAGCGAATTCATTCTTGTCGTTTTTCCGGTCCTGTTCTTCGGATTTGTCATCGTCATTTTCATTTACCCGGGTCTCCGGGAACACGGTCCCCAGGACATCCTGCCCTGTGTATTGCCCCGTGCCCACCGCCTCGCAAAGGTCGTCAATTGTCCGGCACGAAAATTTCGGCAGTAATCCCTGGACTGCCTTTTCCTCAAACACGCGACCTTCCCGACGAAACGCCTTCTCAACGATTTCACGGCCCAGCTTGGTATATTCATCACGCTGTTGCGACCTGACAAACCGGCGAATACAGGCCCTCGCCTTGCCGGTAATGACGAAACCTTCCCAGGTCGGCGACGGCGTCTGATCCTTTGACGTAAGAATCTCAACCTGATCACCGTTCTTGAGTTCGGTCCGCAAGGGTGCCCGCTCGCCATTAATCTTCACCCCGACACAGGTATCGCCGATTTCCGTATGAACAGCGTAGGCGAAATCAACCGGGGTCGCGCCGCGCGGCAGTTCCTTGAGCTCCCCTTTCGGCGAAAAACAGAACACCTGATCGGTAAACATCTCAAGCTTGGTATTTTCAAGGAACTCTTCCGGCGCTTCGGCATGCTCGAGGATTTCCAGAAGTTCCCGCAGCCAGCGATATTGCCGGCCATCCGTCTGCTCTCCCTGCTTGAACTGCCAATGCGCAGCAACACCAAGCTCCGCCACCTGGTGCATCTCGCGGCTGCGTATCTGCATTTCGATGCGTTGATTTTCCAGCCCGATCACCGTGGTATGCAGCGAACGGTATTCATTCGGCTTGGGGATCGAGATGTAATCCTTGAAACGGCCCGGCACGACACGGTATTGGCCGTGGATGATGCCAAGCGCCTGATAGCATTCCTCGACCGTACCGACGATGACCCGAAACGCCATGATGTCGGAAAGCTGTTCAAAGCCAATGTGCTTGCGGCGCATCTTGCGCCATACGGAGAACGGCGTTTTTTCCCGGCCGTACACCTCCGCGTCGATGCCCTTGTCCGCCAGCCGTTCAACAAGCTCGGCGCTGACCCGGCCGACAATATCGCCGCCGCGCTGCTTCAGAAAGTCGAGGCGGTTGATAATCGATGTCCGTGCATCGCCGTTCAGTTCGGCGAAGGAAAGGTCTTCCAACTCGTCCTTCCAGTCACGAATACCAATGCGTTCGGCGAGCGGTGCGTAGATATCCATCGTTTCATTGGCGATACGATGCCGTTTTTCTTCACTGCGAACGAATTTCAGGGTCCGCATGTTGTGCAGCCGATCCGCCTGCTTGACCAGCAGCACCCGGATATCTTCGGACATGGCGAGCAACAGCTTGCGGAAATTCTCCGCCTGCTTTGCCCGATCGGACATTGCTTCCAACTGGCTCAGCTTGGTGACACCGTCCACCAGACGCGCGACATTCGGCCCGAACAGGGAGCGAATATCCTCCATGGTCGCGACAGTGTCCTCAACGGTATCGTGCAACAGGCCGGTAATAATGGAATCGCAGTCGAGCTTTTTCTCGGAAAGAATGCCCGCGACTTCGACCGGATGCGAAAAATAAGGATCGCCGGATTCGCGCAGCTGCGAACCATGCGCCTTCATGGAAAAAACGTAAGCGCGGTTAAGGGCGCTTTCATCCGCGCCCGGGTCGTAACCCGTTACCCGCTCAACTAGTTCATATTGCCGCATCATGCGGCGACGCTCCGTGCAAAATCCGGCGCGCGGTCACGCCGCCGGTATCCGTTGATCAGCTGGCGTTTTCATCATCTTCGAATTTCACCGTTGCCGGCGCCGTCAGTTCGCCATCATCGGCCATGGCGGCACCAGCCATCAGTTCGATGGGATCTTCTTCTTCCGGTTCATCGATTTCAACATGCTTTTGCATGCTTCGGATCACCGTATTCTTCTGGTCTTCGATTTCAATCGACTCTTCCGCGATCTCGCGCAAGGCGATAACCGGGTTTTTGTCGTTATCCCGTTCCACGGAAATCGGCGATCCTGCGGAGATACCACGGCTCCGCTGGGCAGCCAGCACAACCAGTTCGAATCTGTTCGGCACCTTGAGAATACAATCTTCAACGGTTACACGCGCCATGGCGGTCATTCTCCAACGTCAAGCGGTCAAATCGGGCGCGGACTATAGGCAGAACGCGCAAGCTACACAAGATATTTGCCTGAATGATCTGCCGGTCAAGGCCCCTGCCCACGAATACAGCTGCGGGGCAGGCTATTGTCGTACTGGTCATATCAGCATAGATAGCTTAAACAAGTGTGGGGCATTGATAGATTATTAGCTGTCGTTGCGGAACCAAATTCATAAAAATATAAAATTCCACAAGGTAAATTGATGACTTTAAAAATTTACAGTGACGAAAAAGTCGCTTTATTCATTGATGGGGCAAATCTTTATGCGGCGGCAAGGGCCCTTGGATTTGATATTGATTACAAACGCCTGCTGGAAGTATTCAGCGAAAAAGGCCGGCTGATCCGGGCTCTTTACTATACTGCGCTGATAGAGGATCAGGAATATTCGCCGATCCGCCCGCTGGTCGACTGGCTCGACTACAACGGCTACACCATGATCACCAAACCGACCAAGGAATTCACCGACAGTTACGGTCGTCGGAAGATCAAGGGCAATATGGACATTGAGCTGGCGATCGATGTGCTGGAGATGTCCGACCAACTGGACCACATTGTGCTGTTTTCCGGCGACGGCGATTTCAGGCGCCTCGTAGAAGCCGTACAGCGCAAGGGCGTCCGCGTTACCGTCGTCAGCACCGTGAAATCGTCACCGCCGATGGTCGCGGACGAACTGCGCCGCCAGGCGGACCAATTCGTCGAACTTATGGACCTGTCGAAGGAAATCGCGCGCAAACACAGCCGCGATAACGCCGCGCCGAACGATATGCCCGACGATGACGGCTACCTCGCCGATGAAGATTACGAGGATGAATACGACGACCCTGTCGTCACGCCGGTATAACGCCGGGATTCCGCCAGTGACAATTGATCAACCGGGCCGGGATTGCCCGAAATGCCCCAGACTCGTTGCCTTTCGCGAAGAAAACCGCGAAAACTGGCCGGATTGGCACAATGGGCCCGTCGAAAGTTTCGGTGGCGATGATGCGGCCTTGCTGATCGTCGGACTGGCACCGGGGCTGCGCGGCGCCAACCGCACCAGCCGCCCTTTCACCGGTGATTACGCCGGGCAGTTGCTGTATCCGACCCTGCAGAAGTTCGGTTTCGCCGATGGCGACTATGACGAATCCCCCGATGACGGCCTGAACCTTGTCGGATGTCGCATCACGAACGCTGTGCGCTGCGTACCGCCGCAAAACAAGCCGGTTGGCGCGGAAATCAACGCTTGCCGACCGTTTCTGATTGATGAAATTGCGGGCATGCCGCAATTGCGGATTATTCTGGCATTGGGCACCGTATCCCATGGATCGATACTGCGGACCCTCGGATTGCGCGCAGCGGCCTATCCCTTTTCCCATTGCGCCTTCCACACACTACCTGACGGGATTGTGCTGGCGGACAGCTATCATTGTTCGCGATACAACACGAATACCGGTCGTCTGACCGAAGCCATGTTCCACGACGTCTTCAGGGAAATCGCTAGCCGCGTTCGCGCATGACCCGCGCTTTCTGGCGCTGCCAGTCGCGGTCCTTGGTCGTCTGCCGCTTGTCGACCTGACGCTTGCCACGCGCAAGCCCCAACAACACCTTCGCAATTCCGCGGTCGTTGAAATAGATCGCCATCGGGACAATCGTAACACCCTGCCGTTTGGCAGCGCCCATCAGCTTGTCGACTTCCTTCCGATGCAACAGAAGTTTCCGAGGACGCGTCGTTTCATGCGTGAAGTGACTGCTGGCGCTGTATTCCGGGATGTAACAGTTGAAAAGCCAAAGCTCGTCATTACGCGGCCCGGCCCAGGCTTCGGACAGACTCGCCTTGCCTTCACGAAGCGATTTGACCTCGGTCCCGAGCAACATGATGCCGGCCTCGATCTTCTCGTCGATGAAGTAATCGAATCGCGCCCGCCGGTTCTGCGCAACCGGTCGGTTCGTCGTATCCTGTTCGGCCATCAGGTCAGTTAAGCAGTCCTGATGCCACCAGGGCGGATCGAACGGCTTCCTTGCTGGACTCGGTGATCGGCGCGAGCGGCGGACGGCACGAGGGATCGCACTTGCCCATGAGATGCGCCGCATATTTCACCGGCCCCGGGCTGGTTTCGCAGAACATCGCATCATGCAGCGGCATCAGCCGATCACGGGCATCCGCGAACGTATCCAGGTCCCGCTTCTGCCAGGCTTCATGCAGGGTCGAACACAGTTTCGGCGCGATATTCGCGGTGACCGAAATGCACCCGTCGCCACCCTGCCCCAGGAATGCGCCAATTGTCGCGTCTTCACCGGACAGCTGACAGAAATCTCCTTCGATCGCCAGCCGGGAGGCCAGCGGCCGCGCCAGATCATTCGTCGCATCCTTGACGCCAACGATATTCGGCAGTTTGGCAAGCCGCGCCATTGTCGCCACCGACATATCGACGACCGAACGGCCGGGAATGTTGTAGATGACGATCGGCAGATCGACTGCTTCGGCAATCATGCTGTAATGCAGATACAGCCCGTCCTGCGTCGGCTTGTTATAATAGGGTGTCACAACAAGGGCGGCATCCGCGCCGGCATCCTTCGCATGCTGCGTCAGTTCAATCGCTTCGGCGGTCGAATTCGACCCGGTACCCGCAATAACGGGAACCCGCCCCTTCGCGACTTCGATACACAACTCAACGACGCGTTTGTGTTCGTCATGACTGAGTGTCGGCGATTCCCCGGTCGTTCCCGTCGGGACGAAACCATGCGTTCCCTCGGCAATCTGCCATTCGACAAATTCCTGGTAGGAATCCTCGTCAATCGCACCATCTTTGAATGGTGTGATCAATGCCACTAACGATCCGTTAAACATAATGTATTCTCCTTGTCGCGGTTGCGACTGACTCCCTGAAACTACCGTGCGGTTGATGGACGGGCAATAGCGCTACGGTCCATTCGCACGGCCCGGTTATTGATGCTCATTGTATCGTGTAAACTATTGGCGGCGAAATGCGAATTTTAAGTAACAAGTACAACAAACTATTGCTCATTCTGGTCGCCCTGACCATGATGGCCGCTGATATTGCCCCCATCGCCGCCGCCGAACTCAGCAAAGCTGACATTGCGGCATATCGTGCGGCGTTTGCCGCCGCCAAATCGGAAAACTGGCGCAAAGTGAAAAGCCGAAGCGCGGCCACCCACGAAAAATTGCCGGGGAAAAGTAATGAGCTGGCTCCGCTACAGGTCGATTACGTCGAAAGCGGACTTCGCCGAACTCTCCGGTTTCATTCTCGCCAATCCTGACTGGCCAGGCATGCGCCGCCTTCGCCGCCGGACCGAGGAGGCCATATCAAACACGGTTCCCGACAGCGAACTCATGGCATGGTTCGAAAAGTTCCCCCCCATCACCTCACCCGGTTCGGTGCGCTACGCGCGTGCCCTGCTTGCCGCCGGCCGGACCGAACAGGCGACTACCTTCATTCGCAAGGCCTGGGAATCGCTGGATATGTCACCCGGCCAGGAGAACAGCTTCCGGATGGAATTCCGTAAATATCTTCGTAAGGAAGACCATATCGCACGCCTCGACAGGCTGGTCTGGGATCAGCAATCGCACGCTGCCAAGCGGCAAATGCGGCGCGTCGATAGCGGCTATCGTTATCTGGCGGAAGCCAGACTCATGCTGGCACGGCGGCATGGCGGCGTGGACAATGCCATTGCCCGTATTCCCCAGGCGCTTCTGAAGGACCCTGGACTGGCATATGAACGCCTGCGCTGGCGCCGGAAGAAGAATTTCACGGACGCCGCTGTCGAACTTCTTCACACACCGCCTGTAGACCTCGTACGGCCCAATAAGTGGTGGGTCGAACGGGCTATCCTGGCCCGGCGCGCGCTCCGTCGCGGGGATATCACACTCGCCTACAGGCTGGCCCATGAACACGGCCCGGTTACAGGCGCCGCCCTGGCCGAAGCTGAATGGCTGGCTGGATGGATTGCCCTCCGCTATCTGAACGACGATGACGTCGCGCTGCGGCATTTCACGACAATGTATAACAATGTGCGCTATCCGATCAGCCAGGCACGCGGCGCCTATTGGGCCGGTCGCGCGGCTGAAGCCGGTGGCATCACCAATCGGGCAATCACACAGAAATGGTACGGCGTTGCTGCGGAGCATTTCACGACCTTCTACGGGCAACTTGCGCTGAACCGGCTGGCCGCGCCGACGGGCCCCATCCGCGAACCCGCGCCGAACAGCCAGGACATCACCGCGTTCAACAGTCACGAAATGGTCAGGCTTGTCCGCATGCTGGCGGAACTGGGCCAGGAAGACCTGGCGGAGACGTTTCTGGAAAAACTGATGATCGATGCCGAAGGGGAAGCCAACTGGGCCCTGATTGCGAAGCTTACGATTGAAGTCGGCCGAAGCGACCTTTCCCGTTCGCGTGGCAAAAAAGGCAATACGCGATGGCGTCGTCCTGACCAGAACCGGCTATCCCTCCCTTCCGGTACCGCTTGATGTTCCCACAGATCCGGCCCTGGTACATGCGGTCATTCACCAGGAAAGCGCTTTTGACCCGACCGCAATCAGCGGCGCCGGCGCCAGAGGATTGATGCAACTGATGCCGGCCACGGCTAAAGGGCTGGCGCGGCAGATGAAAGTCCGCCATACGCGCAGTCGCCTGATAAGTGACCCCGCCCATAATCTGAACCTCGGCAGCGCCTATCTGGCCCAGCTTATCGATAATTTTGACGGGTCTATCGTGGCTGGCGCTTGCCGCCTACAATGCCGGACCAAGCCGGGTAAACCGATGGCTGGTTGAAAACGGCGACCCTCGCGAAAGCTCGATCCTCGATGCCGTGGATTGGGTCGAAACCATTCCTTACTCGGAAACCCGGAATTACGTGCAACGGGTGCTGGAGAACCTTCCCATTTACGGGTATCGGTTGCAGGATGAGTTCGAACCGTTGAAAATCGTGGATGCCCTGACCGGTTCCGACAGGATAAGCATTCCGTGACCGGACCGGCGCATTTTGCGGAACCGGTCGAGGAGAGTTTCATGCCCCCCAGACTGGACGGTATCCGTGCCTGCGTATTTGATGCCTACGGTACCCTGTTCGACGTACATTCCGCCGCCGCCCGCTGCCGTGACGACCTTGGTGAGCATGCGGACCGGTTATCCGCCCTCTGGCGGCAGAAACAACTGGAATACAGCTGGCTGCGCAGCCTGATGGGCGCGCATGTCGACTTTTGGCAGATCACTGGTGACGCTCTCGACTATGCAATGGCTGCCGTCTCGCTGGAGAACCCCGCGCTGCGCGAAAAACTGATGACGCTATACCTTGGGCTCAGCGCCTATCCCGAAGTACCCGGCGTTCTCGCCACGCTCAAATCCGCTGGTCTGCAGACAGCCGTCCTGTCCAATGGCTCGCCGATGATGCTGGAATCGGCCGTCTCGTCGGCGGCAATCAACGATCATCTGGATCATATATTGTCGATCGAAGAGGTCGGAATTTACAAAGTTTCACCGAAAACCTACCAGCTTGCGGTCGCCAGGCTTGGTGCTGCCCCGAACGAAATCGCTTTTATGTCGTCCAACGCCTGGGATGCAGCTGGCGCCGCCCATTTCGGCTTCCAGGTCATCTGGGTGAACCGCTTCAACCAACCGCGCGAGCGCCTGCCGGGGGTGCCGAAGGCGGAGATTGCATCACTGTCGCCCGTTCCGGAGATCATGGGGGTATAGAGGGTGAACGCCTATCGTGAATGCCGCTACACCTCGCAGGACGGCCTCTCCCTGTATTACAGGGAATACGGTGCCCCCGATGCGCCCGGAACACCACTGCTGTGTCTGGCGGGATTGACCCGAAATTCACGCGATTTTCACGGGCTGGCGCTGCGTCTGTGTCATAACAGGCGAATACTGTGCCCGGACTATCGCGGACGCGGCCGGTCCGACTATGACCCCAACAGCGACAATTATCAGCCGGCAACCTATCTCAACGATATCCGGCACCTGCTGGCGATCACAGGAATTGATCAGGTTGTCGTCGTCGGCACATCGCTTGGCGGGCTGCTTGCGATGGCGATGGGGGCCGCCATGCCAACCGTCCTGCATGGCGTCGTGTTGAACGATGTCGGCCCGGAAATTGGCGGCGAGGGTCTGGCGCGAATTATCAGCTATATCGGGACAGACCGACCGCATCACGATTGGGCAAGCGCCGCAAAGGATCTTGCCACCATGTTCCCCCATCTGTCCCTCGACAGTGACGCGGCGTGGGAAAGCGCGGCGCGGGCGACATGGCAAGAAGGCGATGACGGGTTGCTGCATTTTGACTGGGATACCCGGATCGCCGAACCATTGGCCAAAGGTGCTCCCCTCCCCGACCTATGGGCGCTTTACGACAGTCTGGGCAATCTGCCGCTCATGGCGATCCGCGGCGCCTTATCCGACATTCTCAGCGCCGATACCCTGACGCAGATGGCAGACCGGCATCCCGGGCTTGCCCAGGTCACGGTCGCCGGCGCGGGCCATGTCCCCACGCTCAATGAATCCGATGTCACCGGGCCGCTCGACGCCTTCGTAGCCACGCTGTAGGCTTCCCCGCAGTTCTTGACATCCAAGGGGGCCACCATGCCGCTGGGCGCATTCTTTCCGAATCTTGCCTTTGATAACGATCCTGAGGCGATCCGCGCATGGGCGCAGGCCGTCGAGGAACTTGGCTACGATTATATCGATATTCCCGACCACACGGTCGGCGTCGACCGCGCCAGCCGACCCGAATTCGAAGGCCCCTACGATCTCAGCAATCCCTATCACGAAACCTTTGTCACGATGGGGTTTCTGGCGGCGATCACCCGGCGGGTCCGGCTTAAATCATCGGTCCTGATCCTGCCGCAACGGCAGACTGCGCTCGTCGCCAAACAGGCGGCTGAAGTGGACGTGCTGTCAGGCGGGCGGCTTGATCTCGGCATCGGCGTCGGCTGGAATCCGGTCGAGTATGAAGCGCTGGGCCAGGACTGGGATTCACGCGGCCGACGCCAGAATGAGCAGGTTGCCGCGATGCAGCACCTTTGGTGTGACGATATCGTAAAATTTGAAGGCGAATGGGAAATACTGAACGGCGTCGGCCTGAACCCGCCGGCCATTCAGCGTCCCATTCCAATTTGGTTCGGCGGATCGGTCGACGCCGCCCTGCGGCGTACGGCGAAACACGGCGCCGGATGGATCCCCCTCGGCGATCCGGATGAAAAAGCGGTAAAGCGCCTGGAAAAACTGCGCCACTATCTGCACGAGGAAGGGCGCGACACGAAAAATTTCGGGATCGAATGCTGGATCAGGACACGGGATCCGAACCCTGATACATGGCTCGAGAATGCCCGCCAATGGCGCGCACTCGGCGCAACCCATGTCACGCTCTACACAGCGGGCACCTATATGGGCGCGGTCCCCGAACAGATTGAGGCGTTGCGCTGCTTCAAGGAAATGATGGTGAAGGACGGTTTTTAGGAAGCTTCCGCTTCTTCAGACCCTTCGGTCACAACCAGACTGGGCCGGGTTGGGCCAGCCAGCTCGGCGGCTCGATCCGGATCGACATGCCGGCACATGCCTTCGATGCGCGCACCGGCCTCGATGGCGAGGCTCTGGTGAATGATATCACCAACAATTTTGGCGGTGCTGGCCAACACGACCACGGTGCCAGTGATCGTTCCGTTTACCGTCCCCGAAACATTGATTGTCTCCGCGACAATCGATCCGTTCACAATCGCCGATGCGCCGACAGTCAGGGAATGGGTGCGGATATCCCCGTCGATGACACCATCCAACTGGATATCGCCCTCGGTCTTGAGGTCGCCATTGATATGAAGGTCTTCGCTCAGAATTGACGGAATTCGAGGTTTTTCCTGATTTTTCTGAGACTTACTGGACGTTTCGTTCTTGTTCTTTGAAAACATATTTACCAGCCTTGATAAATCGCATCGGATCCATTGCGATTGTGCCGTATAGAATTTCGTAATGCAAATGCGGTCCCGTACTGCGACCACTGCTACCGATCAGGGCAATCTTGTCGCGGTGGCTGACCCGCTGTCCCTTTTTCACCAGTATTTTCCGCAAATGGCCATAACGGCTCTTGATGCCGTATCCATGATCGATTTCGATCATCCGTCCGTAGCGGCCTTTCCAGTTTGCAAACACGACCGTTCCCGGCGCGGAAGTGTAAACCGCGGTATTGGTCGGTGCGGACAGATCCAGACCGCTATGTACCGCCCATTTCTTGGATATCGGGTCTTTTCGCTTACCAAACCCGCTGGCGATCCGGAACGCATCGACCGGCGCGACAAGGGGAATTGCGGCCAATGCGCTTTGCAGGGTCGTCAGGCGCAGCAATTGCGAATCCAGCCCCACGACCTTCTCGGCGAAACCATCAACGGCGATACCCTCCGGCAAGACCGCCACGAAGGGCCCTCCCTTGCCGAGGTTGTCCACCTCCTCCACACGGGCCAACACCTTGTCGACGTTCAGTCCCGTCATGCCAAGGATGCGTTCGGCTTCGTCAATCGAACCCGCGGTCCGGGCATTCAAGTTCTCGATCGCCTGCGCCCGCGCCTCATGCAGCAGGGTTAACCGGCTCAGAAGGACATCCGCCCGTTCGCCGAGCGTTTCCTTCGCCCGGTTGAACCCGTCTTCCATTCCCGTCTCCCGGGCAAGCCGGGAGACCGCATTTTCCATATCCGCTTCCAGGCCGTTTGCCCGGTCTTCTTCCGCCCGCAACGCCCCTTCCAGTGCGGCCAGCCGCACATCCAGCTGTGCCCGGACCGACGAAACCCGTTTGTAGTCATCCCGCGAAATGGAAAGCGCCTGCCGCAAATCCGACATTTCCGTCAGCAAGGCGCTCTTGTTACGACCCTGTTCCGTAACCGTAATTTCCAGCGATGCAACGCGGCTTTCCAGCGCGGCGCGAACAACCGCAGCTTCATTGATATCCAGTTGGGATTCAGCCAATGCGTTCCCAAGGACCCGGGTCTCGGCAAGCAGCCCGGCGGATGTCTCGCGCGTATCACGCAATTCATCCTTCAGGCGTTTGACCTGCCCCAGCAGAATGGCCCGGGCACGATAGCCCTTCTTGCGCTCGGCCACGGCGGTCACAAGGTCCGACCGGATCGACTGCAGCGATGTCTTGAGCACTGAGTCCAGGTCGGTCATCGCCCGAACATCTGTATTCAACTGCTCGAGATGCTGGCGCATCGCGATACGCGCCTCTGAAATCGCGGCCATCCGCCCCGGCTTCACCTGCATGAGACGCGTTTCAGACTGTTCCTGCAGCGCGTCAGCCAGGGCAAGCTGCTGCACCAGATCTGCCTGATTCTGCCGCAACTTTCCGGTTACATCGGCGACTTTTTGCTGATAAATCGCAATTTCTTCCAGAAGATCATCGTATGCGGTCTGTGCATCCACCAGCCGACCATCGCGTTCGGCTATCATCCGGTGCTCGTACATGGATACCAGGGTACCGCCGACACCCCATGAAATGGTCAAACCGACCAGCACCGCGATCGCGACCTGCAGGCGTGGCGACAGGCGCACAAAACGGACACGACCATTCGACCGCAACAACAATTCGCGCTCGTGAAAAATCCGCGTCAGAAACCGTCTAATGCCGGATTCTGCAGATCCTGGATTGCTGTCGTTCAACGTTTTCGCCAAAGTCCCTAAACCAGCCCTTCAGCCGCCCCGTTTACGCGTCCCGAGCCTTGTGACCCCAAAACGCATTTCTACCCCGGTTACGGTAAAATTTGCAGGCCCCGGAAACAAGCTGAATCGACTCTTTGGATTCAACCTATCGAAGTCCCTAAGTGAATCAACGCACTGGGTTTTCCGGCCCCCGCCCGCGATAAGCATCGATAAACGCTGCCGATGCCAATTCATCGAATCGATCCAGCCGCAGGGTCCGGCGCCAGGATGTCAAAATGATCTTTTCGCCCAACCCGGCACGGCGTGTAACAACGATCCCGCTCCACGGGCCGGTAAACAGATCCGCCCATTCACGCAGCCGCAACATCACGCCGTCACCGGGCGCATCGTAATATATGACAACCATACCATGTTCGAGCGAATGAACGAGATTCACCCGGCTTTGCGCCGTGTCATAAAACCCGGGATCGACCCAAACGGTATAGTGTGGCCCCGAAGTCGGTGGATTGGTGCCGTACTGGATCGACTGCCCGGCAGGAAGATGCGTGCGCCCCTCGCTCGGTCGGGTATCGACCCGCGTCAACGCCGCTGCGCCCTCTCTGGCCAGCACTTCAAACGCTTGAGCCCGGTTTTGACTGCTGTAAATGCCATAGCCTGCCGCAACGAGACCTATGCCGCAAAGGCCGAGGAACAGATATTTCCATGAAAAATCACCGCCGGCCTTTTTACCCTTTGCTGATGGGGTGTAAGAAGATTGCTTGCGACCGCGCTTCGATTTCGCCATTCGGGACCCTCATGATCTGGAGATAATAATGCTCGCCAGGTGAAGGTATTACCAAAGCCAGCACCATTCGCAACACCTTTTCGTTAGTGCAGCGTGGCCTCTGTTGGAACCGGCAGCATTCCTTCGCGTTCCCGCCGTTCGTCGAATATCCGTTTTACGAGTTGCTCGACCGTCTGCTCGCCTTCATCGATACCGTGCTTTTCGCAATAGAGGATGCAAGCCGCCAGCAAAACGCCATAACAGACCGTGTTCAGGTCGTCCATCGACCGTGCTTCCCCGATCAGGTCCTTGGCTGTCGTGCCGAATGTTTCGACGACATGGTCCAGAAACGCAAACTCGCTTTCCGGGTCAATCATCTGTCTCCCCTTCAGGGCAACGCTATAGGGAAAGTATTGGCGGCTTTACCGCCAATTTTTCGCAGAATCAGGCGAGTTTCTTCACCGGTCACCTTTGTATAGTAACGAATGTTTAAGCTGAAGTGAACCGGAAGGGGTGATTATCACGCCATTTGCGACAGTTGTCTCCGGTTCTGGATAACGACCCAGCGAGCGCCCGAACGTCAGCCGAAAACCCGTGGCGCATTACTTCCACGCCCTATTTTCCGCGCGCCAGCCGCCGCATCACCCGTGCGACGAGCGAACGCAGAATGCGACGGCGTATCAATCCCGGCACCAGCGTGACCTTGCGGATCGGGTCGGTCACCAGCACCGTGCGCTTGCCCATTGCCGCCAGTGCCTGCCGGGCCACGGCCTCCGCGCTGAGCATATACGGCACAGGCCGATCTGGCATCGCCGCACGGTCGAAAAATTCCGTGCGCGTCCCGCCCGGGCAAACTGCCAGCACATCAACGGGTTCCCCCTTCAATTCCGCCGCCAGGCCTTCGGCGTAGAACAGATCAAATACTTTCGAAGCCGCGTAGGTCGTCATATACGGCACCGCCTGGAACGCCACCACACTGGACACGATCATGATGCCGGCGCGGCTTTTCGACTGGCGGGCCCGCGTGGTCATGCCCGGCAGCAATGTACGGGTCAGTTCGACCGGCGCCGTCACATTCACCGCCACCATCGCCAGCTCCGTCGCCAAAGGCGTCTCCGCGACGGACCCGAACCGCCCCAGCCCCGCGTTGTTGATCAGAAAATCGATCTCCATTGCCTCCGCGCGCGCAATCACCCCCGCCCGGCCTTCCGCCGTTGCGAGATCGGCAACGAGGATTTCGACCCGGCGCCCATCCGTCGCGAGCGCATCCGCCAAAGCGGCAAGCCGTTCGCCGTCGCGTCCCGTCAGCAGCAAATCGGTTTCGACGGGCATTGCCTCGGCCATGGCCTTGCCGATACCGCTGGTCGCCCCTGTAATCAATGCGCATCGATAGTGCATTTTTTTCCTCTCCGGTTTCTCGAAGTCTACAATGCCGGTAACGGAAAGGAACATATATGCGCGCGTGGCAACGGATGCTGAGTGGAAGGCGCCTGAATTTGCTGGAACCATCTCCGCTCGACATCGAAATCGAGGATATCGCCCATGGATTGTCCCGGGTCGCACGCTGGAACGGACAGACCAGCGGCGAATGGGCCTATTCCGTCGCGGAACATTCGGTTCTGGTAGAGACCATCACCGCAGGTATGCGAAAATCGATACCGCCGGCGTGGCGTATGGCAGCCCTTCTGCACGACGCAGCGGAATACGTCATCGGTGACATGATTTCTCCGTTCAAGGCCGCCGTAGGGCTCGATTACAAGGCCTTCGAGAACAATCTGGAAAGCGCGATCAACATTCGGTTCGGCATTCCGGCCAAAACCCCGGAAACGGCGAAAAAGCTTATCAAGCGGGCGGATCATGCCTCCGCTTACCTGGAAGCGATCCAACTGGCCGGGCTCGATCCCGATGAAGCACGGCGCCTTTTCGGCAAGCCACGCGGGCTGGACGCAACAATACTGCGCCCTGTGCCACCGGCGGAGGCCAAGGCGATTTTTCTGCAACGTTTCGAATTTCTCTCGCGCCTACTTTAGCCGGCGGACCGTCGCTGATAGAATGGACGCATCATCAAGGAGTCCCGCATATGTCCGTCGAAATAGCACGGCTTTCTGCCTGTGAGCTCGTCCACCGCTTCCGTCGCCGAGAGCTGTCACCTGTCGAAGCAACAAAGGCGGCACTGGCCCGGGTCGAGGAATGCGACAGCGCCGTCAACGCATTCCGCATCGTTGACGCGGAACAGGCGCTGGCAGACGCGGCGGCTTCCGAAGCCCGCTGGCAGGCAGGGTCGCCGCTCGGTCTGGTCGACGGTGTTCCCACGACGATCAAGGATATCGTCCTGACGAAAGGCTGGTCGACCCTGCGCGGCAGCCGAACGGTAAATCCGGATCAATCCTGGGATGCCGATGCGCCGTGCGTCGCGCGGCTGCGTGAACATGGTGCCGTACTGCTGGGCAAAACCACGACGCCGGAATTCGGCTGGAAGGGTGTGACGGACAGTCCCGTTACCGGGATCACCCGCAACCCGTGGAACACCGACCGCACGCCCGGCGGCAGCAGCGGCGGTGCCGCAGCAGCGGCCGCGCTGGGCATGGGCGCCTTGCACATCGGTACCGATGGCGGTGGCTCCATCAGGATGCCCAGCGCCTTCACCGGTATATTCGGAATCAAGCCCAGTTTCGGCCGCGTCCCCGCCTGGCCCGGCAGCATATTCGGGTCGCTGGCCCATATCGGCCCGATGACACGGACCGTAAGCGACGCCGCCTTGATGATGAATGTCATATCCGGTCCGGATCCCCGGGACTGGACCGCCCTGCCCCCGAACGTGCCGTGACTATGACGTTCGACTGAACAACGGTGTCGAGGGGCTGCGCATCGCCTACAGCCCCACCCTTGGTTACGCAGATGTCGATCCTGAAATTGCCGCGCTCGTCGAAACCGCCAAAGACGTTTTGGCCGGACAAGGTGCCGTGGTGGAACAGATCGATCCGGGCTTCGCGGACCCCGCCGAAACCTTCCGGCGACACTGGTTCAGCGCGGCAGCATACATGATCAACAGCCTGCCTGATGACCAGAAGGCGCTGGTCGATCCGGGATTGCAGGAAATCGCAGCCCAGGGCGCGGACATCACCATGACCCAGTATATGGAGGCCGTCAGCGCCCGAAACGACCTGGGCGAAACCATGTCGCGTTTCCTGGATCGCTACGACCTGCTTCTGACGCCGACACTGCCTCTTCCCGCGTTCAAGGCGGGAGAGGAAGTGCCCGACCGGCAGGCCTACCCGCGCTGGACCAACTGGACCCCCTTTACGTTCCCGTTCAACCTGACGCAAAACCCCGCCGCAACGGTGCCCTGCGGCTTCACATCGGAAGGATTGCCGGCAGGCATGCAGATCATTGGCGCGAAGGATGCGGATGCCCTCGTTCTGCGCGCCGCACGGGCCTATGAAACGTCCTGCCCGTTCCGTATGCCGGACAACCCCAACATTCAGCATTGATCGTGACCATGAAAACAATCAACGACGTGATACTCGATCGCCTGAAACAGGCTGCCGGTCCCAACGGCTGGATCGATGACGATGCCGGCAAGGCATCATATCTCGACGATTTCCGTGGCCTTTATCACGGCGAAACGCCAATTGTCCTGCGCCCGGCCGATACCGCATCGGTTTCCGCCATCGTGTCGATCTGCGCCGAGGCAGGGATCGGCATCGTACCGCAAGGCGGCAATACGGGATATTGCGGCGGCGCAACCCCGAACGCCGACGGCAGTGAGATCATCATCTCGCTGACACGCATGAACCGTGTCCGCGATATCGATCCGCTCGACAATTCCGTTACGGTGGAAGCGGGCTGTATCCTCGCCGACATCCAGAACGCGGCAGCGGAAGTCGACCGGCTCTTTCCGCTCAGCCTTGCCGCCGAAGGGAGTTGCCAGATCGGCGGCAACCTGTCGACCAATGCCGGCGGCACCGCCGTCCTGCGATACGGCAACACCCGCGACCTGGCGCTCGGCCTGGAGGTCGTGCTGCCGGACGGACAAATCTGGAACGGGTTGCGCAAGCTGCGCAAGGATAATACCGGTTATGACCTGAAGCAGCTTTTTATCGGCGCGGAAGGTACGCTGGGCATCATTACCGCAGCCGTCATGAAACTCTTTCCCCGCCCGAGACATGTCAGCACCGCGTTCGTTGCATTGGCAGGCGCATCAGCCGCGGTCACCCTGCTGGCTCGCGCCAAAACGGCCAGCGGCGACGGGACAACAACCTTCGAATATATGGACCGGGCCTGCCTTGACCTTGTCTTTGCACGCGACCCGGATCTGAAAGACCCGTTCGAAACCCGCCACGATCACTATGCACTGATTGAAATGTCGACCGGCTCCGATGTCATGGAAGATCTGCTCGGTGCCGCCTTCGAGGCGGAAGAAGTTCAGGACGCGGTTATCGCCGCCAGCGGCGCGCAGGCCGCAGCACTCTGGCGATTACGGGAAATCATTCCGGAATCGATGAATCATGCGGGCGGCGTTATCCGGCATGATGTTTCCGTTCCGGTTTCCCAGGTACCCGAATTCCTGGATCGTGCCCGCATATGCGCCCGCGACACGATCCCCGGCGTCCGCATCGTACCGTTCGGCCATATCGGGGACGGCAATATCCATTTCAATCTGGTGCAGCCTGTCGGCGGCGACCGGGCCGCTTTCCTGGCCCGAACCCACGACATCGAGGTTGGCATTCACGACATTGCCACCGATCTGGAAGGCAGCTTCAGCGCCGAACACGGTATCGGCCAGCTTAAACGCGGGGAACTCGCCCGATACAAATCCGATATCGAACAGGAACAGATGCATCGGATAAAGCAGGCATTCGATCCGAAGGGTATCATGAACCCCGGCAAAGTTCTGTAGATCGACACAATCGATAACGATCCCTTGACCGGACCGGATTCAGGCGAATTTCCGCTTACCGTCAGGTTCTAAGCTTCGCGTCGGCATTCAGCCCTGCGGCAATTGGGAGCAGGCAGGCAGGGTTGATCTGTCCCGACCCAGTAGTTAGATGGCCTATGCAAGAGGACGAAATCCATGACGATTATGTCGGAGCATGAGGGAAAATTTTATGCATAAACTGATTTTTGCCGCGGTTGGCACCGCGTTCTTAATGGGCAGTAGCGTTTCCATCGCGGCCGATCTGGACAAGGGCAAGAAGGTCTTCAAGAAATGTGCCGCATGTCACTCGCTAAAAGCGGGAAAGAAAAAGGTCGGCCCCACGCTGTACGGAATTATCGGCAGCAAGGCCGCCGAAATGAAGGGATTCAAGTATTCAAAGGCCATGCGTAATTCAGGCCTTACCTGGGATGACGCCACTTTGGACGGCTACCTCGCCAATCCGCGCAAGTTCCTGAAGGGCAACAGGATGTCCTTTCCAGGCCTGAAAAAGCAGGCAGACCGCGAAAACGTTATTGCCTATATCAAAGAAAACGCGAAATAGATCGATTTCCATGGTTAACGGGATGCAGCGACGTTAAAGCGGCATCCCGTAGACCGGTTCGGTCCCCTTCATCGGCCGTAATCACGGCAACGATGCAAAATGCTGCTGAATTTAGCGGGCCCAGGCTTTTCAGGTCTGCCCCATTTTGCTTCTGGCAACTTCCCCAACACACTACTTAATACCATCGCGACGGCGCAACGCCGCCGTGTGCCTGAATATACGCTGTTGATGGAGCTGACGCAGGTTCCTGTCAGGGGGGTTTTCAGCCGACAGCACGGGCAATCCCCTGCCGGAAAATTCTGAAATCGACATGCCGAATTACCATCCGGCTTAATCTTTCATCAACTCGCTAAAGGCATATTGGCGGTCGAGGGCAAACCGGAGACGGGCTCTAAAACGATCGCTTACATTTCGGGAGCATGGCGGCGATCAAGGATTAGGTACCATGCGACCAAAATTATCTGGAAACGATACCGAAGACATGGCGTTGCGATGGGAATTCCCATGAACGCAATTCGCAAGAGTATGACCGAGGCGAAAATATTTATCGTCGACGACATGCCTGAAAATATCGAACTGCTGGAAATGCTCCTCAATGGCGCCGGATACCGCAATCTGGTCAGCACGACCAATTCCCGCGAAGCCAACGACACCATCCGCAAAGGGAATTTCGATCTTCTCGTCCTGGACCTGAACATGCCGCATTTCGATGGATTTCAGGTCATGGAGCAGCTCGATCAGGATATCAAGGACGATTACCTGCCGGTTCTTGTTCTGACGGCAGAGATAGATCGCGCCACACGCATTCGCGCGCTTGAAGCCGGCGCACGCGATTTCGTCACCAAGCCCTTTGACGAGACGGAAGTTCTCAACCGCATAAACAATATCCTCGAAATTCGTTCGCTGTATAACGAGCAAAAAAGGCAGGCGGAAAACCTGGAAAAACAAGTCCGTTACAGAACGCGCGAGTTGCGCGACCGGAACACCGAACTGGAAACCGCAAGACTCGAGATTATCCGCCGCCTCGGCCGTGCGGCCGAATACCGGGACAATGAAACCGGTATGCATATCATCCGAATGAGCAAGAGCTGCCAGAGCCTGGCGCTGGCGGCGGGCCTCGGCGACGAATTTGCCGATTGTATTCTCAAGGCCAGCCCGATGCATGATGTCGGGAAAATCGGTATCCCCGACGACATCTTGCTGAAACCCGGCAAGCTGAACCCCGATGAATGGGAAATCATGAAAACCCATGCGACCATCGGCGGCGATATTATCGGCGAATTTGAATCCAGCCTGATGAAGATGGCACGGGTCATCGCACTGACGCATCATGAAAAATGGGATGGCACGGGCTATCCGAACGGCCTTAGCGGCGAAGATATTCCGATCGAAGGCCGGGTAAGCGCGATATGCGACGTCTTCGATGCGTTGACATCGGTCAGGCCCTACAAGGAAGCATGGCCTGTAGAAGACGCCGTGGCCTTCATCAGCGAACAGTCCGGTCGGCATTTTGATCCTGAACTGCTGAAAACGTTCGTAAATATCCTGCCGCGGATTCTCGACATTCGTGAAAAATACGCGGATTCCGATTGATCCCCGAAGGACACGGTCAACGAAACACGATCCCGCCATCGACCTGGATAACCTGCCCGTTGATAAAGCTCGCCCCGTTGCTGCACAGGAAGGCAATGACATGGGCGACCTCTTCCGGCTGGCCAAAACGACCCAGCACCGCTTCCGTTGCAGCCGAATTGCCGCGTTCCTGAATGATGTCGGAAGTCATCCGGGTCACGATAATGCCCGGTGCAACGGCGTTGACGGTCACGTCTGGTGAGAGCTTCTTCGCCACGGACCGCACCAGCCCATGCAAACCAGCCTTCGCCACACTGTAGGGTGTGTAGTCGGGCGAACCCCGCCCCGCCGCAATTGAGGTTGTGAAGATCAACCGCCCGCTCTCGCCCTCCTGCCGCCGCTGCGCATACGCAACCGCCATGTCATATGCCGATTTGAGATTCACCTGTATGGCTCGATCCCAGACATCGGCAACTGCCGGGTCAAACGGATCGGGTTCGAACAGGCCGGCCAAATGGACCAAGCCGTAGGGTACCGTTTCCGCAGAATCAAATGCTGCGGCACAGGCGTCCGGCCCTTCCAGAGAAGACACATGTGTCGTCACCCGGCCATCTACATACCCATCTAGCGCTGTGGCAACCTCCGCCAGGGCGTCTTCGCGCGGATCAACCAGATGGACATGCGCGCCGCCCGCGATCAGCAGTTTCGCACATTCCAATGCGATCCCACCCGCGCCTCCGGTAACAACAATCGTCCGGCTTTCGAAGTCATAACGGTTCATGCTCCTGCTCCCTGCATTCCCTGCGCCCTCTCGACAGTAACGTACACATCGAATATCCCAATCATTCGTATTGTCGCAACGGAAGCCGGGAGCAAGCCATGAACGCATCAACACAGGAATTGAGCGGCAGAGTCGCCATTGTCACAGGGAGCGCCAAAAACCTGGGCCATAAGATGGCAACGACCCTTGCCGCCGCCGGCGCATCTGTGCTCGTCAACGGGCGAACATCGCGCGAAGCCGCCCAAAGCGTCGCCGATGAAATTGCGGCTGTCGGGGGCACGGCGATCGTCCACATGGCTGACGTTTCCCAACCCGATGAAGCGGCCGGCACGATTGCAAAGGCGGTCGAAACATTCGGCCGGCTGGATATTCTGGTCAACAATGTCGGAACGCGTATCGCAAAACCGATCACCGAGGTCAGCTATGAAGAATGGCGCTCGGTTCATGCCGGAACGCTGGACGCCATGTTCCTGTGCACCAAGGCGGCGATCCCGCATCTGAGCGATCATGGTCAGGGCGTGATTATCAATATCGGCGGTGTTTCCGGGCATGCCGGCGTCGCAAACCGGTCCACCGTCGCCGCGGCCAAGGCCGGTGTTGCGGGATTGACCGGCTCGCTAGGTATCGAACTCGCGCCACGCGATATTACGGTAAACTGCGTCGCCCCAGGCCATATCGAACATGAAGGCGAACCCGGGCGCCTTTCGGAGCATTTCCGTGCCCGGCCAACCCCGGCGAAACGAATCGGACAGCCCGAAGACGTGGCCGATATGGTACGCCTGCTCGCCGGCCCCAGCGGACGCTACATCACGGGTCAGACCATTCACGTCAATGGCGGATGGTACGTTTCCATCGCCTGACGGCCGTTCAGAATCTTAAAAAGTCAACGCCCCCGATTGGCCATAGGCAACCGGGGGCGTCAATATCATCCCGCCGACGCGATGCCAGAACATTCGGCACCGTGTCGGCGAAATTGATCAGTCGGCTTTTTCCTGAACAAGGTGAACGGTCCGCTGCGGGTATGGAATGTTGATACCCGCCGCATCGAAGGATTCCTTGATCTGCTTGGTCAGGCTGAATTTCAGCCCCCAGTAATCCGCCGCAGCACACCAGACACGCAAGGTCAGGTCCACCGTGCTATCGCCGAGCCCGGTCAGCGCGACAAACGGATCCGGCGCCGCCAGTGCCCGGTCATCGGCTTCGATCAGCGCGTTAATTTCCGCGATCGCCTTGTCGACATCGTCCTCGTAACCGATACCTACGGTAATATCGACCCGCCGGGTTTCATGGTGGCTGAAATTGAGTACCGATGATCCCCATACCTGACCATTCGGCACAACAATATGGACGTTGTCCGGTGTCGCCAGTTCGGTGACAAACAGGGTAATCGCCTTGACCCCGCCGGTATGCCCGGCGACGCTGACAACGTCGCCGATCTTGAAGGGACGAAACAGTAACAGCATGACGCCGGCCGCAACATTGCTGAGGGTTCCCTGCAAGGCCAGACCAATGGCAAGACCCGCCGTACTCATCACAATGAGGAGGCTCGCCATCTCGACGCCGAACTGCTGCAATACCGCAAGGCCCGTGACGACGAGGATAAGGTAGCGGACCATGCTGACTGCAAACCGCCGCAGTGTTTCGTCCAGTGCCGCGACCCGGCTTAGTGTCCGGCCCGAAATGAGTTGAGTGATTTCAGTAAGTTGTGATTCTCTCGTTTGTGTTGAAGCAAATGAGGAGACACAACATGTGGACTGAGATCACCCGCCCGCAGTTTGATCGTTCGAGCCTTCGTTACGCAAGCGACTTGACGGATAAGGAGTGGCGTTTGATTTCGCCATTATTGTCCCCGCCGCGTCGATTAGGCCGCCCGCGAACCACGGATTTTCGAGAAGTGGTGAATGGGATTTTTTATGTGGCGCGCACCGGTTGCCAATGGCGCATGGTGCCCCGGGAATTTCCGCCACGCAGTACGATCCAGCGATATTTTTACGCTTGGCGCTCGGATGGAACCTTGCACGTCATCAATCGCCAACTGGTGATGTCGATGCGGGAAACCTCTGGGCGCACGACCAGCCCGACCGCCGGGGTGATCGACAGCCAGACGGTGAAAACCACGGAAAGCGGCGGTGTTCGGGGCTATGACGCGGGAAAGAAGGTCAAAGGGCGCAAGCGTCATATCGTGACCGACACAGGCGGCTTTCTGGTCGCCGTCATGGTTCACGCCGCCGATATCCAGGATCGCGACGGCGCGCCCGCGCTGTTGGCGTCGATACGCCACGCCTTTCCCCGGTTGCGCCATGTTTTCGCCGATGGTGGTTACGCGGGACCGAAGTTGCGCGACGCGCTGGCCAAACTTGGGAAGTGGACCGTGCAGATCGTCAAGCGCTCCGACGCCGCCAAGGGGTTCGTATTGTTGCCCCGCCGCTGGGTGGTTGAGCGCACCTTCGCTTGGCTCGGTCGTAACCGCCGTCTCGCCAAAGATTTCGAGGAAACCATCGAAAGCGCGGAGGCATGGCTCCTGATCGCCAGCATTCAACTGCTCGCCCGACGATTGGCAAGAGCATGAAAACATGGATATCATTTCGAGTCAGACTCTTAGCGCTTTATTTGTCACCCGTGCGCCCCAGCCCGACATCATCCAGCCGATAATCAGAATGGCAATCGCGCCAACAACCTGAAGCCCATAAACTGCCGCGAACGCTGTCATCTCTTCGGCGAACACCGATACTTCCTGTTCCATGTTTCCCTACCTTCGTTCAATTATTCATTGTCGATTACACTGTGAAACCTTCGGGTCCCATTCACCGGCGGTATCCCAACTGTCGGTCCCGCTGATTTCTTCCCATCCCGATGCCCCAGTCTTATAGTCAAAACAAATCATTTTCCTATGTTTTTCGGAGCCTCAAACACGTGTCTGAATTGTCTAACCCTTCCTTTGAAAACGCCATCGCGGCTATTGACCGGGCAAACGCGGAAGATCCCAACATGGTTGAGAGCGATGGCACGCAACGACCGGCTGAGCTTGTCTATTCCGAACGCATGTCTTCCGCACTGCAACGATTTTGCCCCGATGCGCCGGAAGCCCTGCGTCTCGCGGCCCGGGCGCAGCATCTGCGGCGATGGCAGCTGCCCCGGAACAGTTACCCGATGGGCCGAGTCGGCTATCTTCGCTGGCGCACGGAATTAAAGAACAGGCACGCCGATCAGACAGCAGAAATTCTCGCCGATTGCGGCTATGGCGATGATGCCATCGCGCGAGTCAAAAGCATCATCCGCAAGGAACGTCCAAAATCCGATCCCGATTCCCAGATGCTGGAGGATGTCATCTGCCATGTTTTTCTGCAATTTTACCTGATCGATTTCGCCGCCAAGCATGAAGAAGCAAAAATCATCGAAATCTTGCAAAAGACCTGGGGCAAAATGTCTGTCGAAGGTCAGCAATCCGCCATGAATTTGCCGCTACCCGAGACAGTGAAAACGCTGGTCGGAACCGCGCTCTCCAATTGAAGAAGCAGCCATGAGTGATCTTAAATTCGGCCTGATACTGTCAAACCGCAATGTCGTGCTTGGTCATAATACCGCCGGTGACATGCTCGATATGGCGCAGCAGGCAGACGCCAACCCAATAATGGAGTCCGTCTGGATCGGTGACTCGCTGTTTGTTAATCCGCGTCTGGATTTCCTTACCGTCCTTACCGCCATCGCCGCACGGACCGAACGCGTGCTGCTGGGCCCTGCCTGCATGGGCAGTTTCGCGATACGTGACCCCCTGGTCTTTGCCCATCAATGGGTTGGTCTCGATCAGATTTCCAGCGGGCGCGCGCGGTTGATCGTTTGTGCCGGTGGCGGCGCCGGGCCTGTCTGGGATGCCGAATCCCGGGCGCTTGGTATCAAGCCCAAAGACCGGCGGCGACGCATGCTGGAAAACATGATGATCCTCAGCCACCTCTGGACCCGCGACAACCAACCGTTCAACGGCGAGTTTCGCAGTTTTGACGGGCTGGCGATGGAACCGAAGCCAAGCGCCGGCGGGGCGCAGATATGGCTCGCGACAAACGCCAAACGAATGTCCGCCGTCAGCGGAACCGATGAAGCATCCGAAATTTCCGTCAATCGCGTCGCACGCTATGCCGACGGATGGATGACCCACACCATTAAACCGGATTCATTTCGGGCATCGTGGACCCGCATCCTGGATGCCGCGGGTCAGCTCGGCAGGGAAACCGCGCATTTCGACAATTGTCTCTATTTCAATATCAGTATCGACGACGACCGCAGCCGCGCCCTGAAAAACGCTTCAACGTTCCTCAACGAGTACTACAACTTCGAATTCTCACAGGGCCAACTCGACCAGATGCTGACCTGGGGAAGCCCGGCGGAATGTATCGAAGCCTTGCAGGCCTATCGCGACAGCGGTGTTAACCGGGTCGCCTTCCGCCTGTGCAATTCCGTCGATCAGTTCGGACAACTGGACCGCCTCACCAACGAGGTCCTTCCCTATGTCAATACGTAACGCGGCGCCGCGACGTCAGATTGCCAGCGGTTCGCCATGCGTAACCCGCTGCGGATCGGTCTTCCAGCTATCCGACGCGTCAATATAGACCTCGACGGTATTGCCGTCGGGGTCAGACATATAGATCGACTTCGAAACTTCATGGTCAACAAACCGTAATATCTCGACATTCGCCGCTTCCAGCTCTGCCTTGGCCTTTTTCAGCGTTTCGATATCGTCGCCGATCTTGAAGGCCACATGCGCCAGTCCGGTCGTATTTTCCTGCGGTCTGGGCGCATCGTCGCCAACGCTGGCAATGGCAAAGTCGTGATGGTTGCCAAGACTGAAAAACACCATGTCCCGTTTCTCCAGCCGGGCGCAGACGGGCAGCCCCAGAACGCCGCTATAGAAGGCTTCGGACCGCTCCAAGTTACCGACCCGAAGCACAACATGGCCGAGTGATGTGATTTTCATGACCTGTCCTCCCGCAAAGACACAGACGATCCATTCAATCCATGGTAGCCGAAATCCCGAAATCCACGAAGATCAATTTCCGAGGATAAAGGGAGCGGAGCATTCCTCCGCAACTTCGCGCACTTCCCGCGCAAGCGTATCGGTCATGGGGATTCCCTTTGCCAACCGCTCGATGCGCGACTTGTGCTCCGGGTCGCCGGATACAAGAACAGGCTTGGAAGGATCCACCGGCGGCGTCGCGTGCAGCATGTCGATCAGGTCATCAAGTTCTTCCTCGAATTCCCCATCGTCGCGGAACGCCTTGGGATCGATAGCCAACACGAAATGCCCCACATTGATGTACTGCTCGCGCTCGCCTGTTTTCAAATTATGTCCGCCGATGAACGATCCCGAAAGAACGCTAGACAGGATGTCGACCATCATCGCCAGGCCGTATCCCTTGTGCGAACCGAGTTCCCGGGTTCCCCCTAGCGGGGAGAGCCGTTTGGGTGTCGCATTCAGCGCAGCGAACGGATCCCTGGTCGGCACCCCTTCTTCATCCGCTGCCCAGCCAATAGGAATTTCCTTTTCCGCCCGGCGGGCAATGTTCAGCTTGCCGACAGCGATTGTGCTGGTCGCCATGTCGAGCGAGAAATCATCATTACGTTTGGCCGGTGCGGCAAAGGCAATCGGGTTCGTCGAATAGCGTGGCTCCTTGGCAAATGTCGGCAGCACCGCGCGCTGGGTTGTCCCTGTCGTACAAATGCCGATTAATCCGCGGTCGCTCGCCATCGTCGAGTAAACGCCGGCCGCGCCGAAATGGTTCGAATTGCGGACCGTTACGGCGCCGATGCCGAACTGTGCCGCCTTGTCGCAAGCCATTTCCATAGCGCGCGTCGCCGGCACGTGGCCCAAACCATGATCGGCATCAATCAACGCCACGGCGCCGAAATCACGGACAACCTTGATATCGGGATTGACGTTCACCGCGCCCGCCCGCCGACGCTCCGCATAGGTTGGCAGCATCCCCGCACCATGCGAGTCGATTCCGCGCAGGTCGCTCTCGACCATATTATTGACGACAATACCAATTTCGTCCTCATCCATGCCCCAGGCGCGGTAGATTTCACTGAGCTGCTTGCGCAGGGTTTCATGCGATACGGTTATCATGGTCGGCGTTCCTTCCCCGGATTTCGATTTGTTCTAGCAGTGCCATCTCTCCAACGGAGCGTCAATACGACCCCGTTATGGCCCCAGATTGCGCCCGGGCGAGCCACTTCCCTTTCCGTGCACAAGTGGTAAGCTTCACCTACCGAGTTCGAGGAGAGGAGAACGATCATGCAGAAGAGAAATTGGGACTTTATCCATAACAAGGCGTCCGAAGCGGACTGGACCCCGGGGCTGCGGGAAATATTCGAATACAGGGACCTTGGCTACAAGGACGCCACGAAAGGCGATTATGTCGCCCATATCGTGCGTGCAAACGGCAAGGAGTCCAAAGACGACGTCAAGGAATGGCACCGCCATATCTGCGATTTCCAGTTCGTCTATGTACTCGAAGGCTGGGCCGAATTTGAATATGCGGGCCAGGGCGTGCATCGCATTGAAAAGGGTGACTGCATCCAGCAGACGCCGCTGATCCCGCATCGGGAAATCGCGTGTTCCGAAGATTTCCAGGTTCTGGAAATTGTTGCACCGGCCGATTTCAAGACCGAAATCGTCGAAGCACCGGAAGCGAGCCAGGCCGCCGATTAAGGGTGCTGACGTTTGTTCGGGTATCAGGGAGCCGGTCCGTCGGCCCCTGAGGCCTGCCTTTTATCTGCCGACCCGAATATTCACATGGCAGGGTAATATTCAGCGCTTTCGGGCAAGTACCTGCAGTGTCGGCGCGTTTTTCTTGTAATACCGCTTCACGAGATCGAACCCATGCGTATTGAGCAGGGTTTCCAGCGTCGACTCCGTAAAGAAATGGACGTGGCGCGGCGGTGACAGCATATCCCAGTCTGTCACGGTATCCGGCACGACCCTGTGACCTATATCAGGGGTCGTCATAAACAGTCGGGCGCCGGGCCGCGCGATTGCCGCCAGAAAACGCATGTAGCCGTTCACATCACCGATATGTTCGATGACTTCCGACGAATGCAGGAAATCGAATTGCTGCTCCCGGCCAAGGAAGACTTTGAAATCTTCTTCATAGAAGGCCGCCCGCGGAAAGGCCGCCCGTGCATACGCGATGGCCGGCGCACTGATATCCAGCCCGCTGGCGCGCGCGCCAAGGCGGCGCATTGCATTTACAACGAAGCCGCCACCGCAACCGACGTCAATTGCATCCCGACCGAAGAAATACGGCATCAGCTTCATTGCCCGAAGGATCGCCCGGCGCTTGCGCGATGCCGCCTTGGGATAACTTCCGGCGGTGATAGAGGCTTCGTCCTGATTGTATATCTGAACAAGCCGTTCGGGGTCCGGCATCGGATCCAGAAAAACAAAACCGCAACCAAGGCAGGTTACGTAATCGTATCCGTCATGGTGGACATAGGGCGTCTGCCGGTCGCCGGCGCATATGGAGCAAGTGGTCATGGGCACTGTCTATCGCGCCCGGCGGTATGACGCCAGAGGCTGCGGCAAACTTGCCCCCTTCACACAACCTTGTGCCTGCTGGCCTGCTACGTCTAGGATCGCGCCAGAAAATCAACAGGTCACGGGAAACCAAGCAGTGAACGACATTACGGACGACCCAAATGCCGCGGAAAGCGAATTTTATACCCTCCACGAAATTGTCGCGAAGGCGCAGAAGAACCTGCCGCGCGACCAGTGGGACTATCTTGTCGGTGCCACCGAAACGGAAACGACGCTAAGGCGCAACCGCCAGTCGCTGGATACCATTGCCTTCCGGCCGCGCGTCTGCCGGAACGTCCTGGATGTTGATGCAACAAGCACGTTGCTTGGCGAGAAGCTGCGCATTCCGGTTCTGCTGGCCCCGATCGGCTCACTTGAATCCTTCGCCCCCGGCGGCGGCGCCACATCCGGTCAGGCGGCAGAAGAATTCGACATCGTGCACATGCTCAGTTCACGCTGTGGCCCCGGCCTCGAAGAAACCGCGGCGGCGGCAAACAACAAGCGGATATTCCAGCTTTATGTCCGGGGCGACGCCGCCTTTGAAGACGATTACGTGAAGCGTGCGATCGACAACGGCTTCTATGCCTTCGCCGTGACTGTCGATTCCGCGCATTACAGTCGTCGGGAACGTGACCTGGCGAACCGGTTTGCCAAACCTTGGCGCGTAAGTGCCTCGGGAATGGAATACCAGGCGCTGTATACCTGGGATAACGTCAAACGCTTCAAGGACAAGCACGACATTCCGCTGATCCTGAAAGGCATCGCTACGCCGGAAGATGCCGCGCTTTGCGTCGAACACGGCGTCGACGCGGTTTATGTGTCCAATCACGGCGGCCGGCAGCTCGACCATGGCCTCGGAACGACGGCGGTATTGCCGGATGTTGTCAAAGCCGTCGACGGCAAGGCAACCGTTATTGTCGATGGCGGGTATTACCGCGGTACGGATATCGTGAAGGCAATCGCACTCGGCGCCGACGCTGTCGGCATTGGTCGGTTGCAGGGATACGGACTTGCCGCGGGTGGCAAGGACGGTCTGGTCCGTGTCCTCCAGCTTCTTGAAGAAGAGATGAAGCTGGCCATGGGCCTGCTTGGTGTCACCAGTCTGGACCAGTTGGACAGCAGCTATCTGCAGCAGGCGCCAGCAGTAAATGAAGCGCATGTATCCAGCGCATTTCCGCTGGCCGACATACAGCAATATCGCTACTAGACCCCAAGACGGAAAACATTGTCTCCGGCGCCAGCCGCACCGTATTTCGGATGGCGCCGGACACCCGCTGTTAGCGTATGGCAGCGGAAGAGACTTTTAAATGGTGATTTGACAGTTCCCGGTTTTAGCCCATATTCGGGCGACGGCGTAAATCAGACGCTGCCTTTTTTTCAGGAGTCGCCGGAATTATGGAAGCCGTTTTTTACACTGTCTTCGGCAGTGGCGGTTAACCTTACCCCTGCACATTCCGCAGAGTCCTTAGACAAGATCACATTAGACAGGACAACCCTGACGCTGGCGCGTCACTACCGCGCCGACGGCTGATACCCGCGCTTACCTGTCGAAAACCTGCATTCGGAAAACAGCGAACCCTTTTCAGGGGTTACGCGTAAATCCGGGTGCCGCCTGCTCTATTTCTACACACGCCTTTTCCTTTAGGAACAAATATAATGAATATCTATATCGGAAGCCTGCTCATCGTTTTGGGCCTCACAATCTTCGCATGGTCGATACAAGAGTACCGCCGCCCGGCGCCACCCCTTTGGGCATCCCGCGAAAACTACGCCATCGCCTTTTCCGTTTCAGTACCCGTCTTGCTGGCACTTGGGATCGCTGCAAATGTCCACATCTTCTTGACCGGTATTCACGAGTCGCTTGGCACTGTTGAATGGACCGGACTGGCGGGCATTTATGGCGTATTGGCCGCGGCGCTGGTCCTTCTGTTTTTTCGCTGGCGGCGAATCAGCCAGGAAACGGCGACCCGCCCGGCATTCACGCACACCATCGTCTACCCCGGCTCGGAGGACGATCCGGCGCCCGAAAACAATTTCAAGCGTCCCAAAGCCGCTTGAGGATTCGCCCAAACAGTCATCGGGCAAGCCGTTATGCGGCCCCCGATGACAGCGCCGCGATCAACTGCGAAACCACCTGCCCCGGCGTTTCGGAGCGCATGACCGATCCCATGACGGCCACACCGGCGGCACCCGCGCGGATACAATCACCGGCATTGGCTGCCGTAACACCGCCAAGCGCCAGAACCGGAACGCGCACAGAGGCGACGATCGTGGCCAGCCCCTCCGCTTCCAGCGCAGGACCATAACCCGGCTTGCTCGGAGTTTCATAAACAGGGCTGGCGGTGATGTAATTCGCCCCCTCCCCGGCAGCCTGCATCGCTTCCGCTGCGGAATGCGCAGATACGCCGATCAGTGTCTGGTCGCCCATGACACGCCGGATGGCGGATGCCGGCATGCCCTGCGGCAGATGCACGGCGCGCACCTCGCACATTGATGCCGCCGTAAAGTCACCATTGATGGAAATCGTGGCGCCGTATTTGGTCGCGGCCTCCTGAATGACCTTGATGACCGGTATCAATTCGGCCGTCGCCAGATCCTTCTCGCGCACCATGATCCATCGACAGCCTGCCTGCAGCACCTGTGACAGAACATCCTCGAACGGTATTACGGTGTTCAGGCGTTCCGTTATGACAAGTAGGGATGGCGCGGCCATGATGTCCTGTCCATTTCAGCCGCCAACGGCGAAGCCGGGCGCATTGTAATTGCAGTCTGCGCCGCGGACCACCCCACTTACCCACAAATAAAACAGGGAATATTAGACGTATTGATTTAGATCAATTCACCGGTTTTGCCGAAAGCATAAATTTATGGCGGTGAAGACGAGTGCACGGTGTGCCTCCCTTCCCCTCTGCTCCAAGGCCGGGTCGCGCCACCCTCGCGGCCCGGCTGCTTGCCGGGCTAGGCGACACAGGATTATCCCAGCGGCTAACAACCCAATCCACTGCAGGTGACGAAAGCGTCACCGCAGCAGAGCAGGCCGTAAATCTTTGTAATGAATATAGAATGCTAGAGGATTTTCCAGCTTCCGTCTGACTGGCGGCAAGCCGTGCCGTAGGCCTCTTCGCGCTGGCCGCCAACAGAAACTGTTTGCTGGTATTCGCGGCAATAGGCGCCGGTCGCAGTGTTGGTGCCCTCACGAACAGCGACGACACTTCCCTGATTACCACTATCGGGATTGCGCCATACGACTGGCTGGCCGATCGGTGCCGTCTGCGCCTGGCGGCTCGCGTCGCTTGCGTAGGACTGATCAGCCTTGTCGAGCGATTCACCAACAGAACTTCCCAGGAAGGCACCACCGAGGGCACCCAGCGCAACCGCGACCAGCTGACCGCGCCCGGAACCGACCTGCGACCCTGCCAGCGCGCCAAGTCCGGCGCCAAGCAACGTACCGCCGGTCTGTTTTTGTCCGCCGGTCGTCTGACAAGCGCCAAGACCAATCACCAGTGCGGATACCGCCGCCAGTTTGCCGAAACGTCGAATTCCTGAAGCCATATCCCGTTCCTCCTGAAAGTGGGAAACCTACAATCTGACACAAGCATATTTATATGCATTTTTAATGTCAATTTTAAATTCACAAACGATTTTAAAAAAGTATATTTCGATAGCGGACAGGGGAAATCAATATCTAGTATGGGCGATAATCGACTGTATTTTGGCGAATCCTATCTAAAAATCGCGTTACGGGTCGTCTGGATCGTATAAGAACGGGCGGCACAGTAAGATTTGTATATTCAAACGGGTGGTTAGGGGGGCAAATGGGAGCCAGTTACTCGCGGGCACAACGCAAACAATATCTGGAAATGACGGACAATATTGGCCGAAGCTGGCTTAATGTTTTTCAGGGTGACACCGATTTCTATTCGGCCGCCTATTGGGACTTGCTGACGGAAACCTGGCGCGCCGACAAGCCCGTGCGCAAGACAGATGCCCTGCGCTATATGAAAGCCATCAAGAGCGCGCATACTGCCAGCAAATATGTCGAGACATCGATCAAGAAAGGCTTTCTGATCGAAACGGATAATCCGGAGGACGCCCGGTCAAAACTGTTATCCCTGTCACCGGATATCCGCCAGCGGCTGGACTTGTTCTTCGATACCGCCATCGACAATGTAGAACGTTCCAGCCAGGCCGTCAGAGACCTGGATACAAAAGCCTGACACCCCCGAACACAGTACAGAGCAACCATGACACAAATTATCAAGGGCCTCCGGGTCGTCGAGGCTTCCGCCTTTATCGCCGCGCCCTATGCCGGGCTGACGTTCGCCCAGATGGGCGCTGACGTGATCCGGATCGATCCTGTCGGCGGCGGGCTGGACCACAAGCGCTGGCCGATCACGAAAGACGGCAACAGCCTCTACTGGGCCGGGCTTAACAAGGGCAAACGATCGATCATGCTCAACGCTCGCGCCCCGGAAGGTCGCGAACTGGCCCATGCGCTGATGACCCGCGAAGGGCCGGGTGCCGGAATTGTCCTGACCAACCTGCCCGCGCGCGGCTGGCTCGCCTATGACGGGCTGAAAGCAAGGCGCGACGATCTGATCATGCTTGGCATCACAGGCAACCGCGACGGTTCGGTCGCGCTGGACTATACGGTCAACGCCGCTGCCGGCTTTCCGCTGGTCACGGGGCCTGCGGGACATACCGGCCCCGTCAACCATGTCATGCCAGTCTGGGACGTCGTTGCCGGGCTGAGCGCCGTCACGGCGATCCTCGCTGCCGAACGGATGCGACGGGATACAGGACAGGGTCAGTTTATTGCCCATGCCCTTTCCGACGCTGCCTTCTCAACGCTGAGCCATCTTGGCTACGTCGCCGAAGTACAGATCAACGGTGACGACCGCCCCGCAACCGGCAATCAGGTATACGGTACCTATGGCTGCGATTTCGAGACAGCCGACGGCCGCCGCGTCATGATTACCGCCTTCACAACGCGCCACTGGCACGCGCTGCTGGAGCGACCGGCCTTGCCGAACGCATGCAAAAAGTCGCGGAACTGTTCGAGCTGGATCTCGACCGCGAGGAAGCACGCTGGGAAGCCCGCGATACCATCACTGCCCTGCTGAAGCCCTGGTTCGCTGCCCATACGCTGGAACAGGCGCGCGTCGCCTTGAGTGCCGCCAGCGCCTGCTGGGGCCCCTATCAGACGTTTGGCCAAGCGGTGCGCGAAGACCCGCGCCTTTCAACGGATAACCCCATGTTCGAAGAGATCGACCAGCCCGGCATCGGACGGCACATTGCCGCCGGCCCCATGGTCGATTTTGGCGCAGCACCGCGAACACCGGTCAAGCCTGCGCCACGACTGGGCGCGGATACAGACGCGATCCTGGCAGACGACCTCGGCCTGGACAGTGGCCAGATCGGCAAGTTGCACGATGCCGGCATCGTCGCCGGCCCTGAAAAGAGCTAGCTGCCTGCCTTCAGCGCGTCCCAATATTCCCGGTTCACGCCGTCGATCAACCCGTCATGCATGATCCCCAGACAGTGGCGGTAGCCGTAATAGGCATCTGCGCCCGCACCGCCGACATCGCCGTCAGAAACCCCGCCACAGGTTGAGAACGCCTTTTCGGCATGCGCCCTGGCCTTAGGCGACACCCGGGCCCGCAATGCATTTGCCTGCGCCTTGCGGCGATCTGATGCCGTGGTATGCCGGTCACGCGGCAACGCATTCATCGCCGACCGCACGACCTTCGCGCCATCCAGCGTATCACCGCGCTTGTCGAGGATCGATTCCGCCACATCCCGCAACGTCGTCTGCGCAATCTGTTTGTCCGCCGCGGTCTGCGGGTTGTCGTCTTGCGGCTCCGCATCCGGGAACAACAGCACATTTCCGGTTATCTGAACCGTCAGTGATGCCAGTCCGAACTGCCGCAAAAC
>CALSRA010000037.1 GCA_943788635.1 uncultured Alphaproteobacteria bacterium | reverse complement strand
AGGGGCGCGGCCGGGACCTGCCCGCTGGGTATCGACACGGCCTCGGCATCCGGGGCCTGCGCCATCGCGTCCAGCGCCGCCTGCCGGATCGCGTCCGCCGGGATGGCGTGCAGGAAATCAAAGGTGCCGGGCATCCGGCCGACCGACAGCACCGCGACCCCGTTCCCGGCCAGAAAAGCCAGCAGTTGCGAAATCACTGTTTCGTTGAAGGCTGTCGCCAACGCAATCCGTTTTGCCCCGAAATGATCCAGCGCATCGATCAGCGCCCGGGCACTGGTAGTCGCCCGGCAGCCCGCTTTCTCCTCGAAACGCCCAATCAGTTCCAGATCTTAGCCAACGCCCCGGCTCACAACCGGCGGGGTCGCCACATGCACCAGATAATCGACATTCCGTGCGCCCAGATATTCGGCCGATGCATCCATCTGCACCATCGCCCGTTCGTACTCAGTTTCCGACCACCCGCCCATGTGACAGGTCACGCCGGTCATCGCGACGCCGGGCGGTGCAATCCGGTGAAAGTCATCGGAGATCACTTCCAGAACCGTGGGGCTGATCACCCCGATGCGGCCGCGATGTCCGAATGCTGCCATGTTACTGAACTCCCCACCCCAAATAGGGGGACACAATACTTAATTCAGGCAGCCAGCAGTTCGGCCGCCCTCGCGCGCGCCGTCTGCGCCGCGTCGCCTTCCCCGCAATTCGTCAGCGCATCGGCATACATCGCCCAGGACGGGCCACTGGTCGGGGCCATGTCGGTGCGTTCGGCCAGCAGTACCCGTGCGAGATCGTGCCGGCCGTCCTTGATCGCGGCGTTGATCAGCATGCGTTCCCAGACATCGCGCTGCGCCCAACTGCCGCCCAGCGGCAGCATCCGGTAGCGGGCCTGCATCATGATGTCGATTACCCGGGCGTAATCCTTCGCACCATGCGCAAAAATCGCCTCCGCGACCGGGATCCCGGCATCGCGGTAGATCTGCGCCACGGATACCGAACCGCCGGGATGTTCATCCGCAAACGCCCGCATGGAGTCCAGCAGGGCCTGCGCTTCGACACGGCGGCCGCCCATGGTCAGCGCCATCATGTAATGCAGGTCGTTGAAGGGGCGCAGCCGCGTGGCGACCTTGCCGGTGCAGACATCGGCGACGGAATCCCAGCGGTCACCGACATCGATGCCCAGCATGTCAAAGCGCATCAGCATGCTGGAGGCATTGCCGATATCGATATTGTCCTCTGACGGTTCCGGCCAGTACTGCCTGTCATAGGCGTCCAGAACATCGTCGAAACGTTCCAGTTCCAGGTAATGCAGCGCCCGGTGCCACCACATATGCCGGGCGAAGATGCCGCGCTTCTGCCACGCCGGTTCATGCGCATCGACCCATGCGATGCCTTCCTGCCGCCGGCCCTGCGCTTCCAGCACATGACCCACGCAATGCCCGGCCCAGATATCGTCCTCGTTGATTTCCACCGCGCGCTTGCCCATTGATTCAGCGCGCGCGAGGTCGTGATTTTCCTCCAGCGAAAACGCGCGGCAGCCAAGCACATAGCCGTAGCCCGGCACGGATTCATCCCAGCGCGGCATGACCCCGGCCATGGAATCGCGCATCTGCGCCAGGTCACCGAGAAAGAAATGCATGGTATGGGCGACCCGCAGCGCCAGAATATCATGCGGGTCGTCGATCAGGATTGAATCCCAGATGGTATTCATCCGCCGGATATCCCCGGCACACCACGCGGCCAGCGCCTCGACATGCTTGCGTTCCCGCTCCGTCGCATCCCCGGCCAGCGCCTCTGCCCGGGACAGCGCCTCATGCCCCTGCGCCACCAGATGCGCATGCGCCGGCAACATGTTGAAATAGCCGCGCAGGACCTGCCCCATGATCATGTCGGGGTCGGCTTCCGAAACCCGCTTCAGCAGCGTCGCGGCATCGCGGCCGGCAGCCAGAAATTCGTCCACGCTGTCGTCGAATGCATCCACCGCCGCCTGACTGGATGCGGTGAAGGCCAGGCCACGCTTATCGTAATACATGCAATTCCTCTCCATGGTGCCGCCCCACTATGTGCAGATTCAGGTCATATCTCAAACAGTGAATAAAACCATGAATGCGCCCACAGGCAGACACGATGGCCCGGACGCGTGCTTGCGTCCTTCCCCGTCGGATGGCTAGGCTTGGCATTATTCGAGCCTCAGGCGCGCGCAGCAGAAGGAATGAACCCGTGAGCATTTCAATAACGCCCCTCAGTGATTTTCTTGGCGCTGAAATCGGCGGCCTGGATACCCGCCAGCCGATCGATGCCGAAACAGTCGCGGCAATCGAAAAGGCGTTTCTGGATCACCGGGTCCTGCGATTCCGCGACGGGCTGCTGGACGTTGCCCAACTGGCGAATTTTTCCCGTCATTTCGGCGAGTTGCAGCCGCATGTGCAGCGCAAATTCCAGCATCCCGACGATCCCAATGTCGTGGAAATGCGGAATTACGACGACAACGGCAAATTCGATCTCGCCGCCGCCTCGCGCGGCGCGATGGAAAAGCCGCGCGACGGCTGGCATTCCGACCTGTCATACGATGCGGTGCCGGCCAAGGCGACATTGCTGCACGCGGTAGAACTGCCCAGCAGCGGCGGCAATACCTGTTTCAGCGATGCGACCCGCGCGTATGAATCGCTCGACACGGCCACCAAACAGCGGCTCACCGGGCTGCGGGCCGAATTCTCCTATGGCAACAACACCCGCAACAAGATGACCAACGTCGCCGCCAGCAGCCTGGACCAGCAGGGTCGCGATACCACCACGGTCACGCATCCGGTCATCTGCGCCCATCCCGTCACCCGGCGCCCTGCGATTTATGTGAACCCGCTGATGACAATCCGGATCATCGGTATTCCCGAAGCGGAAAGTGACGCGCTGCTGGAAGAACTGTTCGATGCGCTCGACCGGCCCGAATTCCGCTGGGAACAGGAATGGCAGATCGGCGATACGATCATGTGGGAAAACCGGGGCGGCGCAATGCACTGCGGGCGGCTGGACTACCCGCGCGATGAACGCCGCCGGTTTATCCGCACCACCGTGCGGGGGCAGCGTATCGAAATGCACGCGGCGGCGTAGGAATATGCCACAACGTAGCGCCAACCGACGCAGCCTGATGCTGTTTTCCGCCCTGCAACCCGAACGCTGGGACGACGGTGTTACGGCCGGCCCGGATATTCTGGCCTTTGACCTGGAAGACGGCACCGCTTCCGAGCGCAAGGCGGAGGCCCGTGCGCAGATCGGCCCTGTTTTCGCGCGCGATCCCGGCCGCCCCATGCTGAAATATCTGCGGATCAACAATCCGCGCACGCCGGACGGGCTGCGCGATATGCTGGCGCTGCTTGACTGGGCGTCGCCACCGGACGGGCTACTGGTCCCCAAGGTGGAATCGCCCGAGGAAGTACGGTGGGTGACCGATATCGTCTGCGCTGTCCATCCGGCCACCGAACTGACCCTCATCATCGAGTCACCGCGCGGGCTGGAAAATGTCGCGGCGATTGCCGGCGCCGCGCCGCAGGTCGCCGGGCTGTTGCTCGGTGCCGATGACTTGTCAGGGGACCTGGGTTCGGACCGGGGCTGGGATGCCCTCGCCTATGCGCGCGGTCGCGTTGTTGCGGCGGCGGCCGAGGCCGGGGTGGAGGCCATGGACGGCGCCTTCTACGACCCGGAAGACGAAACCGGACTAGTGGAAGAAGTTGACCGTGTTGCCGCAATGGGCTTCACCGGCAAGGCCTCCTATCACGCCAGTCAAATACCCCACATCCATGCGGGCTTCACACCGGGCGCAGACGCAGTCGCTCAGGCACGCCGCATTCTGGAAGCCGCCGACGGCGACAATATCGGCAATACCAGACTGGACGGAAAACTGATCAATGCCGCCATCGTCAAGGGCGCACGACGCTTACTGGCCATTGCGGAACGCCGCGGCATCGCCTGAAATAATCCAGGGGACACAATACTTAACTATTCGCCAGTCAACTGGTTCTGGCCCAGCTCCCGCTGCTTCTTCTTTGTCAGACCAAGCGAGACGATACGGTGCGATTCCCGGATGTAATCCTGCAAAGCATCGTCGTTCAGGCCCGGCGTCGTGTAATGCTGGATCCATTTCATGCCCCGCGAGGCCAGGTATGGCGCGGGCCGCAGCCCCGGTTCACCCTGTAATAACTCAAAGGCCATCGGCGAAACCTTGAACGTATAGGCCGGCGTGTTTTCGTCCTTGTTCCAGCCGCCGATGGCAAAGACCTTGCCCCCCACCTTCCAGACCTGCGCACCGCCCCACTGGACCACATGACTGGTCGCCGGCAGCGCGCCGCAGAACGCATTGAATGCATCATAGTTCATCGCCCGCCGCCTATTCTTCCGGTTCGGTCGTGAACATCAGCGGTTGTTCCGCGCGGCGGGCCAGGTCAATGGCTTCTGTTGCCTTGCTTTCCGCGACATCGCGGGTGAACACGGCGACGACGCATACCCCGCGCTGATGGGCCGTCATCATGATCCTGTAGGATTGCTCCCCGGTGATCCGGAACACGGCCTTGAGTACATGAACGACGAATTCACGCGGCGTAAAGTCGTCATTCACCAGGATGACCTTGTACAGCCGCGGCCGCTTGGTTTTCGGCGCGGTTTTGGTTTTTCCAATGGTATCGGCGTCGTTCATCCGGCCCCGTCTCCTGAAGTATCACGCGGCAAGCAGACGGTATTATACCACGACAATCGAACTGTGCAGCCCCGCCGACGCGCATTGACCCTGGAATTGCAACCGTGAGGGCCGCTCGCTAGGCTGGCGCCTGGACGCGACATGCCGAACCGGCACGAGGGAGATCAGGAAATGTCATTTCAGACGATTGAGGCCAAGCCGATTGCGGGGGCGCTGGGCGCGGAAATCGAGGGTGTAGACCTGTCGAAGCCGTTGTCGAATCATCAGGCCGAAGAACTGCACCAGGCCTTTCTCGATCACAAGGTCATCTTCCTGCGCAACCAGTCGCTGGAACCCGCACAACAGGTGGCTGCCGCCAGGCTGTTCGGGATGCCATACGAAATTCCCTTCGTCACGCCGATGGACGGATATCCTGAAGTTATCGAAATCACCCGCGAGCGCAACGACGCGGGCAAACATAATTTCGGCGGCAACTGGCATTCCGACATGAGCTTCCAGGCCGTGCCGCCAAAGGGTTCGATGCTCTATACCGTTGAAGTCCCGCCCTATGGCGGCGACACCATGTGGGTGAGCATGGAAGCGGCCTACGCGGCGCTATCCGACGGTATGAAGGCAATGCTGGACGGCATGAAAGTCATGCATAGCGGCAAGCGTTCCTATGGTTCACGCGGTACATATTCCAACGATAGCAACCAGACCGGCACCATGAAGGTCGGCGCCGATAACAGCGGTGACGCGGAAGTCGCCCACCCGTTGGTGCGTACGAATCCCGAAACCGGCAACAAGTCATTGTTCATCAATCAGGTCTATGCCGTGCGGCTGGCCGATATGACCGAGGACGAAAGCAAACCCATTCTCGACACGTTGATCAGGCACAGCCTGAAACCGGAATTCTCCTGCCGCTTCCGCTGGAGCCCGGGCACCGTTGCTGTATGGGATAATCGCTGCACGATGCATTACGCCATCAGCGACTATGATGGACAACGGCGCGTGGCAAGGCGGGTAACACTGGCGGGAGAGACGCCGGTTTAGCGTACCCACGCAGCACCATCGTTGTTCGGTTTACTTCGTCGTCTTGACCGCGCCCGGCGCCTTGTTGCCCCAGGGCATCATGGCGACGGCGGATACCGAATTCTGTGGCGAGCCATCAATCAGCTTGTCGCTATAGGACATATAAACCAGCGTGTTGCGCTTGCGGTCGAGAAACCGCACCACATTCAGCCGCTTGAACAGGATCGATTGGCGCTTCTGAAAGACTTCCTCGCCCTCTTCATCCGCATCGATCGGCGCCGTGAAGACGATCGGCCCGATCTGCCGACAGGCAATCGATGCATCCGATGTTTCCTCGGCAAGCCCCAGCGTGCCGCTCAACCCGCCCTTGCGCGCCATGCTGACAAAACAGGTGACGCCTTTCACCTTCGGGTCGTCGAAGGCCTCGACCACCACCTGGTGGTTCCGCCCGATCAGCTTGAAGGCCGTGTCGGCCTTGCCGATAACCTCGGCGGAAACGGGCACCGCCGCAAGAAGGCCAACGGCAAGGAGCGCTACGGCGGTGAATCTGGTCGTCATGATGCAGTCCTTTCGAGAACCGTTCTGCGGGAAATCGACAGGAAAACTGCCGGTAGAACAAGAATATAGCACGGTCAGGGCACGCACCGCACCGGTCGGACGTGCCCCTTTTTCCGTCTGCTCGCGTCCTAGCGCTTCGGCTTGGCGGTCGCGCCAGGGCTTGGCTTGTACTGCCCTGTGGCCGCCATGCCCGCTGTCGCGAGAACTTTCGGCTTATCCTTCTTGGGCTTCTTGGCTTCGCGATTGCTTTTCTGCTGACCCTTGCTCATTTCGAACTCCCGTCGGGCGATGTTTCGCCTCAAACATGTGTGTCAATAACGCCCGCCGACGCAGGGTTATCGACGCGGTCGGTACGGCGATTTCGGTACGGCTGAAGCGGCCAGCCTGAACGTATCCCTTTCGGGTGACGCCGATATGCCAGCCATCGCATCGCGACAACGAATTCGCACGTGTCGGATAACCATTATTAGCTGGCGCTGCCCGATGCAGGTTGCAAGAGGCCACGGGCAAGATTGTCTGGACAGCGCCATGGATCCATCAGCTGCTGCCCGGGCCGCCGGATTGACGCCTGTCCATTTCCGCGACCTCCTGGGTGAACCACTGCTTGAAGGCAGTGACCTTGGCCGCCTCTTTCGCTTGGCGGGGATAGACCAGATGATAGGCCCGAGCGGTCGGCAGACAGTGGTCCAGCGGCTGCACCAGGCGACCGGTATGCAGGTCATCATGCGCCAGCACGTAATGCGCCAGCAGAATGCCCGCGCCTTCAACCGCAGCGTCAAGGGCATGATCCGCACTGTTGAACCGTAATCCCCGATCGACGTCCACATTGTCAATTTTCGCGATCCGCAGCCATTCTTCCCAGCCAGGGATCGTGACCCGGTTAGCGAATGTTTCGTCATGGATCAGCGGTAACTTTCGCAGCAACTGGGCAGGGTCCAATGATCCATACGCCGCGATCAGTTTCGGACTGCACACCGGCAGTACCGTTATCGCGATCATTTTATCCGCGGCAATTTCATCAGTCGCGACGTGGTCCGCAGGAAGGTTGCGGATCGCGATATCGACGCCATCGGTCACGAAATCCGCATTGGCCATCGAGGACGAAACGCGCACATCGATATCGGGGTACTGCACCGCAAACCGGTACAGCCGCGGAGCCAGCCATTTCGCGGTGAAACCCGGCGGCGTACTGATCACGAGGACGCGGCTGTCCGTTGGCGGCTGCAGGCCATCGACGGCCTCGCGGATATGCGAGAAACCGGTCTGCAACCCCGGATACAGCATCTTGCCCGTTGCCGTGAGCTCGATAGCCCGCACCTTCCGGATGAACAGTTTCTGACCCAGAATTTCCTCCAGCCCCTTGATCTGATGGCTGAGCGCGCTCGGTGTCACATGCAGCTCTTCCGCCGCGCGGGTGAAGCTGAGATGGCGGGCGGAGGCTTCGAACGCGCGTAGCGCATTGAGGGGCAAGACAGGAACATACATGAGTATTTCTAATTCATAAACTGAGATAACATCGTTTGTAAGCGCTACAAACTATTAATAACTTACAATCAACGCAACCAAACAAGTGAGGAATAATAAAATGAAAACCGACAATGCACCCCTGATTAACGTGCCGTCGCAAGCCTTCCTCGACGCCGCCATGCGCAACGCCCGCGAGGAACGCGCGAACACCTTGCAGCAGTTATCCGGCTGGATTGTCCGCGCCGTCACTGGACTGTGGTCCCGGCAGTCTCCCACCGCCGACCCCGGCGCGACGGCCGGCTGTTCCTGAGGGACAGTCAATCAGGCAACGCTGGCTCCCGGCTGCCTCGCCGGGACCCAGCATTGCCCGCCGCGATTAATCCAGACTGAACGTCACCCGAAACTCAGACCGGCATCAGATCGAAAGAAATGGTCAATCGCACTCCATCCTGACATATCGGTATCGTGTGGTGATAAAGCGACGATGGGAAGAGAACGATATCGCCCCGTTTCGGATGGTGGCACAGGCATTGTGAGGCATCATTTAGAACCGGGTATCCGGGACAATCGAGCCCGAACTCTATAGCGCCTTCCGCCGGGTCAGGCGCTTCGAGCAGCTCCAGATAGATGACACCGCTCAACCATCCCGTCGGGTGAATATGCGCACTCTGGTGGCAGTTCCTGTGCAGCCGGACCGACCAGCCTGTCATCTCCGTTTTCTCCGGCCAGGCCTCGAGAAGCAGACAGCCCCCAAATTTGGCGCGGTATGCGGCAATCTCAGCCGAAATGATCGTTTCAGGTCTGGCAAGTAGCGGCTTTCCCTTCGGGAACAGGTTGCCATGAGTTTGAAAGCCATGCCGTGTTGTTCGGGACAACGGTTCCCAGACGCCAGAGATATCAGTCAGTTCGCTTGCAATCCCGTCCAGAAAACAGTCGAGGTCATCGACGCGATCCCGGATCGTCCCAACATTCACAAATTCCAAAGGCCTAGGGCAGAAGGGATGCAGGTTTTCACGGCCCGTCTGGCTCGCAACGAAGGCGCAGGCGGCGGCAATATGTATATTGAGTCTGTCCCTTTCGAGATGACCTGCAACGCGCCTGTCGAATTCGTCATACCGTCCAAGTGCATACAGGCACAGCAGAGATTCGGCTCGGGACTGCAGAGAATCTGCCAGATCATTACTGCGAATGGCATCTTCATACTGCCCGAGAGTAGAGTAGATAGCGCCCAGGTTTTCATGCGCCGCGGCGAACGCCGGATTCAGTTCCAATACCTTGCGGCAGTTGTCGATAGCAGCGGCATAGTCTTCCTTCGCATAGAGGACCGCGCCCAGGTTATTCCGGGCTTCCAAAAGTTCCGGGTTGATCGCCAGCGCTTTCTCGTAATGGCGAACGGCTCCGTCCATGTCGTGTTTTTCCTGCAGGATGATCCCAAGGGTATTGTGCAGGGCCGCATGACCGGGATGCATATCAACCAGTTCCTGGTAACAGGCTTCGGCGAGGTCAAGGTCGCCTTTCTCATCCAGTGCCTCGCCCAGATTTTTATGGGCTTCGGCAAATGCAGGATTGATCCGCAGGGCCCGCCGATAGTTTTCAATGCCGCCCTCAAGGTCTCCCATGGCTTGGAGAACCAGTCCCAGGTTGTTGTTGGCTTCAAGGAAATCCGGCTGGATCAGCAGGGCCTGGCGGTAAGCGGTAACCGCGCCATCAAGGTCGCCCCGGGCGTTAAGCGCGTTACCCAGATTATTTTGGGCTGCAGCAAGCCCAGGATTCAGCGCCACGGCTTTCCTTCCGGTCGCGACCGCCTCATCGATTTGTCCCGCCTCTCGCAGACAATTGCTCAGATTCGAGGCGATGGACGCATCAGCGGGATTTCTGGCGGCAGCTTCGGTAAGGCTCTTGATCGCGGCTTTATAGTCGCCTTGGGAGGCATAGACGACACCAAGCAGCTCCCGGACGGTCGCACTGTGCCGATCACTGAGCGGTTCCCGGAGGATCCGCCGTAATTTTTTCTCGGCCGCCGCAAAGCGTGCAGACTGTGTGTCCTGCAACGCCTTATTGAACAGCTCCTGAATGCGCAATTTGCACCTCGTTCCTGCCAAAGTCTCATATTCGATATGACATCGCCCGGAATACGGACGCCGCGTGCCTCTTATAACTTCGGCAGGATATCAGCGGCAAATCGCGCCATCTGTTCAGTCTGCTCCGACGCACTGTTGCCCCGATAGCGGATGATTATGCTTTCGAAGCCAGCGTCGAGGATGCCCTTCAGATCATCAATGATCTGGGCCTGCGAACCGCTGCCGACTTCCCGGTCGCCATAGACGCCCTGCTTCGGGTCGCCCAGAGCGATAAACAGCTTGTAGACAAGATCGAGTTCGTCGTAGTTGCGTCCCGCCTCTTCCGCATATCGTTTCAGCGCGGCCAGCCGTTCCGGTACCTGCCGGGGTTCCAGCGCCGTCGCCAGCCAGCCGCCATGCCGCACGACCCGGCACAACGCCGGGTTGGAAATTCCGCCGATGAGGATTGGCGGGTGTGGCCGCTGGACCGAGCCCGGCACCGAATGGACCGGATCGAAGCGATAAGTCTCCCCTTCGAAGCCAACCTCGCCGCCCGCCGCCATCGCCTTGAAAATCTCCAGGTATTCATCCGTTGCCTTGCCGCGCAGCGCGAAATCGGCAGTGTTCAGTGCCTCGAATTCCTCCTTCAGCCAGCCGACCCCGGCCCCCAGAATCACTCGGCCACCGGAGAACTGATCGATGGTGATCAACTGCCGCGCCGTCACGACCGGATTGCGATAGGGGATGATCAGGACCGCGGTACCGATGCGGATGCGTTTGGTCGCCCCGGCCAGCACACCCATCGCCGCGATGGGTTCCAGCAACGGGTCATCGGTCGGCGCGGGAAACGCACCCGTGGCGCTGAACGGATAGCGCGACGCGATTGTGGTGGGAAATGCGACATGGTCCGCCAGCCAGATTGAGCCGAACCCAGCCTTTTCGGCAAACTGCGCGAGGGTCAGTACCGTGTCCGGCTGCGCCAGCGGCCCATAGATGCCCACGTCCAGCCCAAATTGTGCAATATCCGCCATGATCGCTTCCTCTTGCTGATATTGAGACAAAGTATCGGCGGGACAAGAAACCGTCCAGCTTCGGGAAAGCCTCAAAAGCAGTCCCCGCCGCCAAGATCTGTTATCCTGTCCCTACTTTCATTGCTGCATCACAGGACCTGCCCATGACCGCCCAACTGACCCGCCTTCTCGACATCATGACGCAGTTGCGCGATCCCGATACCGGCTGCCCCTGGGACGTGCAGCAGGATTTCGCCAGTATTGCGCCCTATACAATCGAGGAAGCCTATGAGGTCGCCGACGCCATTGAATCCGGCGATATGGCGGCGCTGCGTGAGGAGTTGGGCGACCTGTTGCTGCAGGTCGTGTTCCATGCCCGCATGGCCGAGGAGTTACGCGCCTTCGATTTCAACGCCGTCGCCAAATCCATCGCCGACAAGATGGTGCGCCGCCATCCGCATGTCTTTGGCGATGCAAGCTTCGACGATGAGAAGGCCCAGCGCGCGAGTTGGGAGTCGCAGAAGGCCGAGGAGCGCGCTGCCAAAGCGGCAGAGGACGGACGCAAGCCCAGCGTGCTGGACGGCATCCCCAGCGCCCTGCCAGCCCTAATGCGCAGCGAGAAGCTGGGCAAACGCGCCGCACGGGTCGGGTTCGAATGGCCCGATGTTTCCGGCGCGGTCGACAAGCTGGACGAGGAGATCGCCGAGTTGAAGGTGGAGGCCAGCGCCCCTGCTCCCGACACAGCGCGGCTGAAGGACGAGATCGGCGATGTGCTGTTCAGCGTCGTCAATGTCGCCCGGCATCTCGATATCGACCCGGAAGACGCCCTGCGGCACGCCAACGCGAAATTCGAACGGCGCTTTCACGCGGTCGAACAGGGGCTGGCCAAAGACGGCGAGGATATTGCCGAGGCGAGCCTGGACGCGATGGAAGCCCACTGGCAGGCGGCAAAGACCGACGGGCTGTAATCAGCCTAATACAGCTCCGTCGCATAGCGTTTGACCATATCGGCCTCGGGCTCAACCGGGTCTTTGCTGTTGGTCTGATCGCGCAGCATTTCGCCCATCGTCGGCAACTCCGTGCGATCCGGCCAGCTATCCGGTCCCCACAGCTTGGAGCGCATCAACGATTTGGCGCAATGCAGGAAGACTTCCTCCGCTTTCACCTTCAGCACCGTGATCGGGTTCCGGCCCTCGTTTGCGCAAAGCTCCAATAGTTCCGGGTCGTCATGGATCGTCGCCGAACCATTGACCCGCAGCGTTTCGTTCACATTCGGGATCAGGAAGATGATGCCCACGCGCGGGTTGCGAATGATATTGCGCAGCCCGTCCAGACGCTTGTTGCCCGGCCGGTCGGGGATCAGCAGGGTTTCATCGTCCAGCACCTTCACGAAGCCCGGCGCATCGCCCTTGGGCGATACGTCGAGCCTGCTGCCATCCGATGAGGACAGCAGCAGGAAAGGCGATAATTCCAGGAACCGGCGACAATGCCGGTCCAGGCGAGTCATTTCCTTTTCCACGGCCCGGCCCTTGGGAAAGCCATAAATTTCACGAAGTTTTTCTTCAGTCTCGATCATCATGTTCTCCCATGGATCCGGCCTTGTGGGGTCAGTCCTTCATCAAGGGCTGAATGAGCGACGAGGTGTCCCAGCGCCCGCCGCCGCGTTGCTGCACCAGTGAATAGAACTGGTCGACCAGTGCTGCGACCGGCAGCCTTGCGCCGTTGCGGTTGGCTTCCTCGAGGCAGATTTTCAGATCTTTGCGCATCCAGTCGACGGCGAAGCCGAATTCGAATTCACCCTGCACCATCGTCGAACCGCGATTGTCCATCTGCCAGGACTGCGCCGCGCCTTTGCCGATAACCTGCAGGACCTTGTCCATGTCCAGCCCGGCCTTGAGGCCGAAATTCACCCCTTCGGAAAGGCCCTGTACGAGACCTGCGATGCAAAGCTGGTTGACCATCTTGGTCAGCTGGCCACTACCGGTCTTGCCCAGCAGCACACAGGATTGCGCAAAGCAGTCAATAACCGGCGCGGCACGTTTGAAATCTTTCGCCATGCCACCGCACATCACGGTCAGCTTGCCGTTTTCCGCACCGGCCTGTCCGCCGGATACCGGCGCATCGATAAAGCCAATGCCAAGCTTCTTGCCGGCCGCCGCCAGTTCGCGCGCAACATCAGCCGATGCCGTTGTGTTGTCGACGAAGACCGTGCCCTTGGCCATGCCGGTAAAGGCCCCGTCCTTGCCCAGCACCACGCTGCGCAGATCGTCATCATTGCCAACGCAGCAGAAGACGAATTCCGCGCCCTTGGCCGCTTCGCGCGGGGTCTTGGCCGATTTACCCTTATGCTGCTTGGCCCATTTCGCTGCCTTCGCGGCAGACCGATTATAGACGGTAAGCTCATGTCCGCCCGCAGCCAGGTGACCTGCCATCGGATATCCCATGACCCCAAGACCAATAAACGCAACTTTTGCCATTTCACGCGCTCCTGTTCAGTGTTTTCTGAGTTTCGTTAATCCGCGCGCAATCTAGAGCAATTTGGTCTCGCTGGGAATCACCTATGGTGGTTCCCGGAAAACTTGTCGGCACGTCCCTCATATATATCAGCAGGTGAATATGTTGGATTATCGCGGGGAATGTCCGCTGACGCGTTCCTTCACCTGCAACTGACGGTTCATACGGCATGCATCTGCATTTGCCGCACGATTTCATCCCAGCTGGTTTCATCCAGCGCGCAGAGCAGCGCCTGGGTTCGTTCCGTTGCCCGGTATGACCTTTCACCAACGATATCCGCGTGACCGCCGGCTTCCCGCAGCAGCAGCACACCCGGTGCATGATCCCAGGCCCACAGACGATTGTAGAGACGGAAATGCAATTTACCGTCCAGGAGCGTCAGAAACTCCTGCCCGGCGCAGCGCATGCTTTTTTCCAGCGCAAACGTATCGGTGAAATGCTCCCGCAACTGTGGTCGCTGTTCTTCAGGGAAGGAGCCGAAATTGACGCGACCGGTTTCCAGAGACGCCTGCCGTGCCAGAGTCAGGCGGCTGCCGTTGATTTCCGTGCCGTCGCCATGTTCGGCGATCGCCATGATCTCGCGCACGGGGTCGTAGATCCACGCCCCCGCGGTTTCACCGTTGACGATGTAAGCGACCATCAGCGCGAAGAGCGGCCGTCCCGCGGCAAAATTGGCCGTGCCATCAACGGGATCGATGATCCACATCGGCACGTCGTCATCCAGCCGGTCCAGCAATTCGGGGTGGTCGTGGGTGGCTTCCTCGCCGATCACCAGCGTGCCGGGTGTCATTCCCCGCAGCATTCGGGTCAGACGTGCCTCTGCCTCGCGATCGGCAATGGTGACGATATCACCCGGTTTTTTCTCGATGATTTCGTGCGTCGCAAGGGACTGAAACCGCGGCATCACATCGATCCTGGCGGTTTCCCGTATGTAGTCCGCTACGCGTTCCGGATCAGGAATCATCTAACCTCGCTCGGTGGCGAAAAGACCACCTCAATGAAAACGGGGGCCGCAATCCGTGCAGCCCCCGCCATCAATTTCCGTGATGCGGCTGCGTTCAGCCCACGATTCCCATGATGTCGGTCTCGCTCATGATCATCATCGACTTGCCGTCGACCTGCACTTCCGTGCCGGACCACTTGCCATACATGACCGTGTCGCCCTTCTTCACATCGAGGGGCGTGACCTTGCCACTATCGGCCCGCTTGCCCGGTCCAACGGCAACAACTTTGCCCTGCTGCGGCTTTTCCTGGGCCGAGTCCGGAATAATGATTCCACCAACGGTTTTCGTTTCAGCTTCAAGCGGCTCTACCAGTACGCGATCCTGCAACGGCCTGATGCTCATATTTGATTCTCCTAAACGTAAAACGCCCGGCGCCCGTTGCGCCATGGGCCAAAAACTTCATGCCCGCGCTATAGATTTACCGGGCCCGCCTGTCAACCTAGCGCAGATAAAGCCAGCGCCTAACCATCCGCATATGCCGCAAAACGCTGCCGGAAACGGGCAACGTCGGCCGGTTCCAGAACCACCGACATATGGGCGGCACCATCTTCATCATCGCGGCGACCTAGGACATTACCATGACTGTATAGCCACGCAATCGCCTCGCCCGCGGCACCAGGCAAGGATAGTTCCAACACCCGAGAACTGGCGCTCAGCGCATCCTCCAACGCCGACAGCAGAACATCACAGCCTTCACCGGTCACCGCGGAAAGCGCAATTAACGAATCATTCCGTTTGCACCGCTCCAAAACATTGCCATGCGCATCCGGATCAAGCAGATCAATCTTGTTCAGGACCTCGATCATCGGCGGAAGGGTCTCGAAGTCCATTTCCTCGAGTACCGCTTCCACATCGAATTTCTGCGCTTCCGTATCCACATGCGAAATGTCCCGGACGTGCAACAGGATATCGGCTTCACGCACCTCTTCCAGGGTCGCACGAAACGCCGCGACCAGCGCCGTCGGCAGATCGGAAATAAAACCGACCGTATCGGAAAGAATAATCGTGCGCCCGGATGGCAGGTCGATCCGCCGCATGGTCGGATCCAGTGTCGCAAACAACAGATTTTCGGCGAAGACATCCGACCCGGTCAGCCGGTTGAACAGCGTCGACTTGCCCGCATTGGTGTAGCCGACCAGGGCGACGACCGGATACGGTACCCGCTTGCGCGCGTCGCGATGCAGCCCTCGGGTCCGGCGCACCCCTTCGAGTTCACGCTTCAGCTTGCTGATACGCTGGTCGATCAGCCGGCGATCAATTTCGATCTGGCTTTCACCTGGTCCGCCCATGAAACCAAAGCCACCACGCTGGCGTTCCAGATGGGTCCAGCTTCGCACCAGCCGTGAGCGCTGATAGGACAGCGCGGCCAGTTCAACCTGCAACTCGCCTTCATGAGTACGGGCGCGCGCACCGAATATTTCAAGGATCAATCCCGTGCGGTCGATCACCTTGCACTTCAATTCACGCTCTAGATTGCGCTGCTGAACCGGGGTCAAGGCGGCATTCACGACGACAATGCCGATTTCCAACGCTTCGATCAGCCCGGCGAAACGTTCGACCGTCCCTTTTCCGAACAGGGTCGCGGGCCGGCCACGGGAAATTGTGACCGTTTCCGCATGCGTGATTTCCAGTTCAATCGCGCCGGCCAGAGAGATGCACTCCTCCAGCCGCGCGCCTTCGTCGCGCCTGCGGTCGCCGCCCTGCCGGAAGGCAGGGTTCAGGATAAGCGCTCGACCGGTGTGCCCCGCCTCGCCTTCAGCAGCCGTCACGGCCGTAACGTCAGCTGCGTCACTCCGGCTCTTCCTCTCCTGCACCATCAAACAATTGCACCGGCTGTGCCGGCATCACCGTCGATATCGCGTGTTTATAGACCAGTTGCGAATGCGCATCCCGCCGTAACAGGACGCTGAAATTGTCAAACCACGTGATGATCCCCTGCAGCTTCACGCCGTTCACGAGAAATACGGTTACCGGCAACTTGTTCTTGCGAACGTGGTTCAAGAACACGTCCTGAACGTTTTGTGATTTTTCCGATGCCATAATGAGCCCCGTTCTTTTGTTGTTGTCGGAACCCGGTTAGTCCGGGCCCCATGGTTATTTAATCCCTGTTCATTGGGTCTTCATACTTCAAGTAGCAATACAGGGTACCGCATTTGATGGTCAGTATTCAAAGACGATTTCACCACCCCATTACAAGTCAAGAAGTTCAAGCAATTCCCGGCAACGGTCCACCCGATGATGGGGCGGATAGTCATCGAATTCTCCCTCCGCAAACACCCCACCGGTCACCAGAACACCGACAAGTCCCGTCGCATGGGCAATTTCCATATCGACACCGGAATCACCAATCATCCAGACACCGCCGCCCGCAACGACACCGCTGCCATCCAGCGCCATCGTCACCGGTTCAGGCGCGGGTTTGTCGCGAACGGCATCACCGGCCCCCACCAACTGGCCAAAATATCCGTCCCAGCCAAGATGAGACGCCTCCGACCGCAGGTAATGCCCCGTTTTGTTGCTGATCACGCCCATGTAAAAGCCGGCATCATGAAGCCGGGCCAGAACATCCCCGGCGCCGTCACAGGGCTCCAGGCTGCTGAGATGCAAACGGCCATAAGCGTCGTAAAATACATCGCGTGCATCGGTCCAGCGGTCCCCGAACAGGACCGGAAAGCTCTCCCGCATCGAGTGCCGGACCCGCTGTTTGGTTTCCTCAAACGTCCAGGGCGTAAAGCCCATAGCCGTAAAGGTTTCGTGCAATGCGGCATGTATCGTCGGCCAGGTTTCGACCAGCGTATTGTCCCAGTCAAACAGCAGGGCCGTTGGTCGTTCCAGCGGCATGGCTCAGCCATTCCCCCGCACGCCGGTACAATAGTCGATATACCAGCGCTGCAGGCGGCAGGACAACGACCCCGGCGCCCCATTGCCGATTACCCTGTCATCAATCTTGACCACCGGGGTCAGGAACGATGTCGCGCTGGTGACAAAGGCTTCGCGCGCGTCCCTCGCCTCTTCGACCGTGAAAGCTTCCTCGACCACAGTCACGCCCTCTTCCGCCGCGATCCGCATCAGGCTGTCCCGGGTAACCCCGCGCAGGATATCCGGCCCCAGCCCCCGGGTTTTCAACACATTGTCACGGGTCAAAATCCAGGCGTTTGACGATGTTCCCTCCGTGACAAAGCCCTCGGTATCGACCTGCCAGGCTTCATATGCGCCCGCAGATGCCGCCTGCGTCTTGCCCATGCAGTTCGGCAGCAGGGCAACCGCCTTGATGTCGCAGCGCCCCCAACGGATATCGGGAATTGAAATAACCTTCACGCCATCGGACAGGCGTTTCTGATTCAGAAAATCGACATGTTTTGTCGTCATCACAAGTGTCGGTTTCAGACCGGCGGGGAATTTGTGATCCCGCGGTGCAACGCCCCGTGTGACCTGCAGATAAATAATACCTTCACGCACCCTGTTCCGGGTCACGAGTTCCCGCATGATCATGGCCAGAACTGGACGGGAAACGGGCTCCGGCATGTCGAGGGCCTTCAACGACCGTTCGAGCCGGTCCAGATGCCCCTCCATATCGATCAGACGGCGACCAACAATCGAGATAACCTCGTACACCCCGTCGGAAAACTGGAATCCGCGATCCTCGACATGCACTGATGCAGCGTTATGCGCAACATAGCGGCCATCCACATAGGCTAACCGGGCCAATAGCTCCTCCGTTCCTGAACAAAAAAATCAGATAAACTCGTTCGGGTCCCCGATCAAAAGAACTCCAGCTGGACCGAGAACAGTTTTTCAGCACCTTTGACCGATTTCGCGGCCGCCAGCAGAATAACGATATCGTCAGTACGGACGACCGTATCAACCCGGGGCGTGATAACAGCACCGTCACGGACGATTGCTCCGACGATCACGTTCGGCGGAAACTTCACTTCCTGCAACGTATTGCCGACCAGTGGCGAGGTTTCCAATGCTTCGGCTTCAATAATTTCGGCAAACCCGTCAACCAGGGAATGTACCGACCGGATCCGGCCCCGCCGGATATGCTGCAGGATGGTGGACACTGTAATCGCACGCGGGCTCACCGCGACATCGATACCCAGGGTCGTCATCAGCGGCGTATACGCCGTACTGTTGATCAGCGTAATTGCCCGCTCTACCCCGTACCGCTTGGCCAGCAACGAGGAAAGAATGTTGGTTTCGTCATCATTGGTGACGGCGATGACCGTGTCCGCGGTCGCAACACCCGCTTCGTCGAGAATTTCGGAATCCAGCGCATCGCCAAGAATGACGTTGGTTGCCGGCAGGGATTCCGCGACAAACCGCGCCCGGTCCCGGCTCATTTCAATCAACCGCGCCGCGATACCCTCCTGCTGCTCGATTTCACGCGCCAGATTCAGGCCGATATTGCCGCCACCGATGACGATGACCCGGTGCGCCCGTTCTTCTTCATGACCGAAAGCAGACAGGGCCCGCGGAACATGCGTCGCGTCGCAGATGAAATAAACCTCATCCCCGGGCAGCATGTGTTCGTCGGATTTGGGAATGAACGGAACCCCGCCCCGATTGATACAGACGACCGTCATCCCGAGATCCGGGAATAATTCCGTCAGTTGCCGCAAGGGCGTGTTGATAACCGGGCAGCTTTCGTCGCATCGCACGCCAATGGCCTGCACCTTGCCTTCGGCAAGCGGGATCATGTCGATCGTGCCCGGCACAACGAGACGACGGCGGATTGCTTCCGCAACTTCCAGTTCCGGCGAAATGATTACGTCAATTGGCATATTGTCGTGGCTGAAGAGGTCCGCCCATACAGGGTTCAGGTAACTTTGATGCCGAACGCGCGCAATTTTTGTCGGCACATTGAACAGCGAATGCGCGACCTGGCATGCCACCATGTTGACTTCATCGGCGAAGGTAACCGCGATCAGCATGTCCGCTTCGGCCGCCCCCGCGCGCTCCAGCACGTCCGGATGCGATGCATATCCCACGAAAGCCTGTACATCGAGGGAATCATTGATCTTCCCGATCAATTCCGCCGACTGATCGATAACCGTTACGTCGTTGTTTTCCTGCGACAGATAGCGGGCAATACTGAAGCCGACCTGCCCCGCGCCGCAAATAATGACCTTCATTTATACTGCTCCGGCATCGCCATCAGGCCCCTACCTTTTGCGGTCGATTCTGAATACCCAGCAGCTTCAGCTTACGATGCAGCGCTGCCCGGTCCATGCCGACAAATTCAGCCGTTTTGCTGATATTCCCACTGAAGCGAACCAGATGAAAATCGAGATATTCTCGCTCGAAAGCCTCCCGCGCCTCCCGCAGCGGCTGATTCATGACCTCCGCCGCAATGTCCCCCCGAATAGCTTCCGGCGCGCCCTGTCCAATCGCCTGCGAGATAGCATCGGATCGGATCGAAACACCGGCTTCTGCATGCAGCAGCAGACGTTCCAGTACATTGATCAATTCCCAGACATTGCCGGGCCAGCTATAGGCCTGCAGCGCCGCCAGGGCATCCCCGGCCATCCGGCTGACAGAACGTCCCTTGGTTCGGCACAGCCGCTCCATCAGGTGTTCGGCGAGTTGCGGAATATCCTGCCGCCGCTCCGACAGCGCCGGCACCGCAACCGGCACCACATTCAGCCGATAGAAAAGGTCTTCACGAAACCGGCCGGCGTCAATTTCCGCCTGTATATCCCGGTTTGTCGTTGCCAGAACCCGGACATCCACCTCGACTTCATTTTTCCCGCCCAGTCGCTCGAACTGCTTGCGATGCAACACCCGTGTGATCTTGCTTTGCGTTTCAAGCGGCATGTCCGCGACTTCGTCCAGCAACAGCGTTCCATTATGCGCAGCTTCCAGCAATCCGATCTGCCGCGCTTTACCATTGCCGCTTTCTGTGCCGAACAATTCCGGTTCCAGCCGATCGGGTTCCAGCCCAGCGCAATTCAGGATAATAAAGCGGCCATCCTTGCGCGCGGAATGCTGATGGACAATCCGTGCCACAATGCCCTTCCCGGCGCCTGATGGCCCTGTGAACAACACACGGCTTTCCGTCGGCGCGACACGCTCTATGGCCTGCCGCAACTGTGCGATGGCCGGAGAGTCGCCAATAAGGTCATCAATCTGGTCAATTGCCCGCGCCTGCAACTCAGTGTTTTCATGACGGAGCCGCGCATCCTCGACGGCGCGTTTGATCGTATGCAGCAGCACGTCAGTCTTGAACGGTTTGGCGATAAAATCGTATGCGCCCATCTTTGTCGCCGAAACCGCCATGTCGAAGGTCCCGTGCCCGCTGATCATGATTACCTGCTGCGCCGGGTTTTCCCGGCGGATAATCTCCAGCATCTGCAATCCGTCATATTCGCTTTCGCGCAACCAGACATCCAGAATGATAAGGCTGGGCTGGCGCGCGGCAATTGCCGCGAAGGCTTCCGCACTGGTGGCGGCCTGCCTGGTATTAAAGCCCTCATCGTCCAGAATACCGGCAATCAACTGACGGATATCGTCTTCATCGTCTACAATCAGAATGTCATGCGCCATGACCGGTCGCCTGTTCCGTCTCACGCTTGGCGGACCCACCCTGGTCCATTTCAACACTCGGGAAGACCATGCGAACGCGGGCTCCGCCTTCCGCTGCATCCTCCAGCAACAGGGCACCTTTATGGTCTTCCATGATCTTCCTGACAATAGCCAAACCGAGGCCCGTTCCCTTGGCGCGCGAGGTCACATATGGCTCCGTAAGGTTTTCCCTGCACTCTCCGGGCAGGCCCTTGCCATTGTCCTCCACGACAATTTCCACATTCCCGTCATGCACTGAAACCCGCAGCCTGATATGTCCCGGCGGCGGGTTTTCCCCGGTTCGGCCTTCAATGGCTTCAGCCGCGTTCAGCAAAAGATTGGTAACAGCCTGGCTGATCTGCCGGCCATCACATTCGGCAAAAACAACCTCTTCCGGCAATTCTGCATCATAGGTAATCTGCGAATGCGAATTTCGATGCAAAAAGACGCCCTGACGACACAAGTCATTGATGTTTTCGGTTCGAAACACCGGTGCCGGCATCCGCGCGAAGTTGGAAAATTCATCCACCATCTGACCGATACTTTCGACCTGCCGGACAATCGTGTCGATACAGGTCTGGAATATTTCCGCATCATCGGGAACCTGCTTCAGGTAACGCCGCGCCAATCGTTCCGCCGAAAGCTGGATCGGGGTCAGCGGATTCTTGATTTCATGCGCAATGCGCCGCGCGACATCGGACCATGCCGCCTTCCGCTGCGCTGAAAGCAAGTCAGAAATATCGTCAAAGGTTACCACGAATCCATCGGTAACATTATCGGTACGAACAGCCCCCAGTCGCACCAGCAACGTCCGCGTATCCGTCCCGCGCCGAATCGCCACTTGCCGCTCCACCGCCCGCGAGCCTGTCCTGTTCTGTGCTTCCTGGAACAATTCGCGAAACTCAGGCAGGACTTCTTCCAGCGGTTCCCCGCGCAATGTTTCCAGTTCCATGCCCAGCAATTCTGACGCTGACCGGTTCGGCAGCGTTATCCGACCGTCCTTGTCCAGCCCGATAACCCCGGCCGACACCCCGGACAGCACTGTCTCCGTAAAAAGCCGCCTTGCGTCGATCTGCTGATTTGCCTCGACCAGTTCGCGCCGGCTGCTTTCCAGATCCCCCGTCATGCGGTTGAAAGCGCGTCCGAGGGTGTCGATTTCGTCATCATCCGCCCCCTCCGCCGGAACGCGGGCGGACAGATCACCGGCGCGGACTTTTTCCGTGGCCGATATCAGCGCGCTGACCGGGCCGGATAGACTTGTCGCAACATTAAGCCCCACCCAAACAGCCGCCAGAAGCAGCAAAAGCGCAATCATGGCGAACACCAGTGCGAAGGATACCTGCAGGTCAGTCCGGCTTAGTTCAAGCCGCTCGAACTGATCGACAGCGCCACGGGTTCGCTCGCTATGCCCAAGAACTGTCGGATCCACAAAACGCCCGACGTAAAGGTAACTGTCGACAAAGTTATCCAGCCTCAGCAAGGCCCGCACCCGATCGTCGCTGGCACTTGTCAGGACGGCGACTTCGCCATCACGGGCTTTTTCGAAAGCGTCCGGTGGCACAGGTTCAAATTCAAGGGCGCCCGTCAGGCCGGACCGCGCGATCACGCTGCCGTCGCCTGTAAATACAACGGCTTCCGTTAACTGGCGAATGCGGGCCTGAAGACCAACCACCTGGATCAATCGTTCCTGATTGTACACCAGTGTCGGCGCCTGACCGTCAATGTCGCGCGCCATGCGCAACGCGTCTGCGACAATGTTGCGTTTGTGCTCCTCCAGATAGCCATCGGCGACCGCCGCGGATTCCTGAAGCGCGGTACGGACCTTGTCACTGAACCAGGACTCAATACCAAAATTGAAGAATAGCACCGAGAACACGGCCATGATGATCGTCGGCGTCACCGAAATCAGCCCGAACAGCATCACGAGACGCACATGCAGCCGCGATCCTGCGGACCCTCTTCTTCGATCGCTCCATATCTTCACGACATGGCGGGTAATGACGACGGCAAGCAGCAGCAATACGACCAGATCGATATTCAGCAGGGTCAGAATCGTCACGGCGTCGGGCGCGAACGAAGACCGGGTCAGTGCAACATAAGTTGCGATTCCGGCAATCGTCGCCAGGACAGCCAGGGAAATGGCAAAAATGCGTCCGACACGACGCCGACGCGACCAGACCATGACGCGGCGTACAAAACCCTTCAGGGTGGAACTGGTTGAATCGACTATCGTCATTTTCCGTCACCCGCGATGCCAGTAACCGCAGCGATCGGATTTCAGGCCGTCGGTATCGATGCGACGTTCCGGTGCGTTTGAACCTACTTTACGCCGCGCATGATTTGGATGTCCAATTCGCGAATTTTCTTCCGCAGCGTATTTCGATTCAACCCCAACAGGTCGGCCGCCTTAATCTGGTTCCCGCGGGTCGCGCCCAGACACAGAGATATAAGCGGACGCTCGACTTCACGGACGATCCGTTCATACAGGCCCGGCGGCGGCAAACCGTCATTATGGGCATCGAAATAGGATTGCAGGTGCCGTTCGACCGCCTCGGAAAGGCTTTCACTCTGCCCGGCACCCGAATCGGTATCCTGTGATTCGGAATCGACGAGTTCGGTTTCGATCACATCCACACCGATACGTTCTTCGGTATAGAGCGCCGCAATACGACGAATAAGGTTTTCCAGTTCGCGAACATTGCCCGGCCAGCGGTATTCCCGCAAACGCGCGAGCGCGTCCGGCTCCAGCGATTTTGTCGGCAGCCCCTCTTCTTCGCCCTTGGCCAGAAAATGCCGAACCAGGTCCGGAATATCCTCCGTGCGCTGTCGCAGAGGCGGCAGCCGCAATGGCACGACATTAAGCCGGTAATACAAATCCTCGCGAAACATTCCCTGAGACACGAACTGACGCAAATCCCGGTGCGTTGCGGCAACAATCCTTACGCTGGTCCGGATCGGCGTACGCCCGCCAACCGTCGTAAATGTACCGTCCTGCAACACGCGCAACAGCCGCGTCTGCGCTTCTAGCGGCATGTCGCCGATTTCATCCAGAAACAGCGTGCCGCCATCGGCCTGCTCAAAACGCCCGGCGCTGCGATTGGTCGCGCCTGAAAACGAGCCCTTCTCGTGCCCAAACAACTCGCTTTCGATCAGTTCGCGCGGAATCGCCGCCATATTGATCGCAACAAAGGGCCCGTTTTTCCGCTTGCCGTAATCGTGCAATGCCCGGGCTACAAGCTCCTTGCCGGTCCCGGATTCGCCGGTAATCAGCACCGTCAGGTCGGTCCCGACCAGCCGGGCCAGCACACGGTAAATATCCTGCATCGCCGGCGAACGACCGATCAGCGGCAGGTTTTCCTCTTCTCCCATCTTATCCACAGCAACACCCTGTGGTCGGCTCCGCTCGGTCAGGGCACGGTTCACGATACTCACCAACTCATTCAGATCGAACGGTTTTGGCAAATATTCGAATGCGCCGCGCTCATTCGCCTTCACCGCCGTGAGCAGCGTGTTTTGCGCACTCATGACAATAACGCGCAAATCGGGACGAATTTTCCGAATCCGGGGGATCAGGTCCAGGCCGTTTTCATCGGGCATCACCACATCAGTAATAACCAGATCGCCGATTCCTTCGCTGACCCAACGCCAAAGGGTAGCCGCATTGCCGGTCGTTCGAACATCGCAATCAAGCCGCGCTAGCGCCCGGGTCAAAACGGTTCTGATCCCCCGGTCGTCGTCAGCCACGAGAATGGTAGAGCCGCTAATTGATGTCGCTTCAGTCATCATGATCCGTCATCATTGGCAGCATCACACGAAAAACGGTTCGCCGATGCCGGCTTTCCAGGTCGATTACACCCCCGTGGTCTCCAACAAGCTTGGCGACGAGCGCCAACCCCAGGCCTGTGCCGCCAGGTTTCGTCGTAATAAAGGGGTCGAACAGATGTCGGCGAAGATCTTCCGGCACCCCGTCCCCGTTATCTCGGATGGAAACGACCAGTGGCAGGTGAACCTGTCCCTGCCCGCTCGGCGCCGTCATGCGCATACCATGCTGGAAGGCAGTGGAGACGACGACTTCACCACCGTTCTCTGGCAAGGCCTCGACCGCATTCTTCACCAGATTCAGAAAGACCTGAACAAGCTGGTCATGGTCGCCATAGGCGGGCGGCAGCGAGGGGTCGTATTCCTCAACGATCCGGACCTGGCTGCCAAAACCGGTTCGCGCCAGCTTGACGACATGGTTCAGGACCACGTGAATATTGACGGCGCTGCGCTCGATCCGCGGGTTATCCGTAAAGATTTCCATCCGATCGACCAGCGCGCAAATCCGGTCGGTTTCCTCGATAATCAGACGGGTCAGTTCCTGGTCGCGCGCATCACCGGACTGTTCCAGCAACTGCGCTGCGCCCCGGACCCCGGATAACGGGTTCTTGATTTCATGCGCCAGCATCATCGCCATGGCCGTCACGGACCGGGCGGCACCTCGGTGGGTCAGGGATCGGTCGATCCGTCCGGCAATCGAACGCCGTTCCAGTGTAAGCACAACATGTCCCGGATGCTCAGTCAGCGCGGTGCCATCGATATTAACAACATGCTCGCCCACCCGCGGCGTTGCCAAGCCGACATCATATTGCGACATACTGTTGCCGTTCGCCCGCACCTTGTGAACGAGTGCCAGTATCGGGCTGTCATGCGGGATAATATCCTGCAGATTTACGAGCTTCTGTTTCGACAGCGTCATCTGCAAAAAGTCTTCCGCCGACTGATTGACGTATACAACGTTGTCATTGTCGTCGATGACGATAACCGGTTCGGCAAGCGCGTTCAGGATGGTCGTCGAATTGGGCGCCTCGCCGAATCCCGTATCTGACTCCTGCGTCGCCGTCATGCCGCCATCCGGTCTGCCGCCGCACCGTAGAAACTGTCGATTGCCTTCTGGATCTGATCCGCGGCGTCCAGCGTGTAGACGTGCTGGCGAAATTCGGCCGAATTCGGCATCCCGCTCGAATACCAGGCGACATGCTTGCGGAAATTGCGAATACCGCGCCGTGTCCCATGATGGCTGAGCATCTCGACAAAATGCGATTGTACGATATTGCGCTGTTCCGTCGCCGACGGATCCGGCAACCGTTGCCCCGTGGCCACGAAATGCATGGCCTGCCGGATGAACCAGGGACGCCCATAGGCGCCACGCCCTATCATGACCCCATCAGCGCCGGATAATGCCAGGCTGGCATCGATATCTTCCAGTGAAACAATATCGCCATTCGCCACGACCGGAATACTGACGGCTTCCTTGACCGTACGAATGAACGCCCAATCGGCACGCCCCGTATAGCGTTGCTCGCGGGTCCGACCGTGGACGGTAACCAGCCGGATGCCGCTTTCCTCGGCAATCCGGGCGAGGCGCGGTGCGTTGCGGTCGTCATCGTCCCAGCCCGTACGCATTTTGAGCGTAACCGGCACATCAACAGCGCCGACCACCGCTTCCAGAATACGTGCCGCCTGCAATTCATTACGCATCAGTGCCGAACCGCACAGCTTGCCGACGACTTTTTTCGCCGGGCAGCCAAAATTGATATCGATGATATCCGCACCGCTATCCACGCAAAGTGCGGCTGCTTCCGCCATGACCGCCGGATTGTGGCCCGCCAACTGCACAGCGAGCACCGTATTGTCGTCCGTCCGGGCCATCCGCTTCTTCGAGGCGCCCGTCAGCAGAACTGCTTCGCGGCTCGCCAGCATTTCCGACGTTTCCATAGCAGCACCCTGCCCTACCGCGAGTCGGCGGAAAGGAAGATCGGTCACGCCGGACATCGGCGCCAAGAATACCGGTACATCGATGACGTGCTTGCCGATGTCTATGCTCATCTTTTAGGCACCCGCATTATTTGCTTATTAAATATGCATACCCCGATTACAGCTATCGGAGCAACGGATATTTGACACCTAAGTCAGTAAAATATCCGTAACGAACTTCACGCCCGGATAACCGAGGGTCACAAGCAGGTATGCCAACAGCACCATTCGCGAGGCCCGACGGCCACGGATTCCGGTGCGATGATGCGCGATCAGCAGAATCCCGATAACGGCAAACGCAACCAGCGACAAGATGGTCTTGTGGTTGAATTCCAGCATGCCGCCGGTTTCAAAAAACTGCGTCGCAATACCGGTAAGCAGCCCCAACCCAAGCACGACCTCGGTTGCCATGAGAAGCCGGACCTGCATTGCCTCGGCCTCGGCAACGGCTGGTAACAGGGCCGTAAGGCGGGTCGGACGTTTGGTCTTCAGCGCCCGCTCGCGCAGCATGACCGCAACCCCGGCAACGGCTGCAATTGTCAGCAGGCTATAGGTCAGCACGGCAAAAACGATATGCGCCTCAACCCAGGCGACCGGCGTCCCCTGCGGCAGCGGCTTTCCGGGCGCCTGCCCCCAGACAATTGCAATAACCGCCATGATGAGAAGATAGGGCAAGAGCAATGCCCCGATCTGCCGGACAGCATCGGAAAACACCGCCATACCGGCATAGAGCAACATGCTTGCCGCAACCGTTATCCAAAGCGAGATCGACAAACCGGTCTGCCAGACACCGGAAAACTGTGTGGCGCACCACAGAACAGGCCCAAACACGGCCAGCCCGGTCGCGGCCCAAAAGACATTGTCACGCGCCGCATCGCGCCGGTAAACCGCGATGGCTGCCGGCAACAGACTAAGCAGGGCAAGTACGCTATACAGCAACAGATTCTCGGTCACGATCATGTCCGCGCTTATATCCCATCCGGAAACATATCGCTATCTTGCCGCGACACTTGGCTTTTCGCAGCGTCAGCGCCAAGATGCCGCCGCAATGACAGGAAACGGTTGATGGAAACGGTCGCACTCATCGTTGCCGGAGGACGGGGCGTCCGGGCCGGTGACGGCATCCCCAAACAATATCGCCCCCTCGGCGGCATCCCCCTGCTCAGGCATACAATTAGCCGCTTTGCCGAGCATCCGGCAGTCGATGCGATATGCGTCGTCATCCATCCTGACGATGCCGCACTCTATGCCGAATCCGCCGCTGGTTTTGACCTGCTGCCCCCAGTACATGGTGGCCAGCAACGACAGGACTCCGTCCGAAACGGGTTGGAATGCCTGCGGCAACTGAATCCGGGCAATGTGCTGATTCATGATGCGGCGCGACCGTTTGTCAGCGCCGAAACGATCAGCCGCGTCATCGAGACACTTTCCGACACCCAACCCGCAGCCCTGGCAGCTGTGCCCGTTTCCGACACGCTCAAGCGCGCCGACGGAACCGCCATGGTTACCGGCACGGTCGACCGCACCGGCCTGTGGCGCGCCCAAACACCCCAGGCCTTCCGTTACGCCGCTATTCTTGCCGCGCATCAGGCCGTCACCGGTCAGAATCTGACGGATGATGCCGCTGTTGCCGAAGCCGCCGGCCTGCCGGTTCAACTCGTGCCGGGAAACCCGGACAACATCAAGGTGACCATGCCGGAAGATTTCAGCCGCGGAGAACGCCAGCTTGCCGCCCAGAACGCCGGTGGTGAATACCGGACCGCCACCGGGTTCGATGTCCACCCGTTCGAAACCGGCGACCACGTGATGCTTTGCGGTATTAAAATACCGCATGATCATGGACTTGCCGGGCATTCCGATTCAGATGTTGGCCTGCATGCGTTAACCGATGCGTTGCTGGGCACAATCGGCGCCGGCGATATCGGCAGCCATTTCCCGCCCAGCGACCCGCAATGGCGCGGGGTCGATTCCGCCGTATTTCTCGCCCACGCGGCGAAACTGGTCGCTGATGCTGGCGCGAAGCTGCGCCATGTCGACCTGACGCTGATATGCGAAGCGCCCAAGGTCGGGCCCCACCGGGAGACAATGCGTAACCGACTGGCCGAAATCCTCGACCTCTCAATCGATCGCGTCAGCGTAAAGGCGACGACGACGGACGGGCTCGGCTTTCTCGGCCGACGCGAAGGCATCGCCGCACAAGCCGCGGCAACAGTCGTGTTTCCCTAGGTTTTCATGAACGACAATCCCTTACCCCTGCGCCATCCAGCCCGATTGCTGGCAACCTGGTTCGGCGCCGGCCTGGCACGCGGCGCCCCGGGAACCTGGGGCTCCATTGCCGCCCTGCCCTTTGCGTGGGGCATTGCATGGTTCGCGGGGCCAACCGGGCTGCTGATCGCCGCGTTCGCCATACTGGCCGTCGGAATTTGGGCATCGAATGCCGTCACCCAGGCAAGCGGGATCAAGGACCCCGGCGAAATCGTGATCGACGAAGTCGCTGGACAATGGCTCACCCTCGCGTTCGCGCCGCTCGACCCAATGGCCTACGCCCTCGGCTTTGCCCTGTTCCGGCTGTTCGATATCACCAAACCCTGGCCCGCGAACTGGATCGACCGTAACCTTTCCGGCGGCGCGGGAATCATGCTGGACGACATAGTAGCAGGGGCTTACGCTGGCATTCTGCTCTACTTCCTGCTGCCATACCTGCCCTGACGGTCGCCTTTAAGGGCGCTGTCACGGGCCAAGAAAAGGATTCAACCGACGATGCTTTCCCAAGACGTACTCGACCGCGCGGCGGCGTTGCTGAATCTTTACCATAGCAAGGGCTTGATGCTGGCAACTGCGGAATCCTGCACCGGCGGCCTCATTGCCGCCTGCCTGACCGCCATCGCGGGATCATCGTCAACCGTGGAACGCGGCTTCGTGACCTATTCCAACGAAGCCAAAAATGAAGCCATAGGGGTCGATATGGGCCTGATCGAAGCCCATGGCGCAGTCAGTGAACAGGTTGCCGGCGCGATGGCGCTTGGCGCGCTGGCGCATTCCCGCGCCGATGCGACGGTTTCCGTTACCGGCGTCGCGGGACCGGGCGGCGGCACGCCCGAAAAGCCGGTCGGGTTGGTCTATATCGGCGGTGCGCGGCTTGGCAGCCGGCAACCATTTGTCGAGCGGCATATCTTTGAAGGTGATCGCAGTGCTGTCCGCCAGGCAACCGTTCTGGCGGCATTCACCATGTTCGAAAAACTGGCCGAACATCAGGAACCTGCCGGCTGAGCTCAGTCGAAGAACAGCGCCGCCAGATCGCGCATCGGGTGCCCTTCGCGGGTGGCCAAGGCCGTGACCCGGTCATCCCAGGAATCAAACACATCGAAGAAGTCGCGCGGGTGCTGCAGCGGGGCGCCCCCCATACTGCGCAAGCGATCGACGGCCTCCTCTGTATCGGTAACCGTCGTATCGTCCAGGATATCGGTCAGGTAATGGACGTCGCCACGATGAAAGGCGAAGGCCGCAAGCATGATACCCGCAACCTCGGCGACCCGTGCGCCGCTTGAAAGGTTGAAATCGACCTGGTCAAAGAGAACAGTTCGCGCCTCCCCCTCAATCATCAGGCATACTCTGGGCCGCTCGTCAGGATCACGGCGATTCCGGCGCGCATAGAACAAGACGCTATGGCCCTTGAGCAGCGATTTTGGACCAAGCGCCTCCAACACGCGCTGGCTCGCCAGAAATGTATCATATGCGCTGGGCCGGGCCAGGCGATGCAGGGTCACGGTTTCCAGCGCATCGTTCCCCTGAATTTCGACGCCCGCCCGGGACAGGGCATGCTCAATCGCATCCAGCGTACTGGTCCGGGGATCCCCCACACCGCGTTCGATATTATTCAGGGTCGCGAGGGATATGCCTGCGGCCTTGGCAAGCTCGCTCTGCTTCGCATTGATAATTGCGCGGCCGGCACGGATCTGCGATGGCGTAATCACATCGGTATTCCTGAAACAGTGGCGGTCACGCGATTCAGCTTCGGATCGGGTGCAAATTAGCGAAAAGGCCTAATCTAATAGGCTTTAGACAGCTTGTCACTGTAGTCATCGCTATATTTTGTGCTGGCGGAATGATTCCATCCCACTCTTGGGGGGTCGCAATTTTCATTGCTGATCGGGAATAATCGAAACTGCAATCGCAGTTGCCACGGCTGTTAACTATGGATAGCTAAGGATTCGAAATGAATTCCGCACTACAGGTTAGCCATAAAGGTCGTCGGCCCGTTTCTCGAATGCCCCGACCATACGCCGCACGGCTTCGCCAAAAAGCATCTCAATCACTTTCTGAAGCATCCGGGACTTGAACTCGAAATCCACGAAAAAATCGAGCTCACATCCCCTGCCGTCATAATTGTCAAATTTCCAATGATTATTCAGGTACTTGAACGGCCCATCCTCATATTCCACCTGAATAAGGCAGTTTTCTTTATCCAGTGAAACCTTACTGGTAAAACTTTCCCGTATCCCCTTGAATCCAATAATTAAATCGGCAACTATCAAAGTCTCGGAACGGCTGCGGACACGCGCGGCCACACACCATGGCAGGAATTCCGGGTATTTCCCAACATCTGCAACCAGATCAAACAGTTGATCCGGCCGATGCTCCATACGGCGTTTTTCGGCGTGAGTCGGCAAAACGGGCTTTCAGGGGAAATCAGATACTTATGAAAGCTGCGCAGCGCGCGCTTCGCGAAGCTGGGCAAAATCGGTATCGGCGTGATACGAGGACCGGGTCAGCGGTGACGAAGAGACCATCAGGAACCCCTTGCCCCGCGCCGTGGCAGCATAGGATTCAAATTCGTCCGGCGTGACGAAACGGTCGATCGCAGCATGTTTTGGCGTTGGCTGCAAATACTGGCCGATAGTTAAAAAATCGACGTCGGCGGCACGCAGATCGTCCATCACCTGATGCACCTCTTCGCGGGTTTCACCAAGCCCTACCATGACACCGGACTTGGTAAACGTCAGCGGTTCAAGCTGCTTTGCCCGCTGCAGCAGCGCCAGGCTGGTAAAATAGCGGGCACCCGGCCGAATCGTCGGGTAAAGGCGTGGCACGGTTTCCATATTGTGGTTGAACACATCCGGCTGCGACGCTGCCACTACCTCGATCGCACCGGCCTTGCCCTTGAAGTCCGGTGTCAGGATTTCAATCGTCACACCCGGTGCAAATTCCCGCAACCGCGCGATCACCTCCGCAAAATGCGCTGCGCCGCCATCCGCAAGATCATCCCGATCGACCGATGTCACTACCACATGGCGCAGCCCCAGCTTTGCCACCGCACCGGCCAGATTGACCGGCTCCATCGGATCGAGCGGCTTTGGAATGCCCGTCGCCACATTGCAGAAGGCACAGGCGCGCGTGCAGGTATCGCCCATAATCATGAAGGTCGCGTGCTTCTGCGCCCAGCACTCACCGATATTGGGGCACCCAGCCTCTTCGCAGACCGTTACAAGGCCATTCTCGCGAACGATATCTTTCGTTTCACGGTAAACCGGCGATGTCGGCGCCTTGACCCGAATCCAGTCAGGCTTGCGCTGGATGGGATTGTCGGGCCGGTTCCGTTTCTCCGGATGCCGTAAGGCCGCTGTATCTGTCATTGCCATGATGACCTAGAAGTGGATAGCCCGACCGTAGGCGTCAAGGACCGATTCATGCATCATCTCGGACAGGGTGGGATGTGCGAAGACCGTATGCATCAATTCAGCCTCGGTCGTTTCCAGTGTCCGGGCGATGCCATACCCCTGAATCAGCTCGGTCACTTCCGCGCCAACCATATGCGCGCCCAGCAATTCGCCGGTTTTCTCGTCGAATACCGTCTTGATCAGCCCCTCAGGCTCGCCCAGCGCAATTGCCTTGCCATTGCCGATGAACGGGAAACGCCCAACCTTGACCTTGTGCCCCGCCGCCTTTGCCGCCGCCTCGGTCATGCCGACGCTGGCAATTTGCGGACGGCAATAGGTACAACCCGGAATATTTCCGGTATCGAGCGGATGAACGTCCTTCTGACCGGCAATCTTCTCGATGCAGATGACACCTTCATGGCTCGCCTTGTGCGCCAGCCATGGTGGTCCTGCGAGGTCGCCAATGGCGTAAATGCCCGGCTCGCCCGTCTGCGCCCATTTGTCGATGACAACATGGGCCCGGTCGACCTCGACCTTCGTGCCCTCCAGCCCCAGCCCCTCGACATTGCCGACAATGCCGACAGCCAGGATAACCCGGTCCACGGTCAGCGGGGTCTTCTTGCCACCGGCCTCAATCGTCGCGGTGACGTTATTCGCGCCGTGTTTCAGTTCAGATACCTTGGCCTTGGTATGAATCTTGATGCCCTGTTTTTCGAACTGTTTGTGGGCAAAAGCGGAAATTTCCTCATCTTCCACAGGCAACACACGATCAAGCACTTCCACGACTGTAACATCGGCGCCGAGATCACTGTAAAAACTGGCAAATTCCATACCAATGGCGCCTGATCCGACGACCAGCAGCGATTTCGGCATCGCTTCCGGCACCATCGCTTCCTTGTAGGTCCAGACCAGCTTGCCGTCCGGTTCCAGGCCGGGCAGTACCCGCGCCCGCGCACCGGTCGCCAGAACGATATGCTTCCCGGTCAGGTCGGCAACAGTCTTGCCGTCCTTCTCAACCTTCAGCTTGCGTGCCCCGGCACTACCACCGTCCAGCTTGCCCGCCCCGTCAAAGACGGTGACCTTGTTCTTCTTCAGCAAATGCCCGACGCCCGAATTGAGCTGTTTGGCAATTCCGCGCGACCGTTTTACCACGGCCGGCAGATCGACGCTGACGCCTTCGATCTTCAGTCCGAAAGCCGCAGCATTCGTCGCGTAATGATAAATTTCAGACGTACGCAGCAGCGCCTTGGTCGGGATACACCCCCAGTTGAGGCAAATGCCGCCCAGGTGTTCCCGCTCGACCAGCGCGGTCTTCATGCCAAGCTGCGCCGAACGGATCGCCGCGACATAGCCGCCCGGCCCGCCGCCGACAATAATGACGTCGAAACTCTTATCGGCCATTCGATTTTCCTTCCGTAACCGCTCGTGCGGATGCCGCTACAGCAGCATCGTCATCGGGTCTTCGATCAGCTTCTTGAAGGCTGCCAGGAATTCTGCCCCGACAGCGCCATCAACGGCACGATGGTCGACCGATAGCGTCACCGACATAACCGTCGCCACGGCCAGTGAGCCATTCCGCACAACCGGGCGCTGTTCGCCCGCACCAACAGCCATAATCGCACCCTGCGGCGGGTTAATCACCGCATCGAACTGCTTGATACCAAACATACCGAGGTTGGAAATGCTGAACGTGCCGCCCTGGAACTCGTGGGGTTGCAGCTTACCGTCACGCGCCTTGCCCGCCAGATCCTTCATCTCGCTGGAAATCGCTTCAAGACCCTTGCCACCCGCATTGCGAATAACCGGCGTAATCAAGCCGCCTTCGATCGCCACGGCAACCGAGATATCAGCGACTGCGATAAAGCTTCACGCCATCGCCCGTCCAGGAGGCATTCGCCGTCGGCACCTTGCGAAGCGCGACGCCACAGGCCTTGATGACCAGATCATTGACCGACAGCTTGTACTCATCCGAACGGCTGTTCAGTTCCTTGCGCAATCCCAACAGGTTGTCGATTTCACAATCTACCGTCAGGTAGAAATGCGGCACGGTCTGCTTCGATTCGGTCAGCCGCTGGGCGATGACCTTTCGCATGTTGCTGGCCGGCTCGAAGTCGAACTCGGGCTCGAAGCCATCGGACGCTGCAGGCGCGGCCTTCTCGGCGGGTGTCGGCGTCGGCGTGGATACCGGGGCTGCAGCCGCCGTACCGCCGCCACTCAACGCTGCTTCAATATCGGATTTTACGATACGACCATTCGGGCCACTGCCGGAAAGACCGGATAACGCAAGCCCGGCCTGTTCCGCCATACGTTTCGCCAATGGACTGGCAACGATCCTGCCCCCCGCCGGGCTGGCTGCCGGCGTCGCCTGCGGTGCCGGGGCCGCTGCAGGCGCGGGGCCGTGGGAGCCAGTGCGGATGCTGCGGGCGCTGCTGCAGCGCCTGCCCCTTCCAGCGCACTGGCGTCTTCGCCATCTTCCAGCAACAACGCAATGGTTTCGTTTACCTTTACGCCTTCAGAACCTTCGGAAACCACCAATTTTCCGACACGGCCTTCCTCGACCGCCTCGACCTCCATGGTCGCCTTGTCCGTTTCGATTTCGGCTAACACATCCCCCGACGAGACGTCATCGCCTTCGGCAACAAGCCATTTCGCCAGCGTACCTTCCGTCATGGTCGGCGACAGGGCGGGCATCAGAATCTTGATGGGCATTGGTTTTCCCCTTTATCCCTGCATCAGGTCCGGTAACAGGCCGCTTTAGCCGCATCCACAATATGCTCTACCTGTGGCAGCGCGAGCTTTTCGAGATTGGCGGCATAAGGCATCGGAATATCGAGCCCGGCGATGCGGCCAACCGGCGCATCAAGCCAGTCAAACGCCTGCTCCATGACAAGCGCGGATATTTCCGATCCGATCCCGGCGAAGGGCCAGCCTTCCTCACAGGAGATGATCCGGTTGGTTTTCTTCACCGAATTGATGATCGTTTCGGTATCAAGCGGGCGGATGGTCCGAAGATCAATAACTTCGGCGCTAATGCCCTCCTCGGCCAGCGCTTCCGCTGCCTTGATAGCCTTGCCCACCATAAGCGAATGGGCCGTCAGGGTAACATCCGTACCGCTGCGGACAATTCTCGCCTTGCCGATCGGCACGATGAAATCGTCATCTTCCGGCACCTCGAAGCTTTCGCCGTAAAGAAGCTCGTTTTCGAGGAAAATTACCGGGTTCGGGTCGCGGATGGCCGCTTTCAACAGCCCCTTGGAATCGGCTCCGGAATAAGGCGACACGACCTTCAGGCCAGGGCAATGGGCATACCAGCTAGCATAACACTGCGAATGCTGCGCGCCGACCCGTGCGGCCGCGCCGTTCGGGCCACGGAACACGATCGGACAGCCCATCTGCCCGCCGGACATATACAGCGTCTTGGCCGCGGAATTGATGATCTGGTCAATCGCCTGCATGGCGAAATTGAAGGTCATGAATTCGACAATCGGCTTCAGCCCCATATAGGCTGCGCCGACACCGATTCCGGCAAAGCCGTGCTCGGTAATCGGCGTATCGATAACCCGTTTGGCGCCGAATTCCTCCAGCATGCCCTGACTGACCTTGTAGGCACCCTGATACTGGGCCACTTCCTCGCCCATCAGGAAGACTTTCTGGTCACGCCGCATTTCTTCAGCCATGCCATCGCGCAGCGCCTCGCGCAGTGACTGTGTTTTTGTCGGGCCACTCCACTCGACTTCTTCGGGCACCGCCGCAGCCGCCGGCTGGGCCGCTTTCGGCTCCGCGGCAACTGTCGGCGCCGCTTCAACCGCTTCCGCAGCCGGGGCAGCGGCAACGCTGTCGACAGCCGACGCATCTTCGCCATCATCCAGCAGAACGGCGATCGGCGAATTTACCGCAACGCCTTCCGAACCTTCGGCGACAAGATGCTTGCCCATGATCCCTTCATCGACAGCCTCGACCTCCATGGTCGCCTTGTCGGTTTCGATTTCAGCGATAATATCGCCGGAACTGACCTGATCGCCCTCGGCCTTAAGCCATTTAGCGAGCGTGCCTTCTGTCATCGTCGGCGACAGAGCCGGCATCAGAATTTGCGTAGCCATTGGAAATTCCTTTTCAGATGCTGACGATCAGGCGTCGACGAGGACGTCGGTCCAAAGCTCGGAGGCATCCGGCTCGGGACTGTTCTGGGCGAATTCGGCCGCGTCGGATACCGTGTCCTTGATTTCGCGGTCAATTTCCTTCAGGTCACTCTCATCAGCATGCCCTTCGGACAGCAGCAATTCGCGAACAAAATCAATCGGGTCGCGCTCACTGCGTATCTTCTGTACTTCTTCACGCTTACGGTATTTCGCCGGATCCGACATGGAATGACCGCGATAGCGATACGTCATCATTTCCAGGACATACGGTCCCTTGCCCGCACGGCAATGGGCCACAGCCTTTTCGGCTATCGCTCTGACGGCCACGACATCCATGCCATCGACCTGCTCACCGGGAATGCCGTAAGCCTGACCGCGCTTGTACAGTTCGGTGCCGGCCGATGCCCGCTCCAGGCTGGTGCCCATGGCATATTTGTTGTTTTCGATGACATAGATGACCGGCAGCTTCCATAGCGCCGCGATATTCATCGATTCGTAAACCTGGCCCTGATTGACAGCACCATCGCCGAGATATGTCAGGCTGACATTCTTCGTATCATTGTATTGATGCGCGAAGGCAATTCCGGTACCGAGCGGCACCTGCGCTGCAACAATGCCATGCCCGCCATAGAAATTCTTTTCCTTTGAGAACATGTGCATGGAGCCGCCTTTACCATGCGAATATCCGCCGCTGCGCCCGGTCAATTCGGCCATGACCCCGCGAGGGTCCATACCGCAAGCCAGCATGTGTCCGTGATCGCGGTAACTGGTAATGACCGCGTCATCGCCTGTAATCGCCGACTGCATGCCGACCACGACAGCTTCCTGACCAATATAAAGATGACAGAAGCCGCCGATCAGGCCCATGCCATATAGCTGGCCCGCCTTTTCTTCGAAACGGCGGATCATCAGCATTTCACGGTAATAGTGGAGTAATTCGTCGCCGGTCGCCTTCGCCGGTTCAGAGTTTTTTCTGGATTTTGATCGCGTCGCAGATCTGGCCATGGCTAAGCTTTCTCCCACCTGTCAGGCGCTCAGTTCACCATAATTTGGCGTGACTCGTAACCTGCACTGCCGCATTTGGCAAGCGCACTATAAATTATTGATTTTACTTAATAATTCTTTAATTAACCTAAATCAGGTTAACCGGCTTGATTCAAGACGTTTCCATACATCGGAATCAGCACTTCAGCGTGTCGTCGTTCCAGCCGTTTCGGGCATCAACACGATAAAATCGTCTTCCCGGACCAAATCCAGGACAACGCGGGCGCGTTCCTCCAGTAAATCCAGATCAAGACTACTGGGTCGCAACAGCGTAACGCGGTGCTCCAGCCCCCGGCGGGACTCGCGCAATTCTTCGTATGCCGACTGCGCCCGTTCAAGTTCCTGCGTCAGGGAAAAATACGACAACAGGCCACGATCACCCTGCACGGTGCCATAGGCGAAATACGCCACGACAAACGCGCACGCGACCGATCCGGCGAGTTTCGCCGACCGCTGTCTTACTTTTTCAAGCACCACCATCGGCGCATCGAAACACAGCAGTGATTCCGGCGTCAATGGGTAATTATTTCCGAAAGTTAGCGGCAATTCCTGCCATACATGTTGCGATTCCAGGAGCAATTCCGAGCATATGTTGATATGCCTCGAATCGTCCCCCGCCATCATTGAAGCCATATTCGCCGCCGCGCCGACGCAGCCCCCTCAAATGCCGTCCATTCTGCCATGCATATTTTTCCGTTCCGGCGCCTTGGCGGCATGGCGCCACCTGAATGGTTTTAGTGAATCGATTCGTATCCGGGCTCTCTGCCCGGTTTTGCGCCGCCCGCAGAAATGTCCTAAGTCATTATGAGATACCGATCAGAAATTAAGGACAAAGAGCATGGCAGATTACGAATTCCTGAATGTCGAACGCGATGGAAAGCTGACGATCATCACCATCAACCGACCTGAAGTGTATAACGCGTTGCACCCACTGGCCCATTGGGAGTTCGACACGGTTTTCAACGAATTTGCCGCCGATCCGGATCAATGGATCGCCATCCTGACCGGCGCCGGTGAAAAGGCATTTTCCGCCGGCAATGATCTGAAGTTCCAGGCAGAGCACGGCTACGGCATGAAACGCCCGGAATCAGGCTTCGCCGGTATTACGCACCGCTTCGACCTGGACAAGCCGCTCATAGCAGCCGTCAACGGCTTCGCCATGGGTGGCGGGTTCGAAACAGCGCTGGCCTGCGACCTGATCATCGCCGCCGAAAACGCCATTTTCGCCCTACCGGAACCGCGCGTCGGCCTGGCAGCATTGGGCGGCGGGCTGCACCGCCTGCCCCGCGCCATTCCGCGCAAGCTGGCAATGGGCATGATCCTGACCGGCAAGCGCGTTTCCGCCGAAGAGGGCCATAATCTCGGCTTCGTCAACGAAGTCGTCCCCCAGGGTGACGCGCTGGAAGGCGCAAAACGCTGGGCCGCGCAGATCCTGGAATGTTCGCCATTATCAATTCGCGCGTCAAAGCAGGCGGTTGATCGCGGCTTCGATGCGCCGAGCCTGGAAGAAGCGATCCGCACGGTTTATCCGGGCGTCCAGACGATGCGTGAGAGCGAAGATTTCGTTGAAGGCCCCAAGGCATTCTCCGAAAAACGCCCACCGAACTGGAAAGGGCGCTAGGAAACATCGCCATACAGAGCACGCTACACGCAATGCCCTGATCCCTTTGGCTGCGCTATCACGATGCGCAGACGGCAAGTTGCCCGCCAAGGGGATCGGGGGATTCCCCGCCGCATTCCGAAACCGTAAGTTCACTTATGGATGTGCGGAGGCAAACCAGCGTCGGATATAGGCTAAAGCGCGCGGCCTTTGCGGGCGATGAAATCGGGGAATGCGTCCTCAGCCTTGGCCCCGCGAAGCACATTGCTGGTGTAATCCACCTCATTGTCATATTGGGTTCGCAAGGATTCGCCATGGCCTTTCAGCAACAATTCCTTCAATCCCACCACCGCCTTGCGATCGTTTTTCGCAATCATGCCGGCGATTTCCATCGTCTTCGCGCGCAATTCGCCTTTCGGTACCAGATGGTTCAGCAACCCGATGCGGCTGGCCTCTTCTGCTTCGACAACGCGGGCTGAAAAAAGCAATTCCTTCGCCATCGGCCAACCGACCTGGTTTGGCAGTGACCAGCTGCTGTTGATACGGCCATAAGCCGCTGCCAGAAAACGGAATTTCGTGTTCTCGCAGCCGATGCGAAAGTCCAGTGACGATGACAGCACGGCCGCTCCGCCATAGGCGAGGCCGTTCATCATGCCGATAATCGGCTTGGTACAGGCGCTGACTTCATAATTCCAGGGTCCCCGCGCCGCGCTCATCGCGTCCAGCTCTTCTTGGGAATACGTTGCGTCGTCTGAACGCTGTTCGTGAATATCGCCACCGGCGGAAAACGCCTTTTCCCCAGCCCCGGTCAAGACAATGCAGCCAACGCCATCATCCGCGGACATGCGCAGCACGGCTTCATGCAGTTCGCCGCACAGCTTGCGGTTCATCGCGTTAAGAACATCCGGGCGGTTCATCGTGATGACCGCCACGCCATCTTCAATATCCAGCAGGATATGCTCGTAGCTGGTCATCATCGCCTCCCCGTCAAAGTGCCGCCTCAGCCGCGTAAAACGGACCTTCCGGCGTATAGCGCCGATGCGCCGAGCTGCTCTTCGATGCGGATCAACTGATTATACTTCGCCAACCGGTCCGAGCGCGACAGCGACCCGGTCTTGATCTGTCCGGCATTGGTCGCAACCGCCAGGTCGGCGATTGTCGTATCCTCGGTTTCGCCGGAACGATGCGAAATAACCGAGGTATAGGCAGCCCGATGCGCCATTTCGACCGTTTCCAGTGTTTCCGACAGGGTCCCGATCTGGTTCACCTTGATCAGGATTGAATTGGCGACCCCTTCCGCGATGCCCCGCCCGAGAAATTCAGGGTTGGTCACAAAAAGGTCGTCGCCAACAAGCTGTACCTTGTCGCCCAGTTCGGCGGTCAGCGCGGCCCAACCGGCCCAGTCGCCTTCATCCATCCCGTCTTCAATCGAAACGATGGGATAACGGGCGACAATGTCAGCCAGATAATTCACCATGCCGTCGGAATCGAGCGTACTGCCCTCGCCTGCCAGCACGTATTTCCCATCCTTGTAGAATTCACTGGCGGCGCAATCGAGCGCCAGCATGACATCGTCACCCGGCTTGTAACCCGCCGTTTCGATGGCTTTCAGCACAAACCCCAAAGCTTCGTCGGTCGAGCCGATGGTTGGTGCAAAACCGCCTTCATCACCGACATTTGTGTTGTGTCCGGCATCCTGCAGCGCCTTGCGCAGCGACTGAAACACCTCGGCGCCCATCCGCACGGCGTGGGCGATGTTTTCTGCCCCGACGGGCATGATCATGAATTCCTGAATATCGACCGGGTTGTCGGCATGTGCGCCGCCATTGATGATATTCATCATCGGCACCGGTAACGTACGGGCATAGGCGCCGCCAATATAACGGTAGAGCGGCAGGCCCGCATCCATTGCCGCAGCCTTTGCTACGGCCAGCGAAACCCCCAGCAGCGCGTTCGCCCCGAGGCGCCCCTTGTTCGGCGTACCGTCCAGTTCAATCATGATCGAGTCAATATGGACCTGATCGTCCGCATCCATCCCGCTCAGCAGGTCGAAAATCTCGCCATTGACGGCGTCGACTGCCTTCTGGACGCCCTTGCCACCGAACCGGTCGTCACCATCACGCAATTCCAGCGCTTCGTGGCTGCCAGTCGATGCGCCCGACGGCACGGCCGCCCGGCCAAATGCGCCACTGTCCAACTGGATATCGACCTCAACGGTCGGGTTGCCGCGGCTGTCGAGAATTTCACGAGCGCGGATATCATCAATGGCAGTCATTTTTCTCTCAAATCAGTTGATTGAAATCGGGTTTTGCTTGGCCAGCCGGTCAAACGCCATAAGCGTCTGCATAAGCGCCTCAAATTCATCAAGAGGGACCATGTTCGGGCCATCCGATGGCGCGGTATCCGGATCCTGATGGACCTCCATGAATATAGCAGCCACGCCAGTGGAAATTGCCGCGCGCGCCAGAACCGGCACGAATTCGCGCTGACCGCCCGACGTCGCGCCATGTCCGCCCGGCTGCTGCACCGAATGGGTCGCGTCATAAACCACCGGAAATCCCGTGGCAGCCATAATTGGCAGGGAACGCATGTCGCTGACCAGGGTGTTGTATCCGAAGCTGGCGCCACGTTCACACATCATGACGTTCTCATTGCCGGCCTGGGTGCATTTCGCGACGACATTCGCCATATCCCAGGGCGCAAGAAACTGCCCCTTCTTGATGTTCACGACTCGCCCGGTCTGCGCCGCAGCGACCAGCAGATCCGTCTGCCGGCACAGATAGGCCGGGATCTGCAGGACATCGACCGTTTCGGCGACAATGGCGCATTGCTGCGGCTCATGGACATCGGTCACGACCGGGCAGCCAATAGTTTCACGGACTTCCGCGAAAACCTGCATGGCCCGGTCCAGGCCGATGCCGCGCTCGCTGTTGATCGAGGTGCGGTTTGCCTTGTCGAAGGAGGATTTGTAGATCAGCCCGAATCCGACCCGGTCCGCAATCGCCTTCAGGGCGGCGGCCATTTCCAGCGCATGTTCGCGGCTTTCCATCGCGCAAGGGCCGGCCAAAACGGTCAAGGGCCGGTCGTTGCCGATTTCGAGATCGCCAACCATAATATGACGTTGCGACATGGATACTCCGATCAAACCAGGCGGGATTGATTGACGGCGGCCTCAATGAAGCTGCGGAACAAGGGGTGTGGATCGAAAGGTTTCGATTTCAGTTCCGGATGGAACTGCACACCGACAAACCACGGATGATCCGGAATTTCCACGATTTCGGGCAGAATACCGTCCGGTGACATGCCGGAGAACTTCAACCCGCGCTGTTCCAGTTGCTCTTTATACGCCGAGTTCACTTCGTAACGATGCCGATGCCGTTCGCCGATTTCCAGCCGGTCGCCATAGATTTCAGCAACCCGTGACCCCGGCGTCAACACGCAGGGATAGGCGCCCAGCCGCATCGTTCCGCCAAGATCGCCACTCGCGCTGCGCCGTTCAACAGTATTGCCACGGCTCCATTCGGTCAGCAGGCCGACAACCGAATGCTCGCAGGGACCGAATTCGGAGGAACTGGCATCGGCGATATCAAGCAGGCTCCGTGTCGCTTCGATCACCGCCATCTGCATCCCGAAACAGATTCCGAAATACGGCACCTTGTGTTCCCGCGCGAACCGGGCCGCCATAATCTTGCCTTCCGCGCCGCGGGAACCGAAGCCACCGGGGACCAGAATTCCGTCGCAATCCTCAAGATAATAGTTCGCATCCTCGCGCTCGAAGATTTCCGACTCGATCCAGTTGAGCTTGACCCGCACATTATTGGCGATTCCGCCATGGTTCAGCGCCTCGGCCAGCGACTTATAGGCATCCAGCAGGTTCGTATACTTGCCGACGATCGCTATCGTCACTTCGCCTTCCGGCTCCCGAACCCGGTGAACAACGTCGCGCCAGCGGCTGAGATCGAGGGAATCTTTGTCTTCTTCCTCCAGCAGGCCGAAATGGCCCAGCACCTCTGTATCGAAGCCCTGTTCGTGATAGGCAATAGGCACCTGGTAAATCGTATCCACGTCCAGCGCCTGAATGACCCGTTTTTCACGGACATTACAGAACAGGCCGATCTTGCGTCGCGCGTCTGCCGGGATTTCCCGGTCGCAGCGGCACAGCAGCATGTCGGCCTGGATGCCGATATTCAGCAATTCCTTCGCCGAATGCTGGGTTGGCTTGGTTTTCAGCTCCCCCGCCGAGGGAATATAGGGCACCAGCGTCAGGTGAACGAACAGTGTCCGTTCCCGGCCCAGCTCGTTACCGAGCTGACGAATGGCTTCCAGGAAGGGCAGCCCCTCGATATCGCCGACGGTTCCACCGATCTCACACAGGACGAAATCTTCATCATCAAGGTCGCTGACCACGAATTCCTTGATGGCATCGGTGACATGGGGAATGACCTGAACGGTACCGCCCAGATAATCTCCGCGACGCTCCTTGGCGATCACGTTCGAATAAATTCGGCCCGTGGTCACATTGTCGCTACGCCGCGCCGGAACGCCGGTATATCGCTCGTAATGCCCCAGATCGAGGTCGGTTTCCGCACCGTCATCGGTGACGTAGACCTCACCATGCTGGTAAGGGCTCATCGTACCCGGATCGACATTCAGGTACGGGTCCAGTTTACGCAGTCGCACCCGGTAGCCACGTGCCTGCAGCAACGCACCAAGCGCTGCCGAAGACAATCCCTTACCGAGAGAAGAAACCACGCCGCCTGTAATAAAGATGAATCGCGTCATGGAGCGGTAGTCTAATCCAATCTATTCGCGCGTCACAGATTAAACACGCCGTCCTTACGATCCGATGGAAACTTCCGCCACCGGACAACCAAAACCCTAGTGTTTATGCCACTAGCGGGAAATCGGAACTTCGCCTTCCTTTGTCTCCGGCTGCGCAGGCGCGCCAGATGCGGCAGGCTGATCGAGAATCGATTCGGGTGCGCTCTTGTGACTCGCGATTACGGCTAACGCCAGTGCCAGCATCATGAACAGCGCAGCTAATACAGCTGTTGCCCGGGTGAGCAAATTCGCCGTTCCGCGAACGCTCATCAGGCCACCGGCACTACCACCGCCGCCACCGCCAATTCCCAGGCCACCGCCTTCACTGCGTTGCAGTAGAACCGTTACGACCATTGCAATCGCCACGATAACAAGAGTGACCAACAGAATATTTTCCATCGTCGAACCTTTCGCCCGGTCAGGCGCTATTCCATAAACCGCTTAATGCGTTCGGGGCAGTATTTAGTCGCTAAAGACGCAAATAGCTAGCGGCAACACCCCGCAATCGCGAGAAAGTCCGCTGCCTTGAGACTGGCGCCGCCGACCAGCGCGCCATCGACATCCGCCAATGCCATCAGTTCTTCGGCATTTTCCGGCTTGACGGACCCGCCGTAAAGCAGGCGCACCCCGTCCGAAAACGCTGCGCCATGACTGTCCCGCACATGGGTCCGCATATGATTGTGCATTGCCTGAACGTCTTGCGCGGTCGGTGTGCGCCCGGTCCCGATGGCCCAGACGGGCTCATAGGCAATGACCGTATTTTCCGCGCTCGCACCCGCTGGCAGCGATCCGGTCAACTGACCGCCAACAATCGCTTCCGCCTGCCCGGCATCACGCTGTGCCTCGGTTTCCCCGACACAGACAATCGCGACAAGGCCGGCCCGGTGGGCCGCTTCCGCCTTTGCGCAAATATCCGTGTCGGCCTCACCATGGTCTGCCCGGCGCTCTGAATGGCCGACAATGACGTAGGCCGCTCCCCCGTCCGACAGCATTTCAGCGCTGATGTCGCCGGTATGGGCGCCACTCACTGCCGCGTGGCAATCCTGCCCGCCCACGGCGAGTTTCGATCCTTTGGACGCATCCGAAACCGTTGTCAGCAAGACGGCCGGCGGACACACCAGTAATTCGCAGTTGACGCTGCCTGCACCGGCTGCGACCGCGCCAGCCAGCGCTGCTGCATCAGCCACAAGCCCGTTCATCTTCCAATTGCCCGCAATAAGCGCCGTACGCTTTCCAGCCATGGTCGCGACTTCCCGTATGTTGATGTCAATTCGACGCTGTCTAACATGCCTTGCCCTGCTGGGCCATATAGACGAAAGAAAGAACCGAATAGCGGTTGCGGGGCAGACAGGTGCCTTCTAATATGCCGCGCCACGTCGGATGGTATGTATTTTCAACGGTTTCAAGGGAAACTCGTATGCTCGAAACCCTGCGCCAGGGTGTCCAGTCCTGGTACTTCAAGGCACTGCTTGTGCTGCTTATCGGCAGCTTTGCGATATGGGGTGTCGGCGACATTTTTCGTGACGGTCCGGCAGGCAGCAATGCGATGACCGTCGGTGGTAAGGAAGTGGGCGGCGTTCAGATATACAGGACGGTCCGCCAACGGCTGAATCTTATGTCGCGCCAGCTCGGCAGCGATATTTCGATGGAACAGGCACAACAGCTTGGTCTCATTGACCAAACCATTGAGGCCATCGCGACCGAAACCCTTTATGATGTTGAAGCGGACGAGCTTGGCGTTGTTATCGGAAACGATCCATTGCGCCAGCAAATCACCGAACAACCCGGTTTCCGGAACGCCCAGGGGCAGTTCGACCGTAATATCTTCGAGCAGATCATCGCCGCCAACGGCATGACCGAGCAAGGCTTCGTCAATCAGTTGCGCAACGAATTCGTTCGTGACCAGATCATCCGTAGCCTCGCAGGTACGCTGCCACAATCCAGCCAATTGACCGACCGCCTGTTCAACTGGCAGCAGGAACGTCGCGTCGCTGAATATATCGTCCTGAAAAGCGATCCGACGGCGGAAACCGCAACGCCGGACGATGCCGCGCTACGCGCCTTTCATACGGAAAACCCCGATCGCTTTACGGCCCCCGCATACCGCAAGATCGTCTTCGTCCACCTGACGACGGCAGATGCGCAGAGCGAGGTTGAGGTGTCGGATGAGGAACTGCAGCAGGTCTATGAAAACCGCATCGATCAGTTCAGCCTTCCGGATCGCCGCACCCTGCAGCAGATGATTTTCGCGGATGAGGCAGCAGCAAAGGCTGCGCTGACGGCCCTGGCTGAAGGTCGCGATTTCGTGGCGCTGGCCGAAGAACTGGTGCAGCAGGACCCGAACACCACCAATCTTGGCGATGTCAGCGTTGGCGGACTGCCGGACAACATGTCCGAAGCTGTATTCAGGCTTGGCGCGGGCGAGACCAGTGCCCCCATCGAAGGGCCCTTTGGCTGGTATGTCATCCGCGTAACCGAAGTAAAACCGGCTTCGGCGCAACCACTGTCAGAAGTCGGGGACGAACTGCGCCAGGAACTGGCGGCTGAGAAAGCCGTTGATGTCCTGTTCAGCCTGTCCAATGCGCTGGAAGACGGGTTGGGCGGCGGGGCGACACTGGAAGAAGCCGCGTCACAGATCGGCGTTCGTTTCGTAATCGTGGATGCCGTCGACCGGTTCGGACGCGCGCCGGATGGCGAACCCGTTTTAACCATTCCAACAGGTTCGGGCGTTGTCGAGAATGCCTTTGCGGCCACAATCGGCATCGAAAGCCAACTGCTGGAATCCGCGGACGGCGGATATATGGTGATCCGCGTCGATAGCGAGACGCCGTCGGCATTGCGGCCTTTCGACAGCGTACGCAACGATGTCATCGCGGCATGGAAGGCCGAACAACGCCTTATCGCCGAAGAAAAACGGGCGGAAGACATGGTCGCCCGGCTGAATGCAGGGACAACCATCACCGCCATTGCCAATGAATTTGGCCTTGATGGCCCGCAAGACAGCGCGGCGTTCACACGACAAGGCGTAGACGCCGGTGCGCAGATTTCGCGCGCCCTCGCGTCAGACCTGTTTGCCGCTAAAACCGGACAGGCCGCCTATGGCACCGCCCCGGAAGGCTTTACCATCGCGGTGCTGAAGGACGTCCGTCATGCCGATACGGCGACTGACAAGGCCGCACGCGAGGCCTTCGCAGAAACCGTGGCGACCAACATTGCGAGCGATCTGATCGTGCAATATGCCAATGCCTTGCGGCAGAAATATACTGTCGAAATTGACCGCATATCGATCGACAACATGCTCCTGCAGAACTGACCGGCGCCGGACCGAATACCATGAAAACCAACCCCGACTTTGCGGATTTCGCAGCAAAATACGATGCCGGGGAACCACAGGTCATCTGGACAGAATTTGTTGCCGACCTGGAAACGCCGGTTTCCGCGATGCTCAAGCTCGCGGAAGGGCGGCCCAACAGCTTCCTGCTGGAATCGGTTTCGGGCGGATCGATCCGCGGGCGCTATTCGTTCATCGGTCTGAAACCGGACCTGATCTGGCGCTGCACCGGCGAAACCGCCGAAATCAACCGCCACGCCAGGCGTGATCCGGATCATTTCGAACCCTTCCCCGGTCCGGTGCTGGATACCCTGCGCCAGGTGATCGACGAATCCTCCATCGAACTGCCGGAAGGCCTGCCGCCGATGGCCGCCGGGTTGTTCGGCTATATGAGCTACGACATGGTCCGGCTCATGGAAAACCTCCCGGACGAAAACCCGGATGTGATGGGCCTGCCGGACGGCATCTTCCTGCGGCCGACGATCATCGCGGTGTTCGACACCATCGCCGACGTCATGACCATCGTCACCCCGGTGCGCCCGCAGCCCGGCCTGGATGCCCGCGCTGCCTTCAGCCAGGCCGAGGAACGGCTGTATGACGTGCTGGCCGACCTGGACCGCCCGCATCCGCGTCGCGGCGTCACCGCCCCGGTAAAACACGAACCGCCGGTGCCGGTATCCCAACATGCCCCGACCCGATTTCCACAAGATGGTCGAACGCGGCAAGGAATACATCCTTTCCGGCGACGTCTTCCAGGTGGTGCTGAGCCAGCGTTTCGAGGTGCCGTTCACCCCTGCCGCCCTTCTCGCTGTATCGTTCGCTGCGGCGGCTGAACCCCTCGCCTTTCCTGTTCTTTCTCGATTTCGGCGGTTTTTCCATCGTCGGGTCGAGCCCGGAAATTCTGGTCCGGCTGCGCGACGACAACCGTCACCATCCGCCCCCCTTGCCAGGAACCCGCAAGCGTGGCAAGGATGCGGCCGAAGACAAGGCATTGGCCGAAGACCTGCTGAGCGACCCCAAGGAGCGCGCCGAACACCTGATGCTGCTCGACCTTGGCCGCAACGATGTCGGCCGGGTCTCCAAGGTCGGCACGGTCAAGGTGACCGAACAGTTCGCTATCGAGCATTACTCCCACGTCATGCACATCACCAGCCATGTAGACGGCGAAATTTCGCCGGATTACGACGCGCTGAAGGCACTGGCCGCAGGCTTTCCCGCCGGCACCGTATCCGGCGCCCCCAAGGTCCGGGCGATGCAGATCATCGACGAACTCGAACCCGAACGGCGCGGCATCTATTCCGGCTGTATCGGCTATTTCGGCGCCGGCGGCGACATGGACACCTGCATTACCCTGCGTACCGCCATCGTCCAAGGACGGCAAGATGTATATCCAGGCCGGCGGCGGTGTGGTTGCCGACAGCGACCCGGAACTGGAGTGCCAGGAAAGCGAAAACAAGGCCCCGCGCCATGATCCGCGGCCGCCGAAGAAGCCGTCCGCGCCGCGACCGAAGGCAATAGCTGACACTTAAGGTCGATCAGTAACGACCCGGCGGTGACAACCGATCACGGCATAGGACTTCCGCATCGAAAGCGGTTGCGGAATATTTACATCGGTTGGCATTGATTGGCATTCCTTTGCATTGCCACGCTTCAGGCAGGAATAAACCTGACCGACAGGGCGTATTGTGGCAATCGGGCAGCCAGTTGCAGGCCGTTCGGCATTTTCGGTTTCAAATCCTCTTCATTCATTGTCATTGGTTGTCATCGATTGACATATTTTGGCGAATGACACGCAACATTGGCCCGCACTCAACCGAAAACCAAAATAGGAATACTAGTCTATTCTCTTGAATTTGTCAAGATATTCCAGGGTGCTGGAAGCATGCCAATAGCGCCCCACTGCCTGTCCAGCCGGCTTCCCGGTCCGAAACGTTTGCGTGGAGAATTTCGCAAGCACGGCAAATTCGGCCCTCTTTCTCGCAGTTCGGGACAAAAGTGCCATCCCCAGGCGAATTCGAAGAATTGCATCAATACCGACCAACCAATTGTATTTTATAAAATTAATCTCCTAACGAAAGGATGGAGGTCCTTTCCGGAGCAATGGCACCGCGCTTGCTTACCCTAATACCAACGCATCGTGACATCGAAAGGCAAGGCCATGACCTCTATCGATCAAAGCATTCCCGCCGACCACCCTGGTATCCAGCTGGTACAAGGACGGCGGATTACGCCCGAAGAAATTTTATCAGGGGTCTGAGTCGTTTTATCAGCACTTCATCACGGTACAGGAGAGACTGCTGGAATACCGCTATAGCCAGCCAGCGCAGGGCGGTGCGCGGGTGATCGTCAATTACGACGCCATGCAGGACGACCCCGTCTACGAACAGTTACAGAAGACAAAAGAGGCACGGACCATGTTCCTGGCGCAACAGATGACCGGCGACGGCGCACCGCTGTCCGGTGAACCGGATGAGAGTGGCGCCGCAACGCAGGCTGCCGAAACGGAAGAAACCAGTACGGCAGCACAGACCTTCCTGGAGTTCATGGCGAAGAGCCCCAGGGAGCGTTATTACGAAATGATCCTGAAGGAAAAGGGTCTGACGAAGGAACAAACTGGATGCGATGCCGCCGGAAGAACGGGCGAAGATCGAACGGGAAATCCAGGAAGAAATCGAACATCGCGTCAAGCTCGAGGCCCGCCAAGAACGCCTGACCACCGCGTAGACTCTCTACCCCCTCGCCCCCGCCGCTTGCGCACAATCGCGCTGAGCGGCACCAACTGAAATCCCGCTGCCTGCGCCTTTGGTATCCAGTCCGTCAGCACCCTCGACCGTGACATCATGCGGATGGCCAATGGCGATGGCGTGGCCGTTTCGCCCGGGGCAATGCGTTCGGTCTGTTTCAACTGCGCGGCCACGAATTCCAGCGTCCGGTCATGGTCCAGGAAGATATCGCGGGCGGCATAGGGCATGCCATGTGCGCGCGCCAGTGCCGCGCCGACCGACTTGGTACTGGTCAGCGAATCCAGGAACAGCAATCCCCGGCCCCGTAACGTCTGCAGCACAACCTCCCATCCCGTCCGGCCATTCGGTGAAGCGACTGCCCCATATGGTTGTTGATACCAACAAAGCCATCGAACTGACCCCAGCGCCCAATCCATGCGGCGGCGGATTTCCGCCAATGGCAGGCTGGTCAGCAGTGCCTTCGGCCCGGGGGTCGACGCCCCGGTCCGTTGGCTCCATGTTCACATGCACCAGCAATTCATGCCCGGCATCATGGCTCGATTTCGCCAGATCCCGCAGATTGTAGCCATAGGGGATGAAGGCCAGAGTCAGCGGCGCGGGCAACGCAATGGCCCTTTTGGTGCGGCGCTGATCGATGCCCAGATCGTCAATCACGATGGCAATCATCGGCCGTCCCCTCGGCCGGCGCCACACCCACCGCATTGGCAAGCCAGGTTGCTGTTTTCGATGATGTTATACGCGTCGGCGGCGCTGGTTCACTTCAGAAGGCGTTTCAACACTGGCGGGAGGCGGCACGACTGGCGGGCTCTGTTCTTCGTTCGCGCGCTCGTTTACGTGCTGGTGTTCGTCGCCATGCTCGTGTGTCAGAGGCATCGGGTCCGGCAGCGCGGCAAGCTCGCTTGTTTCCGGGTCAGCCGTGGGCTGCGGGCGGGCGCGCTGCGCATCCCGAACCGGCGGACGATAGGCGCGAACCGGCACTTCAAGCGCCGGCCGTCCCAGTTCCAGCGCAACATGGATGCCGCGCGGTTCTTCCGTTGCCACCCAGCCGGCGATAAGCGCACCAACACCGACCCCGGCCACGAATACCGCGGCAACCGCCGACAATACGCGCAGATGCCGCCTTGCCCGGACGGGCTGCCGAGGAGCGCGGCGGATCAGATGCTTTACCGGTTTCGATGCCATGACCGCCATCCTTGGCGGAAACGGTTAAGAAAATCAATCCTGTCGGGTCGGACAGACCCCGTCAGCCGCCGGCGAGTCCATCCAGAATGGGACAGTCGGGACGGTCGTCGCCATGGCAATGCTCGCTCAGGTCCTTCAGCGTTTTACGCATCGACCGCAATTCGGCAATCTTTTGGTCAATTTCCGTCATATGTGACGTCGCCAGCGCCTTGACCTCCGCACTGGCCCGCGACCGGTCATTCCAAAGATCCAGTAACTTGCCGACATCGCGAACCGAAAACCCCAGACTGCGAGATCGCTGGATGAAGCTAAGTCTCTCGATATCGGCCGGTTCATACGTACGGTATCCCGAATCGGTGCGATGCGCCGGCGGGATCAGGTTGACGCTCTCGTAGTAGCGGATTGTCTTGGCCGGGACCCCCGACGCCTTTGCCGCCTCGCCGATATTCATCAGGTTCGCCCTCCATCATTCTGCCGCGATAGCGGTTTCCAGCGTGACAGCAGCAGCGCATTCGACACCACGCTGACGCTGCTGAAGGCCATCGCCGCCCCGGCAAAGACCGGGCTCAACAATCCGAACGCGGCCAGCGGAATGCCCACCGCGTTGTAGACGAAGGCCCAGAAAAGATTCTGTTTGATCTTGCGCGCCGTCGCCCGGCAGATCGCAATCGCATCAACAACCAGTCGGGGGTCGGCGCGCATCAAGGTGATTTCCGCAACCTCCATGGCGACATCGCTGCCGCCCCCCATGGCAATCCCCACATCGGCCGCCGCCAGCGCGGGCGCATCGTTCACCCCGTCCCCGACCATCGCCACGACATGCCCCTGGGTGCGCAACTCGGCAACAAACGCCGCCTTGTCTTCCGGCAGCACCTCGGCCTCGAAGCGGTCCAGCGCCAGCCCTGCAGCCACGGCCGCAACGGTGCGGTGATTGTCCCCGCTCAACATGATCGTCACGATCCCCCGGTCGGCCAGGGCTGAAACAGCCTTTGCCGACCCCGGGCGCAATGCATCCTGCACCGCGATGACGCCATCGATTCCAGCACCGTCGCGCGCGACCCACATCACGGTCCGGCCCTGGTTTTCCAGCGCCTCGGCGCGGGCCTCAAAAACGTCTGTCGCGAATCCGGACTCGGCCATCAGCGCCCGGTTTCCGATAACCACGGTCTCCCCGCCAAGTTCGGCGCGCAGCCCCCTGCCGCCGATCCGGTTGAATGACACCAGCGGCTCAAGTGACAAGCCTTTTTCGCTCGCCGCCCGCAACACCGCCTGCGCCAGCGGATGTTCGCTGCCCTGCTGGGCCGACGCGGCGCGGCGCAGCAGTTCGGCTTCGCCCGTATCGCCCGCAATCATTTCGACCACCGTGGGCGTTCCCATGGTCAATGTGCCGGTCTTGTCGAACACGACCGCGGTCACCGACCCCGCGCATTCCAGCGCCACCGCATCCTTGATCAAGACACCTGCCCGTGCCGCCGCGCCCGTACCCGCCATGATGGCCGTCGGCGTCGCCAGCCCCAGCGCGCAGGGGCAGGCAATGACCAGCACGGTAACGGCGGTGATGATGGCGGTTTCCGCCCCTGCCCCGACGAAGGCCCAGCCGAAACCGGTCACCAGTGCCACGGCCACAACGGCCTGTACGAAGACATGGGTAACCCGGTCAACAAGACGCTGTACCGGCGGCTTTGCCGCCTGCGCCCCCTCGACCATGGCGATTATCCGCTCCAGCAGCGATTCCCGGCCGACCCGGGTCGCCCGCAGCCGCAGCACGCCGTCACCATTGATGCTGCCGCCGGTCACCGTGTCGCCGGCACGCTTGTCGACCGGCATGCTTTCGCCGGTCAACAGCGATTCATCGGCCTCGCTTTCACCTGCCAGAACCACACCATCGACCGGTATGTGCTCGCCCGGCCGCACGATGACAAAATCGCCCGCCACGACCTGTGCCGCGGGTATCGGCTTCGCATCGCCGTTGCGTTCCACCAGCGCCGTTTCCGGCCGCAGCCGCATCAGTTCCCGGATCGCCCGTGAGGTGCCGTGTCGTGCCCGCTTTTCCAGCCACTGGCCAAACAGCACCAGGGTGACGATTGCCGCCGAGGCCTCGAAATACAGATGCGCGCCTTCGCCAACAACAAACAGGTTGTAGACGCTCAGCCCAAAGGCGGCACTGGTGCCAATGGCGACCAGCACATCCATCGTGCCGACACCGCCGCGCAGCGCCTTTGCCGCACCGACATAGAACCGCCAGCCAATGGCGCATTGAACGACGCCCGCGAGTACCAGTTGCACCATGCCGGGCAGCATCAGATCGACACCCAGCGGCATTGCCACCATCGGCGCCATAAGCGGCAGCGCGAGCAGCGCAGACACGACGACCAGCAGGCCCTCGCGCCGGTCACGCGCGGCGCTGCTTTCGGCATCTTCCATGCCCGTATCGGCAATCGGGTTGTAGCCGGCCCTGGTTACTGCCGCGAACAGGTCGGCTGTCGCCGCGGTTCCCGTGACATCCGCCAGCCCCGTCGCCAGATTCACCGATACATCGCTGACGCCGGATACACCGGACAACGCCTTTTCGACATTGCCGACACAACCGGCGCAGGTCATCCCGTCAACGCGGAACCGGACCGGGCCGGTTCCTTCCGGTCCATCGGTCTTGCCGTGCCCGGCAACGTCTGGCGATACGATGGATGCGACCGTGAAACCCGCGCCGGTAATTGCATCGGCCAAGGCCTTCCGCCCGGCACTGCCGCCAACCCGTGCCTGCCCGGCTTCCAGGTCCACACCGACCGAGCGCACCCCGGCAATTGCCTCAAGCGCGTCCCGTACCGTCGCAACGCAACGCTGGCAATGCATCCCGCCAACCTGCAGGACCTGATCATCCGGCGCATGGGTCAGATTATCCGTCATGGCCGCAATATGGACCTTCCATAAACTGGAAGGTCAAGGCTTCGTTATCGCCATTGCCAAATCCCGCGCCGGTCCCGACAATCAGGCCAACACGCAACGGCAGGATCAGCAGGGGGAATCGCTATGCCCGATGAAGGCTTTCGCAAATGGCTCGGCGTCGAGTACGAGGTCATGGAGGATGGGCACGCCGTTGTCGGCATGAACCTGAAGGAAGAAATGCGCAATCTGCGCGGCGTTGTGCAGGGCGGCGTTATTGCGTCCCTGATCGACGTTGCCATGGCGACGGCGGCGGCCGGCGGCAATTACGACACACGGCTGCGGCCGATGGCGACGCTGGAACTGAAGGTAAACTACCTTGCCCCCGCGACCGGCGACCGGTTGACCGCAACCGCGGATGTCGTCCGCGCGGGGTCACGCTCCGCCGCCGTGCGTTGCGACGTGCATACGGACAAGGGGGATATCGTCGCCACGGGGCTCGGCACCTTCATGACCCGCCGTGTACATCCAACCGACCCGGCCGGGATGGCCCCACCGAAGGGATAGGCGCGCCCGGGTAATGGATCTCGCCCGTCAGACAATGACGAGAAGGTTTCTTGTTCCCCGGGAAAGTGCGATGAAGCGCTGCTTCAGGGCTTGCGAAAAATGGTTTTCTTCGATGCATAGCACCTGAAGGCCGGCCGCTTCGGAAGCCCACCGGTACAATGCCTCCCCGCCCTGGTCGCCCGCGCCACAGCCGACCAACCCCACTTCGCGCAGCGTCCGCGGCAAAGATTGCGCAATTGCCGTTACACCAGCGTCACCCAAGGCATGATTATAACTCAGACTGAAAGACCCGAGTGAGGCGGCCTCCTGTGGCGTCAGCGACCGCATCCCATGGGCGATGATGCGCGCATCCGCTTCGTCAAGCGCAGCACGTCGCAGGTGCAGCCTGATATTGCCTTCATTTTCTACTGACGCCTCCAGCCGCAGCGCAGCGGTATCGCATATGTCGCTGCCGACCAACCGCAACGCCCTTGCCAGTTTGATCGCCAGGCCATGCGTTGCAGTCGGATCAATACCGAGAGGCGCTGCCTTTGCGGCGAACGTGCAAGCCCCAGTGGACAGCACACAGGCTGCACCGAGCACCGTCATCAAAATGTCACGTCGACGCATTCCTGATCCCAAAGCAGCCAAACCCCAGGTCTCTCAAGCTTTATACGCCGGAACCTCCACCTTGGATCAAAGGATGACAATCGAGTCACTGACATGAATGCCTGCTACGCTACAGCGCTCAGACACTGTATGGTTTGGCCATGAGGGAAAACCCGCAAAATATCGCTGATGACCTGGTCGAGCAGCACGGCATCGCGAACGCACAGATATTGGTGCGGGACACCATCATGGCGGCGCTGGCGTCCGGCGACAATTACAGCCTGAGTATCTGGCGTGAGGTGCGGAGCCTGTTGCTTGCCAGACAGCATTCCGCCGAGAACGCCGGATAGGCGCTTAAAGCGTAAAAACCCGAATGCGACCGCTACCCTGCTCCGGTTTTCTTTGGATGGTCGCTATTGGGTTGCGACGAGAATGTCCCGCGCCTATCGGACGACAATAACCCATTGAAAAAATGGTGATCCCGGCAGGACTCGAACCTGCAACCGTCGGATTAGAAATCCGATAAACAACGCCTATTTCTGACATTTTTTAGGAACTTGTTGCATTTTTGTTGCATTCAGGCCAGCAGGGGCGGATGCGGCGGCGTCGAATTTCTCCCGGTCGCTGTCGGTGTCCGGGAACAGGTGCCCGTAAATGTCCAGCGTAACGGTGATGCTGCTATGCCCCATGCGGTCCTGAACGCGCTTTGCGGAAAAATTCTGGTCAATCAGCCATGACGCGTAGAAGTGCCGGAAGGCGTGCATGCCATACTTTCCTGCCGGTTCCTCGGCGTTCGGATCGCGCACCATGCCGCACCTCACCTGTATCGGGGACAGGAAGCGCTTCACGATATTGGACAGGAATTCGACATTGCCCTGCCCGTTCGGAAACACGAGGTTGCTATCGCCCTTCGGGCAGCGCAGCTTCCACTCCATGAGAGGCTTCGCTACCTCGTCAGGAATGGGAATGTCCCGATAACCGGCCCCGGACTTGACGGAACCAATCTTGCCGAAGCGGTCGGCGCGCTGGGATACGGAGATTGTCCGGCACTTGAAGTCAACGCCATCCCATGCCAGCCCGCGAAGTTCGCTTGCCCTCATGCCCGTGAATACGGCAGTCAGGACAAATGCTTTCCAGTCCGCCGGCGCGGCCTCGATCAGCGTCTTGATTTCCTCTTTGGTCGGGATATCGCGGCCGATCCGCAGCTTGTCGTCATGGCGCGACTGCATCTTGATAGACACGTCAGCAGCGACATTCTGCGCCACGTAACCGCGCCGTTTCGCTTCCTTCAATATCCCCTTGAGACTGGTCAGCACCTTCTTTGCCAAGGCGCGGGAGCGGGTCTTCAGCAGATCGTCGCGGAAGGATTCGACGCGGGGCTGCGTCAGCCGGGAAAGCTTCTCTGTACCCATCAATGGCTTGATATGCAGGTTCGCATGCTGCCGGTACTGCTGAACCGTGCTGCCCTCGCGCCCTTCCAGTTCGGCCCGTTCAATCCAGAGGTCCGCGGCCTTCGATACGGTAATGCTGGCGCTGTCCGCCGTATGGGTGCCCTGCTTTACCTCGTGCCGTGTCGTCGTCTCATATTCCTGGGCTTCGGCCTTGGTGCGAAACTGCTTTGCGCGGCGCTTGCCGTTCTGGTCCTTATAGTCCAGTTGCCAGACGGTTTTCGTCGTACCGCCTGATTGCCATGAGCGTTTGCGTATCGACATTTCGACCCCTTCGATTACCAACAATTGCCAACGTCTCCATTTTTGTTGCATAAAAATCCGATAGTCAATATTTATTTTATTCCGACTCCGGGTGTCCGCCCTGCCCTGCTACCCCGCATGGGAAATTGTCAGGCCGATATCCCGCGATCTGAGAACGGCAGTGCAAAAGTTGGCCACGGAAGTGGCGTGATAATCTCGCTGCGGGCAGCGTAAAATGTTGCCACTTTGGCCCTTTCTGGTTGCAGGGAGGGCGGGAGATTTTAGTCGTGGATTTGTATTTGAAGGTTCGCCTTGCGCGTCGAGGTGGCATGAGCGAACGGTCGGCAGCAGGCCATTTCGGGATTTCGCGCGCGAGCGTAAAGAAGATGATGAGCTTTTCGGTCCCGCCCGGATATCAACGAACGGCTGAGATCAAGCGGCCCAAACTTGATGGCTTTACCGGCTTCATCGACCAATGGCTGCTGGAAGACCTCAGCCGGAACCGCAAGCAACGACAT
>CALSRA010000036.1 GCA_943788635.1 uncultured Alphaproteobacteria bacterium | reverse complement strand
TTTGCTCGTTCTGGGCGCCGACAATCCCCTGCTACCGGAAAGTGGTGTCGCGGAGATTCTGGACTCCCTGACCTGTCCCGTACTCCTGGTAAGGTAACCATACGGTCCACAACACCTTCGGCACTTTCCTCGGCGGTCAGTGAATTTGTGGCGATTTCAGCCGCGCGGCACGACTGACCGATTTGATGGAAATATCGATCAACTGCCCATCGCGTTGCACCGTAAGCGGAACCTCGACCCCCGCCTCGCCCAACGACCAGATCCGTCGGAACATCGTCGCCAACTCACTCACGGGCTCGCCATTGATCCCCAGTACGAAATCACCGACCCGGACATCCGCTTCATCCGCCGGCCCGTCGTCGACCAGCCCGGCAACCACCAGCACTTCTTCCATTTCCGTGGTCATCATGCCCAGCCAGGGGCGTGGTGGTCTCTGCACTTTCCCATAGGTCAGCATGTCATCCATGATTGGCTTCAGGATATCGATGGGCACAATCATGTTGCCGTCGATCTGTCCTTTCTCCGGCACGACCTGCTGCACAAACAACGAACCGATTCCGCGCAGTGTGCCGTCGTGGCCGATCAGCCCGGCGCCCCCCCAACTCGGATGTGGCGGTGCGGTAAAAATCGCTTCATCCAGCAGATACTCCCAATACCCGGCGAATTCGCGCTTCGCCTGGACATAGGTCTTGATGGCCTGGGCCCGCCCACCATGTCCGGCCAATATGGCTGCTTCACCTTCCTGAAGGTCCTTGGCGCTCCCCAGTGGCAACGCCGGCAGGTTCAGGGACCCCAATGCCTGTACGAGCGCAAAGCCGGTTTCCTGATCATAGGCCAGCGCATGCCCTTCGATGGCCCGGCCGTTAATATCGACCAGCCATACGGTCTGCGCTTCGGTTACAAGATACCCTATGGTCAGCACCAGCCCGTTTTCACGAATGACAACACCGTGTCCGACCCGTTCGGTCCCCAGCATCCTGGCTGTCATTGCATCTTCGGGAATTTGTGTTCGAACCGAAACGATTGAGGACAGGGCCTTATCGAGGTCATAAGAGACATCACCCGGTTTCGGCTGTGCGCTTTCCGGGATTTGTGGTGTATTTTCGATTGCTACGCCCCTCCGGTATTACTCGAAATTCGACTACCCGCAATATGGCGAATATTCGCGCATAATTCACGCATTTTCCACCCATCCCGCCCCCATTCGGGCCGCACTCACCAAATCGTCATAGCGTATCCAAATCCCAGACAGCAGCGGTTCCGGTCAAACATGACCAATACGTCGGCCCGGATACAGCCACACGATTAACCGGTGAACTTCTATGGAAACAGCCAGTCCGCGGTTTTGACCCGGCGGGCTTCGTAGGCAGCGATTTCCGCGTCGCTTTCCAGCGTCACATCAATTTCGTCCAGCCCGTTCAACAGACGGTAACGATTGAATGCGGGGATGGTGAACGCGTATGTCCGGCCATCGGGCCCCGTTACTGTCTGGGTTTCAAGGTCCACAGTAATTTCCGCCCCCGGATCAGCGTGCAATTGCACACGCAGCTCATCACAGGCCTCCACCGGCAGGATCACCGGCACCATGCCATTGTTCATCTCGTTATTGTAGTGAATGTCGCCAAAGCTCGGCGCAATCACTGCGCGCACGCCGGCCGCTACCAATGCCCAGGCGGCAGCCTCCCGGGAGGAACCGCAGCCGAAATTTCGATTGGCAACAAAAATCCCGGCCTTATCAAAGGGCGCCTTGTTCAGGATGAAGTCGTCACGCATCTCCCCATCCGCATTGCGTCTGACACGGTAGAACAGGACACCTTCAAAGCTTTCACTGCGCGGGCGCCGCAGAAAGGGCGCCGGCACAAGCTGATCCGTATCGATATTGGCTTTATCCAGAGGGGCCGCCACCGCCGTCAATGTGGTGAATTTCTCCATTCTACTTGTCCTCCGCCAGATCCCGCACGTCGGAAAAATGCCCCGTTATCGCGGCTGCCGCCGCCATTGCCGGACTTACCAGATGCGTCCGAACGCGCTCACCCTGGCGCCCCATGAAGTTGCGGTTGGACGTCGAGGCAGTACGCGTGCCCGGTGCAAAAATTTCATCGTTCAGGCACAGGCAAGAGGCACAACCCGGCAACCGCCATTCAAATCCGGCCTCCAGAAAAATCTTATCCAGTCCCTCTTCCACCGCCTGACGGCGCACTGGCTCGGACCCCGGTACAACCCGGGCGGCGACAACTGCCTTGCGGCCTTTCGCCACCGCGGCGGCGGCGCGCAAATCCTCAATCCGGCCATTGGTACAGGATCCGATATACACCTGATCAACAGCAATATCGGAAATCTGCATGCCTGCGGAAATCCCCATATACTCCAGCGCGCCCTGGATCGCTTCGCGCTTCTCCGGGTCAGGTTCATTCGCCGGGTCCGGCACCGCACCGGTGACCGGTAAACCGTTTTCCGGGCTGTTGCCCCATGTCACCATCGGCGCGATATCCGCCCCGTTCAACGTAACTTCCTTATCAAATACCGCGCCCGGGTCTGACGGCAGCGTCTTCCAGTATTCAATGGCGCGATCCCATTTTTCTCCTGCCGGTGCAAATTCGCGTCCCTTGCAGTAGGCATAGGTTTTTTCATCCGGCGCGATCATGCCCGCACGGCCACCCGCCTCAATCGTCATATTACAGACTGTCATGCGCTCTTCCATCGACAGTGCCGTTATACCGGAACCCGCAAATTCAACGACATGCCCGGCGGCTCCTGCCGCACTGATCTTCGCGATGATCGCCAGGATCACATCCTTGCCGGTAACGCCGAACCCGACTTCACCGTTCACAGTAATACGCATGCTTTTTGGCTTTTTCTGCCAAAGGGTCTGTGTCGCCATGACATGCGCCACTTCCGAAGCGCCGATCCCGAAGGCAAACGCCCCCAGCGCGCCATGGGTCGCGGTATGACTATCGCCGCAAACAAGCATGATACCCGGCAGGGTAATACCGAGTTCAGGGCCGATCACGTGGACGACGCCCATCTTTTCGCTGTCGAGCCCGTAATAATGAATGCCCGATTCCGCCGCGTTTTTATCAAACAGGGCAACTTTTTCACGCAACGCCGGATCGGAAATATCATTCAGCGATTGCGCATCGGTCGGCCTGTAATGATCCGGGCTGCCCCAGGTGAGGTCAGGCCGCCGCAGCGTCCGGCCTTGGGAATTCAGCGTATAATACCCCTGAAACGAGCCGTCATGGCAGAGATGCCTGTCGACATAGAGCAACGTCTGTCCGTCATCTCGTTCCACCACGACATGATCGTCCCAGATTTTCTCGAACATCGACTTGGCCATACGCCTCTCCCTGATCCCAATTGCCTGAAGCGGCACCATAAACGCTGCCGCACCAGGATGTCACGCCAGGCCCCTGACGCGAAGCGTCGCCGCCAGAAAACAATTTACAACCGTGCCCTGTCCAGCGTAACGACTAGCCTATGAGCAACGAATCATTTGTCGTCATAGGTGCCGGGCAGGCTGGCGGACGCGCGGTCGAGGCCATGCGTGCCGCCGGTTTTAGCGGCCACATTACGCTTGTCGGCGCGGAACCACACCTGCCGTATGAACGGCCACCGCTGTCCAAGGAACTGTTGACCGGAGACAGTACCCCTTTCCAGGTCATGTTCGATGAATCCTGGTTTATCGAGCGTGACATCGACTTACGCCTCAGTCGGCGCGCAACGGAAATTGACCGACGCCTCGGTCAGGTCCGGCTCGACGATGACACCGTGCTGTCATACGACCGACTGCTTTTGGCCACAGGTGGTTCGGTACTGACACTCGATCTCCCCGGAATTTCGCTCGCAGGTGTGCACACCTTGCGGACCATCGACGACAGCCGTGCCATCGCCGGTTGCCTGGAACGGGGCGGACGGATCACGGTGGTCGGGGGCGGGTTTATCGGCCTGGAAATCGCGGCCAGCGCCCGCCAGCGCGGCTGCACGGTTACCGTTCTTGAATATGCCGATCATCTGATGGGCCGTGCCCTGCCGGTTGAAATCGGCACGGCGTTCGCGAACCTTCACCGCGAAAACGGCGTCGACCTTCGGCTTGGCACGGGCATCGCCGGAATCGAAGGCGGGAACCATGTCGAACGGGTTGTCACTTCTTCCGGTGACGTTCTGGACGCGGACGCCGTCGTAATCGGCGTCGGCATTGCACCGGATACCGAACTGGCCATCGCAGCGGGACTGGCCGTCGACAACGGTATCGTCGTTGATGCATTTTGCCGTACGTCCGACCCGGCGATTTATGCCGCCGGCGACGTCACCAGCCATTTCAATCCACGCCTGGAGCGTCACATTCGGCTGGAATCCTGGCAGAATGCGCAGAACCAGGCCATTGCAGCAGCTCGAAACATGTGCGGCCGGGATGAGATCTTCTCCGAAGTACCATGGTTCTGGTCGGACCAGTTCGACGTCAATCTGCAGGTTTGCGGCGCCCCTCTGGCATGGGGCGACATGATCGAGCGGGGCAACATCGCGGCGCGCGACGGCATCCTGTTCCAAAGAGAAGGTGAAACAATAACCGGCGCAATCGGTCTCAACCGCTCCCGTGACATGCGCATGGTCAAACGTTTGATGACGATGGACAAAACCCCATCGGCAGCGGACCTCGCCAATGATTCAATTGGTCTTCGGGATCTGCTGCGCTAGTACCCGAACAAAAGCGCCAGGGTCCAAAGGTATGCCGCAACTGTCGGGTAGAATGTTGCGGCGAAACCGAAAGCGCGCGATGCGCCCGATTGATGGTAGCCGACCCAAAAACAGATACGCGCGAAGATAAAGGAAACCCCCAACACTGGTATCACCCCCAGGCGATACGAAGGCAATGCCATTGCCAGCACCGTCCAGCCGATGGCAGCCAGGACGACCTGTTCCAAGGTGTTTTGAAGATAACGACGGTCAATTTCGAGCGGGCTTGCCGATGGCGGCGTGCTCCCATCAATCAACGCCGGATCCCGGAAACGGCCCCGCGCCACCCGGCCGACACCAGCCAACAGGCACAATCCGGGCAATAACAACCAACCGAGCACAAACTGCAGCCGGTTCGCCTCTACCGCCGGATCTACGGAAAGCTGCGTTGCACCAAACCAGAAAATACCTACGGTGTAGCACAGGCCCGCCGCCATGCCATATGCCACCCGGCGCTGCTCATCCGTCATTCGAGGTCACCTTCCACCATCCCCATCAGACGCCAAGCCGGTAACCGGCAAGACAATCGTTATCATGGCGTAATAATCTTCCAGTAACTGTCCTTGCTGGCAATCAGACCGTCGCGCAGGGTGTAGATATCGACACCACGCACATCCAGCGGTGCGCCGGAGGCATAATTCCCCGTCGCACGGAACGTGCCGAGGACCCGCTCATCGCCAGCCATACATATCTCGGCCTCTGAGAAACGCATATCGCGATAATGTTCATCGCGCGCCGCCAGTGCCGCCCGTACAGGCTCCCGCCCACTGACAATGCGGCCATCCGGCGCATCTGGCCCAACGGCCTGTCGCCATTCAAAATCATCCGTAACACAGGCCAGGATACCTTCGATATCCGCCCGGTTGAATGCCTTGCCGAACGCTTTCATGAGGGTCATCACCTGCTCTGAAATTGCCGAATTCATTACTGTTTCCCTATTTTCCGCCGTTTCCTGTCATTCCGGATTATACCCGGCAGCGTCATTCATGCTATGGATCGATCATGAACCTTATAGTTTAGAAAGACGGATAAAATCATGTCAGATACGAGTACCCCCGCAGACGCAAGCCCGACAACGAGCGAAACAATCGAGTGCCTGCTGAACCGTGTCAGCGTTCGCAAATACAGCGACCAAGCGGTCACGGACGAAACGGTTAAGGCCGTCCTCGAGGCGGCATTCCGGTCACCTACTTCCTCCAACATACAATCTTACACTGCCGTCGTCGTGCGCGACCCGGAGACAAAGCAGAAACTTTCCGTACCGACCGGTAATCAAAAGCATGTCGCCCAGACGCCGGTATTCATCGCCTTCTGCGCCGATCTGCGACGTATCGAATATGCGTTGAACCAGCACCAGCACAATCTCAACAACAACAATCTGGAAGTCGGCCTGGTTTCCAGCGTCGACGTCGCCCTGGTCGGCATGTCGGCATACCTGGCGGCGGAATCTGTCGGATTACGCGGGCTGATGATCGGTGCCGTCCGGAACGACCCTGAAAAAATCGCCGAAATCCTGGGCCTCCCGCAACGGGTCTATTGTGTGTTCGGCATGTGCCTCGGCTGGCCGGCAGAAGAGCCGGTACAGAAGCCACGCATGGATATGGGAATGACCGTCCATTACGAAAAATACGACGAAGAGGCCTCCATCGAATCCATGAAGTCCTACGATACGGCACTTGCGGAGCACTACACCTCGCGCGGTATCAAGACGACGCCGGATTCGTGGACCCACGACATGGATTCCAAGTTCCACCCGCCGCAACGCGACACCCTGCGTCAGCAGCTCAAGGGCCGAGGCTTCGATTTCCGTTAGAGAACAAGGCGAGTAACCAAAACGACAAAACAATAACGGCCCGCCCCCTTCAACAGGGAGCGGGCCGTTTTATTTATGTGCGCTATTCGTTGACGATGGAATTGCGCAACACACCGACGCCGGATACTTCAACCTCGACGGTATCGCCTTCCTTCATCCACAATGGCGGCTGGCGATAGGCGCCAACGCCCCCGGTCGTGCCCGTCACCACGACATCGCCCGGTACCAGCTCGGTGAACGTACTGATATAGGCCATCAGTTCCGGCACACCAAAGACCAGATCATCGATGGTGGCCCGCTGCACTTCAACGCCATTCAAACGCGTCACCAGCGACATGACTTCCGGGTCGGGAATTTCGTCTGTCGTGACCAACCATGGCCCGAAACTGCCCGTTCCCATGAAACTCTTGCCCGGCATGAACTGGGTCGTGTGCCGCTGCCAGTCGCGGATGCTGCCATCGTTGTAACAGGAATAGCCGGCGACATGCTTGTAGGCATCCTCGCGCGTCACGTGACGGCCGGCCGTGCCGACGACAAAGGCCATTTCGCCTTCGAAGTCAAAATTTTCCGAAACTTTCGGCCGGGTCATCGCCTGGCCATGTCCGACCTGCGAGTTGGCAAAGCGCGGAAACAGCATCGGGTATTTCGGCGGCTCACGCCCGCCTTCCGCGATATGTGTCGCGTAGTTCAGCCCGACCATGATGATCTTGTCCGGCTTTCCGATCGGCGGCAAAAACGTAACGCTGTCTTGCGTCACATCCGCATCCCGCCCTGACGCAAAGTCACGCACCTTGTCCAGCGCACCGGCTTCAAGCACCGCTTTCAGGTCAGCGTAACCGAGCCCGGAAGCTCTGCCGACTTCGACGATCCCATCCCCCGCTGCGACGCCATACGTTTCGCCTTCGGCATCACGGTAACTGATTATTTTCATTAAGTTTCCCCCTATTGGAACAACAAATCAGATGATGTTCTTGATCCGGCCACCATCGACACGCCAGATTGAGCCGGTACAGTATCCTGCTTGCTTCGAGCACATGAAGGCTGCAACACCGCCGAATTCATCCGGGTCGCCAAAGCGCCCCATCGGCACGGTGGCAACGCGGCGCGACAAAGCTTCCTCGAACGTAATGCCGAGCCGTTTGGCATCATTCTCCGACGATGAACGCGTGCGGTCGGTCAAAACCCCACCCGGTGCAACGATGTTGACGGTCACACCATCCTTCGCAACTTCGTTTGCCAGCGTCTTGGAATAATTGACGATAGCCCCGCGCAGCGTGTTTGACAGCACCATGTTGTTGAGCGGCTCGATATTGCCGGACGAACCGATGAAGAGCACCCGCCCCCACTTGTTCTCAATCATTCCAGGAACCAGCAGGCCGGTAATCCGGATAATACTGACGACCATGGAATCGAATTGCTGACGCAGGACGTCTTCTTTCAAATCCATCGCAAAGCCAAGCGCCGGTCCGCCGTGGTTATTGACGAGGATATCGACACCACCCAGCGCCTTCACAGCCGCATCGGCGAGTACATTCATGTTGTCCGGGTTCGACACATCGCCAACCAGCCCAACGGTCTTGGCACCGGTTTCGTCCGCAATTTTCTTCGCGGCCTCATCGGCACGATCCTGGCTGGAACTGCTTACGGCGAGATCAACGCCTTCCATCGCCAGTGCCCGCGCGGTCGAATATCCCAATCCCTTACTGGCGCCCAGCACCAGGGCGCGTTTTCCCTTTATTCCCAGATCCACGTTGTTCTCCTGTAATTTGAAACGCTCGTTCAGGCCGTCCGTTTGACCGGTACGTCCAGACCGACTCCATATAAATGACCAAACAATTCGTTCAGTTTGTCAGTGTCTTCCTTCGGCAGCGGTGGCGCCAGAATCGATGCCAGGTTGGTTTTCAGGTGCTCGATACTGCCGGTACCGAACAACACGATGTCCGCACCAGGTTCGTAGCGGGCATAGCGATATGCCGCGTTGATCACACTGTCCGCGCCGCCTTCATGGATAAGAAAGTCCAGCGGGTTCTCCTTCTCGGTCAGCCATTGTGGCACCCTGCCTTCGGCTGCCAGCGCTTTCATGTCCGACTGCAACCGTCCTTCGATACTGAAGATGCTACGAACGACAAACATCAGCAGCGTGCCGATACCTTTCTCCTGCGTATAGGGGAAGGCGTTGTGCCGGGCATTCTGATGCATCATGTGAAAACCCAGCATGATGGCCTCCCACACATCGTCTTTTGCAGCGCGCTTCAGGACCTCCTGATTGGCATCGTTTGGTGGCGATTCTGTGAAACCGAGGAAACGGAGCTTGCCCTTTTCCTTCTCCTTCAGCAGCGCCGGCGCATATATGTTCAGCGCATCGTCATAGGTATCCGGGTTCACGGCATGGAACTGAAAGACATCGACATAGTCGGTCTTCAGTTCACGCAACGAATTGTCCAGGCTGGCAATCACAGCCTCTACCGGAAGCATCTTGCCTTCCTTGCGGATCAACGATTTCGTGCCGATAAAAACCTGATCGCGCGGCACCGCATTGATCGCCTCGCCGACGATGTCCTCCGTCGTGTAGCTGTTCGCCGTATCGAGGTAATTGACGCCAAGGTCCATCGCCGTCCGCACCAGCGCCACCGATTCCGCCTTGCTCATGCCGCGGTTCTTCCCAAGGCGGCTGCCGCCACCACAACCAAGACCGGCGACACTAACCTTCATCCCGGTCTTGCCGAAATTCGTAAATTCCATCTGGATTCCTCAACGGATTAAAAGACGCACGTCTCCCTTATAAGGGGTGCGCTTCGTCCGGGCGAGATCACACGCAATGAATGGCGACAAGCTGGAACCCTACGCTTCGGTCAGGTCCTTCAGCAACGGCATGACTTCTGCCGCGAAACGCTCGATCTGCGCTGTCCGCTGTTCATAGGGCCCCAGCAGATCCAGAACGGCATGACGCACCCCGGCGGCGCTGAAATGCGCGGATACGTTCGGCAACCTGCTCCGGTGTGCCCAGCGCCGCATACCGCGCCGCCGCCTTGCGGAAGTCCATATTGTAGCGAATGCTCAACGTTTCCGTCGCAGCGTCATGCGCCGCTTCGTATGTATCATCGAGCCGGGCGAAGAGCAGATGACCCGTACCGTACCGGTCGACCGAACGGTTGGCCTTTTCCGCAGATTCCGAAATTTTCGCCAGGGATTCGGCATACATGTCCGGCGTGACAACATATGACACCCAGCCATCCGCCTGTTGCCCGGCACGGCGCAACGCGGCATCGGACCGCCCCCCGCACCAGATCGGTGTACCACCCGGCTGCCGCCCGGCGGGTTCATCGGTATATCGGTGAAATTATAGAATTTACCGCTGTGCGATACCGGGTCACCGCTCCACAGCTTGCGAAGAATGTCGATTCCTTCGCCAAGCCGCGCGCCCCGTTCGCTCCGCGGAACGCCGCATAGTTCGTATTCCTTGGGAAACTCACCCCCAACGCCGACACCAAATATCAACCGCCCTTCGGTCAAATGATCCAGGGTCGACACCTGCTTGGCCACGGGCGCCGGATGGCGCAGCGGCAGCAGATATACGCCCGTGCCGAAGGTCAGGCGGCGGCTCACAACCGCCGCCTGCGCAATCAACAACAACGGATCAAAGAACGGGATCGGAAACGAAACATGGTCGCCGACCCCAGATAGAATCGTAGCCACACCGGTCAACCATCTCCACGAAGGAAACCAGTTCATCAATGCGTGGTTCCCAAACGCCCGTCGCCGGCTCGGTCCGGCGATGGATCGTCTGAACGCCGAGCTTTAGCGTCGTATCGAGCGGAAGGGTCATAGCCACCTCATACCGGCGTGGTGCGGCCGTCAGGCGCCTTGGCAAGGAAATCGAAATCCGCGCCTTCATCCGCCTGCTGCACGTGATCGAGATAGAGTTTCAGGTATCCCCGCTCCGACCCCTCATGCGGGGGTGGTGGCGTCCAATCCGCCCGGCGGCTTTCCAGCTCTGCATCGTCAACCAGCAATTCAAGTGACCGGTTTGGCACATCCAGCTTGATCATGTCGCCATCGCGCACCAATCCCAGGGGACCGCCGATATATGCTTCAGGTGTAATATGCAGGACGATGGAACCGAACGCCGTGCCGCTCATCCGTGCGTCCGACATGCGCAACATGTCCTTTACACCTTTCTCAGCCAGTTTCTTGGGAATTGGCAAATACCCCGATTCCGGCATGCCCGGCGCCCCTTTCGGCCCCGCGTTCTGCATGATCAGAATATCGTCCGGTCCGACATCCAGGTCCGGTGAATCAATGCGTTCCGCAAGATCCGCCTGATCCTTGAACACCACGGCGCGCCCGGTATGGGTCATCAGCGATTCTGTCGCCGCCGACTGTTTCACGATAGCGCCTTCCGGGGCAAGATTGCCCCGCAGGACGGCGATACCACCCTGCGGATAAAGCGGATCGCTGAAAGGCCGCACGACTCCTGCTTGAAGGGCGGCGCCGCCGCTTCGATTTCCTCACCAAGTGTACGGCCGGTAACGGTCATGCAATCCAGGTGCAGCAGCGGCTTCAATTCCCGCAATACCGTCATCAATCCGCCTGCTTTTTCGAGGTCTTCCATATAGTGCTGACCGGAAGGCTTGAGATCGACCAGAACCGGTGTTTCCTGGCCCAGCTTGTCGATCGCTTCAAGGTCAACCTTGATGCCCATCCGCCCGGCAACCGCCGTCATATGCACCAGCCCGTTGGTCGAACCACCAATCGCCAGCAACACACGAAAAGCGTTCGAGAATGCTTCAGGGGTCATAATCTCCGCCGGGGTCGGCCCGCCGTTCTTTGCCATATCCACCGCGCGGGTACCGGCGGCTTCGGCATGGCGCAATCGATCCGCGGCCACCGCCGGAATTGCGGCACCACCAGGCAACATCATACCCAGCGCTTCGGTCATGCAGGCCATCGTACTGGCCGTGCCCATCACCATGCAGGTACCGGCTGTAGGCGCCAGCCTGCCGCTGACTTCCTCGGTTTCCGCCTCGTCGATTTCACCAGCCCGGTACATTCCCCAGTAACGACGGCAATCTGTACAGGCACCGAGACGTTCCCCCCGATGACTGCCAGTCATCATTGGGCCGGTTACGACCGAAATAGCCGGCACGCCGGCGCTGGCCGCCCCCATCAGTTGTGCCGGAACAGTCTTGTCGCAGCCGCCGATCATGACCGTCGCGTCCATCGGCTGGGCGCGGATCATTTCCTCGGTATCCATCGACATCAGGTTGCGCATGAACATCGATGTCGGATGTGTAAACGATTCATGGACGGATATCGTCGGAAATTCGACGGGAAGCCCCCCCGCCAGCATCACGCCGCGCTTGATCGCTTCCACCAGATCCGGTGCGTTCCGATGACAGGCGTTGTAACCACTGAATGTATTAATGACGCCGACAATGGGCCGGTTCAGCGCGTCGTCGCTATACCCCATAGCCTTGATAAACGCCTTGCGCAGGAAAAGCGAAAACCCCGCATCCCCATAACTCGTCAATCCCTTGCGCATACCCTTGCCGTCTTCGCCACTAGTCATATTCCCCCCTTGATATGTGATGATCGTTTGGCCGCACCTTACCAGCGAACGGCTAGGCACCGAACAACTTTTCCAGACGCGCAATGGCTTCATCCAGAATTTCGTCCCTTTTCGAAAAACAAAACCGTACGAAATGCTCCGGACCATCATTCATGTAGAAAGCGCTGACAGGAACCGCGGTCACTTTCGCCTCGACCGTTATATACCGACAGAAGGCGACGTCGTCGCCAACGAACCCAAGCGGTCGAATATCTGCCGTAATAAAATACGTTCCTTCGCAATCGATCACGCCAAACCCCAACCGCTGCAATTCCATCGCAAAACGGTCACGCTTAGCCTGCATGTCATCACTCAGGCCCTGAAAATAGGCATCATCCTTGTTCAGCCCGTAAGCAACAGCGGTCTGCAGGTTCGGCGGCGTCGTAAACGTCACGAACTGATGGGTTTTTGCAATCGGGGCCAGTAATTCTGCTGCCGCCGTCGCATAGCCGACTTTCCAGCCGGTCAATGAAAATGTCTTCCCGGCCGACCCGATACGCACGCAGCGATCCCGCATTCCGGGGAAAGTGATCAATGGTTTGTGCCGCCGCCCGTCGAAGACAATGTGTTCATAAACTTCGTCGCAAATAGCCAACGCATCGTGCTTCACAACGAGACCGGCAATAAAGCCAAGGTCGTCATCTGAATATACCCTGGCCGCCGGATTATGCGGATTGTTCAACAGAACGAGCTTCGTTCGGTCCGAAAAGGCCGCCGCCAGACCCGCGCGGGGCAAGGTCCATTCCGGAGGTATCACACGGACCAGCTTCGGTATGCCCCCTGCCCGGCGAATAATCGGCAGGTAACAGTCATAGGTCGGCTCGATAACCACAACCTCGTCACCGTGTTCGATTAGCGCCATCATGCAATCATTTAGGACTTCCGTAGCGCCGGAACCAACCATCACTTCGCTTTGCCAATCGACGTCGAGGTCGTAGAAGCGATTGGCATGCGCCGCGACGGCCTGCCGTAACTCCGGAACCCCCATCATCGGCGGATACTGGTTCAACCCTGACATCAGGGCATCAGCCGCCACCTGACGGACATCCAGCGGACCGTCTTCGTCCGGGAACCCCTGCCCCAGATTGATGGATTGATGTTCGATCGCGAGCCGGGACATGACCTCGAAAACACTGGTCCCATAGCCCGATATTATGGAATTTGCCGCCTTCACACCCTGTACCCCCACTGTCAAGGTTACTACCGAAAACGGAGGTACAGCACAGTCCCGATCAAGGCAATAACGAGATGGCAAAGGGTCGTTATCGTGGCTCGCTGATAGCGGCGCGGATCATCGCGCGGGCTTCCCCGACCGCGACGAACGGGTGACGCTGTAAATAAACTGCTGTTGCATAGTTCAAGGCAGTGCGCTGCGCCTGCCCCCGCTCAAGTTCGCCCGTATAGGCATCTGTAACCACTTGCAAATCTTCGGCGTACAAGACGGGAGCATAAATCATTGCGTCGAAGTCTTCCCTCGGATGCGGCGAACTCAATGGGTGTATTGCGATTTTTCGAGGATCGACCCGACAAAGGCACGCGCCTCTGCGACAGGTATGGCCGGATGGCGCTGCTGATACACAATGATCGCCAAATTCAATGCCGAGTCCGGTCGACTGCCAAATTCAATCTGTTCCCAGTAGGCATCCAGTACGGCCCGCTTTTCACAATCTACAATCAATGACTTACCCATGTTTGATAGCCTCATCTATCTGTCCATGGGTTGTATTGAAGACTATTTACGTCAACTCGAAATCACCCGAATGAGGGATAACCTGGCGAGGCACCGTATTATTTTCGGATACTGGCCAAGCCATTTTCTTGCCTGTAGCCTGTAGTGAGCAACAGGATGGAATTTATTATGAGCAAATAATCAGGCACAGTTCGCATTGGGGCGCCTTCAGCGCGGAAGTCGAAAACGGCCGGGTAACCGGCGTTTCTCCCTTCGAAAAGGACCCCTACCCGGCAGAAATCCTGAATGCCATCCCCTCAGCGCTCTACCATGAATGCCGCGTCGCGGAACCGATGGTACGCAAGGGATGGCTCGAGAACGGTCCGACCGGTGGCGGCGCAGGACGCGGTGGCGAGCCCTTCGTGCCGGTTTCATGGGACAAGGCGTTGACGCTGGTGGCGGAGGAGTTGCTGCGTGTAAAGGAAACATATGGAAACACGGCCATTTTCGGCGGTTCCTATGGCTGGTCCAGCGCCGGGCGCTTTCACCATGCCAAGACACAGTTGCAGCGTTTCCTGAACTGCCATGGCGGCTTCACGGCACAGGTTCATAGCTATTCCATCGCCGCTGGCCTGGCTATTTTGCCACATATCCTTGGCGACATACGGGGTTTGCGCAACATAACCTCATGGCGCTCTATCGCCGAAAATTCTGAATTATTTATCGCATTCGGCGGCGTCGGCACCAAAAACACCCAGGTCGAACCTGGCGGTGCGGGACAGCATTCCACATCCTACTGGCTGCACAAATTGAAAGACGCAGGGGTCGAAGTCGTTTCTGTCACACCGCTGCGCGACGACACACCCGACTTCGTCGGCGCGCAGTGGCTGGCGCCCCGCCCCAACACGGATGTGGCGCTGATGCTTGGGCTAGCGCATACCATCTATGTTGAAGGTTTGCATAATCCGGATTTTCTCGCCCGCTACTGTGTCGGGTTCGAGAAATTCCATCCCTACCTTACCGGCGCAACGGACGGGCAGCCGAAAAGCGCCGATTGGGCAGCACCTATTACCGGGATCGATGCGGATACAATCCGTGGCCTGGCGCGAAAAATGGCCGCGAAGCGAACCATGATCGGCACCAGTTATTCGCTGCAACGCGGCGACCACGGCGAACAGACGTTCTGGATGACGACCACGCTGGCAGCGATGCTGGGGACAGATTGGTCTGCCCGGCGGCGGATTCGGTTTTGGCTATGGCAGCATGCAGGGTCAGGGTAACCCGGTCGAGCCGATCGACGTGCCGGCAATGCATGCAGGCGCCAACCCCACCGGAAGCTTTATCCCGGTCGCCCGAATCGTCGACATGCTGCTAAAACCCGGCGAAAAATACGATTTCAACGGCAAGCAACGAACCTATCCGGACACCAAGCTGGTGTACTGGTGCGGCGGCAACCCGTTTCATCACCATCAGGACATCAACCGGTTGATTGAAGGCTGGCGTCGGCCCGAAACCATCATCGTAAACGAGCCCTGGTGGACGGCAACGGCGCGACATGCCGATATCGTGCTGCCGGCGACAACAACGTTGGAACGCAACGATATCGGGGCCAGCTCCCGCGATCGTTTCATCATGGCGATGGAAAAAGCGGTCGACCCCGTCGGCGGCGCCCGAAATGACTTCGACATCTTTTCAGAACTGTCGGAACGACTGGGTTTTCGTTCGACCTTTACGGAAGACCGGGATGAAAAAGAGTGGCTGCGGCATCTGTATGATGTTTCCCGTCAGCAAGCCGCCAAAAGCAAGGTCGAATTGCCGGACTTCGACGAATTCTGGGAGCAGGGCCATGTCGAAATCGCGGAGCCCGGAAAACCCCATGTCGTTTATTCCGAGTTCCGGGACGACCCGGAGAAACATGCCCTGCAGACCCCATCCGGCCTGATAGAGATTTTTTCGGAAACCATTGACGGGTTTGGGTATGACGACTGCCCGGGGCATCCCGTTTGGCTGGAACCCGTTGAATGGCTGGGGGCCGAGGAAGCCAAACGCCATCCGCTGCATCTCATGTCCAATCAGCCGGACTCCAGGCTGCATGCGCAGATGGATTGCGGCACTGTCAGCGGCGCTTCCAAGATCAGTGGCCGTGAACCGGTCACATTAAACACCGGCGATGCGACAGCACGGGGCATCAAGGCCGGCGATATCGTGCGTGTATTCAATGACCGTGGCGAAACGCTTGCCGGCGCGGTCCTGAGCGATGGGGTAATGCCCGGCGTTATCCGCCTGGCAACAGGTGCGTGGTACGACCCGGCAGAACCGGGGCGCATCGGCACGTTGGATAAACACGGCAATCCGAACATGCTGACGCTGGATCGCGGCACCTCGAAACTCGGGCAGGGCCCTGTCGCGCACAGCACGCTGGTCGAAGTGGCGCGTTACGATGCCGAACTGCCGGACATTACGGCGTTTACCGGGCCAACAGCAAAGGCAACGGAAGCATGAGTTCGCTTGACGATATCGCCATAGTGGACGCCCATCATCACCTGTGGGATCTGGATCACCTGCCCTATCCATCCCTTTCCGGACCGCCACGAACCGACTTTTTTCTTGGCGACAACACTGCGATCCGCCGCAATTATCTGCCGGAGGATTACCAACGGGATTCTGCCCGACACAATGTCGTCGCCACGGTTCATTGTGAGGCGGAATGCAGCCGTGACTTCCAGGTCCAGGAAAGCGAATGGATCGTGGAAATGAACGCGGCGCATGGCTTTCCCAACGCCATCGTTGGCCATGCTTGGCTGGACAGGGACAACTCGAAAGAAATCATCGCCAGACAGGCCGCAATCCCGATGGTGCGCGGCATCCGCTCCAAACCGGTCACGGCATCGTCGCAAGCCGCAATGTCCCCTGGCGCGCCGGGTACGATGCAGGATGAAAAATGGCTGGAAGGTTTCGCGCTACTGGAAAAACACGACCTTTCCTGGGACCTGCGCGTGCCGACGTGGCATCTGGAAGAAGCCGCCGAAGTGGCCCGCACGTTCCCGAATACCCGGATCAATCTCAATCATACCGGCTTTCCGTGGGACCGCAGTCCTGCCGGGCTCGACATGTGGCGCGCGGGAATGCATGCGCTTGCCGCCTGCCCGAATGTCGTAACAAAAATCTCATGCCTGTGCCTTCTGGATGGTCCATGGCTACTGGAAGACAATCGGCCGGTCGTACTGGAAACCATTGATATGTTCGGCATCGACCGCTGCATGTTTGCCAGCAACTTCCCGGTCGACGGGCTGCGGGCCAGCTACGACATGATTTACGATTCGTTCAAAACGATCGTCGCGGATTTTCCGCGAGACGCGCAGGAGAAGCTGTTCTCCAAAAACGCGGCCGCGTTCTACCGGATCGACCTGTAATCGCCTGAAAGGATACGTGATGCCCGCCAGCCACGAAATCGCCGCCACCCCGAATACCGTTCATTGGGGCGTTTTCGATGCCAGCCTGCCAGCGGTGACGGAGATTGAATCGGGCGATACCGTAACATTGCATACCGTATCCGGCGGACCGGATATCTTGCCCCCGGAAGGGTTCGAAATTCTGCCGGATCACCTCGTCATCCACCGGGAAGTTGAACCGGCGCAGGCCGGGCATATCATGACAGGCCCCGTCGCCATTCGCGGCGCAAAGCCCGGCGACATGCTGGAAGTAAGAATTCAGGACGTTTCGCTGCGCCAGGATTGGGGCTGGAACCGAATCCGACCGCTTACCGGCACGCTGCCGGAAGATTTCCATGAAGTGACGTTGACACATATCCCGCTGGACAAGGCGCGCATGACCGGCCGCATGCCCTGGGGCGTGGACCTGCCGCTTGCCCCTTTCTTCGGCGTCATGGGCGTTGCACCACCGCCCGAATGGGGTCGCATCACTTCGATCATTCCCCGTGCGCATGGTGGGAATCTGGATATAAAGGCGCTGGGCGCGGGCGCGACGCTCTACCTGCCGGTATTCAACGACGGCGCATTATTTTCCGCCGGTGACGGACATGCCGTTCAGGGTGACGGCGAAGTCGACGGCACCGCCATCGAAACCTGTTTGTCGGGAACCTTCCAACTGATCCTGCACAAAAATGCCGGGATCTCGATGCCCCGGGCAGAAACAGCAACACATTACCTGACAACGGGAATAGATCCGTCGCTGGATGCCGCTGCCAAGCAGGCCCTGCGTGAGATGATCAACCTGATCCAGGAAAAGGCAAATTTATCACGCGAGGAAGCCTATATGCTGTGCAGCCTTGCCGGCGACATGCATGTCAGTCAGACGGTGAATGTCCACAAGGGCATTCATGTCATGCTCGCCAAATCGGCATTGCACGGCGAAGCTTAGAAGGCCGCTATCGCAAAAAGAAACCCTATCAGGAAGACGGCGTTGCGCTCCGCAGCGGCAGGCTGACCCGGACACGGGTGCCTTTCCCCAATTCGCTTTCGATTTTCAACTTGCCGCCATGCAGTTCGACCAGAGACTGAACGATCGTCAGACCAAGACCGGTACCGTCTTCACTCTTGTAGGGATCGCGCTGACCACGTTCAAAGGGGTCGGTCATCTTGGGCAGAACGGCAGGCGCAATGCCGACGCCCTGATCGGCGACGACCCAATCGAACCAGTTATTGGAAACCGATGCAGAAACCGCCACCTTGCCGCCATCCGGTGCATACCGGATGGCGTTCGAAAGTAAATTCATCAAAATCCGCCGCACCGCATTTCGGTCCGCATCCAGCGGCGGCAAATCAACGGGCATATCCTGCTCAAGCACGATATTCCGGCTGTCGCTATGTCCCTGGATTGACTTGAAACACTCGTCGACGATCTGGGCAAACGGGAAACTCTCACTGGAAAACGGGTGTTCGCCAGCCTGTATGGTCGTAATATCCAGAATATCGGTGATCAGCTTCAGTAAACTGGCCGGCACTGTCATGGATATTGGTCGCATATTCGCGATATCGATCCGGGTCCTGACTACCGAGCAACGCATTGCTCATAATATCGGAGAACCCAATGATCGCGTTCAGCGGCGTGCGCAATTCATGGCTGACATTTGCAAGAAATTTCGACTTTTCCAGATTCGCCTCTTCGGCCCGGTCGCGATGCAAACGCAATTCCACCTCGCGCTGACGCAACCCCAGTTCGGCGACGACCTGATCGGTTACATTCGCGCCGGTCCCCCGGTATCCCTTGAATTTTCCATCATCATCCCAAACCGGTTTGCCGCTGAGCGATACATAGCGAATCTGACCATCGGGTAGCATGCGCGGGTGACAAAAATTACGGAACGGACGATGTGCATCCATATCGGCAAGATGACGATCCCAATCTGCTCGTGATGTCATCGGCCCGTAGACCATATCGCCCTGTTCGATGAACTCACGCCGGGTTCTGCCGAGGAAGCGTTCAGGTGCGGATCCCGTGGATTCTCCAAACCGGCCGGAAAAATAGATCCAGCGAAGGTTTTCGTCCATTTCCCACAGCCAGTCCGTCGCCGATTCGGCATAGTCCCGGAAGCGGCGTTCACTTTCGCGCAACAATTCCTCGGTTTTCTTTCTGGCGGATATATCCATGGCGGCGTTAAAAATAGCCTGCTCACCGCCCCAATCGATGATGCTGACAAAATTTTCCATCCATACCCGGGAGCCATCCATTCGAAGCCCCTGATACTCGTATGTTTCCGGAACGTCCTCTCCACGAGTTCTTTTGTCGCGATATTGGAGCATCCGGGAATGATCTTCAGGTCCAAAGAGCTGAATTATAGAGTCCATCTCAAGGATGGCTTCTGGGTCAGGATACCCGAACAGGTCAGCGTACGCCTGATTGACGAAAACCGGCTTGAATCCCTGATGGATCAGGAAACCCTGCGCGGCCTTTTCCATGACCTTTCGAAACCGCTGATCTTCGACCGATCGCATATTTGTCACCGGTCCGATTCCTCTGTCGTCAAGTAACCGCAAAATACAAACCGCTCGATTTCAAAGCAGTTCTTCCTGACAAAAAACAAATTATCAGGAAATGCAAACACCTTACCCATACATCATTACGCCTGCAGTTTATTTCTTCACCAGCTTTATACAACGCCGGCATTGTGCCCAATCTATACTATCATGGTACGAAGCTTGAGCAATAAAGCACAATCAGATGTCCAATAAATCTGCCCCGCCCCGAAAACGAAACGATGCGGCGAAGGGTCTCGTATCTATCAAGCGTTTCCGTGATAACGTTTCAGGCATTGAATCGCCTTGAGGGAGGAAACCAATGACCGATGCAAGCGTCGACGCCGCCACACTGCAACAGCTCGCGGGAAAACTGCTCGAACTGCTGAAAATCCGCACCCTGCCAATTGCCATGAAGCAATACACAAGCCGGGAAGAGATGGAAAAGGTGAAAGGCCTGCGATGGCCGATGGAGGGGCGTCGCCATACGACCTGCCAACTTGTCACCCAGTCGCGCATGGCGGGGTTCACGCTGGGCATCGGCGCCGATAACGTCCGGCCGGGCTCCAATTGCGGCGGCGTCATGGGTATCGACCAACCTGTCGAGGCATGCCTTTCCGGTGAGCACATGGATGGTGTCTGGTTCGAAAACCGCGAAGCCGCGCATCAGCATCAATTGCAGATGACGCGCGTCCCGACCGGAAAATTCATGGGAACCGTTGTATCCCCGCTTCGATCCGGGCGGATCGACAACCCCGACATCGTGCTGTTCTACGGAACACCGGGGCAGATTATCCTGTTCGTCAACGGCCTGCAGTGGAAACGCTACAAGCGCTACGACATGACGATCACGGGCGAAAGCGCCTGTTCCGATTCCTGGGGCCGGGCGCTGGCAACCGGGGAGACCAGCATATCGATCCCCTGTTTTGCCGAACGCCGCTACGGCGGGGTTGCCGATGACGAATTGCTGATCGCCATGCCACCCGATGAATTCGTCCGTGGCATCGAAGGCATGGAAGGTCTTTCGAAGGTCGGCCTGCGCTACCCGATTGTGCCCTATAGCCCGCAAACGGACCCTTCAGAAGGCATGAGCCGCAGCTACAGTTAGTCCTATTTATTGGCCCTCAAAACGCCGGGCGCGGGCCGATGCCCGCGCCCGGCGCCTGAGGCCAATAAACTAAAGCCTTACCGGCGTCTTTACCGGTTTTCCGGCAAAGTGCAGGCGCAGGTTTTCCAGCACCAGATCGGCCATCGCGCGGCGGGTTTCGCCGGTGGAACTGGCGATATGCGGGGTCATGATAATGTTCTCGACCTCGAACAGTTCCTCGGGCGCATTGGGTTCGTCCTCGAAGACATCGATAGCCGCTCCGGCAATGCGCTTTTCCGTCACCGCATCGACCAGCGCCTGCTGATCAACGATGGTGCCACGCGCAACATTGACCAGGAACCCCTTGGGTCCCAGCGCGTCCAGGACCTCCGCATTGACCAGCCATCGGGTCGAGGCACCGCCCTGACAGGATACGAACAGGATGTCGCTGTCTTCGGCCATCTCCAGCAGGCTGCTGTACACCCGGTAGGGCGTGTCATTTTTCGGCACGATGTCATAGAAACCGATATCAAGGCCAAAGCCCTGCGCCCGTTTTGCCAGCGCACTGCCGACGCGGCCCAGCCCCAGAATGCCAAGCTTCTTGCCCCGGACATTCGTGCCCAGGTCCATCCGCCCCTGCGGCCATTTTCCGGCGCGCAGGAAACGTTCGGATTCAGCGATACGGCGCGGTGCCATGATGATGAATGCCATGCCGAGATCGGCAACGTCATCGGTCAGAACATCCGGCGTATGCGTCACCGGCACGCCCCGCGCATTCGCTGCGGCGACATCTGTCGCATCGAAACCAACGCTGTTGGATGCGATGATCTCCAGTTTCGGTAGCCGGTTGATCAACGCCGCGTCGGGTCCCTGCATGCCACCCGCCAGGATTCCGCGAACACGATCACCCACCGCGTCCAGAAGCGCCTCCTTGTCCTCAGCGAGGAACAGGTTGTGCAGCGTATATTCCGCCTCCAGATCCGCCAGCAGGAACGGCGCCGTATGGCAAACGACCAGAAGTTCCGGTTTTTCCCCCGCTGTCATCAGCCACGTCCAACGAACGGCATCTTGGTCGCCATGATGGTCATGAACTGAATATTCGTCTCCAGTGGCAGGTCTGCCATCATCACAACAGCATCCGCAACATGCTGCACATCCATTCGCACTTCGGCCGCCGTAGTACCGTCGGCCTGCAACACCCCCTCGACCATGCGGTCGGTCATCGGCGTCGCCGCGTTACCAATATCGATCTGGCTGCACGCGATATTGTATTTGCGGCCGTCCAGGGAGGTCGATTTCGTCATACCGGTGATCGCATGTTTGCACGAGGTATAGGGCAGCGAATTCGGCCGCGGCGTATGCGCGGAAATGGAACCGTTATTGATGATGCGGCCACCTTGCGGGTCCTGATCCTTCATGATGCGAATCGCATGCTGGGTGCACAGGAAGGTGCTGAACAGGTTCACCGCCACGCAGTTCTGGTACTGCTCAAACGTCAGTTCTTCCAGCCCGATTGCGGGTGTGCCGCCCCCCGCATTATTGAAAATCACATCCAGCCGCCCGCCGAACTTATCCACTACCTGCGCGAACAGATTGTCGACCTGCTCCTGCTTGCCGACATCGGTCGGCACCGCAAGCGCCCGCTCACCGTCGGCACCGGCTGCATCGATTGTGCCCTGTAGCCCTTCCATGCCACGGCTGGCGATCGCCACTGAATAGCCCGCCTTGAGCAACGAAACAGCCGAAGCCCGCCCAATTCCGCTGCCCGCGCCCGTAACAATTGCAATCCTGCCGTTTCCAGCCATGTTGAATACCTCCCGCAAATTACCGCCTTATCAGGCGTTTTCCTAAATTGACACCATCGCCTGCAGGCGCGGCCTTGAATGCGCGAAATCTATACACGGGTGCGTTGCGGAACAAGCGAAGACGCAGCAATCCCTGATATCAATTCGACTGTCGCGCTACCCCACACAATCCACACCGACGGGTTCCCCATACCCGATTGCCGGAATATGACGTTGCGGTGCGGGACATTCACAAGAGAGACGAAAGACCATCTGATATTTCCGTGATTCCCTCTCGCTATTTTTCCAACAACGCTCCATATATAGGCTCCGGCGAAACGCGCGACTGCCGCCGAAGCCGCAATACTTCTCACGATCCGGAACCCTTTACGCATGCCGCAAGCCGACAATGCCAAACAGCCGCGGGAACGCCGCCCCAGAGGTGACGACCCATCCCAGGTTGCCGACCATCTGACTGAGCAGCATGGCGCCAAAGGCGCGATGGATACGGCATCCGCTGGCATAGCGACCGCACAAAGCGAAGGTGATAACTATCGCCTCAGTATCTGGCGGGAAGTCCGACGAATTCTTCGGAATCGCCCAGTCGAACCGGTCGAAGAAAAAAGCGACTGACGTTACCGGCGCCCCACTTTTGGGCCTGATCAGGCCATAAGGTCCATATCAGACAGCGCCGCGCCGTTGTAATTCGGTTTCGACCGCTTCCAACTGCGCCTCGACATCAATCTCGCATTCGGCAGCGACTTCGTATTCCCGTTCTTCGAAAATATTGACCCCGGGATTGGCAGCCTGCCACCCCTGAACAGCAATATCCCGGGCATTGATCAGCGCTCTGATCTGGGGATCGAACAGGCGGACAATGCCGGAAACCCACAAGTTCACGGGCCAGGATGGCTGGGCATGATCGATGACAAACTGATCGAGCATCTGACAGGCATCCGCCGCCGTATACCAGACCTCCCCCGTAACCCAGCGATTTGTCGTAAACAGCTTGATTGGCACGCCCGCACGGTCCATCGAAATGGCCACCAGATGGCAAAGGTTATCGTCCGGGTCTTCGGGCGCCTCATATTCCGGAATCGGCGCCGGCGCGATCCCTTCCGGCATCCCCTTGGGGCGCAGAAAGGTATGAAAATGGCCGTGCTCGCCGGGCCGCTCCTCGGGCGGGTGCGCGTGATAATAGAACTGCGAATGGGATTCTGAATCGTAAACATCACCATCAGGATAATGATTCCATTCGTAGAAAGTATCTTCGCCCTTAATCAATTCACCGACGATATTATCGCCCGACGCATTCAGGATACGAAAACATTCCATCACCTGCGCGCAGGCATCACGCATATCCATGAGCCGCTCCAGCGAGAGGCTTTCAAAATCACGTTTCGTATCAAACTCATTCATCCTCGGGCCCTTACCGCCAAGTACATCATTATCGCTTCGCCCATCAACATACGGCAAGATCCCTGTCTCCAGGAACATGATCCTGCAGGAATCATGACCCTGGCGCCTCTCGAACCAGCCGAAATCCGATCAGTATATGTTTTAAATATTCCGGTCGTGTATGCCGAGCTGCAGGCCGGCAGATACCACATCCACTATCATCCCAAGAACCACCTTTTACCACATAACGGCCTTTCCCGCCGGATGTTGCGGTCCATTCGAAGACCTGTCCCGCTGGATCAATCATCCCGAACGGGCTGTCACCGCTCCGGAAACTGCCAACGGGCAGCGTATCAAACGGTCCGGCGTCATGACTGTTTAACCGGGAAGCATCATAGGTCTCGCCCCAGGGAAACCGGCGGCCATCGGTACCGCGCGCGGCCTTTTCCCATTCGGTTTCCGTCGGCAGGCGCCATTGTCCCCCCGTGCGTTCGCCAAGCCATTCGGCATATGCCACGGCATCATCGTGGCTGACCAGGACAACGGGATGGTCCTCCCGCCCCTGCGGCGGTTTCCCCGCGCGCCAGACATGCCGCCGGGTCCTCTCATAGGGATGGATCAGCCCATAATTGCACCAGGTTTCCGAAGAGACGCCCGGGGCCGAACGGCCGGTATCGTCGATGAAATGCGCGTATTGGCGTTAGTAATCTGGGTGACGGAAATTTCATAGGCGCCGGTATCCACAGTTCCGCGGACTGCTTCGCTTTCATACCAACGGCTTTCACGCGTCACGCTGTGACCGTAGGCGGCTTCATCCAGTCGATACGCCGCCTCCCGCTCCGCCCTATCGGAACCACGTACGAAGGGTCCTGCCGGGATGGAAATCATACCCGGTTCCAGATCCCCGCTCCACGCCACCCCGCCGGGTAGCAGCATTACGCACATAAAAATGGCAAATACGGTTCTGTTCACGGTCAATCACGCTGCTGTTTCAACAACAGCGGTAATATGACACTCAGATCACGCGATGGAAGGCTGCTCGCGTAATATTGAAGCGACGTCAGCCACGCACCACCAGCACCGAACATTCCGCGTACCGGGCAACACGCGCAGCATTCGGGCCAAGCAGGAATTTTCCTGCCCGGGGGCGGCTGGCGCCCAGCATGATCAGATCGGCATCGACTTCCCCGGCAACCCGCAACACCTCTTCGTAAACGGTGCCATGGCCGACGACATGCTGAACCTTGATTCCCTTGGGAATATGCGCCGTGACGAATTCGTGCAATTTCTGACGCACGCTTTCGATAATCGTCTTTTCATGCTCTTTGGGAAAAAAAGAACCGACGATACTCATCCCGAAATCGGGAACCACGGTCATGACACGCAGGGTCGCGCCAAACGCCTGCGCATATTCAACGGCTGTCGGCACCGATTTTATCGAGGACGGTTCGTCGCCCAGATCAACCGATAGAAGAATATTCTTGTACATCGTACTTCCCCTTTTCGTATCAGCCGGATCAGGCCGCGGAACCATTGGCGTTTCGCCGTCGCTGCAGCAAGATGATCAGCCCCAGCAAGACCAGCGCCGGAATGAACATCAGGAACTTCGATGGTTGATTCGCCGGGACCAGCACGGTCAGTATCTTCTGGTCAAAATCCAGTCCGGCCAGTTGTGCCGGGCTGTCAAAGGTGGCGTTGTCGATGATCACATTGTCACCATCGACGAGCAATTCCAGCCCGAAGGCCCCCAGGCGTTCCTCGCCCGTCGCCTCGCTCCCCACGGGCATGACTGCCGTAAACGTCATCTTGTCACCGACATCATCCAGCCCTTCAACGATCAATCGCATTTCGGCGCCAGGCGCTGCTGCACCCATCGCTTCCACAATCGACGCAGGCGCTGCCTCGTCATATGGCGGCGAAACAATATCCATCCAGAACCCGGGTCGGAACAGCGTGAATGCGACCACGATCAAAACCAAAGATTCCCACATTTTTGACCGCGCGAGGAAGAATCCCTGTGTCCCTGCGGTAAACAGCAGCATGGCAGCTGTCGCGATGACAAAGATGAAGACGCCTTCCAGGTACGAAACGTCCATCAACAACAAATCCGTATTGAAGATGAACAGGAAAGGCAGCAGTGCGGTTCGCAGCGAATAGAAAAACGCGATAAACCCGGTTCGTATCGGATCCCCGCCGGACACAGCCGCCGCCGCAAACGATGCCAGCCCCACGGGCGGAGTCACATCGGCCATGATACCAAAGTAGAACACGAACAGATGTACCGCGATCAGCGGCACGATCAGGCCGTTCTGTTGCCCCAGGCTGACGATAACCGGTGCCAGCAGCGAGGAGACAACGATATAGTTCGCCGTTGTCGGCAGCCCCATGCCCAGAATCAGGCTGAGAATGGCGGTAAAGATCAGGATCAGCATGATCTGGCCCTGGGACAGGAACTCGACGAGTTCCGCCAGCACCAGCCCGACCCCGGTTTGCGATACCGTGCCCACGATAATACCCGCCGCTGCGGTGGCGATCCCGATACCAATCATGTTGCGCGCACCGGAAATCAACCCGTCGATGAGTTCACTGAACCCCCGCCGGAAGCGCCCCGCCAAAGATTCATTCCGGAACAGAGAGAACAGACTGCGCTGTGTCAGCAGAATAAAGATCATCAGCGCCGCCGCCCAGAATGCGGACAATGCCGGCGACAACCGCTCCACCATCAGGCACCAGATCAGCAAGCCGACCGGCAGAAGGAAGTGCAATCCGGCCATAATGGTCGGTCCCGGGTCCGGAAGGCTTGTGACCGGCGCGTTCGGGTCATCCATCACCAGATCGGGATAGCGCGAGCAGATCGACACCAGCCAGACATAAACGGCAATGATCAGTATCCCAACCACCCATGGCAGCGCATCGCCCGCCAGTTCGCCGATCAAGCCGACGAGGAAGAAGATACCGAAGCCACCGATGACACAGTTGCCGAGCACCAGCGCGCCCATGGAAAGAATGCGCTCTTTCATGCCCGGGTCCGCACTGCGGCGCACAATCGCCATGATCGCCATCTGGAACCCGATAACGACCAGGACAGCGATACAGCGGTTCAGGGTCGTCTCCAGCAGCGACCAGGCCTCCGACAGCCAGTAGATGCCGCCTGCAAGGGCCAAAATCATGGAAATCGTAACGCCGAATGACAGCAATGCCCACTTAAGAGGCTTGGGCTCTACCGCCCGCGGCAAGCCCTGCATATCCGTTTTCAGCGCTTCCAGATGAACAATATAAACCAGCGCGATATAGGAAATGATCGCCGGCAGGAATGCATGCTTCACGACCTCGAAATAGGAAATGCCGACATATTCCACCATCAGGAAGGCCGCAGCCCCCATGACCGGCGGCATGATCTGACCGTTTACCGAAGATGCGACTTCAACAGCACCGGACTTTTCAGCCGAAAAACCGACCCGTTTCATCATCGGGATCGTGAATGTCCCGGTCGTGACTACGTTGGCGATGGAGGAACCGGAAATAAGCCCGGTCATGCCGGATGCAACGACCGCCGCTTTGGCCGGGCCACCACGCATATGCCCCATCAGCGAAAAGGCGACCTTGATGAAATAGTTGCCGGCACCGGCCTTGTCGAGCAGGGAGCCGAACAGAACGAAAAGGAACACAAGATCTGTTGAGACGCCCAGCGCGATCCCGAAAACCCCTTCGGTGGACAGCCACTGATGGTCGGCAACGGCCCCGAAACTGGCGCCCTTCCATGCCAGGAAACCCGGCGCATAGGGACCAAGAAAGGTGTAAAACAGAAAAACGCCCGCGACGACCATCAATGGTGGGCCCAGAGCGCGGCGCGTTGCTTCCAGAAGCACGATGATCCCGACGCAGGCTACACCGATATCGATCGAATTCGGGTTACCGGGCCTGTCAGACAGACGCGAACCGACAAGCATTTCGCCCACCACGGTATCGAATACAAAAAGATACAGCGCACAGCAGACGCCCACGATTCCAAGAACCCAGTCGATGACGGGAATGACGTTGCGTGATGACCGTTTTGTCGCCGGATAGGCCATGAAGGCCAAGATCAGTGCGAAGGCGAGATGGAATGACCGGGCCTCGCGACTGGGAAAAACGCCCCAGTTGAAAATGTAAGGAAGTGGCGATGCGATCCAGACCTGCCATACCGCCCAGACGAGCGCCAGACCGCCCATGAGCTGCATAACAAAACGACTGTCCGGTATCCGTCCACCGGTATCCGTCGATGCAACCAGATCTTCCAGTTCATCTGAACTAAGTTGCGAATTCGTCGTGTCCGTGTTGCTCATCTCGCCCCTCCAGCTTTCCCTGACCCTTTTGACCGGGCCTTACAGGCTACGAAATTCAATACCCAAAAAAATTGGGCGGAAGGTTTCCCTTCCGCCCTGTGCCAGGATTATTTGACCCAGCCTTTTTCCTTGTAGAATTTCAACGCTCCGTCATGCAGTGGCGCCGACAGATTGTTGACAATCATCTTGGACGGTTCCAGATGCGCGAATGCCGGATGCATCTTCTTGAAACGGTCAATGTTGTCGAAAACCGCCTTGACGATCTGATAAACCGTATCCGAATCCGTCTTGGTCGACGAAACAAACGTCGCACCGACACCAAAGGTCGTCACATCGTTGTCTGTCCCTTTGTACATACCGCCCGGTACAGTGGCGACGGCATAATAGGCGTTGTCAGAGACAAGGCTTCGGGTTACCGCATTGTCTACCGTCACGATGACCGCATCACAGGATGTTGTCGCTTCCTTGATCGAGCCGTTCGGATGACCAGCCGTGAAGACCATGGCATCAATTTTGTTATCACACAGTGCCGCTGACTGTTCTGAAGATTTGAGTTCAGAAGCAAGCGCAAAATCGCCCATCTTCCAACCCATCTTCTCCATAACGATTTCCATTGTACCGCGCTGTCCGGAACCCGGATTACCGACGTTGACTCGCTTTCCCTTCAGGTCTTCAAACTTCTTGATACCTGAATCAGCCCGCGCCACAACGGTGAACGGTTCCGCATGGACGGAAAATACCGCGCGCAATTCCTTGAAAGCCCCGTCCGGGAATTGCTTGGGTGCCGTCCCGTTATAGGCATGGAACTGCCAATCGGACTGAGCAACGCCCATATCCAGGTCTCCGGCACGTATTCCATTGATGTTCTTGGTGGAACCACCCGTCGTATGAGTACACTTGATGTCGTGAGACTTGGTGCCCCGGTTGACCAGCCGGCAAATCGCGCCGCCAACCTGATAGTAGACACCGGTCTGACCACCGGTCCCGATCGTGATGAATTTCTCCGCCGACGCGGGCAGCGTCACGAATGCAGATACGACCAATGCTGCGGTCGTTAACAAGGTATTTTTCAATGTCATATCAAACTCCCTGGTTCAATGTTCGGCTTGTTACAGCTCATTGAGCAAACGCAAAAAACGTCCTGCCCCTTTCCTGGAACAGAACACGTTAGACCCTATGGGTAAATTTTGGACAGACGGCAGAACACGAACAATGTTCAGTGTCATTGCTTGATCGAAAGTTCCGTATTCCGATACGAACATACCGAGCCCCAAAGCAATACCAGCTATTTCGAGGGGCAACTGATGATCCCCCGAATAAGATAGGCCTACTTTTAGGATTTTAACAAATACGTAATACTACGTACCCGGATAGCGACCGCCCGCTATCCCGCGTCTGTAGACTCGATCGCGGCATCGATTGCGACGCCCAACCGGTCAACAATCGCGACAATATCCTTCGTATCGATGATGAACGGGGGCGCCAGAAGGACATGGTCACCCCTTTGGCCATCAATCGTCCCGCCCATCGGGTAGCACATCAACCCGCGCACCATCGCTTCCTTCTTCACCCGTGCATGCAATGCAAAACCCGGGTCAAATGGCGACTTATCGGCACGGTCCGCAACGATTTCCAGTCCCAGGAACAATCCCCTGCCACGAATGTCGCCGATATGGCGGTGATTGCCGAACCGTTCGTGCAGTGCATCGCTCAGAACCGAACCCATAGCCCGCACATTCACCAACAGGTCTTCTTCCTCGATAACATTCTGTACCGCCAGCGCGGCAGCACAGGCGATCGGGTGCCCCATATATGTATGCCCATGCTGAAAAAATCCGGACCCGTCCCGAAACGCGGCATATATCCGGTCGGTCACGATTGTCGCGCCGATCGGTTGATACCCGGCGCCCAAGCCTTTGGCGCAAACAAGGATATCAGGCGACACGCCTTCCTGTTCACAGGCATACAGGCTGCCCGTACGGCCCATACCGCACATGACTTCATCAAAAATCAGCAGCAGGCCGTATTTGTCGCAGATTTCGCGAATGCGCTCGAAATAGCCGGGAATCGCGGTCACCGCGCCCAGCGTCGCCCCCACGACGGGCTCGGCAATGAAGCACATGACCGTTTCCGGTCCAAGCTCCAGCACCTTCTCTTCCAGTTCGTTGGCGACCCGCAGGCAGTATTCCTGTTCGGATTCATCGCCATGCCGACCGCGATACGCATAGCAGGGGGACAGGTGATGGGTTTCGACGAGCACCGGCTCAAACATACCGCGCCGCCACATATTACCACCCGCGGCCAAGGCACCCAGCGTGTTGCCATGGTAGCTCTGCTTGCGGGTAATGATATGCCGCCGTTCCGGTTCCCCGGTTTCGACAAAATACTGCCGTGCGATCTTGAGGGCCGCTTCGACCGCTTCCGAACCGCCGGACACGAAATAGACCATGTCCAGGTCGCCCGGCGCGGATGCAATCAGTTTATCCGCAAGGTGTTCCATCGGCTCGTTGGTAAAGAATCCGGTGTGCGAAAAGGCAATCCGGTCGACCTGCTCCTTGATCGCCTCTGCGACCTTCGGATGGCTGTGACCAAGACAGGACACAGCAGCGCCGCCGCTCGCATCCAGATAGCGCTTGCCGGTGCTGTCGACGACATAAATGCCATCCCCCTGCACCGCCATCGGCGGGACCGCGCGGGTGCTACGATGGAATACATGGGTCATGTCAGCCTCACTCTGGTTCGTGGCGCCCTTCAACGACGAGAGGGCGGACTGGGTAACACGATATAGTGTTCCGCGCCATTTTTCAGCGTCCATTCGACCAGCCGTTTCATCCCCTTGCCCAGCGCTTCATCAAATGCCCCGATGATAGCCGCCATGGAATTCTGTTCCGCCGTAACGGTGTATTCGAATGTGTTCGATGCGACAATTGACCGCCGCGGAAGCTGGATCAGCTTGGCATTGACCCGCACCCGGATAACCGGCGGTATCGTGGTCGCCGCGGTTTCTTCGGTTGAGCGCGGCAGTGCCGTAGGATATTCCGCCTGAAATTCCCGCAATTCGGTCTTCAGAATGTAATCGGCGCGCAGCCCGATCGCTTCCCGCCCGACGGCGATAATCCTGTTCGAATTCTCGAAGGATTCAACCAGCAATGTCTGCACCATTTTCGGTGCCAGATCCGTCCAGTTCGCATTGGCGAAATAGCGCATCTCAATGGGGCTGTCGCGCAACGCTATTCGCCCGGTATTGATTCCCGCAGGCGACGCCGGCACCTCAATCAGCAATTGCCAATCGACGGACGGTAATGTGTCACCAAAGGTGCTTTTTGGTGTCAGCACGTACATCCTTGGCGGTTCGCCGGCGCCCGGAAGCTCGATCGAACACCCCGTCGCCAGTAATACCAGCGACGCGGCGGCGGCCAATCCGAAGCGTTTAAGCCTTTTCGTTATAAATGGACGGCGCATCATCGCACTCCTACCCCTTGCTGCGAATCACCAAACAGGAAGCGCGCGGGATCGCGCTCAAACTGTCCGGTAACCCGTGACAACCCGTTCACGAGCACCCGGGCTTCGGCAACGAGTTGTGTAAATTCATACAAGCCGGCGCTGGTGAAATTGACCAGAGGTTCCCGGTTTTCGCCGATCATATCCGCCAGTTCCTCCTGCGACTTTCCCAGCGCATCCGCTGCGCGCTTCAGGGCCGTCAGAGTCTCCCGGGCCTCGGGTCCGACGCCCGATACCTCGCCGGACAGGCTGGATGACAGCTCGCGGATCGCACCAATGGCGCTGCGCGCCTCCCCCAGGGTATCGCTGGCATCGCCGGTCAGCGTATCGAGTGTCGTCTGCACCGTCTGCACCAGTTTGCGGGCATCGACTGCCGTTGTCCGAAGTTCCCGGATAGCGGAGGCGCCTTCGGTCAGCACCGTTTGAATATCCTGCGATCCTTCGGCAACCGCCCCCGTAATCGTCTTTATGTTCGCCATCGCCGTACCCAGGTTTTCCTGGTTTTCGGCATTCAGAAGCTTGTTTGCATTCTCGACCAGCGCAATGAACCGGTTGATCAGTTCCGGGGCCGCATCGATCACTTCCTGCAATTGGGACGGCTTGGAATTGATAACCGGATTTCCCTTGCCCGGAATACGCCTCAGGTTCGGCGCTGCCTGTGTCCCGCCTTCAATCTGAACAAAGGCAACGCCTGTAATGCCTTGAAACTCCAGCGCGGCAATGGCGTCTTCCTTGATCGACGTTTAGTTCGGAACCTCGATCGTGACCTTCACCTGCTCAACATTCTCCGGATTGATCTTCATGTCCGTCACGACGCCCACAGGAACCCCTCGATACCGGACCGGGTTACCAACCTTGAGGCCCGTCACCGACCCTTCGAAATACAGGTCGTAATAGGCAAATTCCTCATCCAGTTCGACGCCCGCCAGCCACAGGACGGCGCTGACCAGCCCCACCAGCAAAACCAGCGTAAACGTGCCGACGATCATATAGCTGGCTTTTGTTTCCATTATCCTAAGTCCCGCTGCCGTTTAACGCCACTCGCGCGCGCGGCCCGTGGAAATATTCCTGTATCCAAGGATGCGAATCCCGCATGTGTTCCGCCATTGTGCCGAGCCGAACGCGTTTGTCCACCAGAACGGCAATGCGATCGCATATCGCCGCAAGGCTGTCGAGGTCATGGGTCACCATGAATACCGTCAGCCCCAGGCTCTGTTGCAGGTCACGAATCAGGTTGTCAAATGCCGCGGCGCCAATCGGGTCCAGCCCCGCAGTCGGTTTATCCAGAAACAATATGGCCGGGTCCAGTGCCAGCGCCCGCGCAAGGCCAGCGCGTTTCTTCATACCACCGGACAATTCAGATGGGTATTTCGGCCCTGCATCCGGCGGCAGGCCAACCATGGCGATCTTCAACGCCGCCAGTTCCTCCATCAGCGCATGTGGCAGACGCAGGTGTTCCCGCATCGGCACTTCGATATTCTCCGCCACGGTCAGCGACGAAAACAGCGCACCGCTCTGAAACAGCACGCCGCAGCGCCGTTGCACCAGACTGGTCATTTCGCGCGTATCCTGGCCGAGCATTTCAATCGTCCCGGCCCGCGGTTTATTGAGGCCGATAATCGTCCGCAGCAATACGGATTTCCCGGTACCGGACCCACCGACCACGCCCAGCACTTCGCCGCGGCGCACCGAAAGGTCCAGATCATCATGGATCACGGCCGTGCCGAACTGGGTCCGTAACCCGGTGACCGTTATGACGGTATCCTGCTCCGACATCCGCCTAGATCCCCAGGGTCGAAAAGATGATCGAAAACAGCGCATCGGCGAGAATCACAAGGACGATGGATTCAACGACCGACTGCGTTGTCAGCCGACCGATGCTTTCCGCGCTGCCACCAACTTTCAAACCTTCGTAACAGCCGACCATACCGATCAGAAACGCGAAGACCGGCGCCTTGATCATGCCGACCATCAGGTTCTTGAGCGTCAACGCATCCGCCAATTGGCGCACAAACTGCGTATAGGTGACGTCCAGCGTTGCGACGGCCATAAGCGTGCCGCCGGTCAGCGCCGCAACATTGGCGAAAAAGGTCAACAAGGGCAGCGTAATCAGCAGCGCATTGATCCGCGGCAGCACCAGGACTTCAATCGGATCCAGCCCGATAACACTGAGCGCGTCCACTTCTTCGTTGACCTTCATCATGCCGATCTCGGCCGTGAACGCCGACCCTGAACGACCGGCAATCAGGATTGCCGCGATCAGCACGCCGATTTCTCGCAACACCATGACGGCGAGCCCGTCAGCGGTGAAAATTTCCGCGGCAAACCGGCGCAATTGTTCCGCCCCCTGAAAGGCAAGTACGACACCGATCAGGAACAGCAGCAGGCCAACAATCCCCAGCGCATTCAGTCCCGTCTGTTCCATCTGATTGACCAGCGACACGATTCTGAGCCGACGCGGCTGCAGGATGCATTTGCCCAGGGTTACGATGGTCAACCCGAAGAAATTGACGAGATGCGCAAGTTCGTCAGCCGCTTCACACACCGTCTGACCGATACGATTGACGAGGGCCGCCAGAGGATTCGGTTGCGGCCGCACCGTTTCCGCATGCGCCGCATCAGCCTGTTCGACCAATTCCACAAGGGCTGCATGCCGCGGGTCCAATGCACTGAACTGCATTGTCACGCCGATAGCCGCCAGATCGCGACGGGCGCGATACAACAACCAGGCACCGGCCGTATCCAGACTGGCAATCCCCGATGTATCCAGCGTTACGCGTGTGGAGCCGGATCCCGCAAGGTTCCGCATCTCCCGATCCAGCGCCCCGACGCCATCAACTGTCCAGTCGCCACCGGCGGACACAATGAGGCGCTCGCCCTCGATCGTGCTTTTGACCCAACCGGGCGACTCGGCCATGAAGTTCCCCTGGAAACCGTGCTGCGGCGGAAACCTCCGCCAGTCTGTCGAATAGCATATAAAGCGAAAACCGGCAAAGCCGCCGCGAGCATATTTCGGGGATTCCCAGCCTACCCGGTTTCCTCTAGTATCGCCGCCATGAACCTGAAAGATCACATTCGCTCGGTTCCGGACTTTCCCAAACCGGGCATCCTGTTTTACGACATATCCACCCTTCTGGCGCATCCTGCGGCTTGGCAGTATTGCGTCAAGGAACTGGCATTGCAGGTAGCGCCCCACAAGCCGGACCTGCTGCTGGGCATAGAATCACGTGGTTTTTTGACTGCGGCACCGCTCGCGCTGGAGCTGGGCTGCGGATTTGCCATGATCCGTAAGAAGGGCAAGTTACCCGGCAAGACCATCGCCTACGAATACGATCTCGAATACGGCACCGATACGATCGAAATCCAGGAAGAAGCGATCCAGGCCGGGCAGCGGGTCGTGATTCTTGACGACCTGCTCGCGACCGGCGGCACCATGGCAGCATCGTTTGAACTGGTGCGCCAGGTCGGTGGTGATATACGGTCAGTCGCCTGCATTATTGAGCTGAGCTTCCTGAACGGACGCAGCAGGTTCGACGCGCCGTTCACATCGCTAATCACTTACGACGAATAAGCCGCTCCGGGTCGGCGCGAAGCATTTCGCGAAGCAATTTCGCGAGGCCGTTTGCCGCCGCGTCGACAACCGCCGCCCCGCGCTCCGCATCGGCCGCCGCCGCATTCCCGACCGCGCCCGCCGGGTTCAGGTCCTGCGTTTCCCATGCAAACGACGGGCGGCCGATCGGTGACAACAGATCGAATTCCTCGCGCAACGCCACCGTCGCGGAGACGAAATTCGATGCCGCCGTCATATCTACGAGGTCCGGTCGCAGGTGCAGCATGACGGAGGTTTCTATTTCGCCTCCGTGAATACCGTCTTTAAGCTCGTCGGCTCCGAACCATTTGGATAGTGGCACTAAGTCGTACCAGTTTGCCATCGCTGCCAGCATGCCATGCCGAATACGGAGATCGCGGGAAACGATATCCATGACCGGCGGATTGCCGCCATGACTGTTGAAGAACAGTATCTTACGGACACCCGTGCGGGCGACCCCGTCACCGATTTCGTTCCAGTGCCGCACCAGCACATCTGCCGGCACGGTCAATGTCCCCGGGAAACGGATATGCTCCTCGCTCTTGCCGACTGTCTGCGGCGGCAGGACCAGAACCGGTGCGTCTTCAGGCAACAATGCCAGCGCAGCATCGAGGACCCCTTCATTGATGCAGACGTCAACGGAAAGCGGCAGATGCGGCCCGTGTTGTTCGACTGCGGATACCGGCAAAACCGCGACCGTCCGGGCGGTATCCAGCCCGGTGAAATCCGTCGTACTCACCTCCGACCAGTAACGCCGAATTGGCGGCATTGTCTCCACCCTCTCCATTGCTGCAATATCCATGGCGTAGCCACGAAACTGTCACTTGCTCGAACAAGATAACAATAAACTGCCAACTGTCGGGAGAACAGCCGGTCATGATTATTGCGCAGATCACGGATTTGCATATCGAAGCCGCCGGCCACCGCCCCGCGCATGGCTTCGACGTCAATGCCAGTCTCGCCGCTGTTCTGCGTCGGCTGGAATCCCATACCCCGCGCCCGGATATGATCCTCGCCACCGGCGACCTGACGGCACATGGCGACGACAGCGAGTATGACGCATTGGCAGCGTTGCTCAATTCGGTGGATATTCCGATGTACATCATGCCCGGAAACCATGACGACCGCGATGGAATGCGGAAGGCTTTTCCGGGCCACACATACCTGCCCAAAGGTGACTATCTTCATTACGTAATCGATGAATTCCCACTGCGTATTATCGCACTGGATACGCTGGCACCAGGACTGGTGGACGGTACAATGTGCCCGGCGCGATGCGACTGGCTGACGGCCCGGCTGGCCGAAGCCCCGTCGCGCCCGACTGTCATTGCCATGCATCATCCACCGGCCGATATCGGCATCGGCTGGCTGCATAGTGGCAATTTCGCCGGACGCGATGAAATAAGTGAAATACCGTTAATTAAAATTCAGCCACGCAATATTCGGGCCAACAATTACTCCAAGCTATTTGTATTGTACCGAAGACCGAATCAGGCAGCAACCGTATACAATACTTACTAATTTACCGTATTTTAGCGTCCCGTGATGGCCCGGCGGCATTGTCGGCTGAATTAAGCAATCGCGAATATATTGCCTATTGGTTAAAAAAGGGCTTCCCGCACGCGAACAGGCGAAAATCCCGGGCTTAACCCGACGGCAGGAGGAAAACGGAATGAGTGATCGCAGATACGACACCGTTATACGAGGCGGGACTTTGATCGACGGGACCGGCGCGCCACGCCGTGCCGCCGATATTGGCATATCGGGCGACCGGATTACCGCTATCGGCGAACCCGGAACATTGACTGACGCCACCAGCACAATCGATGCTTCGGGGAAAATCGTCGCCCCCGGCTTCATCGACGTACACACCCATGACGATCATGCCCTCCTGTCGAAACCGGACATGGCCTACAAGGCCAGCCAGGGCGTCGCGACCGTCGTTGCCGGAAATTGCGGCATCAGCCTCGCACCACTGATCTTTGAAGGCGACCGCCCGCCGCCGCCACTCGATCTGCTGGGTGACGGATACCGCTTTCCCAGAATGGCCGATCTGTTCGACGCACTGGACGAAACGCCCCCGGCCCTGAACGCCGCCCTGCTATGTGGGCACAGCACGCTTCGGGTCGGCGCAATGGATGACCTCGACCGTGCGGCGACAGATTCCGAAATTGACGCGATGCGCGAGAAACTGTCGGAATCACTGGACGCCGGCGCCATCGGGATGTCCACCGGGCTTTATTATGAACCGGCACGCGCCGCGCCAACCGAAGAAATTATCCGTATCGCGGAATTACTGGGACCGGCCGGCGCGCTGTATACGACCCATCTGCGTGACGAAGGCGAACACCTGCAAAAATCAATGGAGGAAGCCTTCACGATCGGCCGTGCCAGCGGCGCCAAGGTCGTGCTGTCCCATCACAAATCGTCCGGCGCCAGCAATTTCGGTGCGACCCGGGAGTCGCTGGCCCTTGTCGAAAAGACTCGTAAAACACAGCCGGTCACGCTGGACGTCTATCCTTATGACGCCTCGTCGACCGTCCTGACGGTCGACCGGCTGGCAGCGTCCAAACGCGTCATCGTCACCTGGTCGGTGCCACGGCCGGATATTGCAGGCCGATTTCTCGACGAAATCGCCGACGAAATGGGGTGCAGCCTCGAGGAAGCGGCGAAATCGCTGCTGCCCGCCGGCGCGATCTATTTCATGATGGACGAGGATGATGTCCAGCGGGTTTTGAAATACCCACATTCCATCGTCGCATCTGACGGGCTGCCACATGACGTATTTCCCCATCCGCGCCTTTGGGGCACCTTCCCGCGGGTTCTTGGCCATTACAGCCGCGATCTGGGTCTGATGACCCTGGAAGATGCCGTGTTTCGCATGAGTGGCCTGCCGGCAGCCGAATTCGGGCTGACCGGTCGGGGCGTGCTCGCCGTCGGCAACCAGGCCGATGTCACAATATTCGATGCGGCAACGATCATTGACCGGGCTGACTTCCAGCACCCAACCGAACCCGCCGCCGGGATCGATACCGTCTTCGTCAACGGTCGCCCCGTCTGGCGCGATGGCGCACCGACAGGCGAACGTCCCGGCAAGGCATTGCGGCGCCAGGCAATGCAGTCGGCCCGCGCCGAAACGCAGGAATAACCCGCCACGACACTGACACATTCGTGTATTTCGATGCCTCTGCGGGAAACGGTATAGAGGCTGAACGCGATGATGCTTGAAAATTCACAAAAACGTTGTGGCAATGCAGTATCGCAGGGCGTAGAAAAGTTGCGCGGAATACGTCCCTCCAGCGGAGTGAGAGCAACGAAACCGGGAATTTTTCATAATTTTTCAGGCATTGCAGCGCTGGCGCTGGTCGTGGCATTTGCCATGCCTGCAGTTGCGCAGGAGTGGCCGGACAAACCTGTCAGCTACGTCATCCCGTTTGGCGATGGCGGTGAGTCAACCATTGCCGCCAGACTGCAAAAGCCTGTTTTCAACCGGCTGACCGGGCAGGACCTGGCCATTCTGAATAAACCTGGCGGCGGCGGCGCCGTTGTGTGGTCGCAGATCAATTCCATGCCTGCCGACGGATACACCATCGTCGGTGTTAACCTGCCGCATATCGTGATCCAGCCGGCGCGCGGCGCGGGCTACCGGACCCGGGATATCACCGTAATCAACATCTTCCATTACACGCCCAACGCGCTCATCGTCGATGACGATTCACCCTACGAAACGCTCGCCGACTTCGTCGCGGATGCAAAAAAACGTCCCGGCGAAATCCGGCTTTCAGGTTCCGGCAAAGGCACCGCCAATCATCTGGCCCATTTGCGCTTTGATCACCTGACAGAAATCGAAACCACCTATTCAGGATACAAAGGCACAGGGGAATCGATGGAGGCACTGCGTGCCGGAAAAGTCGATGCCGCCTGGGGCTACGTGACGGTGCCGCCGAAACACAGGGGCAAGGTAAGACTGCTCGCCGTGGCGACGGAAACCCGCTTTGAGAACCAGCCGGATGTACCGACATTCCGGGAACGCGGCGTTGACATGATCGGTGGCGCCTATCGCGGCATCGCCGTACCGAAAGCAACGCCAAAGGCCATCCGCCGGGAAATTTCGGACATTTTTCTGAAGATCAGCCAGGACGAAGAAACCCTGGCTCGGAAAAATGAATTCGGATTTGTGCCCGTCATTATGCCCTATGACGATCTGCCGGCCTTCATGGCCCAGCGGACGAAAGAATATCTCGCCCTTGCGCAACGCGCAGGGCTGATCAAGTAACCAGCAGGAAGTTCCATGAAAATTGTCGATATCCGTGAACGGACGGTTCCGATTGCCTCCGCTATGCGCAATGCCTCAATCGATTTCAGCAAAATGACAACCAGCGTCGCCGCTGTCGTCACCGATGTCATTCGCAACGGCAAGCCGGTAATCGGCTACGGGTTTTCCTCCAACGGACGCTACGCTCAGGGCGGTGTGCTGCGTGAACGCCTGATCCCGCGCGTTCTGGAAGCAGCCCCCGACACGTTGCTGGATGAAACCGGCGAAAACTTTGATCCCGCGAAGGTCCTGGCGACCATGATGATCAATGAAAAGCCCGGCGGGCATGGCGAACGCGCCTATGCGGCATCCGTCATCGACATGGCGATATGGGACGCCGTCGCCAAGATCGCTGAAAAGCCGCTGTGGCAATTGCTGTCTGAGCGCTTTAACAACGGCGCATCCGACGAGCGGGTGCTGGTCTATCCTGGTGGCGGCTACTATTACCCGGGCAAGGGGCTGGAACCGCTGCAGGATGAAATGCGCGGCTATCAGGACATGGGTTACCGGGTCGTCAAGATGAAGGTCGCGGGCGCTGACCTGGACACCGACCTGCGTCGCATCGAAGCGGTTCTGGAGGTTGTCGGCTCCGGCGCGAATCTGGCTGTCGATGCGAACGGACGGTTCTCGCTCGAAGAAGCCATTGCCTTCGGCAAGGCTGTCGAACAATACGGATTGTTCTGGTTCGAGGAACCGGGCGATCCGCTGGATTTCGCCCTGCAGGCGGAACTGACGCAGCATTATTCCGGCGCCATGGCGACGGCGGAAAACCTGTTTTCACTGCAGGATGTGCACAATCTGGTTCTATACGGCGGCATGCGGCGGGATATCGACTGGATCCAGCCCGATCCGGCACTGTGCTATGGGCTGACCGAATACTTGCGGATCGATGAAATGCTGACGGCGGAAGGCTGGGACCGGCGTCGGCAGGTTCCCCATGGCGGCCACCAGCTTGGCCTGAACATGGCGGCGGGCATGCAGCTTGGCGGGTCGGAATCCTACCCGCTGGTTTTCCAGCCCTGGGGTGGTTTCGCGGATAATGTCTATATCGTCGACGGCTTTGCGTGCCCGCACGACACGCCGGGTATCGGTCTGGAGTTGAAAGCCGCCGTCTATCGCGAGTTGAAATCGCTGACGGAAGACTGATTACCTGATTGTCATCAAAAGCGTCAGGGCCGGCCGGAGCGTAGATATCGGTTCCAGACCGGCCCTGTATTTCGCTAGTTGCTCTGTTTCTTGCCGGACAGAAAGTCCATCGCAGCCGCAACGCCGCCCGTCTTGTGTGGCACACCGGCGAGACCGAGCCCCATTTCAACGCCGCATAACGCGCCCGCCAGCGTAAGATCGTTGAAGTCACCCAGGTGACCGATCCGGAATACCTTGTCGGCAACCTTGCCCAACCCGCTGCCCAGCGACATGTTGAAATTGTCCAGCACCACCTTGCGGAAGGCATCGGCGCTGTTGCCTTCCGGCATACGGATCGTGGTGACCGCATTGGAATACTCTTCCGGGACAACCGGCTGCAGTTCCAGCCCCCAGGCCGCAACCGCGCGACGGGTCGCTTCGCCGTGCCGCACATGACGGGCGAAGACATTGTCCAGCCCTTCTTCATGCAGCATGTCGATGGCTTCGCGCAGCCCGTACAGCAGGTTGGTGCCCGGCGTATAGGGGAACATGCCGCCCGCATTCGCTGTCAGCATGTCATCCCAGTCCCAATAGGAACGCGGCAGCCCGCCGGTCGCCTTCGACACCGCCAGCGCCTTTTCGCTGATCGCATTGAAGCCCAGCCCCGGCGGCAACATCAGACCTTTCTGCGACCCGCCGATGGTGACATCCACGCCCCATTCGTCATGCCGGAAATCAATGGCGCCGAGCGAGGAAACCGTATCCGCCATCAGCAGCGCCGGATGGCTCGCCGCGTCCATCGCCTTGCGGACCGCTTCGACACTGGAGGTGATCCCGGTCGCCGTGTCGTTGTGGACAACGCAAACGGCCTTGATCTTGTGCTGCTTGTCTTCGGCCAGCCGGGCTTCGATAGCGGCCGCATCGACACCATGGCGCCAGTCGCCTTCGATATAAACCGGATCCAGCCCAAGCTTTTCGGCGAGGTTGCGCCATAATGTCGCAAACTGCCCGGTTTCATACATAAGGACCTGATCGCCGGGCGACATCGTGTTCACAAGCGCCGCTTCCCAGGCACCGGTACCGGAGCCGCTGTAGATGATCACGTGGCTATCGGTTTTGAAAATGGTCCGGATATCCTGCAGGACGCCCTTACCAAGCGCGACGAATTCCGGACCTCGGTGATCGATGGTCGGGCCATCAATGGCCCGGAGAATACGGTCGGGCACATTGGTTGGTCCCGGAATTTGCAGAAAATGACGTCCACTCTGACGCGACATCGATCGCTCCTTTGCTGGATTTATTTGTATATTGTATACAATATTACTTCAGATGCAATGATTGAGTATCAGCATTCCAAACGCTTTTGATAACCGGCCAACACCCTTGTACTTTGTATACAAATTTGTAGACTGCCTGCGATCCCATCAAGACCTGCGAGGAAATGTCCATGGCGCCCACCGGAACCGCTCTACCTGCAAACAGGGCCAACATCGGCGACAGCGCGCTTGCCAACAAGCTTAAGCGCGAAATCGAGGGCGCGGTCCTGTTCGATTCCTTCAGCCGGGGTCGCTACAGCACCGATGCCTCGCATTACCAGATCGAACCGATAGGCGTCGTCGTACCGAAAAACGAAGCGGATATCCACCGTGTAATTCAAATCGCGACGGATGCAGGGCTCCCCGTGTTGCCGCGCGGCGGCGGAACGTCGCAATGCGGGCAGACCATTGGCGAAGCCATTGTCGTCGATGTAAGCCGCCATCTGAACCAGGTTGTGGACTTCGACGCCGAGGCGCGGCGGATCACCGTGGAGCCCGGCATGGTGCTGGATCAACTGAACCGCTTCCTTTCGCCGCATGGGCTCATGTTTCCCGTCGATGTGTCGACCGCGGCCCAGGCAACCATCGGCGGCATGACCGGCAATAACAGCTGCGGCGCCCGTTCCATCGTCCACGGCACGATGCGCGACAATGTGAATGCAATCGACGCAATCCTCGCTGACGGATCTAAAATGCATTTCGGCGAACTGCCCGCCGGCGTGCCCGATTCCCAACTGGCCCGCGACCTGCTGGCGCTGGGCGTGCGGGAAAAGGATGAAATTGCCGCCCGCTTCCCGGACCTGATGCGCCGCGTCGGCGGATATAATATTGACGCACTGGTCGCCGAAGGCCGCAACGCCCCGGTCAACCTCGCCCATCTGCTGGTTGGTTCAGAAGGCACCCTCGCCTTCTCGACCAAAGTGACGCTCGACCTGCAGAAGACACCGACCCACAAAATCCTCGGCGTCTGCCACTTCCCGCGCTTTTATGATGGCATGGCCGCCACCCAGCATATCGTCAAGCTCGGCCCCGCCGCGGTGGAACTGGTCGACCGCACGATGATCGAACTGGCCCGCGACATTCCCATCTTCCGCCGCATCGTCGACCGCTTCGTTCAGGGCGAACCCGATGCCGTCCTGCTGGTCGAGTTCGCCGGCGAGGACCGCGACGACCTGCTGCGGCGGTTGCGCGACCTGGTCACGCTGATGGCCGACCTGGGATATCCCGGCGGCGTCGTCGAAGCCATCGACCCCGCCTTCCAGAAAGATATATGGGAAGTCCGCAAATCGGGCCTCAACATCATGATGTCGATGAAGGGCGACGGCAAACCGATCTCGTTCATCGAAGATTGTGCGGTCCGGCTGGAAGACCTTGCCGATTACACCGACCGTCTGACCAGTATCTTCACGAAATACGGCACCACCGGCACCTGGTACGCCCATGCCTCGGTCGGCACATTACATGTTCGTCCCGTCGTGAACCTGAAACAGGAAGCCGGCGCAAAAATGATGCGCGGCATCGCCGAGGAATGCTTCGAGATCGTGCGCGAATACAAGGGCTCGCATTCCGGCGAGCATGGCGACGGGCTGGTCCGCTCCGAATTCCATGAAGCCATGTTCGGCACGCGAATGATCGATAATTTCGCCGAAGTAAAACAGCACTTCGACCCGGAAGTCCGTTTCAATCCGGGCAAGATCGTGAACCCGTCAAAGATGGACGACCGTAGCCTGTTCCGTTTCAAGCCCGGCTACACACCACTGCCGCTGGAAACCGCGTTCGACTGGTCGGACTGGGGCGGCCTCAGCGGTGCGGTGGAAATGTGCAACAACAACGGTGCCTGCCGCAAACGCGACGCCGCTGTGATGTGCCCGTCCTTCCGCGCAACCGGGCATGAAAAAGACCTGACTCGTGGCCGCGCCAATACGCTGCGGCTGGCGCTGTCCGGCCAGCTAGGCCCCGACGCGCTGACCTCCGAGGACATGCACGACACGATGGCGCTCTGCGTCGGCTGCAAGGGCTGCAAGCGCGAGTGCCCGACCGGCGTCGACATGGCGAAAATGAAAAGTGAATTCCTGTATCACTACAACAAGGAACACGGGCTCAGCCTGCATGATCGTCTGGTGGCCTACCTGCCCCGATTTGCCCCCCTCGCGGCCCGCTTCGGCGGGTTGCTGAACATGCGCAACAAGATTCCGGCACTGGCGAAGCTGTCGGAAAAACTGTTCGGATTCAGCGCCAGCCGGTCCCTGCCCGCATGGCGCCAGGACAGCTTCCGGCTTGACGATGATGCCGTTGGCCCCATCGATGGAAAACCCGTGGTCTTCCTGGCCGACACCTTCAATCGCTGGTTCGAACCAGAAAACGCCCGCGCCGCCGTTACCGTTCTGATGGCAGCCGGATACCGGGTCCACCTGCCCGCACCACCACAGGGTACCCGGCCTTTGTGTTGCGGCCGCACCTTCCTTGCGTCGGGCCTGGTCGACCAGGCAAAGGCGGAGATAAAGCGCACCATGCAGGCGCTTGAACCGTACCTGGAAAAAGGCATGCCCGTCATCGGACTGGAACCATCCTGCCTGTTCACCTTCCGCGACGAAGCCAAGGCGCTGATCCCTGGCGAAGCCACCGAGCAGCTGGCCAATTCCGCCCTGCTGTTCGAAGAATTCCTGGCCCAGGAAAAGGAAGCCGGTCAGTTGTCCCTGTCTCTCGCCCCGACAAAGTTCAGCCGCGCGCTGCTGCACGGGCATTGCCATCAGAAAGCCTTTGCCGCGATGGGTGCGGTCGAAACCGTGTTGCGCATGGTGCCCGAGCTGGAGGTCGAAACGATTCAGTCGAGTTGCTGTGGCATGGCCGGCGCCTTTGGATACAAGACGGAGAACCAGGAAATTTCCATGCAGATGGCGGAAGCCTCGCTGCTGCCGGCCGTTCGTAAAGCCGCGCCCGATACGATCCTCGTCGCCGATGGCACCAGTTGCCGTCACCAGATCCATGACGGCGCCAACCGCGAAGCCGTCCATGTAGCGCAGGTTCTGGAAAACGCGCTGGTAAAAGGTCACGCATGAGCACCGCCGCCGATCCCATCGCCCGCCACTCGCTGCACGAGGTCGTTACCGACCGCGTTCGCGACCTGATCACCGAAGGCGCCTTTCCGCCCGGGTCGCGACTGCCGGAACGCATCCTGTGCGAACAGCTCGCCATTTCCCGGACCCCGCTGCGCGAAGCCATGAAAGTCCTGGCGACGGAAGGATTGCTGGAGTTTGCCCCCAACAAGGGCGCCCGGGTCGTCGGCCTGACCGTCGATGACGTTGACGAACTGTTCCCGGTTATGGGCGCACTGGAATCACTGGCCGGCGAATTGGCGGCAAGCCGGATCACGGATGAGGAAATCGCTGAAATTCGTGTCCTGCACTACCAGATGGCCCTGCATCATACCCGCGGCGAGCATGCCCCCTATTTCAAGAGCAACCAGGATATCCACGAAAAGATCCTCTCCGCCGCCCGCAACCCGACACTGAGCACCGCATACCGGAACCTTGCGGGCCGGATTCGCGGCGCGCGTTATGCCGCCAATATGTCACGGGACCGCTGGGTACAGGCGATGGCGGAACACGAGGAAATGCTGTCCGCGCTGGAAGACCACGACGGGCCGCGCCTTGCCGAAATCCTGAAGCGTCACCTGCACAACAAATGCCAGACCGTTAAGGAAGCCCTCGCTGGCGCCGCGCCCTAACCCCGGACCATCGCCCCCATGACATCGCGCGCCGTGATAGCCCCGACGACCCGGCCGGCTTCGCCGGTTACCAGCGCGGTATCGGCATCGGCCGCAGCAAAGAACCGCACCGCATCCGCAAGCAGCATCGAACCGTCAAGCGCCGGGCCTGTCAGGCCCGCCGTCATCGGCCGCATGATACTGGCCAGCCTGATCACCTTGCCAAGATTTATATCCTGGACAAAATCGGCGATATAATCGTCGGCGGGACGCAGCACGATGTCCTGTGCATTCCCCTGCTGCACCACCGCGCCATCGCGCAGGATCACGATATCATCGCCAACCCGCAACGCTTCATCCAGGTCATGGGTGATGAAGACGATGGTCTTCTTCAGCTCCGCCTGCAGGTCCAGCAGCATACCCTGCATGTCGCGGCGGATCAGCGGGTCCAGCGCGCTGAACGCCTCGTCCATCAGCAGAATATCCGCATCCGTTGCCAGCGCCCGCGCCAGCCCGACCCGTTGCTGCATGCCCCCGGAAAGCTGGTTCGGGTACTGATCACCATTGCCACCCAGCCCGACCCGTTCAACCCAATATGAAACCCGCCGGGCGATCTCCGCCTTGTCGAACCGCTGTATTTCCAGTCCGAAAGCCACATTCTGGGATACTGTCCGGTGCGGCATCAGGGCAAAGCGCTGAAAGACCATCGCAATCTTCCGGCAGCGAAAATCCCGCAGCTGCGCCTTTGACAGCGCCATGACGTCCTCTCCATCAACCACGACCTGCCCCGCCGTCGGATCGATCAGCCGGTTGATATGCCGGATCAGCGTCGACTTTCCCGATCCCGAAAGCCCCATCACCACCTGAATGGTCCGGGCAGGAATCGACAGGTTGATATCCCGCAATCCCAGCACGCCGTTATACCGGTCGAGCAGATCATCCTTGCCGACACCTTCATCGCGCACGCGCGGCAACAGGCCCGCCGGGTCACTGCCGAATATCTTGTAAAGGCCGGAAAGTTCAATCACCGGCTCAACCTTCCAGCCGTTCGCGGTAGGCCTGCATACGCCGGCCATAGGCCTGGCTGATGCGATCGAAGACGATGGCCAGCGCCACGATGGCAAGGCCGTTCAGCAGGCCAAGCGTGAAATACTGGTTGGTGATCGATTTCAGCACCGGCTGCCCCAGCCCCTTTACCCCGATCATGGAGGCAATCACCACCATCGCCAGCGCCATCATGATCGTCTGGTTGATACCGGCCATGATGGTCGGCATTGCCAGCGGCACCTGCACGCGGACCAGCCGCTGCCACGGGCTGGCGCCAAAGGAATCGGCCGCCTCCATCACGTCGCGGTCGACCAGCCGGATACCCAGATTGGTCAACCGGATCACTGGGGGGATGGCATAGATGACGACCGCGATGACGCCGGGCACCTTGCCGATCCCGAGCAGCATGACAACGGGGATCAGATAGACGAAGGCCGGCATGGTCTGCATGACATCCAGCACGGGCGTGACCACTGCCTGTGTCCGGCCGGAGCGCGCCATCAGGATTCCAATCGGAACCCCAAGAGCAATGGCGATCAGCGTGCACACGATGATGATGCTCATCGTCCGCATCGTGTCTTCCCACATACCGAACCAGCCGATCAGCAGAAAGGCGATCACCGTCCCCAGAATTATTTTCCATGAACGGCTGGCCATCCAGGCGAAGCCGCACAGCACGATAATCACCAGCCACCATGGCGTGGCCAGCAGCAGCTTTTCAAACCACACGAGGAAATAGAGCAACGGGTCGAAAAACGCCTCGATCTCCGCCCCGTAGCTGCGCGAAAATTCGCGATACCCGCCATCCAGCGCCTTGCGCAGGGCAACCAGGGTCTCACGGTCCATTTCGGGAAATTCGCGCCACCAGTCACCCATATGTTCAGCCTGTCAGTCGCTTCCGCCCCACCTTACATTTTTGCCAGTGCGGCCTTGATCCGGCCTGCTGCTTCAGCCGACACCCATTCGCGCCAGAGCGGCTCATGCGTTTTCATAAAATGCGCCATGGCGACCTCGCCATCGGCCTGGTTGTCATCCACCCAGGCCAGAAAACCGTTCATGAAGCTGTTGGTAAAACTGCGCCGCGACAGATACGCCACCACAGCCGGCGCGCGTTCCGACAGGTCAGCCGTCACCACGGTCTGCACGGGTGCGGGCGGGTACATGGTCGGCTTCGGGTTCTCACAATCCGCCACCGCAATACATTCAACGAAATGCGCCTCATCCACGCCCGACTCGAAATCGACCTTCACCATTTCATATTTGCCGAGCAATGGCGTCGGCGCCCAATAGTAACCGAACCACGGTTCGCCGCGTTCATACGCCTTGGCGAGCGAGCCGGCGAGTCCCGCCCCCGAGCCTGGGTCGCCCAGCACGAAGCCCGCGTCTTTCAGCTTCAGCGCCTTGTAGAGGTTGCCGGCATTGATCTGACAGCCCCAGCCGGCCGGGCATCCCATGAACAATGACGTTGTCGGGTCCTCGGGGTTTTTAAAAAGCGCCGCATGCTTTCGGATACCGGATATCGTCGCCAGTTCCGGATGTTTGTCGACGAGAAATTTCGGCACCCAGAAGCCTTCCTCGCCGCCATCGGACAATGACGCCGAAACAATTTTCAGGCGCCCTTCCGAGACGCCTCGCTCGAGTGCTTCGGTGAACCCGTGAGTCCAGAGCTCCGACGCGATATCGGGCTCGCCCTTTTCAATCATCGACGTGCCCGTCGGCATCGTATCGCCCACAACAAGCTCGGCATCGCAGCCATAGCCGTGTTCCAGAATGAACCGGTCAACATTGGCAATGAAAGTCGCCGAACTCCAGTTCATATCGGCAAGCGTCACACGCCCGCAATCGGCGGCGCGTGCCGGCGCGGTCACCAGGAAACTCGCAAACAGGGCCAGCGTGGCAAGGACACCAAAAACTGTTCTGAACAACACGGCAACTTCTCCCAAACGTTCCGACAATTCCAAAACCGGGCTTACAGCAAACTACCATAAACCCTGCCCCGGTTCGAATCCGCGCAGGCGCACCATTTTGCCTTCACACCCCTCCAACCAATGCAAAATCCTGAAGGGCAGCGCGATTGCGGCGGTTCTAGCCCCTTAACTTCGGATAGAATGCAAACGGTCGGCAAAAGCCATTCTCAGGACCAACCTGCGCTTGCACCAATTGGTGCAATTTGTCAACGCCGGAGTAAAAATACACCATTGGCCGGAGTAAAAGTACACCACTTTGTATGATGTAATACTCGGTGTTGCGGGTTGTCCCGTTAGTCCATAGGAGGGACCCGTGCTGCTTTGCGTAGCGCTTTAGCGTTACGCGGAGCGAAGCAGCGCGGGAGGTGCCTGTGGGCCCACCGGGTCAACCATGTTCTCGTTGGTCAGGTTTTTTGGGGGGTCTGCCGTTTTTGGCTCTGGTTCAGGCGGTAACTGTCGCCGTTCATCTCGAGGATATGAACGTGGTGGGTTAGGCGGTCGAGCAAAGCCCCTGTCAGGCGTTCGGATCCGAACACCTCGGTCCATTCATCGAAGGGGAGATTGCTGGTCAGCAGGGTTGAGCCACGCTCGTAACGCTGAGAGAACACCTCGAATAAAAGCTCGGCCCCTGTTTTGCTGAGTGGCACGAAGCCCAGCTCATCGATAATCAGCAGCTTGTATTTTGCCAATTGTTTTTGGAACCGCAGCAGGCGTTTCTCATCCCTGGCCTCCATCAACTCGTGGACCAGGGCGGCCGCCGTGGTAAATCCAACACTGAGGCCTTTCTGGCAAGCCGCCAGGCCGAGACCGAGGGCGATATGGGTTTTACCGGTGCCTGAGTTACCGAGCGCGATAACGTTCTCACGTCGCTCGACATATTCACATCGGGCCAGTTCTAGAACCATCATCTTGTTCAGCGATGGGATGGCTTTGAAGTCGAAGCTGTCCAGACTTTTGACGGCGGGGAACTTGGCCAGTCTGATCCGCCGTTCGACCATGCGGCGTTCCCGGTCGATCAATTCCAGTTCGGTCAGGCGGACGAGATAGCGGACATGATCGACACCCTCGGCGGCGCATTGGCGGGCCAGCTTGTCGTATTCCCTGAGGAAGGTGGGGAGCCTGAGCGCTTTCAGGTGATGGGATAGCAAGAGCTGTGGCGTATCGGTCATAATGCACCGCCCATTACTTCCTTATCAGAGCTATCGGTTCTCTTCGCCCCGTGCAGTAAGTTCATGTAACTGGCCGCCGATGTCGTCGCCACCTGAGCCCGTGGCAGATAAGGATAGATGTCCAGATTGAGCTTTGGCGGACGCCGCTCTATGCGGCACAGCAGCAGATGTTTAACGGCGTCAAAGCTAATCGCGCTTAAGCGCAGGGCATCTCTGATCGCGCCATGTAGGTCATTGAGGTCGAATATCTCAAGCAGCCTTAGGACCTGTACGTACTCCCGCTTCCCCGGTTTGCCCATCCGGGCTTCAAGGAGGCGACGCAGAGTTACGAATACATCTGGCAGATCCCAACCCACCAACGGCGCCGCCTGGTCCAGGGCACCGACCTTCTTCTCCAGCAAAGGCAGATAGTGGATCGGGTTGAAGATCAGATCCTCCCGATCATAGGAACGGGGATGACGAGCGATCTCCTCACTGGCGCAGCCGATGATGACCTCATGGACATAGCTACGGACCCAGACGTCCTGATGGCCAAAGGCGACGGGCACCGAATAATCATTGTTTCGATACCGTACCAGGGATAGGGAACTGACCCGCGTGGCCTGTCTATCACAGGCATCGAACAGGACGGGAGGCAAGTCTGCCAGCACATCCTGATCACGAACAAGCCGCGCACCGATACTCTCGCGCTCGCCACGCAAAACATCACGTTGGCGCTTGCGGCATTGCTCTTCCAGGTGAGCATTGAAGGCATCCCAACTCTCGAACTGTGGAACCGGCACCATGAAGTTCCGGCGGGCAAAACCGACGATGCCTTCCACGTTACCCTTGTCGTTCCCTTTGGCTGGGCGGCCATAACGATCTTCAAAAAGATAATGAGACTGGAGGCCGCTGAATGCCCGTGTCCGTTGTCGTGTGCCATCTGGCAATATCCGCGCCACCAGAACCTTGTCGTTATCATACAGGATCGATTTAGGGATGCCGCCAAAGAAGCTGAAGGCCCTGTTGTGGCCATCTAGCCATGCTTCCGTGGTCGCTGCGGGATAAGCACAAACGAAACAGGCGTCGCTATGAGGAAGGCTCATGACAAAATAATGGGCCCGGCACTGGATGCCGCCGATGACTGCATCCGCTTCACCAAAATCTGCCTGGGCATGGCCCGGAGAATGGCTCAACGGCACGTACATCTCCCGCTGACGTTGCCGGGCGGCAAAAACATAATCCTTCACGATGGTGATGCCACCGGCAAAGCCATATTCATCACGAAGCCGCTCAAAGATCCGCTTCGACGTATGACGCTGCTTCTTCAGACGTTTGGTATCGTCCTCAAGGATCTGGTCGATAATACCGACAAACGGATCAAGCTTGGGCCGGTTCGGCGCCTTCTTGCGGCGATAGCCAGGTGGGGTCGAGAACGCCAACATCTTATCAACCGTGCGACGGTCAATGCCGAACAACCTTGCCGCTTCGCGGCGGCTCATACCTTGAATTTTTACCGCATAACGCACGCGACCATACAATTCCACTTGCTTCATCCCCGCCCTCTGCAAAATGCAGAAAGCTTACCACTGGCGGATTTTTACTCCGGCCAACAACCAGACAATCTGGCCGCTTCAGTGGTGGATTATTGCTCCGGCGTTCTCAGATTTTATAAACACTGGCTAATCCGCCAGCAGGGTGAATACAGAACAGTGGAGGTTCGTTACCTGACTGACGTAAGGATAAAACAGGATCATATTGCGGTTTTTGGCCTGCTAATACTGCAGCGAGCGCTCTGGGGTTCTGTTGTGCGAACACGGCACGCAGAGGCAGCTCGACGCCGCGTTCTTTGCGGATGGCGGCCACGAGGCGCATCGCCATCAGGGAATGGCCCCCGAGGGCGAAGAAGCTGTCTGTTACGATTAAGAGCCAAAGGCAGCGGATCAAAGGTCCGTGGCTCAAAACATGCCGCGCCACCCCAAACGCTCTTACCACTATAGAGAAGCTCGCCATCGTTATAGCCGATTGGCACCATCGCAATCACGAGATCAAACTGCACACCGAGTTGATCAACAAAGCTATTCGTTAGCCCTGTATGGACCTCGACTTGGACATCCTGGTTTTCTGCCATGAATTGAGTGAGCACTGGTGCGAGTATGGTAGATGCATAATCCTCCATCAACGCTAACCGCACCTGTCCTGCCGTCTTGTTCGCCTTAATTGTTTTGATCGCCGCATCGTTGAGGGCGAGCATCTCACGCGCATACGCGACGAACAATTCCCCGGCGGGCGTTATCGAAGGCGGCCGAACAGACCGTTCAAAAAGCACGGTCTCTACCGCGTCCTCCAATCGCTTGATCTGCATACTTAGCGCAGATTGCGTTCGATTGAGCCGTCGCGCGGCCCTACTGAAATTGCCAGTATCTACGACGGCGACAAAAGCGCGGAGCAATGCGGTATCAATATCATGCATAACCTGGTTTCGTATAAATTGAAGATAAGTAACTATAAATATTCGGTACAGTCGCCCGAGCCTAATTGGTGGGGTCTGTGTCGGGTGTTCTATTATTCTTGTTTTCCATACAGCGAATTATCACACCCTGAGTTGGGCCTGGCGCGTATTATCGGAAGTGTAGCAAATTAACACTCGGGTTCTAGGCCTCTGTCGATACTTGGGCTTGGTGAGGCTTGCTCGTTCCTCAAATTCTGCAACCGCTCCTCCGGTATCGGCGGCGCGGCATGATTGAACTGTTCGTGTGCATTCGGCTGTGTCAAACCCGGCTGGGGCGTAGCACGCAATTCCGCGATGCGGTTAAAGTGATCGCTGGTTTCCGGCGGCTCTGCTGCAACCGGGTGTTCTAGTATTGGCGGTGCGCCTGCTGGTCCTTCACCGGAAACTTGCCGCGTGTGCCACGCTTGGCTTCGTTATGACCGAACAGCCGCAAAGGGGTGCAGGCGCTCATCGATAATCCGGCGGACGGGCGCTTGAGCTGCTCATATTCTGATTTGGTCAGGCGCATTGAAAATGGGGCGGCTTTTTCTTGTTTATGGTTGGCATTGTAAAATTCCAATAGGCAACAAGCGGTTCGAACTTTCTCCTGCCTGGCGCACCTTCAAAATCTTGACCTTTTCATCGAATTATGCTTTAATTCCTTTTTTTGTTCACGTCTGAATAGCCTCAGAAATCAACCGCTTTCTCTGCCGCTAAAACCGCGCGATAGCGTCACAACAGGCACCCGATGCCGATAAAAGCCAATGAATGATAATGAATGATAATGAATGATAATGTTTTTGCTTCAATCCCGGCAGGTCGTCAAACCCACCACCATCTGCCCGCCTGCGGGGCGGCAAGAGGCCTTAAAACGCCCGGAACAGGCCGCCGATGCGTATAAATGCCAATAGATGCCAATGAATGTTCATGTTTCTGCCCCGTTCCGGCATGCGTCAGACACTGCGCGCCCCGCAGGTCAGCGTTGCGGAAACAGGCGTTGCCGCGGTGCGATACGCGGTCGATGTTAACCAATGTATAGGAATGTACAGTGATGCTAATGTTTTCGTATAACGCTGCGCCGCCGCGACAGGCCCCTATTATCATCGGATGAAAATCATGCCCGGACCCGCGTCCCATACCTATTTCTCCCAACGCCTGCGGCTGCATTACGTCGATTGGGGCAATCCGGATGCGCCGCCGCTGCTGCTGGTGCATGGCGGGCGGGATCACTGCCGCAACTGGGACTGGGTCGCGGAAGACCTGTGCAAGGATTACCACATCATCGCCCCCGACCTGCGCGGCCATGGCGACTCGCAGTGGATGCTGGGTGGCAGCTACATGATTTCGGATTACGTCTACGACATCGCCCAGTTGCTGCATCAGACCCGCCTGACACCGGTGACGATTGTCGCGCATTCGCTGGGCGGGATGATCAGCCTGCGCTATGCCGGGGTGTATCCTGAAAACGTGGTCAAGCTGGTCGCCATCGAGGGGCTGGGCTGGCCGCCCAAGGTGATGGCCGAACGCGCCACGAAGACGCCGCAGACCCGTATTGGCGAATGGGTCGATACGCTGCGCAAGCTCTCGGCGCGAAGCCCGCGCAAATATGACAGCATCGAGGACGCCTTTCGCCGCATGCAGGACGAAAACCCGCACCTGGCACCGGAACAGGCCCGGCACCTGACCGTGCATGGCGTCAATCAGAACGAGGACGGCACCTATAGCTGGAAGTTCGACAATTACGTGCGCGCCAACCAGCCCTTCGGGATCGGCAAGGAAGACGGCGAAGCGCTATGGCGCAATATCACCTGCCCGACCATGCTGGTCCGCGGACAGGACAGTTGGGCCAGCGACCCGGAAGAAGACGGCCGTTTCCAGCATTTCCAGAATGCCCGCTGCGTGAATTTCGACGATGCCGGGCACTGGGTGCATCATGACCAGCTCGATCTTTTCCTGTCGACGGTCAAGGAATTCCTCGCGGAATAGCGCCTGGGGGTTGGTCAGTACAGCCAGCGGCGGCGCATTTCGGTGAGCCGCATGCCGTTGTCGTTTTCCATCGGCGTGACCTGCAGGCGTTGCGCGGCGGCCTGAACCGGTACGGGTCGCCAGGCCTTGCGCCGGCGCTCGGCCTTCATGCAGACCAGCACAATCGCGCCGAACAGGGCGGCCGGCAATGCGATCAGCGCCACGGGCGAGGTGACCCCAAGCGACATATTGATCATGGTGATAATCAACAGCAACGGGATCACCTGCATGACAAAAGCCATCAGGATAATCATCATCCAGATGCCGGCATAGAGAACCAACGATACGCGGTATTTCATGATACGAACGCCCGGCTGTGGTCATTCTGCGCGGAAGACGCCTGTATTGTGCCATTGATGGCATCGCGGGGAAACCTTGCGAATTCCGGCAGGCAAGCAATAACAAACTTGTGACCGTTCCGCCCGCAGGCTCTTGTAGCGCCTTTCCGATGGCCTGATATTATCGTGCGAAACCGTTAGGGAAACTGCAGAATGATGAAGCTGAGTCGCGCCTGGAACCTGTTCGTGTTCATGGCCATCATGGCAATCGCCGCGCCGGCGGCGGCAACCGACACCCTGCCGCAGGGCCTCAAGGTCGGGGACAGTATCCCGCAATCGTTCATGGCGACAGACCAGAATGGCGCCACGCGTGATTTTCCATCGCTCGGCGGCAAGCGCGGGTCGATCCTGCTGTTCACCCGCTCGCTGGACTGGTGACCATACTGCAAAAGCCAGGCGGTCGTCTGGAATGCAGAAGTTAAGAAATTCGCGGATATCGGCTTCACCATCGCGATGGTCAGCTATGACGATACGGGCGTGCTGACCCGGTTCGCGGGCAGCCGCAACATCGGCTTCACCCTGCTGGCCGACAAGGGTTCAACCCTGATCAAGGCGTTCGACGTACTGGATCAGAGCGTACCGGAAACCGCCGCATGGTATGGGCTCGCCCGGCCAATCATCTATGTCGTGGATACCGCAGGGAAAATCACGCACCGGTTTTCGAGTGCCGACTACAGAAGCCGCGCCGAACCTGGCGTGGTCCTGAACGCCATCCGGTAAGCCCCGGATGGCCCCGTCCTCGCCCTACATGCGGCGATGGATGAAGCCGGAAAGGGCCGCCATCGACAGGGTCATGATGCCCCCTGCCAGGAAAACCGCGGGCAATTCGTAGCTCCGCAGCAGGAAGGCATATATCCCCGGCGGACCAAACTGAGATGCGTTCCGGTAGGTCATGAAGACGGTGGTCATTTCCGCCCGCTCAAACGGCCGCACCGCCCGCAGGAACGGCACATTGCCACCACCATCGACGAGGCTGGCGCCAAGCGCGGCGCCGACGATCAGGGCCGCGCCCACCCATGGTAATCCGGACGTCAGCGCGATCGCCATCGTCAGGATACCGGCGCTTGCAAATCCTATGATCAGCAGCATGCGCAACCCGAACCGCCGGCCGACCCAACCCCAAAGCGGCACCAGATACAGCGACAGGCTGCCAATCGATACAATGGCGCCGCCAGCGACTTCATCAAAGCCGTTGGAGACGGCGTAGATCGGTGCATACACGAAAAACAGCTGCCACCAGGCGGACCGGCCAAAGGCCAGAAACCAGGACAGGCGCAGCCGGGGCTGGGCAAAGAATCGCGGCAGATAGCGCAGCGGGTTCGGGGACCGCAGCGGTGCCGATGCAACCGCCGGGTTGTCGGTGATCCGCAGGAACCAGAAGAATGCCAGCATCACCAGCGATGCCCCGGCGGACACGCCAAATGCCGCGTATTGGCTGGCATTGACGGCAAGCCAAACACCCAGCCAGGGGCCGATTGCCCAGGCACTGGCGGACAGGAACATACGAAACGGTTCGAAGCGGTTCATTTCACGCCGCGCGATATGATCCATGACATACAGGTTCAGCGTGATCGCGATACTGGTCGTGGCGAAGGCCTGAAACGCCAGGCCAACCACCAGCGCCGCCGGTTCCTGCATTCCGAACATTACCGCCGAAAAGATCATCGACAGGATACCGAAGGACAGCACCGTGCGACGACGGATACGCCGCACCAGCCAGGGAATGGTGAGGCTCGCCAGAACACCGATCAGACCGGCAACGAAATAGACCGTACTGACCTGCTGGGCATCCCCCATCAGGCGCAGCGCCTGCAGGGGAATTACCGCCAGCAGAACCGTCCGCGCGAACGCCTCCATGAAGAAAAGCGTGGAAAACACCACGGCGCGGGACACGCTGGAAGCGCCCAGCCAGACAGGCATATGAATGTCGCGCATTATCCTGCGCTATCCCAGGACCGAAAAGCTGCTGTCCCGGTTGATTTCCCGTCGGCGCGAATAATGGCCAAGATTTATATCCCGGCCGATATTCGGCAGGCGAAACTGTATCGGATTGCTGTCGTGGTCATGCCCGTTCTCGCATTCGGTGATCAGATGCGCCATCAACCGTCCTGCCGTCGGCGCATTCTTGAACTGATTGCCGCTGGTGCCGATCGCAACATAGAAACCATCAAGGTCGGTTCGGTCATAGATCGGAATCCAGTCATCCGAAACATCATAGAGTTCGACAACACCCCGGGTCGGGCTGGTAACGGGGAGCGTCGGCATGCGTTGCGCCGCGCGATAAAGCTGAACGGTGTATTGGTCGCTGAAATTGCGGTCGAAATTATCTGGATCGGCCCAGTCCATTGGATCACAGGCAGGGTTCTCGCCACCAACCAGCATGTTGTTACCGGAATCAGGCCGGGCAAACATGCCGATGTCACTGTCCGTCAGCACGCAACCGTCATGTTCGAAATCAAACCCGGGCGGCGCCGGCACATGTGCCACTTCCTGCCGCAACGCCCGCGTCGTGATGTTCATGCCGTCCTGTACGCCGGCCATCGCATTCAGTTTGCTGGAATGCGGCCCGCCGACATTGACGACAACCGGTGCATCGATCCGGCTGCCATCGGCCAGCGTGACACCGGCGACGCGCCCGCCCTTCTGCCGGATCTCGACGATTTCCGCGTTAAAACGAAATGTCCCGCCAACAGCCTCCGCGGCGCGCTGTACATTATGGGCCGCCAGTTGCGGGTCGTTCACATAGCCTGCATCGGGGAAATAAACGGCGCCGTCATGTTCCGGCCCGGTTGGTTCGCCAAACCCTTCGTCGGCAAGCAGCTTCGCGGGACCGAAGCGGCGCAGGTCAAAAAACGGCAACCGTTCAAGAATTTTCGCCCGGTCCCAGTCCTCCCAGGGAATGCCAACCGTATTCAGCCGTTCGCACATCGGACGCAGAAATTCATTCGCCTCGGTCCGCAGCACCATGCACCCCGCATTGCGAAATTCAGCAAGGCCCCGCTCATCCGCTGCCCCCAGATGTTCAGCCCAGTTGCGCCAGACAAAGACGCCTTCATAGGCAAGCGCACAGCCGTCAATCGTCGAATAGTGAAACCGGATAATAGCTGCGGAGCCGCTTGTAGACCCATATCCTGCGGCTGGCAGCCGATCGATATTCAGTACCCGCAAACCACGCTTCGATAGCTCCAGGCCGACACAGCTTCCAACAATGCCCGCACCGATAACGATTGCATCGTAACTGTCGCCCATAGCCGTTTCCTCCCGCGCCTGAATTTATCGCTGTATCACTATCTGATATTCTTATGCCCAGCGCCATCCAACATCGCGGCAATTGCACATAACGGAGTGTATTTTGAAACAGCTTTCCCGAACGTCCCGAATCGGAATCGTATTTGGCCTGTTCGTCATTTCCCTGGGGGGGCTTCTGTTTGCGGCCCCGATCCCTCAGGATCCGGCCTACCATCAATTTGCTGAAACCGGTCCCTTCCTTGGGATACGCCATTTTGGCAATTCGGCATCCAATGCCGGCTTTGCGCTGGTTGGTATCATCGGAATATTCATGACAGTCGGTGCGCGCGGGCAAAAAATTTTCGGTCATGCCGGAGACCACTGGCCGTATCTGGCCTTCTTCATCGGCGTGGCCCTGACCAGCCTAGGGTCGACCTATTATCACCTCGCGCCGGACAATGATCGACTGATGTGGGACCGGTTGCCGATGACCATCGCCTTCATGTCCCTGTTTGCCGCTTTCGTCACCGACCGGGTTACCCGGCACAGTGCCGCTGCCTGGATGCTACCGCTACTCGTCACCCTTGGTGTCGCGAGTGTCCTGTACTGGGACTGGACCGAAGCCCAGGGTCGTGGGGACTTGCGCTTCTACGGCTTTGTGCAGCTCTTCCCCATCATCGCCCTGCCGCTGATCTGCTGGCTGTTTCAGGTCCACCGGTATACCGACGGGCGATATCTTGGCTGGGTCGTTGTGTGGTACGGGCTCTCGAAAATTCTGGAGCATTTCGACAAAGCCGTTTCGGACATCACCGCGGGATTACTGACGGGACATGCGCTCAAACACCTGGCCGCAGCCATGGCGACCTATATGGTTATCTGGATGCTGCAGGCATCCAGGGAAGCAAGCAATCCCGATTAATCGAGCGATAGCTTCATACCGGCGTGCGTATGCACAAAACCAAGACCTTCATAGAACCGGTGTGCATCGGGGCGCGATAAATCCGTGGTCAACTGAACCAGCCCGGCACCGGCGGCGCGAGACCGTGCAATTGCATCCCGCATCAGCAATTCACCAATTTTCCGGCCACGGTATTTGCTGTCGACGCGAACGCCTTCGATCAGGGCGCGCGTCATTCCAAGGCGACTGAGCCCGGGGATCAAGGTCAGTTGAAGACAACCGGCCACGGCGCCATCAACCTGCGCCACAAGAATGTCGTTCCCGCCCTGCCCCTGTATCTTGTTGAATGCGTCCAGATAGGCATCCGGCAGAGGGTCCGAATACTGTTCACGGCCGGCGCCAAGAGGATCATCCGCGAGCATACGAACGATGCCGGAAATATCCGCATGTTCGGCACCGCGAATAATGACGTCTTCGGAACCTTCGAGGCCAATGGTCGCGTCGTTCAATATTTTTCTCCTTATCCAATCGGTATGTCGCAACCGGCATTCCGGCAACCGGCCAGCCGCGGTACTCTTGTCGCAATCATGTGCGTATGAAGGAACCGAAATGCCACTCAGATTTGACTGTTATTATTCCCTGTCATCGCCATGGGCCTATTTCGCCGGTCCCCGGCTGCAGGATATCGCGCGACGGCATCATGCAACGGTGACTCTCAAACCCTATGACTTTCAAAAAGTCGTACCCGTGACAGGCGGCGTTCCCTTGCGGACGCGCCCGCAGCCACGGCAGGATTACCATGCGGTTGAGCTTGACCGCTGGCGCCAGTATCTGGGCATGCCCCTGAATTTGAAACCACGTTTCTATCCCCCGACAGACAACATAGCGCCAGGCCATACCGTTATCGCGGCAGAGCAGGCTGGAGAGGACGCAATGTTGCTGTCACACGCGATATTGCGGGCCCTGTGGTCGGAAGAAAGGGACATTTCCGACCCCGACATCCGCCGCGCCATTTGCAACGAATGTGGCCTGAATGGTGATCGACTAATCAATGCAGAAACAACCGATGCCGTCACCAGCGCATACAAAACATATACAGACGAAGCTGTGACGCACGGAATCTTTGGCGCCCCGACATACCGGTTCAACGGCACCCTGTTCTGGGGTCAGGACCGGCTGGATTTTCTGGACCGGGCGCTCGCGGTCGCCGCACCTGCGGCGACCGGATAAAATATTACGCCGCCGGTTCCGCTACAACGTAGCGATCCCGCTTTATGTTTTCGACATTCTGACCTTCAAGACGGATCAGCCGAGCCTCGCTGGCCCATGAGGGAGAATGCAGCATGCCTTCATTGTAGAGCTTTGCCATGCCCGGCTTTACGCTGTAATTGCCGGCAAACTCTACTTCCCCGGGTTTCCCGTCTTCGGGAGCCTTGGTCATCCGCCAGTCGGTCATTTCCGTCGAACCGGAAGCCTGGCCATAGATCGCCCAGGTCGGGCCATGGTCGTGCGGCGGACTGGCGTTACTTGCCTTGCGCACATGCGCCAGAATACAGAAACCAAGTACCTCGTCTTTGTAGAGAACTTCCCGACCGGCACTAAAATCCGGACCCACTGTTGCCGCAACAAAGGTTTCGTCTTTTAGCGCTTCCTCCAGCGCTTCAACGACCTTGTCGCGGCCAGCCGGTCCCGGGTCAGCCGACAACAACTCATGACATTTCGCAGCGAATGACTCCAGCGTATGCGCCAATTCACGTTCCTCCCACTTTAAATCAGATCAGGCCGCAGTCTCGACCTCGACATAACGATTGCGCTTCGGCTCGTTGTCCATGTTCCGGCCTTCGATGCGGATCAGCCGCGTCGGCAACTCCCGGCTCGGCGAATGAAGGTCGCCGATATCGTAAAGACGGGCCATGCCCGGCTTCAGGTCGTAGACTTCAACCGCCTCGACGGTACCGGGCTTATCGCCTTCGGCTTCGGTAAGCTTGCGCCAAAGGGTCATTTCCGTGACACCGGAAACCTGACCATAAATCGCCCAGTTCCGGCCATGATCGTGCGGTGGGCTGACGGCCTTGTTCCCCCGAACATGCGCAAATATGCAGAATTCAAGCTCCGGATCCTGATACAGAAGCTTGCGTGCGGCGGTTTCATCCGGCCCGATGTTTTCAGCAATGAATTCAGGGTCAACCAGCGCTTTTTCAAGCGCCTGACGGACCTTTTCACGCCCTTCGGAACCAGGTTCCTTAACCAGGATATCGTGACAATCAGCGGCAAACTGCTTAATGCTGTACCCCATCCCGTGCAACTCCTTCCAATCAAATTCGAATTACAGAATATATATTCAATATTCTCTATAACATTGCCCAGTCGGCAACGTCAAAATCAACCATCAGTTTACCACGAAGCGGCGCTATCGCTTTTCCAGTGCAACACAAACGAACGATAGGCCCGATACATTCCTTGAACTGCCCCACCAACCTGTCCATTTGAGACAGGTCGGCGCGTAAACGGAGTTGGTCAAGGACCATGGAACTGCTTTTTCTTTGTATTGGCCTCGTCCTGTTAATTCTTGGCGGCGAATTCGCGTTACGGGGAGCGCTGGGGCTTGCGCGCAATCTCGGCGTATCGCCAGCGATTATCGGTCTCACCGTCCTGGGCTTTGGCACATCCACGCCGGAACTGGTTGTCACGGTTCGCGCCGCGCTGACGGGAAGCGTCGATATCGCCGTCGGCAATGCTGTCGGCAGCAATATTGCCAATACCTTCCTCATCCTCGGGATCGGGGCGCTGATATGTCCGCTGGTCTGTGACCCCAAGGCGGTATATCGCGATACCGGTTTTATGGTCGCTGCATCGGTCCTGTTATGCGTGCTGGGGTATTTCGGCGTCATCGAACGCTGGGAAGGCGTTGCGATGGTCATGGCGCTACTCATTTTCATCTGCTGGAGCTATTTCCACGACATTCGCACCCATGACGCGGCGGCGGACCTCCATACGGATATGGCCGATGAAAAACAGGACTCCCCGACAAAACCGCTCAGCATCGCCATCCATCTATTCGCGGGAATTTGCGGACTGGTATATGGCGCATCCCTGCTGGTCGATTCCGCAGTCACCCTGGCAGAGGCCGCTGGTGTTCCACAATCCATTATCGGCCTGACCCTGGTTGCATTCGGCACATCGTTGCCGGAACTCGGTGCAACCGCTATCGCGGCCTGGCGGCGACACACCGATGTTGCCGTCGCAAATGTGGTCGGCAGCAATATTTTCAATATCCTTGGCGTCCTCGGGGTCGGCGCCATATTTCACCCGCTGGAAATCGCGCCGGAAATTTCTGGGATCGACCAATGGATTGTGCTGGCATCGGCAATAATCCTGGTCCCGATCCTGATCACGGGATGGCGGATAAACCGAATGGAAGGCGTCGTGTTGCTGCTGCTTTATATTGGTTATATCAGCAGCGTGATAATGCGCGTATGACGATGAAAATGATGCTTGCCAGAACCCTTCATCGGGGCCGCGCAAAGCATTGCACCACAGGACCTATCGAATGAAAGCTCCGTCCTCATTGCCGCGCGTTATCGGGCATCGCGGCGCCGCCGGGCATGCACCAGAAAATACGCTTGCAGGGTTCCGCACCGCCGCCAGTCTGGGCGTTAAATGGGTCGAATTCGATGTTCATCTGTCGCTGGACGGCGTGCCCGTCCTGCTGCATGACGATTCGCTGGACCGAACCACCGACGGCAAGGGCGGCGTCAGCAATTATTCTCTTGGCACATTGCAAGGATACGACGCCGGACAATGGTTTTCCGAGACCTATGTCGGCGAAACCATTCCAACACTCAGCGAGACAATACGCCTGTTGGCATCGCTCCAGATGGGCGCGAATGTCGAAATAAAGCCGTCACCGGGACAGGAAGCAGCAACAGGCCATGCCGTGGGGCGGGCCTTGCGCGAAGAATGGCCCGGCGACCTTCCGGCACCTCTGATATCCAGCTTCACGCCGGCTTCCCTTGCCGCGGTCCGGGAAACCGCTCCCATGTTCCAGCGCGGGTTGCTTCTGTCACGCGTCGCGCGGGACTGGGGTGATGACATGCGGGCACTGGATTGCCGGACACTGCACTGCAACCATCGGCACCTGGACAAGACAACCGCGCAGGAAATCCGGCGCGCCGGCTATCCTCTGTTGTGTTACACGGTAAACGACAGGGCGCGCGCCGACACCTTGTTCGAATGGGGAGTCGACACCGTGATCAGCGACCATCCCGATCGTATGCTCTGACAGCCGGGTGTTCAGACGACTGCCGTAACCGCAAGGTTGAGCGCCAGGTCGAAAGCATCGAAATTGCGCAAGCGGTGAGTCCCGGCAGGTTCCTTGACCTTCCTGTTGCAGATCAGGGGAACCCGCTGCTCGGTCGAACCACCGTGACTGCGCAGCGGTTCGGTGAGCCCTGACAGGTCGTGCCTGTCCGGATGGGTACCCAGCGTCATGTTTTGCGCCCCAAGCACCACAAGGTCGCCAACCCGATCCTGGGGCAGCTCGAAGCGCGCGCATGCCGTTTTGTTGTCGAGCACTTCCAGAATGCCATCCACGCCCGAAAGTTGAGCCGGGATAATGGTCGCGAGCAGGGGATCATTCAGATAGATTGTCGCATAGGAACCCAAGGCTCCATGATGTACGACATAAGGATCGGTGATCGGCAAAATCACCCGCGTCCCACCAGCGCCAAACCACGTATCCAATAACTCTTGCAGATAGACGACATTCACCGCGCCAGTCGACCCGTCATGCTTGGCGTTCATCCCGTGATCGGCCGTCAGCACAATCGTACACCCCATGGCGTCCAACTGTGACCAGTAGCCATCCATCATGGCGTAAAATTCGTTAGCCGCCGCCGAGCCGGGAGCATGCTTGTGCTGCACATAATCCGTCGTCGACAGATACATGATCTCCGGACGATCCCGAGCCATGATTTTCGTTCCGGCCGCAAAAACAAATTCCGACAATTCGGCGCTGTACACGGACGGCACCGGCATGCCGGTCAACGTCACGACATTATCGATTCCATTTTCATCCATTGTCGCTTCGTCGGCCTTTTCAGATGAAAAGCAGACCCCCTTCATCCGGTGCCCGAGTTGCCGTCGCAATTTATCCTTGGCAGTGACCACGACAACCTTCGCACCGGCATCGGAAAATGCCGCGAGAATCGTGCCACAGCGCAGGAATTTCGGGTCGTTCATCATCACTTCCTCGCCGGTATCCGGATCGAGGAAGAAATTACCGGCAATTCCGTGCACCGAAGGCGGCGCGCCGGTCACGATGGACAGGTTATTCGGGTTGGTGAAACTGGGAACAACACAATCCGCAATCGCATCGAAACCTTCGGCGCGCATTTGCGCCAGCCAGGGCATCCGTCCTGCAGCAATTGCCTCATCCATATAAGCCGGTTCCGAGCCATCGATACAAACGACGACGACGGGATCGGAAGGCCAGCGATACTGGCGTCCGTTTACAGTGACCGGTTGCTTCTCAGTCATACTATCCCCTCACGCCGCCAGCGGACCGCATCGCTGTACGCCCATCTGTTTCAGAGTTTCCCGAATAGCGTCTACCGCGCCCCCAATGACCGTTTCATCCAGCCTGCCGATACAGCCGATGCGGAAACTATCCGCCGCTGCCAGTTTACCGGGATAGATGACATAACCTTTTGCCGCCAGCCGGTCATAAAACACCTGAAAGTTAAAGGCTGGATCGATCGGCATATGAAACGTGACGATAATCGGTGCCTGCAACGCATCCGGCAGCAACGTTTCAAATCCCATTGCGCGCATACCCGCTACCAGAACATCGCAATTCCGCCGGTATCGCGCGCCACGCCCGGCGACCCCGCCTTCAGCCACATGTTCCGCAAGCGCCTGATGCAGGGCCGCGACAACATGGGTCGGCGGGGTAAACCGCCACTGGCCATTGCCTTCCATCGCATGCCACTGGTCATAAAGGTCAAGGCTGAGAGAATGCGCATTGCCCTTTGTTTTCGAAAGAGCCGCTTCCCGGCAGACGACGAAGCCGATACCCGGCACACCTTCCAGGCATTTATTGGCGGACGCCGCAACGGCATCGCACGCAACCTGCCCCATATCGAGCGGCAGGGCGCCAAACGAGCTCATGGCATCAATGAGCAAGCGTCTCCCCTGCCCCGCGACAGCCGCGGCAACGGCTTCAATCGGGTTCAGGATACCGGATGTCGTTTCACAATGGACGATCGCGACATGTGTGATTTTGGAATCAACCGCAAGGCGATCGGAAATCGCCGCTGGATCCGGCGGCGTGTCTTCCGGCGTTTCGTAGATAAGAAAATCCCGTCCCAGATAGTCGCAAATCTTCGCCATGCGATGTCCGTAGGCGCCATTTATGACCAGTAGAATCTTGCCATCGCGGGGAACGAATCCCGCCAGCATGGCTTCGACCGCGAAAGTGCCGCTGCCCTGGACCGGCACGCAGGTCAGATCATCACCACCGCCGGCAATCGACACGACATGCGCGCGCAACTCACGATTAATCCGGATAAATGCCGCATCCCGGGAGCCCCAGTCGCGCAGCATGACCTGTTTCGTTTCCGATGACGTCGTCAACGGGCCGGGTGTCAGCAAATAGGGGCTTTCGATATCAGTCGTCATGGTTCCGGGCTCACATTCTGATTGTAAACGCAGATTACCACGGAACGGTGTTCCTGACGGAAGTCGAAGCAGGAAAAAATCGACCCGCCCGGATGATGAAGCACCGGGCGGGTCGGCAAGGAATTAATCCTTGTCCATGATTTCCTTGATCTTCGCTTCGGTAAGACTGATTTCAACACCAGCCCGTTCGGTCTGCAGCAGCATGGCGGACCGGGAATCGCGACCTTCCCAACCCCGGTTCATCGCTTCCGTCATTTCCATCAATGTCAGATTGGCAAGACGCATCGGCACGTCGTATTCACGGCCAACTTCGCAGGCAAGGTTGACGTCCTTGCGGGCAAGTTTCAGCGCGAAATCAGGCGGGTCGAACCGCCCCGGCAGGAACTGGCGCGCCATCGTGTCGAATACCCGTCGGCGACCCAATGCCCCTTTGCGCAATGCGGTCCAGAGACCTTCGGGATCCACGCCGGCCTTGACCCCCATCGAGAAAGTTTCCGCCAGCGCCGTTTGCAGGATGTAGCCGCTGCAGTTATGGACCAGCTTCGCCACGGCACCCGCCCCAATCGGGCCAACATAGAAAGGCGCATCGCTCATCGAATTCAGCGCCGCCAAATTCGCTTCATAGACTGCCTTGTCGCCACCGACCCAGATCGCCATTTTACCGGACTTCGCACCATCGGGCCCGCCGCTGACTGGCGCATCCAGAACATGCGCGCCCTTCTTGGCGAATTCTGCATGGATACGGCGAATCACCGTTGGCGAATTGGTGCTGAGATCAAAATAGACCTTGCCCGCTGAAACACCTTCCAGCAGACCGCCCTCTCCAAGCGTTACAGCTTCGACCTCCGGCGGCCCCGGTAGAGACGTGAATACGACATCGCTCTGTTCGGCGACTTCCTTGGGCGAATCGACCCAGGTCGCGCCAAGTTCCACATGCGGCGCGGCGGAATCGCGATTGATATCATGCACGGTCAGCGAATGCTGCCCTTTGATCGCATTGAGGGCGATGCTGGACCCCATCGTCCCCAGCCCGATAAATCCAACCTTCATTCTTGGCTCCTGGTTCCTGTTATTCAGCGGGTCGCATCGCGCGGGACACGCCCATTTCTTTAAAAAAGGATATTAATGCCTCAAACCATGACATGAGAATTCACAAAAAGGAAATACCGGCCGGCCGCGGGCCGGTTCATGCGTCAGATTTCGTCGCCGTCAAACCAGCGACGACCCTCGCGGTCTTCGATTTCGATGACCCAAAGATCCGGATCGTTCCGGGCCTGCCGCTCGATATACGTATCGGTATCCGCCTCATTGACCAATTCGCCTTTCAACGCCGCCATCCAGCCGAGTTTTCCATCGACATCGCGGGCCTGAATAAAGACCTTGCAGCCCTTGCCAAGGGTATTGATCTTCAACAGCACCATTCCGCGTTCGTTGTCGCCGTGCCGGACAACAAGCGCCGGCACGGCCGCGATTGCGCACCGCCGCAGATTTGCATGAACCCAATGTTCGGTCTTGATTCGCGGCTCTATCACGACGGGCTCCCGTTCAACGCGCCCTGGGATGCGCTGCGCGGTATTCCGAAAGCAGTGTGGAGTCCGCTACTTCGGTATAACGCTGGGTCGTCGACAGCGACGCGTGGCCTAGCAGTTCCTGTATTGACCGCAGATCCCCGCCGCCGGAAAGTAGATGTGTCGCGAATGAATGCCGCAAAGCGTGCGGCGTCGCGGTATCCGGCAGACCGAGCCAGCCACGCATGGCGCGCATTGTTCGCTGGGCGACTGCTGGATTGAGCGGCCCGCCCCGCGCGCCCCGGAACAACGCCACATCCGGTGCCAGTTCGTAGGGGCACGCCTTGATATAGGCAGCCACGGCATCGCGAATCACCGGCAATACCGGAACCATTCGCTGCTTCCCCCCCTTCCCGGTAACCAGCAGCACCGCATCGTTCGGTGCCTCGGACCGGGTCAGCGACAGGGCCTCGGAGATCCGCAATCCACACCCGTAAAGCAATGTAAGCAGCGCCACATCCCGCAGGCCGATCCAGGGATCTTCCGACAACTCGCCGACCCGCTGCACGGCTTCCAGCGCATCATCTGCCCGCAACGGCTTCGGCAGCTGATGCGGCAGCTTCGGCGACCGAACCGACCGAATGGCATGGTTGGTGAAACGGTCATTGCGTTCGCACCAGCGAAAAAAGCCCCGCACGACGGAAAGCGCTCGTGCCGTTGAACTGCGACTCAGGTCTTTGCCCGCACGCCAGGCCAGCCAGGCCCGAAAATCGGCCGGCTGAAGATCTCTTAAATCATCCACCCCAGGGACCCCGCCAAGATGCCGAACGAGAAATCCGGAAAATGCAAAAAGGTCAGTTTCATAAGCCTGCTGGGTATGCGGTGAAACCCGCTTTTCATGCGTCAGCCAGCGCCGCCAGTCCGCCGCCACGGCGCCGAGGTCCGGCGCCATGGATATCAGGGTATTTCCGTCGGCAGTCAGAG
>CALSRA010000035.1 GCA_943788635.1 uncultured Alphaproteobacteria bacterium | reverse complement strand
ACCTAGTGATTTGTACCTTCCCGGCGTGGCAGATGCCATGAGGTCGCTTCGAAATGATGGTCGAATCTCCGCCTTTGGTGCTTCCGTATACACCACGAAAGAAGCTGAGCTGGCGCTAGATGTTGTTGGGCTAAGCATGCTGCAAGTACCGCTCAACCTATTTGATCATCGTATGATTGAATCGGGAATTTTATCGCGTTGTCAACGTGCGGGCATTTCGGTTTTTGCGCGAAGTATTTTCCTGCAGGGTGCCTTTTTTATGAACCCTGCCAAATTGCCGCCTCCGTTGCAGCCCCTGTCTGTCGCTTTGGCCGGAATTGCCAAGCTTGCTACTCAATCCGGTTACAGCATTAGCGCCTTGGCGCTTGCTTTTGCGCGGGACGAGCCGGGAGTCGTGTCGAGCGTCGTCGGTGTGTATGATATGAATCAGTTAAAGGAGTTGATTGCCAGTCATTCTGTGCCTCCGATTCCTCCTGAGATTATGGATCTTATTCGGACGTTAGCGTGTGGAATCTCCCGTGAGGTGATTGATCCACGAAAGTGGCATTAGGGAGATGCCGCCTCCTTTTATTCCGGTTGGGGCGAAGGTGTGCCGATTATGAACCCATGGTTACACGCGCGCCTTTTGGCCGTGAAACGTCGTTTTTCAATGAAATTTCTTAACGGCTATAACCCCTATCCTAGCCCACCAGATAACGCTGCGCTGAGTCCAAGCGTGGCGCATTTAATTGATTACGACAATGCGGCGCTGGCGTTGTCCCGGCAACGGAACCGAAATGGCGATGTTTTGGTATGGCAGCGGGAAGCACGTGCAAAACTGGTGGAACTCAGCGGGTATGAAAACCGTCAGTGCAAGCCGGAATTATTGGCTGAATTTCCCGCAAAACCCGGCACCGATATGGACCGGCGACACTTTTATCTGCGCGTACGCGATGGCTCGGACGTTCCCGTCAATATTTTGTGGCCACGCAATGGAGTTATTGTCAAATCTGGTGTTTGAGGTTGTTGGTCATGCGGCGATCTGGCCTGGTTTGGTGGTTTCAATTCCGTCTTTGAAGCTGACGCCTGTGATGACTTTGGCCAGGTAGTCAAAGCCGCGTAGTTTTCTCCAGTTTTGCTCGGCGCATTGGCCCAGCTTGAACATCATGTGCAGCATGCCATCGCGTGACAGGCAGCCCTTTGAACGCTTGGTGCGATGCCGGATCGTGGCGAAAGGCGATTCGATCGGATTGCTGGTGCGGATGCTTTGCCAATGCTGGGCGGGGAAGTCGAAGAATGCCATGAGTTCTTCGCGGTCTTTTTGCAGGCACAGCGCCGCCTTGGGGTATTTGGGTTCGTAGGTTTTGATGAACAAATCAAAGGCCTTTTCCGCATCGTCTTTGGTTTCTGCCTGCCAAATGTCGTGGATAGCGGCCTTGGCCTTTGGTTGCGACAGCTTTGGCAAGCAATTGAGCACGTTCATCGTTTTGTGTTGCCAGCACCGCTGTTGGTGGGTCTCAGGATACACTTCGTCCAGCGCGGTCCAAAAATCCATGGCACCGTCGCCGATGGCCAGTTTGGGCGCGTTCATTCCTCGGCTTTTGAGGCTGAGCAGAACCTCGCGCCAGCTCTGCGTGGACTCGCGCACCCCATCCTCGATTGCTAGGAAGCGTTTCTTGCCACGGGCCGTGACCCCAACAATCACAAGGGCGCAGAGCTTGTCATTCTCACCGCGCAGGCCGCTATGGACGCCGTCAGCCCAGATATAGACGATTGGTTCGTCGTCCAAATCCGCTTCTTTCCAGCCGTCGTACTCCTTGGCCCAATCCCGTTTGAGCCGCGACACCGTATTCGCAGAAAAGCCAGTGGCATCAGGGCCCAGGAGAACCTTGAGGGCTGGGGCCATTTCACCGCTGGAAATGCCCTTCAGATACAGCCACGGCAAGGCCGCTTCCAACGTCTTGGTTCTGCGCACATAGGGTGGCACCAGGGCCGAGCGGAATGTCACGGGCTGGCCGTCCTTGGATCGTACCTTTGGAATGCGCACGCTCACAGGGCCAATGCCCGTTCGAAATGGGCGCTCAGGATGATGCCCATTGCGTACGACCGCCGCGTGACCTGTCTCAGTGCGCAAGTCGGCGAATTGCGCCAGATAACCTGCAAACTCAGCCTCAACTGCTGTCGCGATCAATTGCTGCGCTCCTGTTCTCAGCAAATCCGTCAGCGCGTCTGTCATCTCATCTTGACGCGCAAAATCAACAATGTTAGTGGTTTCCATGGTGGTGTATCTCCTTTGGTTGGGGTGCTGTCTCGCAACAACAATTCAACCAGATACGCCGCCAACCTTCAAACCCCCCAAACACCAGATTCAGTCATAGCTCCACGCAATGCAGCAGGGCCCTTTCCCGCTATGATCTGCCTCCAGGGCACAAACTCTGGTGCGCATTTATCCTGGGGCGAGGCGCGGATGCCTGCGGATCCGGAGAAAATAGCGTCCGGGTCCGATTTCGGTCGACAAGCCGTTGCTAACGGATTCGTCGCCATATGTGTGGAGCAGGCTGCATTCGGCGAACGACGCGAGACAGCATTGAAGAGGCGGTCCCTTGACCCCTGTATAGATGCAGCAAATCACGCATTGTTGCTGGGGCGGACATTGCTGGGACAGCGCGTGAGCGACATCTCTTCGGTGATCGATTGGCTTGCGGTGAATGCGGACGATCTGTCCATCGATATTTCGCGGCTTTCGGTGATGGGGAGCTCTTCCGGTGGAATGTCGGCTGTTTTTGCCGCAGCGCTGGATAACCGCATCTCGTCTGTGTTGGCGAACTGGTGTGTTGGATATATCCGGGATACCATTGCCCGGCGTGGAGACGCCTCGGGCCAGAATGTTATTCCGGGTATACTTAACTGGATGGAGATTGATGATGTGCTGGGCCTTATTGCACCGCGGCCTGTGCTTGTGGTTTCTGGAGATTCAGATCATATTTGGCCGTATGTCGGGGCAGCGGCGATTGTTGACCGTGCCTGCGCTGTGTATCAGGCGTTCGACGCTGAATCCCAGATCGATTCTGTTGCCGCGACTGGCTGACATCGCTTTTATCCGGAAATTGCATGGCCTATCTTCGTCGATCTCATCAATGGAGAAAAAGAGCCTCGGTCCAAGTCATAGCGCCCGGTATCAATTGGGCATGTTTCAATGAATTGAGAAGTCTGCGCGTGCGCGGGTTTAGGAGGCTTGAATAGTGTCCTGGCAAGACATCAGACGAAGTTATACGGCGTTGCGGGCCGCTGCGCGCGAGGGCCGTGATATTCATTCAGCGTGGGCGGTTTTTTCAGAATTCGTACGAAGCAGTGAAAGCGAGCCTCCATATCACTTGCGTACATTGCTGAGCAAGTTAAGGAATGTGCAGGGATGCCGTGCAGCTGAGGACCTCATGATTTTGGATCATGGGTGCGGCGGCGGGATGACGATGTTCTATCTGGTTGCGCTGGGTTACCACGGTGTGTTTGGTGTCGATGTCGATGTCGAATCGGAACTCAATAATGGCATTATGGCGAAAGTCACCGGTGCGACAGATCCTAGGTTTTTTGTCTACGATGGCTTTCGGTTGCCAATTGAAAGCGATTGCGTCGACTTTGTATTCAGTCAGCAAGTACTGGAGCATGTGACAGACGACGTTCTTGATGCCTACTACGCGGAAGAAACGCGCGTTTTGAAAGCTGGTGGTTGCGCATTCCATCAGGTGCCACATCGGTTTTCGCCATACGACTCCCATTCCGCAACCTGGTTCATTCACTATTTCCCGCCGGCCATGCGTGATGCCCTGTATCGGTTATTTGGTAGAGATCCCGAATACCTGAATTCGATACTGCATTTGCGGCCGCCATACGTTCACCGCCGCAACTTGATTCGACATATCGGAACCTGTGAGGACGTGACGCTGGCCAGGCTTAAGGATGTTTCGGATTTTCCCTATTATGATGGGCCGACGTCTATTCGGCGGCTAGTGTATGTTGCCGTCACGATGCCGCTGATTGGAGGGATTGCCGGTGCCGTCTTCCGGCAGCTTGTTATGATCGATACAGTATCGGTCAAGTCGTGACGATCATTCTAGGGAAGTAGTTAACTTGGCAAAACCAAGTGCCTGAAAAGCCGGGATCACGCACGGAAAACCTTAAGGCTGCGACAGTATCCTTGACGACGTAAGCTCATACCTATTTTCACTGCCTGAATTGACCCGGGTCAATGCGGCACTTCGAGGCTTTCATGGTGAATACGATGTCGGCAGCGCCGGTTTTTCACGTTATTACCGGGCTGGATGTTGGTGGTGCGGAAACAATGCTTGCGGCACTGGCGGAAGCGGAAGCTGCCGCTGGAGCCGCACCGGTTATTGTCAGTCTCACGTCGGGAGGGGCGCTTGTCGGGCGCCTCACCGAGGCCGGGGTGCCGGTTTTCGAGCTTGGAATGAAAAGTGGCCGCCCGGGTATTGTCGGCGTATTCCGGCTAACCCGGTTGATGCGGGAATACAGGCCAGCGGTCGTCGTGGGTTGGATGTATCATGCCAATCTGGTTGCGACGATGGCATTGTCGGCGTCCGGGCGGCATCGTGAGACAGCGCATTTTTGGGGTATCCGCTGCTCTGATATGGACCTGAGCGCATATGGTTGGTTGTTCCGCCTGGTTGTTAAAGCAAGCGCCCGCCTGTCGTGGTTGCCGGATGCCGTGATTTATAATTCCAATGCGGGAATCGCAGCGCATCAGCAGCTTGGATTTTTGCCACGCCGAAGTTTGTTAATTGAAAATGGCATTGATACCAACCGGTTCAAGCTAGACTCCCGGGCACGCGAGACCGTCCGTGCTGCCCTGGGTATTGATGCTGATGCGACGGTGCTGGCGGTGACGGCACGCGTTGATCCCATGAAGGATTATGGAACCCTTCTTTCCGCGCTTGAATACGCACCAGGAGTGACGGCAGTGCTGGTTGGAGAAGGCACCGACTCACAATTGCCTGATACGCCCGGAATTATTCGCCTCGGCCGTCGCGACGATGTGCCGAATATCCTGTCCGCTGCGGATATAATTGTTTCATCTTCGGCATATGGCGAAGGTTTCTCAAATGCGGTGGCGGAGGGTATGGCCTGCGGCCTGCCGGCTATCGTGACCGATGTCGGCGATGCACGGCGCATTGTCGGCAATACTGGTATCGTTGTGCCGCCGCGTGATGCGACGGCGTTAGGTAAAGCAATCAGGTTGATGTGCGAAGTGGAGAACCGGGTTGAATGTGGGCAGGCAGCGCGCCAGCGGATTGTCGAAAGTTTTTCGCTCGACAGATCCGTTGCGCGATTCCGTCAGCTTTATGAAGACGGCTTGAAGAATGAGATTCCTGGTTCGTGAAGCCTTGGATTTTTCTTGAAGCGCCGGTTAGAAGTTGCCATAGCGTTACAGGGCGATGCCGGCTGCGCGGGATTCAAGAGTTGGGGGATACTAATTGAGCTATAAGGGAACGAGGGTGCTTGTCACCGGCGCCGACGGTTTTATTGGCTCGCATCTCGTCGAGGGGCTGGTCGCCGCAGGGGCTAAAGTCACGGCGTTGGCCCAGTATAATTCTTTCGGAACGAATGGCTGGCTAGACGAGGTGTCCGATGACGTGTTGTCGGGTATCACGTTAAGTCGCGGTGATATCCGCGACACGGCGTTCATGGAACGGCTTGTCGCTGGGCAAGAGATTGTTTTCCATCTCGCGGCACTGATTGCAATTCCACATTCATATGACGCGCCGCAGTCCTACGTGGACGTCAATGTTACCGGGACCCTGAATGTTCTCGAAGCGGCGCGCCGGCATGGTGTGCGACGCGTCGTCCATACATCGACCAGCGAAGTCTATGGCACGGCGTTGACAAAACCGATAGGCGAGGACCATCCGTTGCAGGGGCAGTCGCCATATTCGGCCAGCAAGATCGCTGCGGACATGATGGCCGAAGCGTATATGCGGTCCTTTTCGTTGCCCGTCTATATCCTGCGGCCCTTCAATACATTCGGGCCTCGGCAAAGCGAGCGCGCGGTCCTATCGACTATGATCCGTCAGGCTCTCGATCCTGACTGCCCGGAAATTCGCCTGGGCGATCTCAAACCGACTCGCGATTTTAATTATGTAACGAATACTGTCGAGGCGTTCCTGGCGATGGGCTCCGCTGATGGGCTTGAGCCGGGCCGCGCCTACAATGCCGGAACCGGCGTCGAAGTGTCGATTAGCGACATGGTTGAGCGGGTCCTGTCGGTGACAGGTGCCAATAAACCCGTCGTGGAAGAGCCCGGAAGGTTTCGACCAGCAGGATCGGAAGTGCGGGCACTGGTGGCCGATTCCCGACTGCTGAAAGATGCGTGTGGCTGGACGCCGTCTGTCGATCTCGATACGGGGGTCGGCAAGACAGTTGATTGGTGGCGGGATCGGATTGGTGACGGCAAGGTAAGGCGATCTTCCGATTACCTTACGTGAACGGTAAAAATACGCGATGTCGAAAATTGGCTGGGGCGGGAGGATTCGAACCTCCGAATGCCAGGATCAAAACCTGGTGCCTTAGGCCACTTGGCTACGCCCCATGCTTCAGGATTGCGCCTGATTTGCAGCGAGAATGTATGCGCATCGTCGAACGCCTGCAACCGCGAACAACAGCATTTTGGCAGGTCTATGTGATCAATTCTGTTGCGGCAACCCACCATCCGTCGCGCGCGACCTGATCTGCGGCGGCCTTGGCTGCGGTTGTGTCATCGTAAAGCGAGAAACATGTTGCACCACTGCCAGACATGCGAGCAAGGCGGCAGCCTGGTGTTGCTTCGAGCGCGTTCAGAACCATTTGGATTTCGGGGCACAGGCTGATGGCCGGCTCGGTGAGGTCATTGCCGCGTTCTGCCAGCATTTTGCCAAGCTCAGCAACATTTTCAGGCGCATGGGAAAACCGGTTTTCGAGCGTAAAGGGCCCCTTGCGGGCAGCGAATACGGTGGGGGTTGCCAGCGCAATGCCGGGATTGACCAGTACCACGCCTGCCTGTGGGAGCACGGGGCCGGCCTCCAGAATTTCGCCGATCCCGCCGGCATAGGTCGTCTGCGCGCGCAGGCATACGGGTAGGTCAGCGCCAAGAGGCAAGCCGATTTCAGCCAGGTCGAATTTTTCCTGGTGCAGGCTCCAGAGATCCGCCAGCGCTTTCATGGCGGCGGCCGCATCGGATGATCCCCCGCCGATTCCTGCGGCGATGGGCAGGTTCTTTTCGATTGAGATATGGGCGAATGCCGGAACGCCGGCTGCGGCGGCAAGCGTTTCGGCGGCCCGATATACGAGATTTTGCGGTGCCGGTGGCAGGTCCGCAGAAAATGGTCCTTCACCAACGATGTCCAGTGGATTGCCGGCACGGACGGTCAGCGTGTCACCAAGACGTGTGAATGCAATCAGGCTGTCGACAATATGGTATCCGTCGGAGCGGCGACCGATAATGTTGAAGTAAAGATTGATTTTCGCCGGTGCCGGAACGGTGAGGGTTGTCGTCTCCTGAGTTGCGATCATCCGTCGGAGCCGTCCGCCTTCCCGTTCTTGAGACCTTCAATCAGCTTGTTCTCGATCTTGACGATCTCATCATCCTCCGGATCGAGGTCCAGCGCTCTTTGCCATTGGAACCGGGCTTCCAGTTTGCGGCCGACACGCCAATAGGCATCGCCGAGATGGTCATTGATGACCGGGTCGCTGGGGCGCAGACGAATGGCCCGTTCGAGCTGTTTGACGGAACCTGCATAGTCGCCGAGCCGATAAAGGACCCATCCAAGGCTGTCGACGATGAAGCCGTCATTGCGGCGTTTCTCGACGGCTTTCTCAATCATCCCACGGGCCTGTTCGATGTTCATGCCCTTATCCACCCAGGAATATCCAAGATAGTTCAGGACGTAGGGCTGGTCCGGTTCAAGCGCCAAGGCCTTTTGAAAATCTGCTTCAGCCCGCGGCCACAGGTCCGATCGTTCGAGGGCGATGCCGCGGCTGTAATAGAAAAACCAGTCCGTCGTTTCGCCATTTTTGAAGCGCTCTGCTGCCCTGTCATAGGCGACGACCGCATCGCCATACCGTTCCTTGGACCGCAGGATGCCGCCCAACCGCACCAAAGCGTCGGTTCGTTCGGGTTTTTCATCTGCCATCATGTTCAGAAGGCCGACGGCCTCGTCGACCGTATCCAGATCGGCGAGATTGTTCGCGACCCGAAGACGGGCAGACCAGCTATAGGGTGAGGCCGGATTAATCGATGTGTATACGTCGTTGGCTCTTGCGTGCTGGTTTTCCGCGTCGAACAGTTCTCCGATCAGCAGGCGGGCAAGTTCGAAGTCGGGTCGCAGGTGCAGGGCGAGCCGCGCGTAGACAATGGCAATGTCTCCGGCGCGATCCCGGGGCAGGGCGGAGGCGACATTGAACAGGCTTTCGGCAACCCCTTCGGCGGGCGTTCTGACAAGGGGAATGGGGGCTTCCCCGGCATCCATCCGCGCCAGTTCCTGACCGATGACTAGGCTGTCGGGATCACGGGACAGATATGCCTGGTAAAGTTTGCGGGCTTCTGCCTCGCGGCCAGTGCTTTCAAACATGCCGCCGGCGGCGCGCAGCACCCGGATCGGCGCATTCGAAAGCGTTTCGGAAATTGCGCGATATGCCTCTTCGGCGGCGTCGACACGACCTGACACTTCATTGATCAGGCCTGTATGGAGGTCTCGCATGGCGGCAAAGCCGCTCTTCTGGTCTAGCGGCGCCAATGCTTCAAGCGCCTTGTCGATCTCGCCCAGTCCTACCAGTGCCCATGCCATGGCCAGTGGCGCGGCGTAGGTCGTCAGGCCATTGCGCGGCATCGAATCGAATTTTTCCTGGGCTTCAGCATATTTTCCCTGCCGGACCAGATCGACACCCAGCAGCATCGCCGCCGTGGACATCTTGCCGCCCGCGCCTTCGATACGTTGGGCAAGGGAAACGGCTGTTTCCATTTTGCCGGCCGTGAGTGACAGGATAAATGTGCGACGAAGCAGCTTCTGGTCATCCGGGTTTTCTTCCAGAACGCGAAGCATGAAAGCTGCCGCGCGGTCCGTGTCCCGCAATGCTTCCGCATGCTGACCGGCCAGAAAACTGCCATATTCAGAATTCGACGCGGCGACGGCGGGTGCAAGAAGCACTGTCATGCCAATTGACGCCAAGAGCGTCTTTCGAATTCTACCCAGTCTCAGCGGCATTGCGAATCCTCCATTGTCGGTTCCGGAGTTTAGCCGAAATCGCGTCACGACGTCAGGCGTATATAATTCACGCTTTCGTTAAACATATGCTTTCAACGTCAGATTCCCAGCAGGAACGCGGTGGCAGGTGCGTAATATCCTACATATTGGGATAATTTGGGCCGCCTCCGCCTTCGGGTGTCACCCATACGATGTTTTGCGTGGGATCCTTGATGTCGCAGGTTTTGCAGTGAACGCAATTCTGCGCGTTGATCTGCAGCCGGGGATTCGACCCGTCATCTTCCCGAATGATTTCATAGACCCCGGCCGGGCAATAGCGCTGCTCGGGCGCATCATAAAGTGCCAGATTGACGTCGACCGGAACGGACGCGTCCTTGAGTGTCAGGTGCGCCGGCTGGTCTTCTTCATGGTTGGTGGCGGAGAACGACACACTGGTCAGCCGGTCGAATGAAATGACACCATCAGGTTTGGGGTATTCGATCTGCTTGGCATCGGTGGCTTTCATAAGCGTTTCGTTATCCGCATGGCCATGTTTCAGTGTCCAGGGCGCCCGGCCGCGCAGCAATACCTGATCGATCCCGGTATAGAGCGTGCCGCCAAGCAGTCCCCATTTGAAGGCCGGCCGGCAGTTCCGGACTTGCGACAATTCGTCATAAACCCAGGAATTACGGAAGGCCTCCGCATAGGCGGTCAGTTCATCGCTGGCGTTTTCGTCTGCCAGTGCATCGAACGCGGCTTCGGCAGCGAGCATGCCGCCCTTCATCGCCGTATGGCTGCCTTTGATCTTCAGCACGTTGACCGTACCGGCTTCGCAGCCGATCAGGACCCCGCCGGGGAAGGTCAGTTTCGGCAGCGACTGCAGGCCACCTTCGTTGATGGCGCGCGCGCCATAGGCAATCCGCCGTCCGCCTTCGAAGGTCGAGCGGATTTTCGGGTGTGTCTTGAAACGCTGGAATTCCTCGTACGGTGACAGGTACGGGTTCTTGTAGTCCAGACCGACAACATAGCCGACCGCGACCTGGTTGTTTTCCAGGTGATACAGGAACGATCCGCCATAGGTGTCGCTTTCCAGCGGCCAGCCGGCCGTGTGTACGACCAGTCCCTGTTGGTGTTTTTCCGGCTCGATTTCCCACAGTTCCTTGATGCCTAGACCAAAGGTCTGGGGCTCACTATCGGCGCGCAGATCGAACCGGGTCATGAGCTCCTTGCCCAGACTGCCGCGACAACCTTCGGCGAAGAAGGTGTATTTCGCGTGCAGTTCCATGCCCTGTTGGTAATTGGGGCCCTGTTCGCCTTCCTTGGTGATTCCCATGTCACCGGTTGCGACACCGCGTACCGCGCCCGCGTCATTGTACAGCACTTCAGCGGCAGCGAAGCCGGGGTAGATTTCAACGCCCAGCGACTCTGCCTGATCGCCGAGCCAGCGGCACAGGTTCCCCAGGCTGATGATGTAGTTGCCGTGGTTGTGCAGGACAGGGGGCAGCAGAGAAGTCGGCCAGGACAGCCCACCTGATTCGGTCAGGAACATGAACTTTTCGTCCGTCACGGGGGTGTTCAGTGGCGCCCCCATTTCCTTCCAGTCCGGAAACAGCTCGTTGAGCGCCCGTGGTTCCAGCACGGCACCGGACAGGATATGGGCACCGACTTCTGATGCTTTCTCCAGAATGCAGACGGAAACCTCGCGATCCTGCGCCGCGGCGAGCTGTTTGAGCCGAATTGCCGCCGACAGTCCCGCCGGGCCGGCGCCGACGATGACGACGTCATACTCCATCGATTCGCGTTCCATGGTTTCCTTCCTCTTCCTCATTGCCGACAGGCTTAGTTCAATGTCTATAACAAAGCGTATCCGTTTTGTAGATATGTCGTGCCGTGATAAGGCTGTGTTCCATGAATTCACATACCCAATCGCCTCAGGCGTCACTGCGCTGGATGGTTGAAATGGGCGCGGATGAAGCCATTCTCGACGCGCCCATCGACCGGTATGCTGAATCTGCCGCCCAACTGGCGGCCCGTCAGGCAAAAACGTCGGCACCGCCGCCACCGTCGGACTTACGGGAACAACCGGCGCAACCAACGGCGCCGTCACAAAAGCCTCTGGCGCCCAGTCAGGGGGTGGTCGACAGTCGAGCCGCCGCGGCGAAAGCCAATTCACTGGCAGAGTTGCGCGAGGCGATAGCGGCTTTCGAAGGCTGCGCCCTCAAACAAACGGCGACGAACCTGGTTTTTTCCGACGGCAACCCTGAGGCGGACCTCATGATTCTGGGGGAGGCCCCGGGTGCCGAGGAGGATCGTCAGGGTGTTCCCTTTGTCGGCGCGAGCGGCAAACTGCTGGATTTGATGCTTGCGGCAATCGGACGGGATCGCAATAGCGCGTATATTTCCAATGTTCTGTTCTGGCGCCCACCGGGGAACCGCACGCCAACGGATGCGGAAGTCGCGGTATGCATGCCGTTCGTGCAACGGCACATCGCACTGGTTCGTCCCAAGGTTCTGGTTTTTGTTGGTGGGGCTTCGGCCAAGGCTTTACTGGACCGCAAGGAAGGCATCATGCGCCTGCGGGGCAAATGGTACGACTATGGCAATGCGGACCTCGATGCGACGGTTCCTGCAATGGCGACGTTTCATCCCGCGTACCTGCTGCGGTCCCCCGGTCAAAAACGGGAAGCCTGGCGGGATTTCATGGCTGTTCAGGCGCGCCTCGCAGATTTCGGGTAGTCGCGCGCGGCAATGTCGTCTTGCATCGTAAGAAATGCTGTCAGCTTGCGAGCGTGGTAAATTTCCGTTAGGGAATATGGAATTATAAAAGGGGTTAGCGACAGGTGTGCGATGTGCTCGCATCTGCGTCCGAAAGGTTAGCATGACGCCATTTTCAAGCCGATTCAGATCGTTCCTCGCTTTTGGCCTCGTTGCCCTGCTGGGCGGGGTAAACCCTGCCCTGGCGGAGGGACCGGCGTCACTGGAGACGGCCTCGTTACCGCGTGGCGATGTGCAGGATCCGTCCGCGACGCTGCCGTCGGTTCTGAGCACATCCGATGCGGATCGTTACCGCGAAATATTTGAACTGCAGGAAACCGGCAAATGGCGGGCTGCGGACAAGCTGATCGCAAAGCTGTCGGACAAGCTGCTGATGGGACATGTCCTGTACCAGCGCTATATGCATCCGAATGCCTATCGATCGAAATATTCGGAACTGAAGAACTGGATGGCCGATTATGCGGACCATCCGGGTGCGGATCGTGTGTATGCCCTGGCTTTGCGGCGCAAGCCGCAGAACTGGAAGACGCCGCGCAGGCCGGCGAAGGTCGCCTTCCGATATTCCGGGGCAACAACGAAAGCGGCGCCTGTCGCCAAAACGAAAAGGTCCGCCACGCGTCAGCAGCGCCGGGAAATGCGTCAGGCCACGAACCGGATCAAGAGCCTGCTTCGGCGGGAGCGGCCGACCCAGGCGCTTAAAACACTCGAATCGAAGCAGTTTCGCCGTATTCTCGATTCCATCGGTTTCGACGAAAACCTCGCGATAATTGCGCGAGGGTATTTCCATGCCGGTAAGGACAAGGAAGCGCTCGCGCTCGCTGAACGCGCTATAAAGCGGTCGGGGGCAGATGCACCGGATGCCTATTGGTGGGCGGGCCTCGCGGCATGGCGGCTTGAGAAATATCAGACGGCGGCGACTCATTTTTCCGCCATGGCGCGGGTGCCTGGCCTTGATGCCTGGTCGCGTTCCGGCGCAGCATTCTGGGCGGCGCGGGCGGCGCTGGTCGGACGCCAGCCTGCGGGTGTGACGCCGATGCTTCGCCTCGCGGCGGGGGATCCGCAGACTTTTTACGGTTTGCTCGCGATGCAGGCTCTGGATGCCGAGATGCCATTTGACTGGAACCTGCCAAGCCTGGGACCAATCGAGATTGACCTGCTGCAGCATATTCCTTCTGCAAAACGCGCATTGGCGCTGATTGAGACCGGTCAGAGCGTCCTTGCGGAGAACGAATTGAAGCGACTTACCGGCGCGCCGTCGCCGGAATTATCGCGTGTTCTGCTGGCATTGGTTGGCAAGGCGAATCTGCCAGATGTTTCCATTCGGCTTGGTTCGCGGATGCAGCGGCAACAGGGTGAAAACTATGACGCCGCCATGTTCCCGATACCGTCCTGGAAACCACAAACCGGCTATCAGCTCGATCAGGCATTGCTGTTTGCTTTCATGCGGCAGGAATCGCGGTTCAAGGCGAATGCAAAAAGCAGGGTCGGCGCGCGGGGGCTGATGCAGCTAATGCCCGCAACCGCCCGGTTTATGTCGAGCGGCGACACCCGGTTCAAAAATCAGCATGAGTTGTATGACCCGGAACTCAACATGTCGCTGGGCCAGAAATACATCCAGCACCTGATCGCTGATCCGGCCGTCGGCGGTAATCTGTTCTATATGACGACGGCGTATAATGCCGGGCCCGGAAACCTTCGAAAATGGCAAAATGGCGTTGATTACCGCGATGACCCGCTGCTGTTCATCGAAGGAATACGGTCCCGGGAAACGCGGAATTTTGTTGAACGCGTGCTGACAAATTTCTGGGTGTATCGTTTGCGGCTTGGCCAGGATGTCCCATCCCTGGAGGCCGCAGCGGCCGGCGAATGGCCGGTTTACATTCCGCTGGACGATACTGCACGACGTGGCGCCGATTATGCCAATCGATGAAAACCGAACGTTTTTGCCCGTTGCTATCGCGGTCCTGACCGTATCGGACACGCGCACGGAAGCCGATGACCGGTCAGGCGACACCCTGGTGGAACGCCTGCAAACAGCGGGACATCAATTGGCGTCGCGCGCAATCGTCAAGGACGATGCAGGTCTGATCGCGGCGCAGTTTCAGACATGGATCGATAATCCTGATATCGATTGTATCATTGCGACCGGCGGGACAGGCGTGACCGGACGGGATGTTACACCGGAAGCGCTGGACCGGGTTTGCGAGAAGAAAATTCCGGGATTTGGTGAGTTGTTCCGATGGGTCAGCTATCAGAAAATTGCCAGTTCGACGATCCAGAGTCGTGCCGATGCCGGTGTCGCCAAAGGCACCTATCTGTTCGTGCTGCCCGGATCGACCGGCGCATGTCGCGACGGCTGGGATGAAATCCTGATTCATCAACTGGACAACCGGTTCCGGCCCTGCAATTTCGTGGAATTGATGCCCCGCTTGCAGGAACGCTAGGCGCCACGAAGCAGCGTTCGTTGTTGCGCGCGCCAGCGGGCCAGCGATTCCGCATCGTCAATATCCGTCAGGGTCTCCAGCAGGCTATAGCTGAAGCGTGATCGAAACCGGCTTAACGAATTTTCCAATGTATCCGGTGACGACCAGCGCATCTTTGAAAAGATATCCGGCCGGGCTGGCCTGCCACGCAGCCCGACCAGCCAATAGCCGCCATCCGTTGCGGGACCGAACACCGCGTCATGGGTATCCAATGCCTTGAAGGCCGCCGCGATATGGCGGGGTGCAATGTCAGGGACGTCGGTACCGACGAGGACGACGGGTCCCGGCCCGTGGCCGCGCATTGCCTGATCCATCCGTTGGCCAAGATCGCCCCGGCTCTGGGGGAATTGTTGCAGGCCGCGCGGCAGCTTGACCGTTCCGCCCGTTGTTGCCAGCCGGCATGTCCAACGTGGGTCCCGGGACAGTCGCCGCAGGGCGCGGTTCAGGGCCCATCGCTGAAAACGCCATGCCGCCAGGGAACCCATGCCGGCGGCAAGCCGCCGCTTGCCCTGTCCAAGGCGCGGGGCGCGGGCGAAAATGATAAGGGTCTTTTTCACCCGTAAAGTCTGACGATGTAGCGTGGGGGCATGCCGACAAAATAAAGGAACAGGCAGCACAGATTACGGACTGGACGCATCAGATACCCGTCGCGGCGGTACCGTTCTGCCGAGGTGGTCGCCTGTGGCGCCAGCGGTATGAGATTTCGCCGCCCAATTCGCCGGACGATTTCGACATCTTCCATCAGCGGGATCTCCCGAAACCCGCCGATGCGGCGATAATGGTCGCTGGATATCAGCAATCCCTGGTCGCCATAGGGCAAGCCGAGGACGCGGGCACGCAGCGCGACGACCTTTGCCATCAGAAGGGCGCGAATCCCGTCATCATCCAGCCGGAACCGGAAATACCCGGCGCGTTGGGCATTTTCCGGTGTGTTGATGAAATCCCGAACCGCTTCGTGCCAGTTTTCCGCCAGTCGCGTATCCGCATGCAAAAACAGCAGCCACCGGCCTCTGGCCATTGCGGCGCCGGCCGCGAGCTGGCTGCCGCGTCCTCGGGACACTTTGATATGTGTTGCACCGGATGCCTCGGCAATATCTGCTGTCGCGTCCTCCGAACCGCCATCGGCGAGAATGACCTCCTGAACAAGGTCCAGTGCATCGAACGCCGCCAGGGGAGGGAGGCTGTTCCGCAAATGCAGCGCGGCATTCAGTGTTGGTATGATGATAGTCAATTCACCCATGAAAATTCTTATGCCGCAACGCGGTATCGACGGCAATGAAGAATCGTGTTGAATCGTTCCTGATTTGTTCCATAATGTGCGTATGGTATCATCGAAACAGGAGTTTCCCCGGAAGGGGCGGGGCGCGGTAACCAACCGGACAACCAGATTCGAGTCGTTTGAGCGAGTTGCGACCGATGATGGCTGGGATGGTGATGGTGAACCGCTGCCGCCGTTACGCACGGTCGTGGGCATTGATGCCGCGCGGCGCATAATTGCGACCAATGAATCGCCGGATATTCTCTTTGCTCAGTCGATCAACCCGTATCGTGGCTGTGAACATGGCTGCATTTACTGTTTTGCCCGTCCGACCCATGCCTATTACGGATTATCACCGGGACTGGATTTTGAAACCCGGTTGTTCCAGAAACCGGAAGCCCCGTCGCTTCTGGCGCAGGAGTTGCGGAAACCGCGTTATCGGCCTTCCGTGATTGTGCTGGGTGCGAATACCGACCCCTATCAGCCGATTGAACGCGGTCTGGAGCTAACCCGCCGTATTCTCCAGGTACTGGCGGAATTCAGACACCCGGTCGCGATCGTGACAAAATCCCCGCTGGTGTTGCGGGATCTCGATATCCTTGCACCCATGGCGGAACAGAATCTTGCGTTGGTAACATTATCCGTGACGACGCTGGACCGTTCCCTTGCACGCAAGATGGAACCGCGCGCGGCGACCCCAGGTCGGCGATTGGCCGCGATACGGGGGCTCAGCGAAGCCGGTGTTCCCGCCGGGGTTCTGGCGGCGCCAATGATTCCCGCATTGAATGACCAGGAACTGGAATCGATTCTGGCGGCGGCAGCGGAAGCCGGCGCAACGAGCGCTGGCTACACATTGTTGCGACTGCCATTGGAAATTCGCGATCTTTTCGTCGAGTGGCTGGAATCGCATTTTCCTGCAAGGGCCGCACATGTGATGTCGCTGGTGCGCGATACGCGCAATGGCGCGGATTACGACTCGCGCTGGGGAAAGCGCACACGCGGAACCGGCGTCTATGCCGACCTGTTGGAAACGCGGTTTCGTCTGTCGCGGCGGAAGCTTGGGTTGGACCGGCGACGACTGGACCTCGATACGGCGCTGTTCCGTCCGCCGCCAGCAAAAGGCGACCAGTTGAACCTTCTGTAATAAAAATCGGTGCGCAACGGCATTACTGATCCGAAACGGATCCAAATATCTCAAAGATTCCGGCGCGGCAAAATGGTATAAGGCATATATGGAAGCAGGGTTGGATTTGACAGGTATTGCGGTGGTCGCAGGTGCGGCGACGCTTTGCGGAACGTTGATGACCCGTCTGAAGCAACCTGCAATTGTTGGTTATATCCTTGCGGGCATCCTGTTGGGACCGTCGGGTCTGCAATTGATCACGGATCGCGAACAGGTCGGTGAACTGGCAGAACTCGGCGTGTTGCTGCTGCTGTATTTTGTCGGCATGGAGCTGTCGCTGCGTAATTTTCGCCGTGCCTGGCGGATTGCGGTTTTCAGTGCCTTGATTCAAATCAGCGTTAGCGTCGGCATTGTGTTGGGGTTGACCCGGTTTTTTGGCTGGCCGGCATCGCATGCGGTTCTGTTTGGTTTTGTCCTGGCGTTGAGCAGCACGGCCGTCGCCATTCGGATGCTGGATGAAATCGGCGAGTTGCGCACACGGGTTGGTCGCATCACCGTCGGTATTCTGGTGGCGCAGGATCTGGCGGTCGCGCCGATGCTGTTTGTCGTTTCGGCGCTTGCGGGTGATAGCGATGTATCGGCTGTCATTTTCAAAATTACGCTTTCTGTAGCGCTGCTGGCCGGTGCGACAATTTATTTGAGTCGCCGTCGCAAGATAAATCTGCCGCTGGCTGCGGTTACGGCGGGCGGGATGGATCTGACCCCCGTCGCGGCGCTGACCTGGTGTTTTGGCTTCGCGGCCATCGCTGGTCTGATTGGATTGTCACCGGCATTCGGGGCGTTCTTTGCCGGGCTGCTGGTGAGCAGCAGCCAGCAGCGTCAGATGGTTGCAGAGTCAGCGCACCCGATTCAAAGCGTGTTGCTGATGGTGTTTTTCCTGTCGATCGGCTTGCTGATTGACCTTGAATTCCTGTGGAAGAACATCGGCGCAGTTATTCTCGTCTGGCTGTTCGTTGCCGGGTTCAAGACCGTGCTGAACACGCTTGTCCTGCGGGCGATGGGGGAGCCGACGCAACGGGCGTTTCTCTCCAGTCTCGTGCTCGCGCAGTTGGGGGAATTTTCCTTTGTGCTTGGGGCGGCGGCTATCGATCGCAGTGTGATCGATTCCGAAATCCACCGCATGATTGTTGCGGTTACGGTTTTGTCGCTTGTGACCAGTCCCCTGTGGCTGAGTGCCGCCCGGCGGCTCCATCACCGGGCGGCCCAGCGTCCCGGCAGCCTGCGAAAGTTGCTGCGGCTGATCTATTTCCGTGAATGGCGGATTACCCGTCGGATATCGGGAACGGTTGCCGCCTCGGCCGTTGCCGTGGTGCAGGGGTTGGTTTCGGGAAGTGGTGAAACATCCGCCGTCAAGACGGACAAGCCGGAAGAGTCTGCCGAGAAGCAGGAAGAACCCGCCGACAAGGAGCCGACGGAAACGGAAAGTGCCGCGCCGCCTGCGCCATGTGCCCCTGAATCCGGTAAGGATAATGCCTGATTACGCGTTGGAGAATGTGGCGGGCGGGGTTGTTGCGGGCGTGGACGAAGCCGGACGCGGCCCCTGGGCCGGTCCTGTGGTTGCGGGGGCAGCAATCCTTGATCTTTCCAAGATGCCGGCGGTTCTTGTCGCGAAACTGGATGATTCCAAGCGGCTTTCGGCAGCGACGCGTGAACTGCTTTTCGCGGGCCTTCAGGCAAGTGCTACGACGTCGGTTGGCATTGCGAGCGTTGCGGAGATTGACCGTCTGAATATTCTTGCCGCCACAATGCTGGCGATGCAGCGCGCGGTTGCGGGTCTTTCGCTGTCCCCCGACCTCGTCCTTGTCGATGGCAATCGGTCGCCCGTGCTGGACTATCCTGTACAGACTGTTGTGAAAGGCGATTCCCGTTCGTTTTCCATCGCGGCAGCGTCGATCATGGCAAAGGTGACCCGTGACCGAATGATGGCGAAATTGGCCCGTGAATTTCCGGGTTACGGCTGGGAAACAAACCAGGGATATGGCACCGCGGGGCATCGCGACGGCCTCGACCGCCTTGGTGTGACGGTTCATCACCGGCGAAGCTTCAAACCGGTAGCGTCTAGATTAAAGTAAAACACCAGATGTTGTGTCAGTATTACTAGGTAAATTTTGAGTATTGACCTGTAGAATCGCTTGAATCATGTTTCGCGCATGAAAAAGCAAAATGAAGCGATATCAAAACTTCCGTTGAATCAGATTCTATTGGGCGATTGCATCGATGCGATGAACAGTCTTCCCGCTGAATCAGTCGATATGGTCTTTGCTGATCCTCCTTATAACTTGCAGTTATCTGGTGATTTGCATCGACCGAACAATTCCCGGGTCGACGGGGTGGAAGAGCAATGGGACAAGTTCGACAGTTTTGGCGAATACGACCGGTTCACGAATGCATGGCTGTCCGCTGCGCGACGCGTGCTTAAAAAAGACGGTACCCTTTGGGTTATCGGTAGCTATCACAACATCTATCGTGTCGGCGCGACGCTGCAGGACCTGTCCTACTGGTTCTTGAATGACGTGGTTTGGGTGAAAACCAACCCGATGCCGAATTTCCGCGGCAAGCGCTTTACTAATGCGCATGAAACGCTGCTTTGGGTTTCGAAGTCGAAGGACTCCCGCTACACCTTCAATTATGAAGCAATGAAGGGGTTGAACGAGGACCTTCAGATGCGCAGCGACTGGATCATCCCGATCTGTAATGGCCATGAGCGGCTGAAGGACGGCAATGGGGACAAGGCGCATCCTACACAGAAGCCCGAAGCGCTGCTGCACCGTGTGATCCTTTCTTCGACCAATCCGGGCGATGTCATTCTCGATCCGTTCTTTGGAACCGGGACGACCGGCGCCGTCGCGAAGCGCCTGGGGCGAAGCTTTATCGGCCTGGAGCGTGAAGAATCGTATGCGAAGGTCGCGCTCAAACGCATTGCCGAGGTCCCGGTTGCAACAGATATTACGTTGCTGGAAACCCCATCGAAACGGCGTGAACCACGGATACCTTTTGGTTGGCTGGTCGAGCGCGGGATTCTGTCAGCGGGCGATGTACTGGTGAGTCCCTGCAAACGCTGGACGGCGCGGGTGCGTGCGGATGGCACTGTGACGGCGACGGATCATCGTGGCGATCATCGTGGGTCGATCCATCAGGTCGGGGCTGCCGTACAGGGCGCGCCGAGCTGCAACGGCTGGACGTTCTGGTGCCTGAATGTCGAAGGCAAGCCGGTGGCGATTGACATGCTGCGGCAAAAGCTTCGCGCCGAACTGCCGAATGAAATGCGACCCGCTGGCTAGCGGTCGTTTTCCTGGGCGTGCCGGACGACTTTTTTAATCAGTGTCGGCAGAGCCTGTTCGCCGAGCCGGTCGACAGGGCACCAGTACATTTCGTTCCCGGTGTCGCCGGCGACCGTCCCGCTCACAACCGTCAGTTCCAGACGAAAATGTGTGAACCCGTGTTCCACCAGACCCGGTACGGGCTTCAGGTCCTGCACCGGGAGTGGCGCGGATTTATGCGCGTTCTCGATATCGATCTTCGTATCTTCGCGCCAATCCGTTGACGGTACTTCCGTCATGCCGCCCAGCAAACCCTTTTCAGGCCGCCGTCGAAGCAGGACCGCGCCATCGGTGTTGGTAAGCCAGAATGCGATGCCACGCCGCAGGGGGCGCGCCTTTTTGGGGGCGCGACGGGGCAGTTCGGCAGCGATGTCGCGCCCGGTGCAACTGTCTGACCAGGGACATATCAGGCATTGCGGGTTGCGTGGCGTACAGACTGTGGCGCCCAGATCCATGACCGCCTGGGCATAGTCTCCGGGACGGTTGTCCGGCGTCAGTGACTCTGCGAGCGCATAAAGTTCAGGCTTCGCATCCGGTAACGGCGCAAGAACGCGAAACATCCGGGCCATGACCCGCTCGACATTGCCATCGACGACGGCCGCGCGCCGGTTGAAGGCGATCGATGCCACAGCCGCAGCCGTATAGCGTCCGACCCCGGGCAGCGTCAGCAAATCAGATTCAGTATCCGGCAGAATGCCGTCCCGCTCCGAAGCGACAACCATGGCACACCGGTGCAGGTTTCGGGCGCGGGCGTAATAGCCCAGTCCCTGCCAGGCGTGCAGCACTTCGTCCAAATCGGCGCGAGCGAGGGCTTTCATGTCGGGCCAACGTTCGATAAAGCGCCGGAAATAGGGCCCAACGGTTGCGACAGTCGTTTGTTGCAACATGATTTCCGATAACCAGACGTGATAGGGATTTGGCGTATCCCCCGGCAGGGCACGCCATGGCATTGCCCGGCGGTGGCGGTCATACCATGCCAGAATCGCCGCCTGTCGGGGGCCGGCCAAAATCGATGTGTCGTGTTTCTTGTTCATGCGGCATAACTATAAGGGACAACAGTGGCAGGGCGTACGTGAAGAAACCTCAGAAAGCAAAATCGACTGTACCGGACCGGGCTGCCCGCCCCAGGCCGATTGCCGCCTCATTGCCGAAACTGACGGCGAAGGCGATTGGCAAGCACGGTTTTACAGAAGGGTCGCTGATAACCGAATGGGCGACCATCGTCGGTAGCGATCTCGCGGCTGTTTCCCAGCCTGAAAAACTGGCGTTTTCGCGCGGGGAGCGTGTCGGCGGTGTCCTTCATATCCGTGTCCAGGGCGGTGTTGCGACAGAATTGCAGCATCTTGAGCCAATGGTGGTTGAACGGATCAATCGACATTTTGGATATGGTGCCGTCACCCGTCTTCGGCTGATTCACGCCCCGCTGGGGCGTGACATGCCGCGTCGCCGTCATGCGGCATCGGCGAAGACTCCGCTGGACCCGGCGCAAAAAACAGCACTGAGCGACCTGCTGGATGCGGTGGAGGATGATGAAATGCGTGCCACTCTGGAACGAATCGGCACGGCAATTCTGCAACAGGAAGCCGGCCGGAAAAGGCAGCGATAACAGGATTTCACAATCCTGTTTGACGCCTTGATTGCGCCATATTCACCCCCCTATACTCGCCACGAAATTACGGCCCGTATTGCATACAGGAGAATAAGTTGACCCGAATTCTTGCCAGCGTGGCCGGTCTTGCTGCGATGTTTATCGTTTCTCTGGCGCAGGCGGCGCCACCAACAGCCGAAGAAGCGCTGAAAGACCGCGTTCTCGGCGATCCCAATGCGCCAATCGAAATCATCGAGTATTCCTCGCTGACCTGCCCGCATTGCCGCAGCTTCCATATCGATATCCTGCCGGAAATCAAAAAAAACTACATCGATACCGGCAAGGTGAAGCTGGTTTACCGCGACTTTCCATTTGATCAGCTTGGACTCGTCGCCGCCGTCATGGCGCGTTGCGCACCGCCCAGCCGCTATTTCCAGTTTCTTGATGTATTGTTCCAGAATCAGGAAAAATGGACGACTGAATCCGACCCATTGGCTGCGTTGACGCGAATCGGAAAGCTCGGCGGATTGAGTCAGGAAGATTTTAATGCCTGTTTGAACGATAAGGCGCTGGTAGACGGCCTGTTGCAGGTGCGATTAACGGCGAATAAACAATCCGATATCAAATCGACGCCCTCATTTATTATCGATGGCGATAAACGCATTGTCGGTGCACAGTCATATGAGGTATTTGACGAGTTGTTGAAAAAACTCATCGACTAGAACCACGTGCATTTAAACAGGCTCCATTTAACGGGCTTCAAATCCTTCGTCGACCCAACCGATCTGGTTATCCAGCCCGGCATGACCGGTATTGTCGGGCCGAATGGATGCGGTAAATCCAATGTCGTCGAAGCGCTGCGGTGGGTCATGGGCGAAACCTCCGCGAAAAGCATGCGCGGCGGCGAAATGGAAGACGTTATTTTTGGCGGCACGACGACCCGCCCGTCGCGTAACATAGCGGAAGTCATGTTGCGGCTGGATAACGCGATGCGCGACGCGCCGGCCGCATTTAACGATTCCGATGAAATCGATATCAGCCGTCGTATCGAACGCGGCGCGGGCTCGCAATATCGCGTGAATGGCAAAGAAGTTCGTGCCCGCGATGTCCAGCTGTTGTTTGCGGATATGGCCAGTGGGGCCCATTCCACGGCGATGGTGAGCCAGGGCCGGATTGGTGCCCTGATCGGCTCCAAGCCGACCGAACGACGCGTGTTGCTGGAGGAAGCGGCGGGTATCCGGGGGCTGCATTCCCGAAGGCACGAAGCGGAACTGCGGCTGCGTGCGGCGGAAACAAATCTGGAGCGCCTTGACGATGTGATCGAAGCGCTGGACGGGCAACTGGAAGCCCTGAAACGGCAAACGCGGCAGGCTGCCCGATATCGGCGGTTGTCCGAAAATATTCGCCACCATGAAGCCATTCTGTTGCATTTGCGCTGGACGGCCGCAACGAACGCGGTGAAGGCGGCACGGGACCGGTTGCAACTGGCCGAAGCGGAAGTTGCCGGCCGGACAGAAGCTTCCAGTGCCGCCGCGACACGTCAGGCGGAAGTCGCCGCCGGATTGCCAGCGCTGCGTCAGGCGGAAACCGAGGCGGCGGCGGAATTGCAGCGACTGCTGCTGGCACGGGGTGAGTTGGAGCGGGAAGGCGAACGGATTGCCCAGGCGCAGGCCGAGGCGATGCGACAGCTGGAGCAGGTCGGGCGGGATACCGAACGCGAGCGCGCGCTCGCGGCCGATGCCGAAACGGCCAATGAACGGCTGACAGTGGAGGCGACCGCGCTGGATGCGGCGCAGGAATCCGAAGCGCTGTCTGAAACCGAGGCGCAGGCGGCGCTTGAAGCCGTTTCCGGCCAGGTCGATGACAAGGAAACGGAGCGCAATGACCTGATGTCGCAAACCGCAGAAGCCGAGGCGCGTCGGGTCGCGCTCGAACGCCAGCGGGACGAGTTATGGAAGCGAATCGAGCGGTTGAAACGCCGCGCGGAAGAACTGGATGAAGAACGGGTCGAACTGGCCGGCAATATTGCCGATGATTCGGCGCTGAACGAAACCGAAGCGTCGGTTAACGCTGCGGAAGAGCGTGTAACGTCGGCACAGGAAGCCGCCGGTGAGGCGGAAACCTTACTTGCTGAAAAGCGGGAGGCCGAATCGGAAGCGCGGGATGCCGCCCGTGATTTCGATGCGGAATGCGACCGGCTTGCGGCAGATATTCGGGCCCTGGCGGAGCTTGTGGAGCCGGCGGAGGGCGATTTCTTTGCGCCGCTGATTGAATCAATTGCCGTGGAACCGGGCTACGAAGCCGCCATCGGCATTGCGCTTGGTGAAGATATCGATGCGCCGGTCGATACCGCGGCGCCCGTGCATTGGGCGGTTTTGCCGCCGCTGGATGTCTTGCAGGCGCTACCGGCGGATGTTGAGCCGTTGTCCCGTTTTGCCAAGGCGCCGCAAGTGTTGCACAGGCGCCTGTCCCAGATCGGTGTGGTGGCTGATCTGGCGCAGGGGGATTCGCTGCACGCAGCGTTGCGTCCCGGGCAGCGACTGGTTTCAAAAGATGGTGCGCTGTGGCGCTGGGATGGATACCGGATGGCCGCCGGGGCGCCAACGCCGGCGGCGACGCGCCTGGGGCAGCGGAATCGCCTGGTTGCGCTGCGGGAAAAGCAGGACGGTCTTGTCCCGGAACAGGAAACCCGCCGGGAAGCGCTGGAATTGGCGAAGGCTGTCCGTTCGGAAGCCGAAGGCCGGGAACAGGAAACGCGGCGTGCCCTCAATTCCGCGTATGCGGTATTGAACGAAGTGCGCCAGCAGTTCGGTACGATGTCCAGCAAGGCCGCCGCTGCGCGTTCGCGTCTGACGGCGTTGGCGGATACGGCCAACCAGACGGTCGTCGACCTTGAAGAGGCTGAATTGCAATGGAAAGCCGTCAATCGATCGGTTGATGACCTGGAAGACTTGGCGGCGAAGAAAGCCAAGCTGGAAGTCTTGCGTGCCGAACTGGCGGAATTGCGGACCGAGCAATCGGAAAAACGCAGCGCCTATGACCGTCTGAAGCGCGAATCGCAGGAACGTACGAACCGGCGGCGTGTTGTGGCCGACGAAATTGAAGTATGGCGCGGGCGGTTGAACGGCGCGGCGACCCGTCTGGCCGATCTTGAAGAACGACAGGCGGCAGCGGAAACCGCACGTGACGAACTGGCGCAGCGACCTGAAGCGATTGCCGCGCAACGCAATGAGCTTCTCGGCAAGATTTCGGAAGCGGAAGAAAAGCGCGGCGCGGCTGCGGATCGTCTGGCGACCGGCGAGACGGCGCAAACCGAATCCGATCGCGCCTTGCGGGCGGCCGAATCGGGCCTCGCTGAAAGCCGTGAACAGCGGGTTCGGAACGAAGCCCAGGTGGAACAGGCGGTGAGCGACCAGGTGGCCGTTCGCGAGCGAATCACCGAACGCCTTAACTGCGCGCCCGGTGCGGTCTTGCGCGAAGCGGGTATTGAGGGCGATATCGATCTGCCCGATCCTGACGAGGTTGAGACGAAGCTGGATCGCTTTACACGCGAACGCGATAATATGGGGCCGGTCAACCTGCGCGCCGAACTGGAAGCCGAGGAACTTGAAGTTCAGATCGCGTCGATGCGCAGTGAACGCGAAGATCTGCTTTCGGCGATCGGGCGGTTGCGGCAGGGGATTTCGCAGTTGAATCGGGAGGGCCGCGAACGCCTGCTGACGGCATTCGAGACCGTGAACGGCCATTTTCAGGAACTTTTTGTCAAATTGTTCGGGGGTGGCAAGGCTTATCTGGAACTGACCGAAGCAGAAGATCCGCTGCAGTCCGGCCTTGAAATCATGGCCAGCCCGCCGGGTAAGAAGCTGCAGGTAATGTCCCTGCTGTCCGGTGGCGAGCAGGCGTTGACGGCTATTTCGCTGCTGTTTGCGGTGTTCTTGACCAATCCGGCGCCGATCTGTGTGCTGGATGAGGTCGATGCACCGCTGGACGATGCCAATGTTGATCGTTTTTGCCTGTTGCTTGATGAAATTGCATCACACAGCGACACGCGTTTCCTTGTAATTACCCATCATCGGATCACAATGGCCCGCATGGATCGGCTGTACGGGGTGACTATGGGAGAGCGCGGCGTCAGCCAACTTGTCTCCGTTGATTTGCAGGGTGCGCAGGCGCTACGGGCCAGTGCATGACCCCTCGCATGAAAGGCGCGGTTTTCCGCGACTTTTGGACGCATGCGAGACAGCCATTGCGGCTTGACTTCAAAATCGGTGGCCAGTATTGTGCGCGCGCTTTCAGCATGGCCGATAAGGTTCGGAAAAGGGGCATGACCCATGACCGAAGATCATAAAGGGCCGTCGCTGGAGGATCTGGAAGCGCGGTTGAGCGCGGCGAGAAGTCAACACGATCGGTCGATCGGGAAAGGATCGAGCAAGGACGGGAAGAATAGCGCACAGGGTGGTTTCGGATTTGCTATGCGAATCGGTACTGATCTTGTCGCGGCATTGATTGTCGGTGTTGGCATTGGTGTACTTCTTGATTACTGGCTCGATACGAAGCCCTGGTTTCTGATTGTTTTCTTCCTGCTCGGCGCTGCGGCGGGCTTCCTGAATATATTTCGTCTGGTTCGTGGATATGGCCTTGCAGCCGGGTATACGAAGGTTGATGAAGATGGTGACGGGCCGAAAGGCTTGAAAGAAGACGTTGAACGAAACGGAAAACGGCGGGGTTAAACGGTGGCTAGTCCGCTACAACAATTTGAAATTCATCCGATTATCCCCCTGAATCTGGGTGGGGTGGACGTCTCGTTCACAAATTCGGCGCTTTACATGGTGATCACGGTGGTGCTGTGCGCCGCTTTTGTGATCCTGGGAATGCGGCGCGGCGCGGTTGTGCCGGGTCGTATGCAGGCAGCCGTCGAGATATCGTATGAATTCGTGGCCAACCTTCTGCGAGATACGGTCGGTAACGAGGGGCGCAGCTACTTTCCCTTTGTCTTTACGCTGTTCATGTTTGTGCTGCTCGGCAATCTGTTGGGCATGACGCCGTACAGTTTCACATTCACCAGCCATATCATCGTGACCTTTGCGCTGGCCGCCGTAATTTTCATTGGCGTCACCATTCTGGGCTTTGCCAAGCATGGTATGCATTTCTTCAGCTTCTTTGTGCCGCCCGGCACGCCGCTTCCGATGTATCCGCTGCTGATCCCGATTGAGGTCATCTCGTACCTTTCGCGGCCGATCAGCCTGTCGGTCCGGTTGTTTGCCAACATGTTGGCCGGGCATACGCTGCTGAAAGTCATCGCCGGATTTATCGCCTTGCTGGGTGCCGCTGGCGTGCTGCCATTTGTTTTCGTGGTTGCGCTGACAGGGCTGGAAATCCTGATTGCCTTCTTGCAGGCCTATGTCTTCGCGATCCTGACCTGCCTGTACATCAATGATGCGCTGCATCTGCACTGATCGGCGCTGAATAGAACTTCTGAATTTAAACGTGTTACTGAAAAGGGAAATGACTCATGGACATTGAAGCTGCGAAACTCATTGGTGCCGGTCTTGCTGTTATCGGGATGATCGGTTCCGGTATTGGTATCGGCAACGTGTTCTCGTCCTTCATTCTCGCGGTTGGCCGTAACCCGGCAGCCCGTGGCGAAGTGTTCACGATGACCATGCTGGGCTTTGCGCTCGTCGAAGCTATCGCGCTTTTCGCGCTGGTTATCGCACTGCTGATCCTGTTCGGATAATCGCAGTACGTTCGTTAGCCTTTTAACCGGTTCAGCGGAGCTCCTATGCCGCAACTAGACCCATCCGTTTTTGCAACACAGCTGTTCTGGCTGGCGTTGACCTTTATCCCGCTCTACATCGTTCTGTGGAAAGTGGCGTTGCCGCGTGTCACTGACGTCCGCGCTGCACGGCGGGAGCGGGTCGAGGATGATCTGGAAAAAGCAGAGGCTTTGCGTGCTGAAGCCGAGGCTGCGCTGGCGGAGTATGAGGCGGCGCTTGCCGATGCCACTGCCCGCGCCCAGGCGGCGATACGTGGCGCTGCCAGCGAAGTGGCAGAAGAATCCGTGAAGCAGCGTGATGCGTTGGCCGAAAAGCTGGCGGCGGAAGCTGCCGAGGCCGAGCGCCGTATCGCGGAGGAAACGCAACGCGTTATCGCGGATATCGGAACGATGGCGACGGATCTTGCCCAGGCGGCATCGAGCCGCCTTGTCGGCGGCACGGTCAGCCAGGATGATGCCAAAGCCGCTGTCGATGCGGTCTTGCAGGGTGATCGATGATGGGTATGTTCCAAGATCCGACTTTCTGGGTAGCGATTGCCTTTGTTGTTTTTGTCGTGCTGGTGTTCAAACCGGGTAAGGCTGCCTTACTTGGTGCCCTGGACGGTAAAATTGACCAGATCCGCAATGAAGTTGAAGAAGCACAGCGGTTGCGGGAAGAAGCACAGGCGACGTTGGCAGCGTATCAGCGCCAGCAGCGTGATGCGGCGCAGGAAGCCGAGGATTTGATGGCCCGTGCGCAGGCGGAAGCGGAAACCCATCGCAAACAGGCTATGGCGGCACTGCAGACTGCGCTGGAGCGTCAGGAAGCGATGGCACGGGAAAAGATTGCCCGTGCGGAGGCCGCGGCCGTTGCCGAAGTGCAGCGCCGCGCCGTTGAGGTCGCGCTGTTGGCTTCGGCGAGCCTGCTTGAATCCAAACTGTCCGGAGCAGCAGGGGATGCCCTGATCGATGAATCGATCCGCGCATTGCCCAATCGCCTCCACTAGACCCTTTCGGGAAATCAATTAAGCCGCTTCAGGGCGGCTTTTTTTGTGCGACAGTGGCGGAATCACGTTAGAACAGCTACTCGTTTTACGACAGTCGGTCCGCTGAAGGGTTTCTGATGCCATTCGTCTCACGCAACGCGCAGGGCAGCATAAATGGGGTGTTCGGGCGTCCGACATCTGCGGCCCATGAGGAACTGGATGCGAGCAATCCTGAACTTCGTGCTTTTCTGCAGGGGCCGGGCGCGCGCCACGTTCGCAACCGACTGGTTGCCAGTGATACGGAAATGGCGCGGATCGTTGAGGATGTTATCGACGTGCTGATTACAAAAAATATCGTCAATTTCACCGATTTTCCGCGTGAAGCGCAGCAGAAGCTGCTGCATCGCCGCGATTTGCGGCGCAACCTTTCGACATTGACCAATCTGGTCGGCGATGAGGATGACATCATCGTCTGAAGTCGACCATCACGATACCAGACAAGAATTACAGCAATAAGAAGGACATTAAGAAATGCGCGAATACAGGATTGCCTCAATACCTGGTGATGGCATCGGCCCCGAAGTGATCAATGCCGGACTGGAAGTACTGGGCGTCCTGCAGGAACGCGCTGGCGATTTTCGGATTGATGTTGAACATTTCGACTGGGGGGCTGACCGTTATCGCCGTACCGGTACGATGATGCCTGAAGACGGCCTCGACCAGATTCGCAACTTCGATGCGATCTATTTCGGATCCGCAGGTGACCCTGATGTACCGGATCACATCACCTTGTGGGGGTTACGGCTGGAAATCTGCCAGGGCTTCGATCAATACGCCAATGTCCGGCCGGCGCGGGTGCTTCCCGGGGTGACCTGCCCGCTGGCAGGGTATGGGCCGGGTGATTTCGACTGGGTCATCGTTCGCGAAAATTCTGAGGGAGAATACGCGGGCGTTGGCGGCCGTGCGCATCGTGGTCATGCAGAAGAAGTTGGTATGGATGTCGCTGTTTTTACCCGGACCGGTGTCGCGCGGATCATGCGTTTCGCGTTTGAGTTGGCGCGCACCCGCCCGCGCAAACTGTTGACGGTCGTCACGAAATCGAATGCGCAACGCCATGGCATGGTGATGTGGGACGACATCTTTGCCGAAGTGAAAAAAGAATATCCGGATGTGACGACCGACAAGATGCTGGTCGATGCGATGACAACACGCATGGTATTGAACCCTAAGAGCATCGATGTTGTTGTTGCCAGTAACCTTCATGCCGACGTGTTGAGCGACCTTGCTGCGGCGTTATCCGGCAGCCTTGGTATTGCTCCGACAGCAAACCTGAACCCGGAACGGAAATTCCCGTCCATGTTTGAACCGATCCACGGGTCGGCGTTTGATATTATGGGCAAAGGCGTTGCCGACCCTATCGGTAGTTTCTGGTCAGCGGTTATGCTTCTGGAGCATCTTGGGGAGAAAGACGCTGCAACGCGGCTTATGAAGGCGATCGAGCGCGTGACGGCGGCTGGCGACGCGATGCCGGCTGATCTTGGCGGTACTGCGACAACTGCTGAAGTGACAGCTGCTGTGTGTGACGCAATTCGGACGGAAAACCTGTAGTCGGATTATTGCTGAACTTTAGCGCAATGCCATAGAAAAAGGGATTTCGCCGCGCGCTACATTGGCGAGCTGTGGCAGAAGATGCAATCTGGACTGCTTCAGGAAGCGGCTGGACCGTCCGTATTCTTCGGCGATATTGAACTGCCATAACGTCGTGTCAGGTGTCAGCGATGCGCCGAAGACGGGCGCGCGTCCGTAACGCAACAGGATGAACGTGCTGATCAACAGTATGATGGGTGAAAAATAGGCAAGGAGCAGAAGCCCCATTGCCCGGTTCAGGGCGCTGTGCGGGTTTCCTGCGAAGCCTGATTGCCGTTCGGAATCAACCATTCAACGATTTCCCTTCGCAAATGTCGGTGGCTGCGCATATCGCGTCCCGACCCTTTGCTGAATAAACCGTTAAATCAAAAAGGTTTCGTCACCCAAATGGGGTGGGAAATCCGCTACTTTGAAATTGGGGGGTATATGGTCCCCGATCAGGGACCATTTTCGTCAGAACCGCGTGTTAATGCACGTTATCCTGACGAACGACGTAGCAGCCGTTTTCTATACCTGAAAAAAGCTCGGGTACCTGGGGATGCGATACCGGATCGCCCGTTTCGTCAAACAGCAGATTCTGTTCTGAAACATAGGCAATATACGTCGTATCGGAGTTCTCTGCGAGCAGATGGTAGAACGGCTGGTCTTTCGATGGCCGGTTCTTTTCCGGGATTGAGTCCCACCATTCGTCGGTATTGGCGAAAACAGGATCGACGTCAAAGATGACACCACGAAACGGATGCACGCGATGGCGAACAACATGCCCAATGCCGAATTTTGCGGTTCTGGTCGTCATTTCAGTCATCCTGAAGTCGAAAAATCATGTATATTATACATGAAGTTAGTGTCTTGCCGCCATACCCTATGTCGGGCGGGCATTGTCGGCGGCGTATTCGTATGGTGGAACCGTCGTTTAGAGCAAATAAGGCCTGCTATCAACCTCTCTATTTTCCCTTGAAGGTCGGTTGCCGTTTCGCAAGGAAGGCGGCGATGCCTTCACGGCCATCATCCGTTTGTGCCATTGCCGCAATGGCGCGGGACTCCGCCTCCATCTGGGCTTCAAGCGGGGTTCCTAGGCTATCCGACAGAAGCGCCTTTACAGCGCCATAGGCTAGCGTCGCGCCGCTTGCCAGTTGCTGCGCCATTGCCATCGCTTCGTCGAGCAGTTGTTCGTCATCGACAATCCGGTTGATAAGCCCCCATTCCATGGCTTCCTTTGCGGAAAGCAAACGATTGGTAAGCATCAGCTCCTGGGTCCGGCGCATTCCGATGAGCCGTGGCAGGTACCATGTCGAACTTCCATCCGGTGCCAGTCCCGCGGCGGTGTATGCCATCGTAAACCGGGCGCTGCGCGCCGCCAGAACCAAATCCCCCGATGCCGCAAGGCTCATTCCGGCGCCGGCGGCCATACCATTCACCGCAATGATGAGCGGCGGGTTCATGCGGGCGAACCGGGAAACAGCGGCATGGAAATAGGTCGTGATTTCCTTGAGTTTCGCGCCGGTATCGTTGCCGAAGGCGGCAAATGATTTCAGATCGCCCCCGGCACTGAACATCTTGCCGGCACCAGTCAGGACAACGGCCCGTATATCCGGATCTTCATCGCACCGGATCGCCGCCAGCATCAACTCCCGCCCCATTGATTCATTGAGGCTGTTTGCCGCGTCGGGCCGATTCAGGGTGATCCGCGCGACATTGCCGGATACCTCAAACAACAAGGTGTCATAGTCAGCATCCGGTTCTTTTCCCGTCGCCGCCATCGCTATTTCGCGTCCAGTTCTTCGAAGACCTTCTTCGCCACGGCTGTGGCGTCGATCGCTGCGGGTGCGCCGCAATATGGCAGAACGTGCAGGAATATCTCCTTGATTTCTTCACGTGTCAGGCCGTTGTTGAGCGCGCCTTGTACATGGACGGCAATTTCATGCGGCCGGTTCAGCGCGGCCAGCATGGCCAGTGTCATGAAACTGCGGGTTCGTCGATCGATCGCGGGGCGGGTCCATATCTGGCCCCATGCGAATTCAGTCGTGACCTCCATCATCGCATAGCTGAAATCGTCAGGGTCCTTCATTGTCGCGTCAACGCGCTCGCTGCCCAGAACGTCGCGACGGACCTGTTCTCCCTGCTTGTAGGCTTCGCTGGTCATCTCACTCTCCATTGCTGTCGTGTTGATAGGATTGATGATTACCGGGCGCCGTGGGTGCGGCCCCAGTCCAGCATCGCCTCCAAAAGGCGTTTCAGGACCGGCCGGACACCGTTCGCCAGATCGTCGCGGAACCGGTATGGCGGAAATTCTTCCATATAGGTGATCTGCGACAATTCAAGCTGCATTGCATGTATACGGTTGGCCGGATTGCCAAAGTTACGGGTGATATGCCCGCCCTTGAAGCGACCATTCAGAATGGCGGTGTAACCTTCCGATTCCTGCGCCACGGCGGAAAGGCGCGTGGCGAGGGTCGCATCGCATGCTGTTCCATCACCGTTGCCGAGGTTGAGGTCCGGCAACCGCCCGTCGAAGAAACGTGGTTCGACAGAGCGGATGGAATGGGCGTCCCAAAGCAACGCGTAACCGTGCTGGTCGCGAATTCTGTGCAGCTCCGATGCCAGTTTCTCATGGTAAGGGCGCCAATAAGTATCGCGCCGTGCGGCAACATCCGATGCGTCGGGTTCCTGTCCGGGTTGATAGATCGGGCTGCTGTCAAATTGCAAAAGCGGGCATAATTCCGTGACATCCTGTCCTGGATACAGGGAACTGCCGTCGGGAGGGCGATTCAGGTCGACGACATAGCGTGAATGGGTCGCCACGATGAAGGAGGCACCGAGATCACGCGCAAAATCATACAATTGGTCTACGTGCCAGTCCGCATCCGGCGATGTGTTTGCTGAGGCCGTCATCCCGCTTGCCAAAGTTGCTGGAACGAATGTTCCGGCGTGCGGGACGCTAATCAGCAGGGGAGATGTACCCTGCGTGAATTCGAAAATATCCATGATGAAATTGGGCCGCCGTGATCAGGTGGAGAGAGCTTGTTGAACACATCATATCGCTAAAGATCGGGCGTTGCACCGTGCGGGAGTGGCACATGTAGTCGGCGGATCGGGGATGCCCAAAAAAGCGGCGGAAACGCGCAAATTTTTTCTTGCAAACGGACGCACTTGGCCGCATATAGCGCGGCTCTGACAGTGCCGGTTTCGCCGTAAATGAAGGGGTGTGCCCGATGACCGACAATCTACCGTCCGAATATTTTGCGGACATGACGCCTGATGCAGATGAATCTGCCATTGATGCGCCTAGCCATTACCCGAATACGGATCATTTCAAGGAAATCGATGGTGTTCGTTTTGCGGGCACGCATTTGATCGTTGATCTCTTCGGCGCCAAACGCCTGGATGATATTGAGTTCATCGACGCCACGATGCGCGAATGCGTAGAGGCGTCCGGCGCTACGTTACTGCATATTCACCTTCATCATTTTACGGAAAACAATGGCGTTTCGGGCGTTGCCGTATTGGCGGAATCGCATATCAGCATTCATAGCTGGCCGGAGAACGGATACGTGGCGCTGGATGTGTTCATGTGTGGTGATGCCGAACCGCAGCGGGCGGTGGACGTCTTGCGCAGGGCATTCCAGCCGGATCGCGTCGAGGTGGGAGAACACCGTCGGGGCCAGTTGTGAGTGACGACTGGTTTGAGGAAACATTGTATCCGGGCATTCATTCCCGGATGCGGATCACGGAGCAGTTATTTCAGGGCGATAGCGAACTTCAGAAGCTGAATCTGTTTGAAAATGAACGATTTGGCCGCGTATTGACCCTGGATGGCGTCGTTCAGACGACTGAAAAAGACGAATTTATCTACCATGAAATGCTGACGCATGTGCCTTTGCTGGCCCATGGGCAGGCGCGCCGCGTAATGGTTGTCGGTGGCGGCGATGGCGGGATGATCGAAGAAGCCCTCAAACACCGCTCGGTCGAGCACGTGACCCTGGTGGAGATTGATGCGGGTGTTATCGAATTCTCTAAAAAATACCTGGGCAGTATTTGTGGCGAGGCTTTTGATGATCCGCGCACGAATATCGTCATCGCCGACGGCCTTGTTCATGCGGAAACGACGGCGGACCGCTTTGACGTCATAATTGTTGATTCAACGGATCCCATCGGCCCCGGGGAGGCGCTGTTTTCGGATCGGTTCTACCGGGCGTGCCATCGATGCCTCGCTCCTGGTGGCATTCTGGTAACGCAGAACGGTGTCCCTTTCATGCAGCCGGAAGAACTGGCGAAGTCTGTTGCGGCAATGCGGGGGCTGTTTTCCGATGCATATTGTTATACGGCGGCAGTGCCGACATATGTCGGCGGGTGTATGGCATTCGGATGGGCGACGGAAAATGAAACGTTGCGGCATACGGATCTGCCGACGCTGCAGTCGCGGTTCGATGCCGCCGGTATCGATACGCGATATTATACGCCTGCTGTGCATCAGGCTGCCTTCGCCCTGCCACGCTATATCGGCGATCTGATCGCCTGAAGGGCGGGATCAGGCGTCCTCAACGGTCTTCTGAACGCAGGACGCCCTGTTCCAGCAGGCGCTGGATGTGCTCCTCATCGTAACCAAGGTCGCGGCGCAGTACGTCGGCGTTGTGTTGGCCGAGCATTGGTGCCGGGCCTGACACGCCGGATTCGGCGTTGCTGTAGTGGAAGGCCGAGTTTATCTGATCGACGGGTCCCATGACTGGATCGTCGACCGTGACAGTCATGTTGCGCGCCTTGACCTGTGGCTGGCGGACCGCTTTGTCGATCGTCTGCACAATACCGCAGGCAACATGGTTTTCCGTAAGCAGACGTTCGGCGTCTTCCGATGTCATGCTCTGAAGCCAGGCCCGCATGATGGCGGCGGCTTCTTCCATATTGTCTTCAAGCTTTCCCGCGTCGGAAAACCTTGGATCATTGGCAAGTTCTGGCTGTTCCATAGCGACACAGGTGCCCTGCCAGGAACGATGGTCTGGTCCGACCGATGCCGTGATATAGCCGTCCTTTGTCGCGTGGACGGGGTGATAGAAAACGTCAACCTCGCCAGCGGTCAGATAGGTCTGCAGGCTGAAATCATTTGAGCCGAACAGGCTGTCGAACAGGGAGATGTCGATATGATCGCCTTCTCCGGTCATAGCCTTGCGGTATAGCGCCGCTGAAACCGCCCCGAAAGCGGTTAACCCGGCGGTCGTGTCACCGATGGCTATGCCGGGGCCGCGGGGCACCTGTGGCGGGTCGCAATGCAGGAACTGCATCGCCAGCCATCCGGTCATCGCGTGACTGATATGGGCGTAGCCCGGTCGTTTGGCATTGGGGCCGTTTTGTCCGAATCCGCTGATGGAACACAAAATTATGGCCGGGTTCAGCTTTTTCAGATCTTCGTAACCGAGCCCGAGCCGGTCCATGACGCCGGGTGTGAAGGCTTCGATGACGATATCGGCCTTGGCGGCGAGTTCCCGGGCGACCGCCATGCCTTCCGGTTGTTTCAGGTCGATACACATGCCGCGCTTGCCGGCGTTCTGCTGCATATACATCGGGCTGCGGGGCGCCCCTGTGCGGTTGTAGGCCCTTGATACGTCGCCCAGCGGAAACCGCTCGATCTTGACCACGTCGGCGCCGTGATCGGCCAGATACTTGCCGCAGGACGGGCCGGCGATCAGCGCGGCGAATTCCAGTACACGGACGCCCTCAAAGGCGCGGGGCTTCTTTTGTGTTTCGGGTGCTTGTGTCACGATATTCTCTCAGTCCTTTCCAGACAGATTATTCCTGATCGCGCCCCTGGCACCGGCATCACCGGAATGAATGCTTTCGATCTGGCTGTTCAGCATCAACAACTGGTTTAGCTGATTGCCAAAATTCAACGCGCCATGCAGTGCCATGTCTTCGGCCAGTCGATAGGTCGATTTTGTCCGCTGTATCGCCCAGGGTGCTCGTTCGGTCAGCGTTGATACAAACCCAAGTGTTGTTTCCATGAGCGTTCCCGCCGCTGCCAGCCGGTTGACCAGGCCATAGCCGTGATATTGCTCGGCTGTATAGAGGTCACCCGTCATGGCGATCTCCAGGCCGATCCGACGGCCGACCTGTCGGGTCAGCAACGCGATGTTCATCGCGGCCGGAAAGCCGTATGCCATCTCGACATTACCGAATTTGGTCCCGGCTTCGGCAACGACAAAATCACAAGCCAGGGATACCGCCTGTCCGCCACCCAGCGCCACGCCATGGATGGCGGCAATCGTCGGTTTGGGCGATTCCAGCAGCAAGGTCAGGGTTTTAAGGAAGATATCAACGGTCCGGTCAACCGACATGTCCTGCAGGATGGCTTTCTGATCAAACTGGGAGATGTCGCGCCCGGCTGAAAAGCAGTTTCCTGACCCCGTAATGACAATTGCGCGGACGGTGTCGTCCCTGTTGGCGGACTGGATGCTGTCGATGAGCTGCTCCAGCATTGTATCACTCATCGCATTCTTCTTTGCCGGGCGATTGAGCGTCAGAATGGCGACATGCCCTTCTTGATCGGCGAGAACCGGATTGTCGGTTGCGGGCATTATAAATCCTTCTCCTGAAACCGTTCGTTGTTTCGATTATGTCTCACTGACCGGGGGTGGACAATTCGGTTGGGGCGATGTGCAATCATGGCTATTGCTGTGGGCCGCCAATGACTTTCGCGCTTCGCCGGAAAGAGGTGCTACAATCATAGGTGTGGGGACACGGTGACTGGCCGATGGGAGAGGGCATGTTCGTCAGAAAAATAAGGGCGGCGGCGATTGCATCCGTCCTTGGCACGGCGGCGATAATGGCTTGGGGAATGCTTTTCTGGGGCGTTCTCTATGCGCCTGTCGGCGTATTCCAGGCGAATGTCGTTGATAGTGTGATTATCGATGCGCTGGATGTCAGTGGCCTTGAAACCGGGACGTATCTTCACCCCTGGCCCCGCGATACGGTCGATGCCAAGGAAGCCTGGACGGCAAAACATACCGAAGGACCGTTCTTTCGGCTTAGTTATGTGCGCGAAGGCGTTGACCCGGCGTCCCCGTGGAAGCTGGCGTTTGGCGTGCTGCACAATTTTGTCGTGGCGGCGATGGCCACAGGGCTGATTCTTCTGTCCGGCAGGGGAACATTCGGCAGCCGGTTCATGCTTGTCGGTCTGGCCGGCCTTATGGGGACGGTTCTGATCCAGATTGGCGACGCCGTCTGGTTTCACATGCCGCTCGACTATGTTTTGGGCGCAGTACTGTTCCAGCTTGTCTGCTGGCTGCTGTTAGCGGGCATTCTGGCGGCTTATCTGACCTCAACCCGTCTGGCGGGCGAATAGCGCGACAGGGCCGTTTGCTGGGGCTATCCCAACCGGGCGGCGATTCGCCCGACACGCTCAATACATTCGATGACGTCGGATTGCGGCAGGCCAGGCCATTGCATGCGCAGGATCATGTGGTCGACGCCGAAATCATCCCGGTAGCGCGCGAATTCGTCCGTTGCCTCGGCCTCGTCGGCGACGATGAAACGATTGGCCATGAAGTCGTCAAAACCTTCGGCAAGGCTCGTGCCGCCGCTGGTGCTGCCAGCTTCGCCCCAGGAGGCATAGGATTCATACTTCGCCAGCAGTGGGCCTCGTGCGGCTTGCATGGCGGTTTCCCGGCTTGCCCCGACGAAACATTCCCGGATCAGTGGCTGGCTTTCCGGCATCGGCAGGCCTGCTTCGGTTCGGGCCTTGTGGTAAATCTCGAAGAACTCTTTGAGCGCCTCGTATTCCGGCGTGGGTGAGGGGAGCCAGACATCGCCGAGCCGCGCTGCCCGGCGTACCGCGCGTGGGACCTGCGCGCCGATCCAGATCGGCAGGCTGTTGCCGTTGCGTGGCCGGATGCCGGCGCCCAGATTGTCGACCGTGAAATGCTCGCCCTTGTGGGTTACCCATTCCTCGCTCCAAAGCCGTCGGATCAGTGGCAGGGCTTCTTCAAATCGTCCAACCCTGTTTTCGAAAGGCACGTTCAGGGAATCGAATTCTTCCTTCCGGTAGCCGATCCCGACACCAAGCACGAAATTGCCACCGGTGATCCAGTCCAGGCTGGCGGCTTCTTCTGCGACCATGATGGGATTCAGCATGCCGAGCAGCGCAATGCAGGAGCCAAAGGTCATGCCTTCGCCTTCTACGGCCAGACGGGCAAGCAGCGGTACAGTCTGGATCATCTGTAGCGGCCGGGTGAGGACATGCTGTCCGACCCATACCGATGCAAACCCGTTCTTCCGGGCCGCGCGGACCTGTGCAGCGAGGTTGCCGATTTCCTGGTCCAGGCTGGCCTGCTCCGGCCATTGTGTCGCGAGAAATATACCGAATTTCATGACTGCGTTCCTGTTTCTAGACTTTTGCGTATTTTTCCAGGATGCCACGCCAGTTGGCGATATCATTGATATCCTTGATCGTGTTGCTCAGGCCCATCATGGGGGTGACCGGAACCAGCAGGCGTGTGACGCCAATTTTGGCGAGTTCGGGTATCTGGTCCAGATCATCCGGCAGGCTGGCGGTGAATTCGATTTCGGCCGGGTCGCGACCGCATTCCTCTGCCGTTTTCCGCACTAGGTCGAACAGCGGGGCAGATGCGTCGCGTGCAGGGAAGAAACCATTGCCCAGCCGTCCAGCCCGCCTTGCGGCGGCTTTTGAATGCCCGCCGACAATGATCGGGACCGATCCCTCTATCGGTTGTGGACGGCAATGCGCATCCTTGAAGTGGACAAATTCACCGTCGAAGCTGGGAGAGGGGGATGACCATAATTCACGCATCGCTGCGACATATTCATCCGTGCGCCGGCCGCGATCCGCAAATGGTGTGCCGATGGCGTTGAATTCTTCTTCCAGCCATCCGACGCCGATACCCAGCAGGATGCGGCCGCCGGAAAGATAATCCAGTGTTGCGATTTGTTTTGCCGTAACCACGGGATTGCGCTGCGGCAGGATCAGAATGCCGGTCGCGAGTTTGATCCGCGTCGTCGCGGACGCAAGGTAGGACATGAAAATAAGAGGGTCGGGCAGGGGGATGTCGTTTACGCCGCCGGCCATCCTGCCATCCTCGGAATAAGGGTAGGATGACTGGTAGCCTTCCGGCACGACGACGTGATCGACCGTCCAGGCGGATTCGAATCCGGCAGCCTCGCCTGCCTGGACCAGTTCGATTGCGAGTGAAGGGTCGACGTAGCGACCGGTGTTGATGTAACGCAGTCCGAATTTCATGCATCATCTCCCTGACGGAACGCCAATGGCGCCTTTTTGATCACTATACGCACACTAAAGTGATCGGCCAAAAACGGGAAACGCCGTATCGTTCAGGGCATCTGTAAAAAAACGGGGAGCTTGCGGGATGAAGGTTACGTTTTCTTTGATAGCCGTATTGATGGTGTTTGCCGCCGGGTCGGCACGGGCGGATTCGCTGGATGGAAACTGGTGTTCGAAGAATGGCCAGCGGCTGCATATCGAAGGCGCCAAAATCATGACGCCCGGCGGGAACAGTATACAGGGCGACTATGGACGCCATTCGTTTTCATACACTGTTCCGGCGCAGGAACCGGGCGCGGGCGGATTCGTTTTCCTGCAACAGTGGAGCGAAGAGAAAATGAAAATGTATGTCGGAGCCGACGAAGCATCTGCCCGGAATGGCAGCGATGGCCAGGAATGGAACCGCTGCGCGCCGGCGACCAGCTAGGTCGAAAAATCAGGCAAAAAAGAAGGGGCGTTTCCGCCCCTTCTGATCCGTATCTGACCGGAACTTATAACTGCCGTTCGACCAGGAGCTTTTTGATATTGGCGATTGCCTGCGCCGGGTTCAGACCCTTCGGGCAGGTCTTCGAACAATTCATGATCGTGTGGCAACGATAGAGCCGGAAAGGATCTTCCAGCGCATCCAGCCGTTCACCGGTATGTTCGTCCCGGCTGTCCACGATCCAGCGATAAGCCTGCAGCAGGACGGCCGGGCCGAGATAGCGGTCGCCATTCCACCAGTAGCTGGGGCAGCTTGTCGCGCAGGAGAAGCACAGGATGCATTCATACAGGCCATCAAGCTTCGCCCGATCTTCTTGTGTCTGCAGGCGTTCCGTATCCGGCGGGGCCGGCGTTTCGGTCTTCATCCAGGGCTCGACGGAAGAGAGCTGTGCATATGCATTGTTGAGGTCGGGAACAAGGTCCTTGACCACCGACATATGCGGCAGCGGGTAAATCTTCACGTCGCCCGAGGCATCATCGATATATTTGGTGCATGCCAGCGTGTTTTCGCCGCCAATATTCATTGCGCATGAACCGCAAATGCCCTCGCGGCATGACCGTCGGAATGTCACTGTCTGATCAATCTCGTTTTTGATCTTGATCAGCGCATCCAGAACCATCGGCCCGCAATCATCCATGTCGATTGTATAGGTATCGACCTGCGGCGTATTGCCGTCGTCAGGATTCCAGCGATAGATCCGAAAATTCTTCGTGTTGGTCGCGCCTTCCGGGGCAGGCCAGCTCTTGCCTTCGCGAATCCGGGAGTTTTTCGGTAGATTGAATTCAACCATCTGTCAAACGTCCTATTCTGCCTTGCCCGCCTTAGTACACCCGTGCCTTCGGGGGCACCGTGTCCATTTCATCGGTCAGCGTTTCCATATGTACAGGTCGGTAATCGATGGAGACCTTGTAATCGCTGTCGATCCAGGCGGCGGTATGCTTCATCCATTCTTCGTCATTACGGTCGGGAACATCATCACGGGCGTGGGCGCCACGTGATTCATTCCGGTTGGCCGCAGACTCAATGGTAACGAGTGCCTGTTCCAGCAGGTTCTCGAATTCAAGCGTTTCCACCAGATCCGAATTCCAGACCATCGACCGGTCCGTTACCCTGATATCGGCCGCACCCTTGGCAACTTCGGCCATCTTCGCGACGCCTTCGTCCATGATTTCCTGGGTACGGAACACGGCGCAGTTGTTCTGCATCGCCAATTGCATCTCCAACCGGAGTTCAGCCGTCGGTGTGTCGCCATTCGCATGGCGGGCCTTGTCCAGCCGATCCAGTGCGTATTGGCCGGCATCCTTGGGCAGTGGTTTGTGCGATTCCGATTTGTCGATGGTTTCGGCACATCGCAGCGCTGCGGCCCGGCCAAACACGACCAGATCGAGCAACGAGTTGGAGCCAAGACGGTTCGCGCCATGCACGGATACACAAGCGGCTTCGCCTGCTGCCATCAATCCAGGAACCGCATAATCGGGGTTGCCATCCTTGATGGTCACGACTTCACCAAACCGGTTGGTCGGAATACCGCCCATATTGTAATGGCAGGTCGGTATGACCGGAATTGGCTCCGTTGTGACGTCGACATTGGCGAAAATACGTGCCGTTTCGGCAATGCCTGGAAGGCGTTCTTCGATCAATGCAGAATCAAGATGTTCCAGATGCAGATAGATATGGTCGTTTTTCGCGCCGACACCACGGCCTTCGCGAATTTCCATTGTCATTGATCGACTCACAACATCCCGGCTGGCCAGATCCTTTGCCGATGGCGCATAGCGTTCCATGAAACGCTCGCCCTCGCTGTTCGTCAGGTATCCGCCTTCACCTCGCGACCCTTCGGTAATCAGACAGCCCGAACCATAAATGCCGGTCGGGTGGAACTGAACGAATTCCATATCCTGCATGGGCAGGCCCGCCCGCAACGCCATGCCGCCACCGTCGCCGGTACACGTATGGGCCGAGGTGCAGGAGAAATAGATACGTCCGCAGCCGCCTGTCGCCAGGATGACCTGCTTCGCCCGGAAACGGTGGATCGTGCCATCGTCCAGGTTCCAGGCCATGACGCCACGGCATTCGCCATCTTCCATGATCAGGTCGAGTGCGAAATATTCAATGAAGAATTCGGCTTGATGCTTCAGCGACTGCTGATACAGCGTGTGGAGCATCGCGTGACCGGTCCGGTCCGCCGCGGCGCAGGTACGCTGTGCCTGCGCGCCTTCACCGAAATGGGTGGTCATGCCACCAAAGGCACGCTGGTAGATCTTGCCTTCAGGTGTCCGGCTGAACGGTACACCATAATGTTCCAGTTCAACGATCGCCGGCACCGCTTCGCGGCACATGTATTCGATGGCATCCTGATCGCCAAGCCAGTCCGACCCCTTGACGGTGTCATACATGTGCCATTGCCAACTGTCTTCGCCCATATTGCCAAGTGCGGCCGAAACGCCGCCCTGTGCTGCGACCGTATGGCTACGTGTCGGAAACACCTTGGTGATACAGGCCGTCTTGAGGCCCTGTTCCGCCAGACCGAACGTTGCGCGTAATCCCGCGCCACCTGCGCCGACGACGACAACGTCATAGGTGTGATCGATAATTGGATATGCTTCAGTCATCGCCCATCACCCTCCGAACGCTACTTTAAGAACAGCGAAGGTCCCGGCGACTGCAAGTACCAGACTCCCGCCCTTCAAAATCATGAGACTCGCAATCTTGGTGCCTTCTCCATGGATGTAATCTTCGATCACAACCTGCAGACCAAGCTGCAGGTGATGGAAAGTCGCGAGAAGCAGCAGGATCATAAGCACGGCATTTATCGGTGACTGCAACCAACTGGATACGGTTGCATGATCGGCGCCGACGAGCGACAGCACAGCATATATGAACCAAAGGGAAAGGGGGATCAGGGCGATTGCCGTAACCCGCTGTACCCAGAAATGATGGGTTCCGCTTTTGGCGGAGCCAAGACCGCGCACACGGCCGAGAGGTGCTCTCAAATCCATCAGATCGCTCCCATCGCCATATAACCGACGATCCAGGTCAACCCGGTAAGCCCAATCGATGCCGCTACGACAAAATAGCCGGAATTGCGAGCGGTATCGAGATCGAAGCCCATCCCGACATCCCAGAACAGATGTCGGATACCGTTGCAGAAATGGTAGAACAGCGCCCAAGTCCATCCGAACAGGCATAAGCGGCCCACCACACTACCGATGACCGTTTGTACCGTATCGAATGAAGCCGCACCGTCTGCAAGCGCCAGCAACCACCAGACCATGAGCAGTGTTCCGGCCGCCAGTCCTGTTCCGGTTGCCCGGTGCAGGATCGATAACGCCATTGTCCACTGCCACGCATAAATCTGGAGATGCGGCGAAAGCGGTCTGTCGCCGTTGTTCATTTTCGAACCCCCCTCAACCACCTCTACACCAGCCAGTGTGATGAGATCGCATTAAAAAAAACTCACACTATTTGAATTAACCCTGATTGCCGGGCAAGTCAACGATACCAAATTGAAGTGAATTTATTAAACGAATATGAACAGCGCGATTAAATGGGCCGTGATGCGCAATATTCGTGCCTGAACATTTTGACTAAGGGTTGTTTAACGTCTGGAATATGCATTCTTGGGTCACAGGTTGCACAGTGTTCTGCCTGTTTAACTGTTGCTTCTCCCGTTCTCAAAGTATCGTCAAAGATGCACGCGGCAATGTTTGCCAAAAGTCCGGGAGCAGCTTTGAGAAATATATTGGCGACCTTTCAAGGCACGTTCGCATTCTTTTATGCGTATTAATGGCGTCGCGGTCTATCCTCGGTCTATGGCGATTCTTTCAATTCAGTCCCGAGTCACAAGCGGGTATGTCGGCAATTCTGCAGCGGTCCCCATCCTGCAGCGTCTGAATCAGGTCGTCTGGCCGATAGATACCGTCGCCTTCTCCAATCATCCGGCGCATGGCGCTTTCCGGGGCAATGTGCGGCCATCGACCGAAGTCGCCGATCTTGCAAAGGGGCTCGACGAACGGGGCCTCTTGCCTGCCTGTACCGCTTTGTTATCCGGGTATCTGGGCAGCGTTGAAACGGGGCCAGTGGTATTTGAAATCGCCTCTCGGGTCCGGTCAGCCAGTCCAAAGGCGTTTTGGTGTTGCGATCCGGTCATGGGGGACAATGGCCGGTTCTATGTCTCGGAAGGTCTCCCGGCGTTTTTCCGCGACCAGGCGGTGCCGGCGGCGGACATCGTAACGCCGAATGCGTTCGAGGCGGCGTATCTGGCCGGCATGGATATCGTTGCGGTCGGCGATGCCGTTCTGGCGGCGCAGAAAATAGGAACGTCCGGTCCGGAAATGGTCGTCATTACCGGTATCCGCGAAGGCGATTCAATTGCGAGTATCGCCGTCGCAGGTCACGAGGTCTGGTGCGCCCGGGCGCCGTTTGTGAATATTCCGGCCCATGGCGCAGGCGATGCCTTCGTTGCCCTTTTTATCGGCCACTTGTTGCGGGGGATTGATACCGGGCGTGCACTTGCGCTGGCTGTATCGGGAATCCACGAATTACTGATGGCGTCAGTGTCCGCCAACGATCTTCTGCTGATTGAAACACTGGACCGGGTGGTTGCGCCAACGCTGGCGATTGATGCTGAGCGGCTGGCGTAATCGTTACGCGTGCCTTTGCTCGACCATTTTTTCCAGAGCATGACGGATTTCGGCAATGACTGAATGCCAGTCACCCGGGTGGGATTGTCGAAACAGCCGCATGGAAGGATACCACGGGCAGTCCGTTCGCCCTGTCTGCCATCGCCAGTCGGGCGCATAGGGCAGCATGGTCCAGACCGGCCGGCCAAGCGCGCCGGCAAGGTGAATGACCGCGGTGTCGACACCGATCACCAGGTCAAGTCTCGTCAGTAACGCTGCACTATCGGCAAAATCGGCGATCTGGTCGCGGCAATCCCGGGCCAGCGCCGAAAACCCCTGGGCTGCAATTGCATTGGCCTGGTCGCCGAGTTGCAGGGAATGGAACGCAGTACCGGGTGTCTCGAAAATGGGTGCCAGTGTTTGCAGCGCCATTGACCGGTTGCGGTCATTGCGATGCGTTGGCTTGCCGGCCCAGACGAAACCGATCTGTAAATCGCCCGATTGATGGGGGGCCTGATCGCTTTCCGGTGGCGGTGTCAGGTACGGGATATCGGCGGGGATTGTGTCGACGGTTGTTCCAACCAGGTGGGGCAGGGAGAGCAGCGCGACCGTTGCATCGAAGGGGGGCAGGGGTGTTTCGTCACGTATGACGATGTCGATATTTTCAAATGCGGGACTAATCGCTATCAGCCGCGCGAGCGGTTTTTGGCACTCGAATACGATTCGGGCCGGTGCAACTGACTGCGTTTGAATTAGCGGCAGATAACGCAAAAACTGGATTGTGTCACCGAAGCCCTGTTCGGCATAAACCAGCAGGGTCTTGCCGGAGAGGTTTTCGCCGTTCCATGCCGGCTTATCGAGGCCACGCGGTTTTGCATCCGGAATTTTCCATCGCCACTCATATTCGGCGAAACCAGGGCGGAGATCGCCTTGCAGCAAAAGCGCCAGGGCCCTGTCCCATTTCAATTCTGCCGTGTCGTATCCCCGGGCTACCGCTTTATCGAAATTGCGCAGAGCCTCGCCAAACTTTCCCTGGTCGCGCAGAACCAGAGCGTGGTTATAGATGTATGAACCGGTTTCCGGGTCGAGTGCCCGGGCCGCCTCGTGGCACTGGACGGCTTCGTCGAGCCGCCCTGCGGCCCGCAGGGCATTGCCGAGGTTCGACATGGCGCCCGCATCATCAGGCTTTAGCGCAGTGCCGCGACGAAGGCAGCCGATGCTGGCAGAAACCTGACCTTCCGCGCGCAGGGCCACGCCGAGATTGATCCAGGCTGGTTCAAACGCCGGGTTGGTTGCCAGTATCCGCTGATACAGATCGATGGCTTCCGACAGGCGACCGGTACGATGCCGTTCAAGAGCGGCACGGAACACTGTATCCCGGTCCGCCTTGCCGGATGTCGGCGTATCAGATTCAGCCGTCACCATGAAAATCGCCTGCGAGGGGTGTGCTCTGGTTGCCCTATGCTGCCTTGTCGAGATACCCGGCGACAAGCGCTTCTGCAATTTGTACGGCGTTCAGCGCCGCACCTTTGCGTAAATTATCGGAAACAACCCAAATATTCAGTCCATTCTCGACCGTGAAATCCTCGCGGATACGGCTGACATAAACCGCGTCTTCTCCCGCGCATTCCGCTGGCGTCACGAACCCCTCATCAGTGTGATGGTCGATCACGATAATGCCGGGTGCATTCGTCAGGGCGGCACGGGCTTCCTCAGCGGAAATCGGATTTTCGAAAGAGATATTGATTGCTTCAGCGTGGCCGATGAATACAGGAACACGCACACAGGTCACTGCGATCTTGATCCTGGGATCGAGAATTTTCTTGGTCTCGACCATCATCTTCCACTCTTCCTTGGTCGAGCCGTCATCCATGAAGACATCAATCTGCGGGATCACGTTGAAGGCGATCTGCTTGGTGAACTCGTGCTTTTCCATGGCGTCGTTTACGAAGATGCCGCGTGTCTGCGCAAACAGTTCGTCCATTGCCGCGCGCCCGGCGCCGGACACTGACTGATAGGTGTTGACGACAACCCGGTCGATGACCGCCAGGTCATGCAGGGGCTTGAGGGCGACGACCATCTGGATCGTCGAGCAGTTCGGATTGGCGATAATGTTGCGGCGGCCATAATCGGCGATAGCATGGCCATTTACTTCCGGTACGATCAGCGGGACATCGGGGTCCATACGAAACTGCGATGTATTGTCGATCACCACGGCGCCGGCTTTGGCAGCGCGCGGCGCGAATTCCGCCGATACCTTGGCACCGGGGGACGACAGCACGATGTCGATGCCCTTGAAATCGAATGTGGCGAGATTCTGTATCTTCAGTTCGTCGTCTTCGCCGAATGATACGGCCTGGCCGGCGGATCGGTCCGAAGCCAGTGCCACAACATCATCTGCCGGAAAATTCCGTTCCGACAATGTTGTCAATACTTCGCGGCCGACATTCCCTGTCGCGCCGACAACCGCAACTCTGTATCCCATTATTCTGTCCTGATATTTTGCTGCCGCGGGTCATGTGACCGGGCATAACGAAAAGGCGAGGAGTTTCCCCCTCGCCCGAAATTTATTCCGTAACCTGGGGAAGGACGGTTAGCCGCCCTTTTTGGTTTCCGTGGTAATCGGCGTCTGCGGCAGCGATTTGCTGCTGTCCGCCGTCACAACCGGTTTAGGTGTGGACGCGACATGGTTGCCCCACCCGCAATCACCATCCGCCTGTGCCGAAGCCGCGAATGTAATGCCGGCGAGCGCGGCGATCGAAGAAACGATAATCTTACGCATGGCCATACCTCCTTCAGTCGGTCGATGCCTTACCCTAATCCCGCTGTGTTTCGTAATCAAGTATGGGTTTAGCGGGCGGAAACAGTCGCGGTGGCCATATTTAGCCCCAAATGACAGGGTTTATTATGGATTAACCCTGTCAAACGGCGCTCATCGTGTCTATGGGCGTATTGTGGGGCCGGTCAAGCAGCCTGCTTGTCGAGTTCCCGCAGGATTGCATCGCCCATGACCATGGTTGAAACCCGCGCAGCGCCCGGTCCCATGATGTCGGATGTCCGCACGCCGCTCTTCAAGACGTTGCGAACCGATTCCTCAATCAATTCCGCGTCCTCGTGCAGGTCGAAGGAATAGCGCAGCAGCATTGCGAAGCTCAGCAGGCAGGCGAGCGGGTTGGCCGCATCCTTGCCCGCGATATCCGGGGCGCTGCCGTGGACCGGTTCGTACATGGCGCGGCGGCGGCCGCTGTCATCCGGTGCACCAAGCGTCGCGGAGGGCAACATGCCAAGCGATCCCGTCAGCATCGCCGCGCAATCGGACAGAATATCGCCGAACAGATTGTCAGCCAGAATGACATCGAACTGGGTTGGCGCCCGGACAAGCTGCATGGCGCAGTTATCCGCATACATGTGCTCCAGGCCGACATCGCTGTGTTTCGCTGCATGCAGCTTGGTGACAACGTCCCGCCACAGCACACCTGTTTCCATCACGTTGGCCTTTTCAACCGAGGTGACCTTGCCGCGCCGTACCCGGGCGAGGTCGAAGGCGACATCCGCAACGCGGCTGATCTCTGTATCGGTGTAGACTTGCGTATCCACGGCGCGGCGGTGGCCGTCCGGCAGGGTTTCGATGCCACGCGGTTCGCCAAAATACACACCCCCGGTCGATTCCCGCACGATCATCAGGTCGAGGCCCTTGAGAACTTCGGGCTTCAGGCTGGATGCATCGAGCAGTGCGTCGAATGTCAACGCCGGCCGAAGGTTCGCGAACAGGTCGAGTTCCTTACGGAGGCGCAGCAGCCCCATTTCGGGCCGCAGGTTACGCGGGGCATCGTCGTATTTCGGGCCGCCAATGGCGCCAAACAGTATGGCGTCTGCTTCCATGGCCGTGGCCAGTGTCTTATCCGCCAAAGGGGTGCCATGAACGTCATAGGCCGCACCGCCGACAAGGTCTTCCTTGACGTCGAAAGTCACTTCGCGCCGGTTATCGAACCAATCGATAACCCTGCGAACCTGGGTCATGACTTCCGGGCCGATGCCGTCGCCCGGCAGGATGAGAAGAGATTTGTTCGACGCCATTTTTGGCTCCTTGTCGTTGTCGTTTTTTGTTAATGGTCGAGGTCTAGTTCGCGAATGTCTGTGAGGCGGCCGGTCACCGCCGCAGCGGCTGCCATGGCGGGGCTGAGCAGGTGCGTCCGGCCGTCGCGGCCTTGCCGGCCTTCGAAATTCCGGTTCGACGTCGAGGCACAGCGCTGTCCCGGCTGAATGAAGTCGCCATTCATGGCGATGCACATCGAGCAGCCCGGTTCGCGCCACTCGAAGCCTGCATCGATAAAAATCTTGTCGAGGCCGCGCCGTTCCGCTTCGCGCTTTACCAGTCCGGAGCCTGGAACAACCATCGCGCTGACGCGATCAGCGACCTTACGGCCTTTGGCAACGGCTGCCGCTGCTTCTAGGTCCTCGATCCGGCTATTGGTGCATGATCCGATAAAGACGCGGTCGATTTCGATATCCCGCATCGATGTGCCGGGCTGAAGGCCCATATAGCTCAGGGAACGCTCCATCATGCGCCGCCGGTCCGTGTCGCCCGCATCTCGCGGGTCCGGTACCTTGCCGTCGATCGGCGCAACTTCTTCCGGGTTCGTACCCCAGGTCACTTGCGGCGCAATTTCCGAGGCGTCCAGCGACACTTCCTTGTCGAAAACAGCGTCTGGATCGCTGGGCAAGGTGCGCCAATAGGCAACAGCTGCATCCCAGGCCTTGCCGCTTGGCGCGCGTGGGCGGCCCTTGATGTATTCGAAGGTTTTTTCGTCAGGCGCGATCATGCCTGCCCGGGCACCCGCTTCGACAGACATATTGGTGACGGTCATGCGGCCTTCGATGGACAATTCCCGGATGGCGGAGCCCGCATATTCGATCACGTACCCGGTGCCGCCGGCTGTGCCGATCCGGCCGATGATGGCGAGGATCACGTCCTTGGCGGTGCAGCCCGCGGGAAGCGTGCCGTCGACGGTTACGCGCATTGATTTCGGCCGGGCGATGGGGACCGTCTGCGTGGCGAGCAGGTGTTCGACTTCCGACGTGCCGACGGCCATGGCAAAGGCGCCGAGGGCACCGTTGGTTGCTGTGTGGCTGTCGCCGCAGAACAGTGTCACGCCGGGCAGGGTTATGCCCTGTTCCGGCCCGATGACATGAACGATTCCTTGCCGTTCATCGAACAGGTCGAGTAACTCGACGCCAAATTCCTTGAAGTCTATGAAGGCCTGTTCGACCATCATACGGGAGACCGGGTCGTCAATCGGCAGGCTGCGGTCCGTGGTGGGGACGACATGGTCCATGACACCGATTGTCTTTTCCGGCTGCCGGACCTTCAGGCCCGCTTTTCTCAAGCCATCGAAAGCCTGTGGCTGCATCTCCATCAGAAGATGGCGATCAGCATAGATCAGGCTGAGTCCATCCTCAGTAATATCGACTTCATGGGCATCCCAGACCTTGGCAAACAGGGTCTTGGGCGCGCTCATTCCGCCGCAGCCGTATACAGCCAGGGCTGGTCCCGCTTCTGCTTTTCCTCGAAGGTATCGATGGAAGCATTCTTCGTCATGGTGATACCGATATCGTCAAGCCCGTCCAGCAGACAGGCCCGCCGGAATTCTTCAAGGTCGAAGGAAATCGCGGCGCCGTTCGGGCGGCGGATCAGCATTTCTTCGAGGTCGATTGTCAGTTCCGGGTTTTCTGAATCGCTGGCGTCCGCCATGAGGGCGTCGAGTTCATCCTTCGATACGCGGATCGGCAGGATGCCGTTCTTGAAACAGTTGTTGTAGAAAATATCGGCAAAGCTGGTTGAGATCACGCACCGGACACCAAAGTCCAGCAACGCCCATGGCGCGTGTTCGCGTGACGAGCCGCAGCCGAAATTGTCGCCACCAATGATAATCTTTGCGTTCCGGTACGGTTCCTTGTTCAGGATGAAATCCGGCTTTTCTGAGCCATCCGTCTCGTAGCGCATTTCCTCGAAAAGGAATTTTCCAAGTCCCGTACGCTTGATGGTGCGCAGGTGCAGTTTCGGAATGATCTTGTCGGTGTCGATATTGATCATATCCATCGGCGCTGCGACGCCGGTCAGCTTCCTGAATTGTTCCATTACAACATCCTCCTTCGTCCCCTAAGGGGTGCGATCAATCTTGCAGAAATTCGCGAGCGTCTTTCAGGTGACCGGCTACGGCTGCCGCGGCGGCCATGGCAGGGCTGACCAGATGGGTGCGGCTGTCGCGCCCCTGTCGGCCCTCGAAATTGCGGTTCGATGTGGAAGCGGAACGCTGTCCCGGCTCCATCTTGTCGACGTTCATGGCCAGGCACATGGAGCAGCCGGGCTCGCGCCACTCGAAACCAGCTTCAAGCAAAACCTTGTCGAGACCTTCCGATTCAGCCTGCTGCTTGACCAGCCCGGAACCGGGGACGACCATTGCCTGCACGCTGTCGGCGACCTTGCGGCCTTGTACGACCTTGGCGACCTGCCGGATATCCTCGATGCGGCCATTGGTGCAGGAACCTATGAAAACCACATCGACTTCGATGTCTTCCATCTTCGTGCCCGGTACCAGGCCCATATACTTCAGCGCGCGCTCCATCGATTCACGCTCGCCCTGGGTTTCGGCATCTTTGGGATCCGGCACGATACCGGTGATCGGCACCACATCCTGCGGGGTTGTGCCCCAGGTAACCTTTGGATCCATGCCACTGATGTCGATGGTGACTTCCTTGTTGTATTTCGCACCTTCGTCCGATGGCAGTGTCTTCCAGTAGGCAAGCGCGGTGTCCCAGGCTTCGCCTTTGGGCGCCATTGGCCGGCCCTTGAGATATTCGAACGTCTTTTCATCCGGCGCGATCAGCCCGGCGCGGGCCCCGGCTTCGATTGCCATGTTGGAAATCGTCATGCGGCCTTCCATCGACAGCGCGCGGATCGCCGGCCCGGCGAATTCGATGACATGGCCGGTGCCGCCGCCGATACCGGTGGTGCCGATGATTGTCAGGACAATATCCTTGGCGCTGCAGCCGAAGGGCAATTCCCCGGTCACGGTTACCCGCATGTTCTGCGCCGGCGCCTGGATAAGAGTCTGCGTCGCGAGGACGTGTTCGACTTCGGACGTGCCGATACCAAATGCCAGCGCGCCCAGCGCGCCATGCGTTGCGGTATGGCTGTCGCCACAGACCAGTGTGTTGCCCGGATTGGTGAAGCCCTGTTCCGGTCCGATGACATGCACAATGCCGTTGCGGGGGTCGTCGACCTCAAACAGCTGGACACCGAATGCGGCGACATTCTCGCGCAGGGTTTCGATCTGAAGACGGGAATCTTCCTCAACCACGCCACCGCGGGTCGTCGCGATGTTGTGATCGATGACGGCCAGCGTCTTTTCCGGCTGCCGGACCTTCCGGCCCGCATTGCGCAGGCCCTCGAAGGCTTGCGGGGTCGTCACTTCGTGAATGATATGTTTGTCGATGTACAGCAGGCTGGATCCGTCGTCCTGTACGCTGACGACGTGGCTTTCCCAGATCTTGTCGAACAATGTACGCGGATTGGCCATTTCGCTCCCTCATTCCATTCCGGATGACCTTGAAACAGGTCTTTATGCCGGATCCCTGTGAAATTCTCGCACCAACACCCGCAGGGCAGCGCACGCCAATGCGCTTCCGCCCGGGTATTTCTACCATTGCGATTTAAGCCCTGCGCACCCTCCTGGCAAAGGACATTATTTCATAACACCTTGAAACGGATTCACAAAACCCGTGACCGGCTCAGCTATCGCTGCTTTCCGGCGCTGTCTCGGTGTTCTTCGTGCTGGCATCGCGCCGGGGCATTGTCTTCTCGGCAATACGGGCTGATTTACCGCGACGGCCGCGCAGGTAGTAGAGTTTCGCACGCCGGACGGCACCGCGCCGCATGACCTCGATCTGGTCAATCCGCGGGCTGTGGAGCGGGAAAATACGTTCCACGCCTTCGCCATAGCTGATCTTGCGTACGGTGAAGGAGCTGTTGAGGCCCGCATTCTTGCGCGCGATACACAGGCCTTCAAAGACCTGGACACGTTCACGGGTGCCTTCGACGACCTTCACGTGGACGCGCAGGGTATCGCCAGCCTGGAATTCCGGGACAGCACGGGCCGCTTCAAGCGTGTCGACCTGCTCTTTTTCAAGTTGTTCGATGATGTTCATGGATTTGTCCTCGTTTGCTTCGCCCGTTCGACATACCGGTCCCATAAATCCGGACGCCGTTCGCGCGTGATAGTTTCCGCCTGGGCCAGTCGCCAGGCACGAATGTTTTCATGATGTCCGGACAGCAATACGTCCGGCACGGTACGACCGCGCCATTGGGCCGGTCGGGTGTATTGCGGATATTCAAGCAGTCCTTGCGCGAAGCTTTCCTCGACCAGCGATTCCGCATCGCCGATGACACCGGGCAGCAACCGTACACAGGCATCGATCAAAGCAAACGCCGCAGGTTCTCCGCCAGACAGGACGAAGTCGCCAACGCTGATTTCCCGGAACGGACGTTCTTCGATCAGTCGTGCATCGATGCCTTCAAACCGGCCGCATAGAAGCGTTGCGCCCGGTCCAGCTGCAATTTCCGCCGCTGCCTGCTGATCGAATGGTTTGCCACGCGGGGTAAGGTAGATGACCGGACCGGGTTCTTCTGCGACGGATTCGAGTGCGGTATCGAGTACATCCGCCCGCATCACCATGCCCGGACCGCCCCCGAAGGGAGAATCATCGACCGAACGATGTGTATCCGTGGTGAAGTTCCGAATATCGATGGCTTCAAGCCCCCACTTCCCGTCCGCCAGTGCACGGCCGGCCAAGGAATGGCCAAGAGGCCCGGGAAACATATCCGGGAAAATTGTCAGTACGCGGGCCGTCCAGACTGTCATTCGTCTGTCCCCCCATCGTCACGTACTTCAATCTCTGTCGGCGGGGCAATCGTGATGTGCCCTGCTTCGATATCGATTTCCGGCACGACGGCCTGCGTGAACGGCAGGACCACGGTGCCACCGGCAACAACGGTGATTTCGATAACGTCGCCGGCACCGAAATCATGAAGAGCCCGAACCGCGCCATAGCGTGACCCATCCGCCAGGAATGCGTCCAATCCGACCAGGTCGGCGTGGTAGAATTCTTCCTCGTCGGTTTCCGGAAAAGCGTTCCGTTCGACAAACAACTCAACCCCGCGCAGCGCTTCTGCCGCATCGCGGTCGCTGACACCCTGAATACGGGCCAGCAGGACGCCTTTGGCGACGCCTGTGAGTTCGAGAGAAAATTCCTGCTTTCCATCGGCATCTGACAGCGGGCCATAGGCAGCAATATCGGCCGGTTCCGTGGTGAAGCTTTTCACCCGGACCTGTCCGCGAACCCCGTGCGCGCCGGTAATGACGCCGACACAGACTTTCGGTTCTGTCTTAATTGCCATCTGACCTGCCACCGAATGTGGTCCTTATTCCGCCTTGGCTTCTTCAGCGGTGTCCTCGGACACTTCAGCCGGCGCTTCTTCAGCCGGTGCTGCTGCGGCTTCGGCTGCTTCGGCGGCAGCAGCAGCAGCTGCTTCCTTTGCCGCTGACGCTGCTTCTTCGGCCTCGCGCATCCGTTCCTGGGCTTTCGCCTTGGGAAGGTGCTGTTTGGTCTGGTTCGTCGGGACGGCGGGAACCGGCAGAATTTCTGCCCGTCCCAGGAAGCGTGCAACCCGGTCGGACGGCAGCGCGCCAACGGACAGCCAGTGCCGAACGCGTTCCTCGACGAGCTGGACCCTGTTGGGATCTTCCTTGCCCAGCATGGGGTCGTAGCTGCCAATCTTTTCGATATAGCGGCCATCGCGCGGCATGCGCGAATCTGCAACAACAATGCGGTAATAGGGGCGCTTCTTGGCACCACCGCGGGCGAGTCTGATTCTCAGCGCCATACTATTTTATCTCCTTGACGTTAAACTTGGTGTTCGTGTTGATGTTGTTCGTCAGCCGCCACGGGCAGCCATGAAATTTGTCGATCTTTCCGTCGTTACATGCGGGGCAGAAGTCCCTCGATGCCATGGCGCATCAAGCCTTTCTTGCCCATTTTGCTAACCCGTTTCATCATTTTCTGCATGGTCATGAACTGCTTCAGCAGTTTGTTCACGTCCTGCACGGATGTTCCCGAGCCCGCAGCGATACGTTTCTTGCGCGATGCGTGAATGACCTTTGGCTTCATCCGCTCGACGCGGGTCATTGATGAAATAATGGCTTCCTGCCGCAGGATCATTTTTTCGTCAACATTCGCCTTGGCCATCGCGTCCCGGGCCTTGCCGACGCCGGGCAGCAGTTCCATCATGCCGGACAGGCCGCCCATCTTGCGCATCTGGCCAAGCTGCTTGGCCATGTCGCTCAGGTCGAACTCGCCCTTCTGCATCTTTTTGGCAAGGGCTTCGGCTTCATCCTGCTCGATTGTCTCTGCCGCTTTTTCGACCAGGCTGACGACGTCGCCCATGCCCAGAATGCGGCCGGCAATACGGTCGGGATGGAAGTCTTCCAGCGCGTCCATTTTTTCGCCGGTACCAATCAGCTTGATTGGGCAGCCGGTAACCGCGCGCATTGACAGGGCGCCGCCGCCTCGTGCGTCGCCATCGACCCGTGTCAGTACAATGCCTGTGAGGGGCAGGCGTTCATTGAAGCCTTCCGCGACATTGACCGCGTCCTGGCCGGTCATGGCATCGGCAACAAGCAGAATTTCATGCGGACCGACTGCGCTCTGAACCGCGGCGACTTCGTTCATCAGCGCTTCGTCGATCTGCAATCCGGCCGGCGGTGTCAATACAAGATGACGATCGAAGCCGCCGAGCGCGTCGCTGCATCGCGCGGCACGTCGGGCAATGTCGACCGGGGCCAGTTGGCCTGCACACGACCGGCAGCGTGTCGACGACTCCGGCCTGCTCGCCCAAGACCTTCAATTGTTCCTGTGCGGCAGGTCGCTGCGTGTCCAGCGATGCCATCAGCACTTTCTTGCGCTCACGATCCTTCAGGCGGGCGGCTATTTTTGCTGTCGTCGTTGTTTTACCCGAGCCCTGCAGCCCGACAAGCATAATGCCGACCGGTGCCGGTGCATTCAGGTCGATGCCGGTTGTTTCCGCGCCCAGCGTTTCAACAAGCTCGTCATGAACGATCTTGATGATCATTTGTCCGGGGGTGACCGACTTCAGGACATCCTGGCCCTGTGCACTGTTCTTGACCCGGTCGATAAAGCTGCGGACGACGGGTAGCGCCACGTCTGCTTCGAGCAACGCGACGCGGACATCGCGCATCGCCGCGTCGATATCGGACGCGCTCAAGGAGCCGCGGCGTCGCAGCTTCTCGAATACATCGCCTAAACGGCCTGATAACGACTCGAACATTTCAGCCTCAAAACGGTTTCAGATCGGAAAACGCATAACGCGCCAGTGCGCGAAACTCGCGGACTGGCGGAGCCCCTAGGGGCCGGAAACGTGGCGTTTCCCGATTGAGAAGGCGCTTTTACGCTGCGTTTCCGGTCAAGTCAAGCAATCGGCGTGTGCGGATTGTTGCCGCAAACCGGTGGACATCGCTGCCGCTCACGCCATATAAGGCGGCGAACGCGGATATTTGACAATGATACCGTTTACCAAGATGCACGGCCTCGGCAATGATTGCGTCATCATCGATGCGCGCGACGAGCCGATTATGCTGTCTGAAGCGCAGATCCGCATGATTGCCGACCGCCGACGTGGGGTCGGCTGTGATCAACTCGTTATTCTGGAATTGCCAAAAACCGGTGATGCAGACGTGTTTCTGCGGTTCTACAATTCGGATGGCAGCGAATCCGGGGCATGCGGCAATGCCACGCGATGTATTGCTGCGCGCCTTATGCAGGCGCAAAGCGTCGATACGCTGTCAATTCAGACCGCGGCGGGACTTCTTCATGCGGATGTCGATGCGCGGGGACTGGTTGCGATAGATATGGGCGAAGCGCAACTCGACTGGCAGCAAATACCGCTTAAAGAAGCGATGGATACCCTGGTGTTAAATCTTGCGGCCGGGCCATTTGCCGGGCCGTCGGCGGTTGGCATTGGCAATCCGCATTGTGTTTTCTTCGTCGACGACGCCGAAAAAGTCGATATTTCGAAGCTTGGACCGAAGGTGGAGCAGGACCCCGATTTTTCCTGAGCGCACCAATGTTGAATTCGTAACGGTCCAGGGCCGGGACCGTATTCGGATGCGGGTCTGGGAACGGGGCGCAGGCATTACCGAGGCTTGTGGTTCCGGCGCCTGTGCGGTGGCCGTGGCCGCCGCCCGGCGTGGCCTGACGGATCGGCGTGTCGAAGTTATTCTGGATGGCGGTTCATTGTTCATCGAATGGCGCGACGACAATCATGTCGTCATGAGTGGCCCTGTTTCGTTTGTCTTTACCGGAGAATTTGACATGTCGGTGGACGCTGCATGAATTCCGGAATGCGGCAGAAACCCGAAATCGTCACGTTCGGCTGCAGGTTGAACGCGTTCGAGTCGGAAGTCATGCGCGACTGTGCCGCGGACAGGGGCAATGCGATCATCTTTAATACCTGTGCCGTTACGGCGGAAGCGGAACGGCAGGCACGGCAGGCGATCCGCAAGGCGCGCCTGGCCAATCCCGATGCCGAGATCATCGTGACCGGCTGTGCCGCGCAGGTGAATTACCAGGCCTTTGCAGCGATGCCTGAAGTCGATCGTGTCCTGGGAAATGCTGAAAAACTGAAGCCCGAATCCTATTTCAGCAATGCGCGGGTCAAGGTCGGCGACATTATGCAGGTGCGCGAGGTCGCCAGCCATCTCATCGAAGGATTCGATGGGCGTGCTCGTGCCTTTGTTCAGGTGCAACAGGGCTGCGATCACCGATGCACCTTCTGTATTATTCCCTTTGGGCGCGGCAACAGTCGTTCGGTGCCGATTGGCGAAATTGTGAATCAGGTCCGCCAACTGGTCGAAAACGGGTATCGCGAGGTCGTCCTGACGGGTGTTGATATTACGTCTTATGGATCGGACCTGCCGGGACAGCCTGCATTGGGGCAAATGGCGCGCAGGTTGCTGCAACAGGTGCCCGAGCTGCCGCGATTGCGGATTTCGTCGATTGATTGCATCGAAATGGACACGGACCTGCTGCGGCTGATTGACGACGAACCACGGCTGATGCCGCATTTTCACCTGTCGCTGCAGGCGGGTGACGACATGATCCTGAAGCGTATGAAGCGCCGGCATGGCCGCGATGAAGCTATCGCGATATGTGACCGTATCCGAGCGGCACGCCCCGACGTCGCACTTGGTGCTGATCTGATCGCCGGCTTTCCGACAGAAACGGAAGATATGTTCCAGCGGTCGCTGGACCTGATCGACGAGTGCGGGCTGACATGGCTGCATGTGTTTCCCTATTCATCGCGGCCGGACACGCCGGCGGCCCGGATGCCGCAAATGCCGATGGCAGTGCGCCGGGAACGGGCGCAACGTCTGCGTCATGCAGGGGACGCTGCAGCGTCACGGTTCCTCGACAATCTGGTCGGCAGTGATGCGTCGGTGTTGATCGAGCGGGATGGTACAGGGCGAACGGAACATTATGCGCCGATCCGGTGTGAAACGCCCCTGCCGGATGGCAGTCTGGCGACACTGAGGGTTACCGGCAGCGAGCAGGGACAGTTGACGGGAAGGCTGACAGTATGAGTGGAGCAACGTGGCTTGGGCGTCTTAAGGCCGGGCTGTCGAAATCGTCCTCGAAGCTGGTCGGCGGTATTTCAGGCATCTTCACGAAGCGCAAACTCGATGCAGCAGCGCTGGAGGAACTGGAGGAATTGCTGATCACGGCTGATCTGGGGCCGGCGACGGCGGCGAAATTGACGGCCCATCTCGCGTCGACCCGTTTCGACAAGGAAATCAGCGAGGAGGAAGTCCGGGCCGCACTGGCGGATGATATTGCCGAAATTCTTGAACCGATCGCATTCCCATTGAATATCGACAGCAGCCGAAAACCGCATGTCGTGCTTGTCGTTGGCGTCAATGGTAGCGGCAAGACGACGACGATTGGAAAATTGGCACAGCAATACAAAGGCGAAGGGTACAATGTCATGCTTGCGGCGGGGGATACCTTCCGTGCCGCAGCCGTTTCGCAATTACAGATTTGGGGCGAACGGACGGGATGCCGGGTGATTTCCGGCAAGCAGGACGCTGATGCTGCCGGTCTGGCCTATGATGCGGTTCAGGCGGCGCAGGCTGAAGGCGCGGACATCCTGTTGATTGATACTGCCGGACGATTGCAAAACCGCACGGACCTGATGGCCGGATTGGAAAAAATCAGCCGGGTGATCAAGAAACTCGATGCCGAAGCGCCGCATGACTGCGTTCTCGTGCTGGATGCAACGGTTGGTCAGAACGCGCACAGCCAGGTCGAAATATTTCGCGATATGGTCGCGGTTACCGGCTTGGTGGTGACCAAGCTGGACGGGTCGGCAAAAGGCGGTGTGCTGGTCGCGCTTGCAGAAAAGTTCAAATTGCCTGTTCATGCCATCGGCGTGGGGGAAGGGGCGGATGACCTGCGTCCTTTTACGGCGCAGGCATATGCTCGTGACCTCATGGGGGTCGATGACAGGGGCTAGACTTGCTGCCTACCAGTGAGTGCCCTTTTCCTCCACTTCTACCGTCGCCTGTGACTGGGTATTCAACAGCCAGTCATCAGTCTGCATATATCGCGGGGCCAGGAACCGGTAGGTGTCGCGCATCAGGTCGGCAGTGTCGCTTGAAATGATGCCGGATTGCCGGTCCTAGGAGCGTAGAAGGTCATCCCACGCGACCATGCGTCGGTACAGCGAATCCCGGACGCCGCGAATGTATTCCTTCTGGGAATGAATGTTCTTGAGCACGCTGATAATTTCGCCCGTCTGACCGTCGGCCATGTCGAACTCTGCTTCGAATTCGGTTGAGGCTACTGAAATCAATTTGGAAACCGATGTTGCGTTGTCCAGCAGGCTGCGTTGTTTGGCGGCCGCATGGCGCACGCGCTTGATCTTTGATTCCATAGACAAGACGCTACGGAACTGATCGCGAAGGGTTTCGATATAGGCCAACTCCGCAGCGAGTTCCTCGATGAGGTCGATGACCATTTCCTTATTGGCATTCGGGCTTTCCAGCGCCGATGCGGCCTCGTCAAAAGCCTTGTTGATCTTTTCCTTCATAACCGGGTCATCGGCGATCTGAATCAATTGCTGGGGATCCGTGATCAGGTTTTCGTCACCGGAAACCCAGGAGACCAGTTGCATACAGATCCGCTGCCTGGCGACGGCTTTGTGTTCTTCGGTTACTTCCCACGAGGCTTCGCCCGTGAGCAGTTCCTTGGGGAAGTCGTCACCCGGCATCAGGATCTTTACGTAATCCAACCCTGCGGCGACCAGTTCCAGCATCTGATAATCGGGCGTATCTTCTTCGATGCTGAATTCCCGGCAGATTCCGCGGATGGGCAGCGTTACTTCCTCACCACCGAGGTTGAGAATGAAGACAGGCTCTTCCGTCATCGGAGATTTGCGAAAATACGAGCCTTCCACAGATGTGAAGAACTTCTGCTCGAATTTTACGCTTGTAAGAGGGGTGTCTGTATCTTGCACTAAAAATGCCTCAATGCCTTCTTCCCGATTCCATGGGATGGTAGCAAAGAGGGATTAAACAGAATTTAATGCGACGGACGTTGTGCGGTATCTGGTTCCGTAATTCGCGCTGTTCGATAGTATTTTTCAGTCTGAATCTGTAAAATCAGAAAGTACTAAATAATTAACCATATCAGCGACATAGATTCGCCACGCCCAGACGTTCGCGACCGGTACCGAGTGTTCGCTCGAAGGACAGGGCCACTGCAAGCGCCCGCTCGTCTTCATTCAGGGGCGCCATGATCTGCATTCCGACTGGCATCCCGGCGGTATCCAGCCCGACCGGAATTGTCACCGCAGACAGCTGCAGTAAATTTGCCGTCTGGGTATTGCGCAGCGCAGGCAGGTTGTGCGCCCGATAGCTATCCGGGGTCGCGATTTCCTCAAGGCGCGGCGGGGTAATCGGGACGGTTGGCCCGACCAATATGTCGATGTCGGCCATGGTGTCATCGATGGAAGCGGACAGATGCATCAGCTGGTCGCGGCGTTTCAGATACTCAATCGCGGTAATTGCTTCCATGCTGTCGAAACGACCGGCAACATTGGGGTCCAGCGTCGCCTTGCATTCGGCCATATCATTGTTGATGAATGCGGCGAATTCCGGGGCGGCAAGGCCACCACGTAAGAATAACGCTTCGGCTTCTGTGACTTCGGGCAAGTCAATATCGACAATTTCCGCACCGGCGGCAGCCAGTTCCCGCAAGGCAGTCTGGACAGCTTCCGCAACGCCGGGGCTGCATTCCTCAAAATGACGCGTGCAAATGCCAATTCGGATGCCGGCGACGTCGAGTTCACCCAGGCCGGCCAACAATGCTGCTGGTGTAACACTGGTTTCCGGATCAATCACGGCGAAAGCCAGAATCGCATCGGCAACTGTCCGCGCGAGCAGGCCTGTCGTATCAAGGCTGGGGCTGAGGGGAACGACGCCGCCGACAGACCATCGTCCGAAGCTCGTTTTCACACCGACAACGCCGGTGAAGCTGGCTGGTACGCGAACGGAGCCGGCTGTATCGCTACCCAGCGCGATAAGGGCTGATTGCTCACACAGGCTGACCCCGGCCCCGGCACTGGAACCGCCTGGGACGCGGTGTCCCTGATCATCCCATGGATTGCGCGGGGTTCCCCAATGGGCGTTGGTTCCCAGCCCGCCGAAGGCAAACTCAACGGTGTGTGTCTTGCCCGAGACCGGGGCAAGCGATTGGCGAAGGGTGCGGACCACCGGGCCTTCAGTTGTCCATTTTTCCGGCAGTGCAGTGGGGGTGCCGGCAAAGGTCGGATAGCCTGAGACTCCGTACAGGTCTTTCACGGAAACCGGGATGCCCTGCAGAGGGCCAAAATCAAGCCCGGCGGCGAAGGCCGCATCTGCGGCGCGCGCTTCGGCTAAAAATCGTTCCGGGTCACGGGTCTTGTAGGCGCCAAGTACTGGCCCGCGCGACTGATTATTGGCGTTTGCTTCTTCTGCCAGGGCGGTTGCGGTGACCTTGCCGCTGCGCAAATCTGATGCGATGTCGACAAGCGATTGTTGGAGCGTTTCGGGCATGAACGGATTCTTCCTCAGTCGAGGTTCGGAATTTGTGCGCCGAATCCCGTCGCCTGCTCATAGGCATGGGCGACCTGATAGACTCTGGCCTCGTCGAATGGTTTGCCGACGATTTGCATTGAAAGTGGCAAGCCGGAATTGGACAGGCCGGTCGGCACGGCGATGGCGGGGACACCGGTCAGATTGAACGGCGCGCGCGCCTGCCGCCCATAGTTGGCTTCCAGCCCATCCGGATCGTCGAGCCGGTTCGGCGGATCCATGCTCGACGCCGTGACGGCGACATCGATGTCCCGCATTTTGTCGGCGAGTTCCGCGACCAGTCGCGTCTTGGTCCGGGTCGCATTCACATAGTCTGCAGCGCGGATAAATGCGCCGCCGATAATTCGCTTGCGGGCCAGTTCGCCATAATCCTGGGGCCGCTCCTTGAACCATTTTTCATGAATTGCAAAGGCCTCGGACAACAGGATTACCCGGTTGGCTGCCGCATATTCCCGCAGGGGCGAAAGTTCGATCTCGCTGATCTCCGCGCCAAGTCCGCGCAAGACATCAATTGCCCGCTCTATTCCCTGTCCCATCTCCGGGTCGGCGACGTGATCCCGGTTGTAGAAATGACGGATGACGCCGATGCGCATGCCCTGGATATCCCGCCCCAACAGGGACGTGAAATCCAGCGATTCAACGGGCGCACTGCCTGGGTCGGCGGCGTCATGCCCTGCGATGGCATTCATCATGATGGCGTTGTCTTCCACGCCGCGGGTCATTGGCCCGACGTGATCCAGTGAGAAGGACAGTGGAAAGACACCGCGCCGGCTGACCCTGCCGTAGGTGGCTTTCATTCCAACGATACCGCAGAACGAGGCCGGATTTCGGACCGAACCGCCGGTATCGGTACCGATTGCCGCGGGGACGAAGCCGGCGGCAAGCGCCGCGCCGGACCCACTTGAGGAACCGCCAGTGAAATGATCTGGATTCCAGGGATTTCGCGCGGGTGGCCATGGCAGGTCGAAGGAGGGGCCGCCGATGGCGAATTCATGTGTCGATGTCTTGCCGATCAGGACGCCGCCTGCCGCTTTCAGCCGTCGGGTGACTTCTGCATCCGCCGTGGCGACATTGTCGGCCATTATTTTGGAATGGCAGGTTGTCGGGACACCGTCGACATCAACGATGTCCTTAAGGGCATAGGGAACGCCGTGCAGCGGTCCGCGCCAGTTTCCGGCGGCAATCTCCGTTTCTGCGGTTCTGGCTTCCGCCAGCGCTTCTTCCGGCATGATGCGGATGAAGGCGTTTATCTTTGCGTCATGGGCGCTGACCCGGTCGAGCAGCGCCTGTGTGTATTCGATCGGCGAAATATCCCGATTGCGGATCAGCTTCGCGGCTGCGGCGATGCTAAGCGTGGCGAACTCCGTCATTCTGCGGTGTCCGGCTGCGTGCAACGAAAGACATGCGCTGGTTCCTCCGCAGGGGTCAGGTCGCTCGGAAGACCATCGGCAAGCGACTTCGAGAACGTTGCCGAATGTTCGATGTCTTCTGGGAAATTTTCCGCCAGACGGTCCAGCCCAAAGGCACGTGCCATGGCTTGGGGATCAAGATTATCCTGATTGCTCATCAATAGGCGCCTGACGTTGCTGTTCATCCATGAATGAAAGGAAGCCATTCATGGCTTATGCCTGTCAAGCAGAAGGCGCTATTATTCGTGGCTGATTTGTTCGGGCCCGCTGAGCAGTAACCGGATCAGACCAGACTGCCGCTCGGTTGTCGTTTTTGAGAAGATACGTTTGACGTGGGTCCGGACGGTATGCTGGCTGACGTCCAGTTCGTCGGCAGCGTCGGCAAGGCTGAGATCCTGTGCCAGCAAAGCGGCGAGGCGGGCTTCCGCCCGCGTTAGGCCATACAGGCTGCTCAACCGGTTTTCGTCTATGTCCGGATGTGTTTCCGGATCGCTGACAAAGATCAGCGCTGCGGGCCGGTCCTTGTCGAAATAGTGTGACTCGGTACGCAACGGCGTGACGACGACAGAGAGCGGCCGATAACCCGATGGCCGCTCAAGTGCGATTGCGCCGCTGCTGTCAGTTTTCTTTTTCGAGCTGGCGGCGCGTCCGGTTCGCCAGATTATATCGCGCATTCTGACAGCCTGACCGTCCACCGTACCGTGCAATCCATCCCTTCCCAAGGCCAGCCCATCATCCGTTTCGATGATCGCGCGCGCGGAGCGGTTCATGCGTAGCGGGCGGCTGAAGGCGTCAACGACGATGACTCCGATTGGTAACCGGTTCATGGCGTCGCCAAGCGCGAGGTTTTCCATCTGCAATTTGGTGATCAGGGAGTTGTCGCTGGACAGGACAAGGAAGACAGCATTGCGGATTCGGCTCGGCATGTCGGTAAACAGCCCCGGATCCGCTCGTGTAGAAAGGTGCTTTCGGTATACCCGCTGGGCTGTTTCATCCTCGACGACCCATAAAATCCGGTCGACGCCGCCATCAATTGCCGGTATCGGCGAAATTGTCTCTATCACGGGGAACAGTGCGCCGTTCTTGCGCCGATAATGGGATTCGCCGCGCCATTCAGTGCCGTCGCGCAGCGTTTCCCATCGCGCGTCATTTTTGTCTTTCGCAATCTCGACGAGAGATTCCGGGGCGATTTGTTTCAGTTCATCCAGATTATAGCCGGTGGCTTCCTGGAATTTTGTGTTCGCGTATTCGATTTCGCCTTCGGAGTTGGCGATCATGACCATGATCAGGCTGTCTTCCAGCGCGGCGAACAGTTTTTCGAATTCCGCGTCGGCGCGGGGGTGGCGGGTCACGTCTTCGGCAATTCCCTGCATGCCCTGGAAATCGCCTGAATCCTGATCGTAGACGGGCAGGCCGCTGACAAGGAACAGGTGTTTCTGGCCATCCCGGGCAGCGGCTTAAAAGAAAACATCGCGGAAGGTGGATTGGCTTTCGCCGCCTTCGGGAAAGTCTTCCAGCGTTATGAATGCGCCGATTTCGCCAAGTCTGCGTCCGATCAGCTCCTGCGGATGAATGCCCAGAATGTCGAAGACGCGGTAGGAGACATTGGTCAGCCGGAATTCGGCATCGGTTTCCCAAATCCAGGCCGATACCAGCCGTGACAGGTTGTACAGCCGGTGTTCTGCCGCTGCCGCCTTGCCGACGGCAATCGCAGCGATTTCCTTGTCGTCAACAGGACGATTTAATCCGACAACTTTCTGTTCGCGTGGCGCGTCCGGCATATTTCCCGCCTTCTAGCTGTTACGGGCCAGAGGCGACGCACTGTTGGCCTGCCATCGTCGAACGGTATCCATTGCTGAATCCTGGGTCGTCTTGTTGAAGACCGCCAGGCATTTGCGCGTTTCCTTGGAGATTTCTTCTTCCGTCAGCTTCCGTCCTTGCCGGGTGAGCGCGAATATCGATGCAAATATCGCCTTACCGATACCGCCTGCCTTGCAGGTGATCGCCAGCGCGTTGCCGTCATGCTCGAACAGCATGCGTCGGACAAAGGTTTCGTCCAGTCCGGTAAATTTGGTGAACATGGCGATGAACAATGCGACTTCGCCCTCGCGGAGAACCTTCAGCATGGTTTCCGGAGTCATCTTGCCGACAGATTTAAGGTTATTCGCCAGTTGCTGGGATTTCGATAGTTCCCGTGCGTCATAAGCCGCACCCTGAACCTCGCGGACAGTGGCACGCTCCAGCAATCCATCAATCGTGGAAACGTCGAATTCCCAGTCGTCGACGATAACCTGACGCAGGACGGTGGACACCCAGGTGAACATGCGCTTGACCAGTTCCGGGTCAACATCGCGCCGGCGCAGGATCGGTTCCTGAAATGAATCAACCCGCTGCGATTGCTCTACCAGGTACTCCATTGTCGCGCGGGAAATCTTTGCATCCGTGTTTTTCAGCAGCGACCGGATAACGCTTTCATTTCCGGTTTCAACCAGTGCTTCTGCAACATCCTCGTTGAGGTTTTGCCGAATGGACACCGCGAGCTGATGTTCCTGCGTCCGGTGCCGGATAATCTCCACCAGATCTTCGTCCTGCAGCACGCCGCTGCCGGTCAAAAGAGGGTAGGCGATTTCAATATTATCGTTCGCCAATAGTCGGATCAGGTCACGAGGCGCATCCGGCAATTCGGCCAGGCATGAACTGACGGTCCGGCGAACGGACATTTCCGTCTCGTGAACCAGATGGCCCAGAATATCGAACATCAGGCTTCGTTCGCGTTCGGTCATGGAGCCGTCGCGGGAAAAAGGCAGTTTCCCCAAAGCTTCCGCCAGCGCTTTTTGCGCGTCGGGCGTTTTGTCACGCGCAAGCGCGAACAATTTTTCGCCGTCAAATTCGGAAGGTGCCATCCTGTTCATTGGTCATTCCCGAGATTAGTGCAGCATGAAGCTGCCTAATCTTGTTGAATTAGTATCCTTGTCCGAATCTTAATGTAAATTGAACGCGCTTACCAAATCGTTAACGTAAATTCACTATAAAAACATAATAATTCGTACTAATCCGGTGAATCCGTGTGAACTGGTTGCGATAATTACCTTTGGAGGGGAAATTTTGGACGATCCCGTACAACGCCATCCGACCCGGGCCGAGCAGTTGGATATTCTGGCAAGTATTGTTGCCGCCCGTTCCGGGAAAGGTGACGATATCCTCGATCTTGGCTGTGGCGTCGGATATGTCGCGCATCTGATCCTGGAGAAACAACCAGGCCTGTCGATCACGGGGGTCGACAGAAACGGGGACGCGCTTGCCGCCGCAGAAACAAATCTCGCGGGTTATGCCGGGACCTTTTCGGGGGTCGGGGGGGACCTGGAAAAAATCGGGCAGATCAACCCGCCCGGCGGGCCGTACCGCGTGATTTATACGGCGCTGACATTTCACGATTTGCCGGACACGGCAAAACAGTCGGTTATCCAGTGGGTGGCGAAGAACCTGGCATCAGGCGGGTATTTTCTGTTGTACGACCGGCTGCGGCTGACCGAACCGGGATTGTTCCCGCTACAGGGCGATATCTGGGCGAGGATCGAACGGACATATGGATCCGCGATGCGCAGCGCGCCGGATTACGACGCGTATCTGACGGATCTCGGCACCGATAACCGACCGGCCAGTTTAGCGGAATACGGCGCGTGGTTCGCGGATGCGGGATTGGCCATGCAGGTTCTGCACTTGCATGGAAATGTTGCGTTGATGGGCGGGACAGTTAGCTAGCTGGTTTTTGCCAGACGAAATCGGAACGTTCCCTGCGCCGTTGCGAAGACTTCACCCGTCTTCCCATCGCTTACCTTGGAGTCAGCAAAATAGATTGATTTGCCGGCCCTTTGCAGAAACCCTTCGGCGACAAGTGTATCGCCCATGGCAGCACTGATGAAATTCGTCGACAGGTTCAGCGTCAGTATCTGTCTGGGCTGCGGGTAGTCGAAGGCGCCAGCCCTGAGGGCTACAACATCCAGCAAGGTCATCAGGACGCCGCCATGAACGTAGTCGCCATTGTTCCGGTGGCGGTCCTGCACGTCCATATCCATCCGCGCGTAGCCGCTGCGCAATTCCGTGACCCGGTATCCAAGAACGTGATGAAATGTTTCGTCGGTGGCGGCGTCCGTAAAATCCGGTAGCATGGTGTCGTCTCCCTGAAGGACGGCAGATATCTTTTCTGCCCTGTGTTCCGTTGCGGAGACAACGCAGCAGATATGGCAGGGAGAGGCAAGATGGCGAAATACGATCTGGTCATTCGCGGTGGAACGGTCGTGACCGCGACCGATACGGTCCCGTGCGATGTGGGCATTCTTGACGGGCGCGTGGCGGCACTGGGGGCAGCACTCGATCCCGGGGAGCGTGAAATTGATGCCCGAGACAAGCTGTTGCTGCCAGGGGGAATCGATAGCCACTGTCATATCGAACAGGTTTCCGGGATGGGGATTATGTCTGCGGATGATTTCCGCAGCGGGACGACGGCGGCTGTGTTCGGCGGAACCACAACGATAATTCCCTTTGCCATACAGAACCGTGGCGAGTCGCTGCGACAGGTCGTTGACGATTACCGGGCGCTCGGGGATGCCAAGGCCGTCGTCGACTTTGCCATTCACATGATTATCGCCGATCCGACCGAGCATGTTCTCGGGCAGGAACTCCCGGCGCTGGTCCGGGACGGCTATACCTCGTTCAAGGTCTACATGACCTATGAAGGCACGAAGCTGAACGATTATCAGATGCTTGATGTCCTGACCGCGGCGCGGCGTGAGGGCGCGATGACCATGGTGCATGCCGAAAATTGGGACATGATTCGCTGGTTGACCAACCGGCTGCTGGACGGCGGTAATCGTGCGCCGAAATTCCACGGTATCAGTCACGCAGAAATCGCAGAAGGCGAAGCAACCCACAGGGCAATTGCGCTGGGACGACTGGTCGATACGCCGATGCTGATTGTCCATGTCTCTGCGGAGGAGGCGATGGAGGAAATCCGGATGGCACAGGCGAAGGGGCTAAAAGTCTATGGCGAAACCTGTCCGCAATACCTGTTTCTGACGATTGACGACCTCGACCGCGATGGCATGGACGGTGCGATGTATTGCTGCAGTCCGCCGCCGCGTGACGTCGCCGGGCAGGAGGCGATCTGGCGCGGATTGCAGACCGGGGTGTTCCAGGTGATTTCGTCCGATCACGCGCCGTACCGGTTTGACGAAACAGGAAAACTGAAGGCAGGACCGAACGCATCCTTCAAGGAAATTGCCAACGGGCTACCTGGTATCGAAACCCGCATGCCGTTGCTGTTTTCCGAAGGGGTTGGCAAAGGCAGGATCGATCTGCAGCGTTTCGTCGACCTGACCGCGACCGCGGCTGCAAAGCTGTACGGCTTGTATCCCCGCAAGGGCACCATCGCCGTTGGGTCCGACGCGGATATTGCAATCTGGGACCCGGAACGCGAAGTCACGCTGAATGCCGAAATGATGCATGATAATACAGGCTATACGCCGTATGAGGGGATGGTGCTGAAAGGGTGGCCGGTGACGGTCCTGAGTCGTGGGCGCGTTGTCGTCGACGAGGGCGAATTCAATGCAGAACCGGGCAGCGGAAAATTCCTGCCTTGCGACCGCTCCGATTACGCAGTGCCGATTAACAATATTCCCAGAGAACTGGATCCCAAACGGAACTTCGGCGCGCAGATACTGTTTTGATCAGGGCGAAATCAGCCGCAACAAAAATTCATCGGGGTTGGATGCGGGTCAGGCTTTCCGGTCGTATTTGCCAAGAAAGGCAGCATGTTCTTCGTCATAGCGGCGGTATTTCCGACATGCCAGGATTGTTAACGGCAGTTTCAGAAGCGCTATGGCCATCAGTACAATCGCCCCGGACAGGCTGAAAAAGGCCGTATAGTAGTCCTCTGGAATGACACCCGTTGCGACGACGTTTTGGTATTCATCCATTTGGATGCCAAAAATGGCGACGCCGATGCCGCCAATCAATGCCAGTATGGACCAGAAAATCAGCGCTTTACGCGCTGACGCCCGGCGTTTCTGGATATAGCCCTCTTCCTGACTCGATAGAATCAGACGGAGGGTTTCATCCTGAACAACAGGTTTTGATCGTTCGGCCATCCGGCAATAATTTCATGTTTTCCCGAGCGATGCTAGGTTGTTGGGCCCGGTTTATGTGCAACATTGTGGCGTGCGGACCTGCTGAATGGATGCCCACAATATTGATAAATTCATGCAATTATGTAAGTTTTATGATCGCGCGACCGGTTTCGTTCAATTCCTGATCGGAATTTTCGGACGCGACGGTGCGCCACCCGGTATCCGGCGCGTTCCGGTAGTTGAGAATATGAGATAAGTGACGGCCCGGCTGGCCGCCATATGGTGGTTTTCGCGGATTGCTGTTCAGGCAGCCGTGCGCGTCAGTCTAGCGATCAGAATGTGCGCCTCAAGAGGGAGTTTACAGATTGCCCGATACCGAAAATGAAAATTCGGATGAAAAAACCTCTGATCAGGCGGAGGCGCCGCAACAACATGCGCGCCGCAAACGTGGATGGACCCGATACCTGATCCTGATACCGGTTCTTGGTATTGGCGGATACCTGAGCGTAAACGAAATCGTGTCCCGGTTCACGCATGTGTACGAATATGATGCACGGATCGGCAGCAACCTGATTACGGTGAGCAGCCGCGTGGCAGGGTGGGTTGACCGTGTCCACGTGACGGAAGGCGACGATACCAAAAGAGGACAGGTCATCGTCGTAATCGACTCCCGGGAATCAAAGCTGCTGGTGGATCAACTGGAAGCGCGGATACTGGGCGTGGAAGCCGATCGGCAGCGCCTGATCGCCGAAAAAAGGCTGGTCGATATTCAGACCAGCAGCCGGTACAGCACCCAGCGAGCATTGTTGGGGACCGCGGAAGCGGAACTGTCCTCGCTGAAGCCGCAGTTGCAACTGGCACAATCTGAATTCCAGCGGTCGAAATCCCTGTTTGAGAAAAAGATTATCGCCCGGAAGCAGTATGACGAGGCCGTGGCACGCGAACAGCAGCTTTCCGGAGAACACCGCACCGCTGTTGCGGAAGTACAGGCAGCACGGAACAAGCTGCTGGAGGCGCAGGCGGAACGCACGCAACTCGACGTTCTGGATAGTGAAATAGCGAAACTTCAGTTCCAGGAAAGCGAATTACGTGCCCAACTTGCGCGGCAGAAACTGGACCTCGCCGACCGGAACATCCGGACGCCGGTAACCGGTGTCATAGACAAGACATTCGTTGATATGGGCGAATACGTAACCCCCGGGCAGCGCCTGGTGCTGATGCATGACCCGGAGACCGTCTGGGTTGAAGCGAACGTGAAAGAAACAGAGGTTCGCAAACTGCGTATCGGGCAACGGGTCGAGGTTGCGGTCGATGCTTATCCAGGTCCTGGGATGATGGACGGAATTCTGGGTCTGTTTGGCGTCGACGCGCCGTATGATGGCGGTGCCGAGCCGGATTTCATCGGGCATGTCATTGCGATCGGCAATTCGACGACGGCAGAATTCGCCCTGCTGCCAAGTCCGAACCCGAGTGGTAATTTCACCAAGATTACGCAGCGGCTTCCCGTTCGAATTGCGATTGATCAGAAGGACCGCAAGCTCCGGCCCGGGATGATGGTCGAAATCAATATCGACATCCGTGACAAGTAGGCGCGCCATCGGGCAACTCCTGGCCGCGACGGACTGAAGGGATAATTCGTGGCGGAAGCGCAGGTCGTCCCTGATTCCATCGAACACCGGTTCGAACAGTTCGGTCCAAAATACCGCTATCTGGTGACAGCCGCCGGCATGCTGGGCGTCATGTCGATGGTGCTGTCGGTGACGATCGTCAATGTCGCGGTGCCCAGTGTCATGGGCGCCTATGGCATCGGGCAGGATCGCGCGCAGTGGATGGCGACCGCCTTCATCGCGACGATGACATTAAGCCAGTTGCTGAACAACTGGCTGGTCGAGGCGTTCGGCCAGCGCATGACCTTCCTGCTGATTATTCTAGTGTTCTTTGTCGGAACGGCAATCGCCGCCAGTAGTCCGAGTTTCGATTTTATTATTGTCGGCCGCATTCTGCAGGGCTTTTCCGCCGGGGTCAGTCAGCCGCTGATCATGGTTGTGCTGTTCCAGGTGTTTCCCGGGAACCAGCGTGGCCTGGCGATGGGTATGTACGGCATGGCGATTATGCTCGCGCCCGGGCTGGGACCTCTGGTGGGCGGAATCGCAATCGATTCATTTTCCTGGCGCGCGATTTTCTATATCCCGCTGCCGCTCACGGCGCTGGCCTTCGTCTTCGGTGCGATCCTGATGCCGGGTCGCATGACGTTTCGCCGCCTGCCGCCCTTCGACTGGTTTGGTTTCATTACATTGGCCATCGCCCTGATCGCCCTGTTATCCGCCATGGCGGATGGGCAGCGATATGGCTGGACGTCGAACGACATATTGATCCGCGTGATTATCGGTGTTTCCGCGACAGCCATGTTCATTACGCTGCAGCTCCACAATGCCGCGCCCCTGCTGGATATGAGTCTGTTCCGAAACGCGGGTTTTGCGTCGGCAGTTCTGGTCGGGATTGTGTTCGGCTTCGGCAATATGGCGTCGAGCTATGCGATTCCGGTTTTCGTGCAGACCGTGCAGGGGTATTCGGCGACGGCGGCCGGCGCAGTGCTGGTGCCGGCGGGCATTATGCTCATGATCATGTTCCCGATTTCCGGTCGCGTCGCGGATCGGGTGCCGGCCTATATCCCGATCATGTTCGGCCTGCTTTGTTTCGCGCTCGGCACCGGGCTGCTGTCCAGTGCCGATACCAATACCTCCTTTTGGCTCATTGCCGGGTTCACGATGGTCGGCCGTCTGGGGATGGCATTGATCATGCCGCCACTTGTATCGAGTGCGATGAGGACCCTGAGCCCTGATCAGCTGCAGCGCGGTTCGGGTACGCTGAATTTCATGCGCCAACTCGGCGGTTCCATCGGGATTAATTCGCTGGTTCTGTTTATGGCGCAACGAACGGAATTCCACAGCGATGCCCTGACGGCGACGCAGACGGCGGATAATCCTGCGGTGCGTGAATTCCTGGATTCGGTGGAGGTCTTGCTGGATGAAAGCGGGGTGCCGTCTGCTTTGCATGAATCGGGTGCGTTGCATTACCTTGGTGAAGTTATCGAGGCGCAGGCGGCGACACAGGGGTTTCAGGACGGGTTCCTGTTCATATCATTCGTCTTTGTATGTGCGTTGATTCCAACCTGGATTTTGCAACGGGCCGGGCGGAAGAAAGATGTTTAAGAAAATCCTTCTTGCATATGACGGGAGCCCCGAATACCGGGCCGCCCTGCGTCAAGGCGCGGAGCTGGCACAGTTTTGCAACGCGGAAGTTTACCTGCTTGCGGTCATTACGTCCTCTTCGGCGATGCCGATTGCCGGCGGGATCAACCCGGCGGATCTTGTGACGGAGGAACAGCGTGAAATTCATGCGTTTCTGCAGGATGGCATTGAACGGTTGCGTCAGCGGGGTATCAAGGCGGAAGGGCGTCTTGGATATCGCGACCCGGTTGATGAAATTGCGATGACCGCCCGCGAAATTGGCGCTGACCTGATTGTTGTCGGGCATCGTCGTCGCAACACGATTGAACGCTGGTGGCGCAAATCGACATCCAAGAACCTGTTGGCAGTTTCACCGTGCAGCGTTCTTGTCTCCAGCTTGCAGCCGGAAGACGAGTCCTGATAGCGTTTAGCGATACAAGAAGAAGTATTCCGGGAAGGAAAATTGAAATGTCGACTGTGATGTTCAGCCCGCTGCAGATGCGGGGCCTCACGTTACCAAACAGGGTCATCGTATCACCCATGTGCCAGTATTCCGCACGGGAAGGCTGTGCGACCGATTGGCACCTGCAGCATATTTCACAATATGCCTATTCCGGTGTCGGGCTTTTCATTTCCGAGGCGGCTGCTGTTGAGCCGCGAGGCCGGATCACGCAGGAATGTCTTGGCCTGTACGATGACGAGACCGAGGCTGCCCTTCGGCATGTTATTGATGCCAGCCGACTGCATGGTTCGGCGCCGCTTGGTATCCAGCTTGCCCATGCCGGCCGTAAGGCATCGTCTCATGCACCGTTCCATGGCCGCGGGCCGCGGTTGGAAGGTGACCGGGCGTGGCAGACGGTGGCGCCTTCGGCGGTGCCGTTTGATGATCATTGGCCGACCCCGAAGGCGCTTGACGAAGAAGCTATGGCGCAGGTCAAGCAGGCGTTTGTCGATTCCACGATCCGGTCGGACCGCCTGGGTTTCGACATGATCGAACTGCACGCAGCGCATGGTTATCTGCTCAGTACCTTCCTGTCCCCGATCGGTAACAAGCGCAACGATATGTATGGCGGCGACATCGCCAATCGCGCCCGTTACCCGCTGGAAGTATTTGAGGCGGTACGCGCCGCCTGGCCGGATGACAAGCCGCTGGGGGTTAGGGTTTCTGCCATCGACTGGATCGAGGGCGGAATGACGCTGGAAGACACGGTGGCATTCTGCGCGATGCTGAAGGAGCGCGGCTGCGATTATGTTGTCGCGTCCAGCGGCGCCATGTCACCCTTGCAGCAGATCGATGTGAAGCCGGGCTATCAGGTGCCGTTCGCTTCGGAAATTCGCAAGAAAACCGGCATGCTGACAATGGCGGTCGGGATGATCACCGAACCGCGCCAGGCGGAAGAAATCCTGCAGGACGGGCATGCGGACATGGTCGCACTGGCCCGCGGGTTTTTGTATAATCCGCGCTGGGCATGGCATGCGGCGCACGAACTGGGCGCGCCCCGGCCTTATATGCCGGTACAGTATGACCGTGCCCATCCGGATCGTATGGGCGAAGTTTCCATCAAGTCGAAATCGGCCTGACGAGGCTTTCGTAGTCGCAGGATAAATACGTGGTGAACATCGTGATGGTGGCGGAGACCGATCGGCAATGAAGTGGCTTCTGCTCGCCCTTGGATCGATGTTTGTGCAACAGACCTTTATCGCACTGGGCAAGGTCCTGCCGGCCGTGCTGGCACCGGTCATTCTCGTTGACCTGAATATCGATCCATCCTGGCTCGGCATCTATATTGGCATGATCGCTGCAACATCGCTGGTCGTTCAGGTGGGCTGTGGCAGCATCATCGTGCGCTATGGCGCCTTGCGGATGAGCCAGGTGACTCTGGTGTTGATGGGGATTGGTCTGGCGCTGGCGACACCCGGGCTGATCCCGGTCATTGCCCTTTCGGCCATCGTCATTGGGGGATCGGCATTTTCCACCCCCGCAAGTTCACATTTGCTTGGCCGTTATTCGCCACCCGGGCGTGCACCGCTGGTGTTTTCCATCAAGCAGACAGCCGTACCGGCAGGCTTGTTGATTGCTGGTTTGCTGGGGCCGTATCTGACGGACCGGTTTGATTGGCGCGACACGCTGCTGATCATCGGGGCGTCCTGCGTTGTCTTCGCGATCATGCTGGAACCACTGCGTAGTGAATTCGACAGCGACAAGGATATGACCCGGAAATTCCGGCTCTCGGATTTCAAGGGAACGATGACGCTGGTTCTGGGCAAACCAGAGCTTCGTGGGCTGGCCTTTGGCTGTTTCGCTTTTGTTGGATTGCAGGCGACATTCACCGCGTATTTTGTCATCTACCTGACGCATCTCGATTATAGCCTGAAGGAGGCCGGGCAGATCTTCGCAATGGCGACATCGGTCGCCGTGCTGGGTCGTATCTTCTGGGGCTGGCTCAGCAGCAGTTATGTTTCGCCACGTGTGATGCTGGCCGTACTGGCCCTGGCCATGGCGGCGACTGTCGGGTTGACCGGCCTGTTCGATGAGAGCTGGTCAACATTGCTGATTACGTTGGTTGCCGGTGGTGTCAGCGCCACGGTGTTTTCCTGGCATGGCGTGCTGCTGGCCGAGGCCGTGCGGCTCGCGCCGGATTCGATGCGCGGGGCGGTGACCGGTGGCGTGCTGTCTTTTGGGCAGTTTGGTGGGCTAACGCTGCCCTTGCTGTATTCGACACTGCTTGGCGTGACCGGCAGTTACCGGATTGGTTTTATCGTTTGTGCCGTGCCAGCCCTCGTTGTCGGGTTGATGCTGATGCGCCCGATGAAAAGAGGCGAGGGTCGCTAACCTGGCTTGTTTGCCGCCGCGGCCATTTTTGCGAGCGTTTCGACGCTCTCGATATCCTCAAGCAAGGCTGTGAGACCGAAATGAGCGGGTTCCGGCCAGTTGCCGAACTCGAACCAGTCAAATGCCTGCGTTTCCCAGTTGATCCTCGGCTCGAACTCCCGTGCCGTGGTGATCAGATAATTGTGGTACTGGAAACCGGATTCGTGTCGGAATACGTATAGGGGGATCGTTTCCAGCGGTGTGTCGAATCCTGCTTCCTCCGACAACTCGCGCAAGACGGCTTCTTCCGGCGACTCGCCGTGATCCAGCGCGCCACCCCAGGTGCCCCAGGTATTCGGCTGCTGACAATGTTCGGACCGGTGCGGAATTAGAATTCGACCGGTTTCCTGTGCCATGATCAGGCACCCTGCTGCCGCACGCCCCCAGAACCCCGTCCGGCGCAGTGCTTCCATATGTTTTTCGCGGTCGTCCAACGTTTTTTCCGTTTCGCTGTATATCAGAAGACGGCTGCTGCCCTGACCTCGCCAAAATCGGCGACCCAGAAGGCATAGCCATTCCCACGCCAGATGGATAGAGACGCGCCGCTTTACAGCGCGGCACTTTCCTGCGGCGGGCCCCAGCACTTAATATAATACTCCAGCGTTTTCAGAGTCCCGACAATCTCATCCTCTTCCGGTGAGATATCCTCGGTTACCTTCAGCCACTGGGCCAGTTCGGCATGTTGCGTGTCGTTGATCATGAAATTAGTCCACCAGACGAATTTCTGCACAGGATACCCTGTCGCGTTTTAACGTGCACGTGCTAGAAAGCGCAGAACCTGAAACATTTGAAAATACGGACGAAACATGTTCAAGACTCTGGATGATATCGACGTTGCCGGCCGTTGCGTCCTCGTGCGCGGCGATCTTAATGTTCCCATGCGTGACGGTCAGGTCACCGATGCAACGCGTCTGGACCGTCTTGCGCCGACAATCGAGACGCTGACGGCAAAAGGCGCCAAAGTCGTCGTGATGTCGCATTTCGGAAGGCCGAAAGGGACAGTTGTGCCAGAAATGTCGCTGCGTCCCGTCGCGGCGGCACTGTCGAAATCTCTTGGGGGACGTGCGGTCGCCTTTGCCGAAGACTGCATTGGCGCGCCGGCCAGGGCCGCAGTGGATGCACTGGCATCCGATGGGGTGTTGCTTCTGGAAAACCTGCGCTTCCACAAAGGTGAAGAATCAAACGATGCCGATTTCGCTGCGGGGCTGGCGGCATTGGGCGATGTTTATGTCGATGATGCTTTTTCCGCCTCACATCGTGCGCATGCCTCAATCGAGGCGATTGCCCATTTGCTTCCGGCTGCGGCCGGGCGAAACATGGAAGCGGAACTGAAGGCATTGGGGGCGGCACTGGACAACCCCGCACGGCCGCTTGCGGCAATTGTCGGCGGGGCGAAAGTTTCGAGCAAGCTGGATGTTCTGGGGCACCTTGTCAGCAAGGTCGATACACTAATCATCGGTGGCGGGATGGCGAATACGTTTCTGTTCGCGCAGGGTGTCGCGGTCGGTGCCAGCCTGTGCGAAAAGGATTTGGCAGACACCGCGCGCGATATCCTGGCCAAGGCCGCTGCGTCGAATTGTACGATCGTGCTGCCGGTTGATGCTGCTGTCGCGGCGGAGTTCAAAGAAGGTGCGGCGAGTGAAATCGTGCCGATTGGCGCAGTGCCGGATGACCGGATGGTTCTCGATTTCGGCCCGCAAAGCATCGCCGCAATCGAGGCGCAACTCGCGAAATGCCGAACCCTGGTCTGGAACGGCCCGCTCGGCGCTTTCGAGGTGCCACCCTTTGACACGGCGACTGTGGCCGTAGCGCAGGCGGCGGCGCGCCTGACGACGGCAGGAAAATTGACCACGGTTGCGGGGGGTGGCGATACGGTTGCCGCATTGGCGCATGCCGGCGTTGCCGAAACTTTCAGCTATGTCTCGACAGCCGGTGGCGCCTTCCTGGAATGGTTGGAAGGACGGGAACTCCCCGGGGTTGCGGTCCTCAATTCAGATTGATTCTGTCGGGTTCAGTACCGGACGTTACGGCAATGGTGTTGTTTCGCCCTCGAGCTTGCCGCTGAATTTCCTGCCGCGAAGCGCATGGCGTTCTATGCGGGCTTGCAAATCAGGGTGGCTTTCGAGAAATTCCGGTAAACGGGATTTGTCTTTGGTTTCGGCTAAAAGGGCGGTGAACAGGCTTCCTGTGCCATTCAGATGGCCATAGAGACTGGCGACAGCGCTTGCCGCGTCGTCATCCGCCTGCATTTCCTGTTGCCGACTGAAACTCATGGCCGTCAGCAGATTGGCACCGCCAAAAATGCTAGCCAGGAAACCATCGGTTCCCACTAATACGCCGCTGGCGATAGCCGCCAGTACACCACTTCCGGCGCTGCGAATTGGGTCGCGGTTTTTGATATGGGCTATTTCATGGGCGAGCAGCATGGACATGGCATTTTCTGTATCGAGAATTTTCCAAATGCCTTCGAAGACAAAAACATGTCCGCCCAATGTTGCGAATGCATTGACCGTATCATCCTCTACATAATGGACAGTTATGATCATCTCGTCGGGCAAGTCGCTAGCCTTGGCGATTTTGTCCGCCAGGGATTGCAGATAGCGCTGCCGGTCCAGGGCCTCCGCGGAAAGGGCTTCATTCGCGTTAAGCTCCCCGGGGGTCATTTTAAGTTCCCAGGCAAACGGTATGAATGGGATTGCGAGGCGGGCCAGAACATAGGAGCCGAATAGAACGACAAGAATTATTGCGAAGACAGCAGTCAGTGATTTGGCTGCATCCACCAGGGGGTGTTCATGTCCGGAGCTGATTCCCTCCGGAACCTTGGGATTAGTGTACTTCGGCACCGATACGACTTAAGCCATAGGCGGTACCATATGCACTTGCCTCGACACATACTGTTGCCGAACCGCCGCCGGCCTGGATCCGGACCGTTTCAAATTTCACATTCAGCACGATGTCGCTGCCATTGCGTCTGGCGTCGTCCTTCATTCGAATCACGGCTTCGCGGCGTGCCCTTTCCAGCAGGGATTCATAGGTGCCCATTCTGCCGCCGATAATGTTGCGGAGACTCGCTGCAAATTTCTTGAAATAATCAACAGATATAACGGCGCTACCGCAAACCAGTACGGGGTTTGTTAATGCCATGTCGTCTGGAATGCGACGGATAGAGAAGGCCATTATGTCGCGGTGTTCATGTTCCTTTTTAATGATTTTCTTGAAGTGCCGCCGCTCGATAAACGACCCAATGAAATAGGCAAAGACAATCAGTACAGCCGGCAAACCGAAATTTATCGCAAATTGCAGTGCCGTCGTATTATCCATCCGAATTTTCCTCAACAATTACCGCCGTACCGTAGGCCAGCATCTCTGCCGCGCCCTGCGTAATGGTTGAGGTCGAAAACCGGACGTTGAGGATAGCATTGGCTCCAATTGCGACGGCTTCCTGCTTCATGCGGTCGATGGCACCCTGGCGCGCTTCGTTCATCAGGTTTGTGTAGCTCTTCAATTCACCGCCTATGAGGTTTTTCAAAGACGCGCCGATATCGCGGAAAACATTTTTTGCCTGGACGGTGCTCCCTTGCACAATGCCCAGATGTTGGACCACGGTTTTACCCGGGACTTCTTCCATATTTGTGACGATCAAGATGTTCATCCTTCCAAAACCATGGTGTTGCAACGAGCTTCGGGGCGGTCGTGTTCGCTGAATGCGGTAATTTGATACCGAATATTCTCTTGAGGAAGAAAGCGCAAGCTAAAGGGGCGATCATCAATCGTGGCAGCAGGCTTCCGAAGCAAGTTGCTGCTTCGTCATAAAACGTTGCGATCAAAACCTAATGGAGTTGGAAGAAACCCCGGATCCGACCAAGCATCTGCTCCGCATAGCCTTGATGCGTAATGGCGCCGTCGGCTGTCGCATTCGGCGTATTGGCAAGCGCCTGGGTGGCTTCCTGTCGCGCGCTCAAGAGTTCGACGAGCGTTTCGGCGATTGGTGGCCGGGCCTTGAGGATGGATTCGATGTGGATTTTTTCAATCTTGTAGACGATGACATCAGTCATCGTCAGGACGCTGGCGCTACGTGGTGCACCGGTCAGCAGCGACATTTCGCCAAAGAAATCGCCCGGACCGACCTGCGCGACCTTGTGTTCCGTACCGTCTTCTTCGAACCGGACACGGACTTCCAGTAACCCCTCGGCAATGACATAGAGCGACTGGCCTTCGGCACCCTGTTCGACAATCCGCTGCCCCGCGCGCACGCGGCGCTGTTCCAGTTGTGACGCAAGAAGATCCTTTTCTTCCGTCTGGAGCGACGTGAACAGGTCGATCTGTTCCAGCAATTCGCTGACGGCGAGCGATTTCTGCTCGTTGCGCTCTTCCTTGTCGTAAAGGTGGACGTTGCGCTGCGGGAAGGCAAACGAGATGCCTGCCCACCGCAAATGTTCCCAGACGCGGGTCAGTACTTCGTCCCGGTGATCGGGATGCTTGCCGTAGTCGGAAACCCAAACCCTCACATCGTACATGACGAAGGAATCCTCGAAGCTCAGCACGCGTGCGATTGGCTTCGGGTGTTTTTTGACGGCTTCGCAGGCCATTGCTGCTGCCTGCAGAACGGCTTTTACCCTGGTCGGCGGCACACGGTAGTCGAGCCTGACCTGAGTATTGAAGGCATAGCCACGATCCGGATAATGAAAATTGACGATCCGCGCCGTTGCCATGCCGGAATTGGGTTGGATAATTTCGGAATCCTGCCGGCTGCGCAAATGGGTTGCGCGCCAGTTGACCTCGACCACTTGACCTTCGAACCCGCTGTCCAGTCGTATCCAGTCACCCTGTCGGTAGGGGTGTTCTATATTCAGCGCAATACCGGAGAAAACGTCGCTCAGCGTATTCTGCAATGCGAAGCCAAGAACAACCGCCACGACGCCGGACGTTGCGAGCAGGCCGGTCACCGGTTGTTCGAATACGAAGGCAACGATGGCGAAAAGTGCGGCAATATAGTAGCCGGCGCCGAGGACGTCCTTCAGGAGTTTCGGAATGTCCTGGTCGCTGAACAAACCACGCCAGAACAAAACGTCCGTTGCCCGGATTGCCATGCTGGCAAGTGCCAGCCACCACAAGACACTGGTTACCTGACGCAGTAGCAGCGCGACGGCGTGTTCGGTTTCAATGTGGGCCCATTCCGGAATCACATTGGTGACGATGGCCAGTGCGCTAATGGCGAGAAAAATCAGCGCGGATGTAATCAGCTTTCGTCCGGAACAGTTTTGTGTGAAACGGAAAGATATGACCAGAGCGATCGCAGCGACCGCGACGAGGCCCAGTAATGCGATAGGCAATCCCTGAAGTGGCATTCCAATTCCTGTTGCGGTTGTCGAAGGCGGTACTGCGATTGCAGGACCATAAAAATTACATCAAAGCCAGCAAAGTACCAGTGCTAAGACGAATTCCGCCATGCTGCTGCCGGGGCCTGACGCCACTCACTGACGATCTTGCGGGCGGCACCAGCGTCGAGCTGATCATAGTAACCCCGAATCGATGGAATATCCGGTATGTCGTCATCGCGCCCTTCGGAGAGGACGTTGGTGAGAAGGCGGCAGATTTCTTCGAAATCGCGTGTCGAGAAATTACATGCCTTGCAGGCGATCGCGAATGGTTCGCCGCCGGGATTATAGACGATCATGGGCATGGTCAGAGGGTCGATGCGGGCGAGTTTTGCAAACTGCGATTCGAAATTTTCGAGATCCTGATCGCGCAGGGATTGAACAAGGGTTACGACGTTGGCGGCGCGATCCGTTTTTTGTGGCGTGGTCGGTAATGATTGCGCCCTGGATATGGCACCTTGCGTGGATTTGTCGATCTCCTGGTCAATCTGGTCAATACCTTCTGGAAACTTGTCTGCAATAAAGCCTTTTAACGCTTCGCCGACCCATTCGTACATTTGCCAGGCGAGTGCCTGATCCAGGTCTGGGCGCTGCAGAAGGGGCCGCCGCAGCGGGGCCTTGTTTCGAGACATCGCGACAAGATTTGTCATCGTGGCATCCGAAAGTTTCGCTGCGGGATTGCGCAGCAATGAGTCGATGACATCGACATTGTCCGTTGCGACCAGCGCTTCGGATACCACAGTGCTGACATGTTCGCGCAGGGTGATGGCGATCTGGTGCGCGGTGGCCTTGTCGCGGGTTACCGCAACGAGGTCTGCGTCACTCAACTGCGCGCTTCCTACGAGGATAGGGTATGCGACATCAATCTGGTCATTTGCAAAGGTGACGATTAATTCGCGGGGGACGTCCTGACGAATGGCAAGACGTTGGGCGAGGTCGCGACGAACCCGCATTTCCACGCCATGGATCAGTTTGTCGAGGATATCGAAAGTAAGCGCGATTTCGCGGGACGTCAGACTGGTTTCGTCGCCAAGATAAAATTCCGAAATTGTTCTCACAAGGGTGCTTCGTCCGCCTGCCGAACGGTCGACAGCCATCCGAAGCAATGCTTCTACATCGACCTTACCGTTAATTGGTGGAAGCGAATTCATGACACAGGGCACGGAGTTACATGAGTGATGTCTCCATAATACAGAATTTCTCGCGAATCAGAACTATTCCAGAGAATTCACTAGAAACTTTCCGCTTTGCCCGTCGTTTTCAGTTGGCCGATGGCGGCGAGATAGTTCGTGTTACGGCGCCATTGCCGGATTACCGTTCTGGCATGCTCAGGAGCGACGTCCAGGAACAGCGAGGTTATCCGAGTCAGGTCACCGACGGGCAGGCTGACCGTTTCACGCCCACCGGCGCGCAGTAATCGATAGATCGCTGAAAAAACATTTGGCGCGAGATCGACCGAACGGCAGGCGATTGCAAGGTTTTCGCCGCCTTTTTCGAACATGATTTGGCGGAATTCCGGCAAGGGAAGCCCTGTTGCCTGGCACATCATGGACTGGAACATCGGGATCTTGCCTTCGCGCAACGCCTTGACCATCCGGTGCTGGGCGACTTCATCAAGCGTCAGCAGCGCTGCGAGGGAATCATCTGATGGCTTCGCGGCGTGGCCACTTTCGTAAAGACTGTCCTGGACGGCATTTTCGATCGCATCGTCAAATTCGTCGACGCTCAATTCATATCGGCCGAGAATGTTCTGGCGCAGGGCTGCCGAGACCCACCAATACATCTTCCGGGCCATTTCCTCGCTGAGTTCCCGCCGCCGGAGCAACGGTTTTCGATAGGCTGCTTCCTGTTCCGAAATGTCGACAAGGTGTGCCAGCGATTTCATGGACAAGGCACTGTTTTTGTTGCTCAGCAGCGTGGCGATAATCACCGGATTTTCGGTGTCTACCAACGCATCGGTGACATCTTCGCTGATACCCGGCCGCATCGAAATGGCCAGATGGTGTTCCATCGTGCGAAGCTGAATAACCTCGATCAGGTCCTGGTCCTGAAGGACCTTGCTCCGCTGCAGGATGGGCAGGGCAACTTCGATCTGGTCGCTTGCGAGTTCAATGATGAGGTCATGAGGCGCAGTATCGACGCGGGATAGTTTCTGAGCGAGTTTTTGCCGAACCGTTGTTTCGACATCCTTCACAAGACTGGCAAGGATGTCGTTCATAATTTTCTGTTCGACATCGGTTAGCGTATCGCACTGCTCCTCGAACAATTCGCCAACGGCAGAGGCAAGCGTTTCCTTGCCGGTTCGGGATCGGTCATGGGCCAGGGCGAGAAGCGATTCAACGCTGTCGACCCGCGGGCGTTTCCGCCAGGAAACCGCTTCCTGAATATCTTGCATGCTATCCATCGGTAATTCCGGCAACCGACCTTAAATCAGGCTTTGCTATCGAAATGCCGCAAGCGAAGACTAAATAAGGTGGGATGTCATTTTCCTGCTCGGTTGATGACACGTATACTCGTTAGGATGGTAGAAGAGGCTTAATAATCCGCTAAAGTGTAGATTTAAAATTTTATTAAAACTCGAGGATGGCTCGTTGAAGTTTTCTGTATCTTTTGTACTTGCAATCTGTGTCGCATTGCCAGTTTTTTCGGCCCCCCCTGCGGATAGGCCGGGACAGGTGTTTCATCTCGATCCTGCTGATATGCCAGCACCTTATGAAACTGAAAGTTCCTCCAACAGGGCTGAGTTGATATCGCGTGGTCCCGGTCAGCTCCCTGAAGCGCCGGATGGATATACTGTATCCGTTTTTGCTGAAGGGCTTGATCATGCGCGCTGGATGGCGGTTGCGCCGAACGGCGATGTCTTTCTGGCGCAGTCCCGGATCGATGAAGTTACGCTGTTGGTCGATACCGACGGCGATGGTCGGGCCGACGTAATCACACCTTTCATCAATGGGCTCGATGGCCCGCACGGCCTGGCGCTGGATGGTGGCTTTTTATATGTGGCCGATTTACGTGGTATCTGGCGCGTTCCGTATCTTGCCGGTCAGCGTCGGGCGACGACTGCCGCGGAGCGGATTACATCGCCGGGCGCGTTTGGCGATTCCGGTGGCCACTGGACGCGAATTATAGCCTTCAGTGCAGACGGAAAGCATGTGTTTGCCGCAATTGGCAGCGCTTCGAATATTCGCGAGGAGGCGTCGCCAAGGGCTACCGTTACCCGTTTTGACCGGAATGGCAAAAATGGCAGAACCTTTGCTACCGGCCTGCGAAACCCAGTCGGGATTGCGGTGCACCCGGTTACAGGCGCGTTATACGTTGTTGTCAACGAGCGCGACGGGATGGGGGACGGCCTTGTACCGGATTACCTGACCAGAATTGATGCCGGTGAGTTCTTTGGGTGGCCCTACGCCTATATCGGGAAAAATCCACAGCCGGGTTTTGCCGATCGTCGCCCGGATCTTGTTGCGAAGAGTATTGTCCCTGATGTGCTGTTTCAGTCGCATTCTGTGCCGCTTGGCCTTGTTTTCGCCAACAGCGAACAGTTTCCGGAAGATTGGCGCGACGATGCATTTGTCGCCCTGCACGGTTCTTGGAATGCGGCGCAACCGACCGGCTATAAGGTTGTGCGGGTACCGTTCAAGGATGGGCGTCCAACGGGTGGATACGAAAACTTCGTGACCGGGTTCTGGGTTAATACCGTTGCCGGTTGGACCGGGTCCAAATCCGCGCAGGTTATTGGCCGGCCGGCAGG